>NZ_AP018680.1:1378317-2067475 GCF_002218025.2 Vibrio casei | reverse complement strand
GGTTTTGACTTTTCTGGTGAAGGTGAGCACTTCATGGTTAAGATTCGTAAAGAAGGCGAAAATACCGCTTATGTTGCCAATGAATTAGCGAAAGCATGTGGTGTGTTATCTAAACATATTAGTTGGGCTGGGCTTAAAGATCGCCATGCGGTGACAGAGCAATGGTTGAGTGTTCACCTTCCAAAGGTGGGGGATGAATTTGATATTGTTGAATTTGAAGCGCAGCATCCAGCGGTGAAAATCCTTGAAACCACGCGTCATAATAAAAAATTACGCCCTGGTGATTTAGTAGGGAACGCTTTTGTTATTCGCTTAGTGGATGTCACTAACGTCGACGATGTTGAAGCCCGTTTAGAAAAAATTCAATCTTTAGGGGTTCCCAACTACTTTGGTGCTCAACGTTTCGGTCGTGAAGGAAATAACTTATCTGAAGCTCGCCGTTGGGGTCGCAACAATGTTCGAACTCGTAATCAAAACCAACGCAGCTTATATCTGTCCACGGCTCGCTCATGGATTTTTAATCATATTTTATCTCATCGCATTGAAGAGAATTGTTTTAATCAATTAATTGAAGGCGATATTGTACACAACATCAATAGTGAACCACAGGTGGTTGATAGCAGTAATTTTGATGTCTTGCAGCAACAGCTTGATAAAAAAGCCGTTCAATTAACTGCCGCGTTAGCCGGAGATAATGCCTTACCGACAATGGGAAAAGCTCAAGAGTTAGAGAAGCCTATTTTGGATTCAGAGCCGGATCTCATGAAGCTTATTTGTGGTAATCGTATGCGTCATGATCGTCGTTCAGTCGCTTTATACGCAGAGAATATGGCCTGGCAAGTTGAAGGCAGTGATGTGGTGGTTTCATTCTCTTTGCCGTCGGGCAGTTTTGCGACCTCTGTTTTACGAGAAGTGGTGAAAGAAATCGAAATTGAGCGCGTTTATAGCAACTAAAATACGTATGTTAGGTGTTATTCCCATCGAGCTTAAATAGAATGAATTGATTGTGCGTTGGTGGTATTACTTTGAAATATAGGGAAGTTGATGAAAATTTTATTGAGTAACGATGATGGTGTTAATGCTCTGGGAATGAATACATTAGCGCAGGTTCTATCCGAGATTGCTGAGGTTGTGATTGTGGCTCCTGATCGTAACCGTTCTGGTGCATCTAATTCTTTAACATTAGAAACACCATTGCGAGTTAATCAAGTTCGCCCTAATGTATATTCGGTTCAAGGCACACCTACCGATTGTGTGCACTTTGCTTTGAATGAATTAATGAAGGACGATATGCCTGATTTAGTGGTGTCTGGTATCAATCATGGTGCAAATCTTGGTGATGATGTTCTGTATTCAGGTACGGTCGCCGCTGCGATGGAAGGACATTTTTTAGGGGTTCAATCCATTGCTATCTCTTTGGTTGGTAAAACACATTTTGATACTGCTGCGCACGTTGCAAAAGATATGGTTTTACAGCATGTAAAGAATCCAATTCCATCCCAATATCTGATCAATATTAATATACCAGACTTACCACTTGAACAACTTGCAGGAACGCAAGTAACACGACTTGGTGCTCGGCATCATGCTGAAAATATGATCAAGCAACTTGATCCTCGAGGCCAAGAAGTTTATTGGTTAGGTCCTCCAGGTAAAGAAGCGGATGCGGGAGAAGGTACGGATTTTTATGCCATTGAAAAAGGTGAAGTGTCAATCACGCCACTAAGAGTAGACCTAACAGCACATGAAGCAATGCAACACATGCGAGCTTGGGTAAATCCATAATCAATCCATTCATACTAAGAAATAACGAACAGGCAATATGAACAATATCAAAGCAGATCAATTAGTGACGTTCCTAGAAAGCTTAGGGATTTCAGACCATCATCTCTTAGAGGTAATGAGAGCGCTGCCTCGAGAATACTTCTTGTCTGAAGCGATGCGTCATCAAGCTTATGATAATAATGCTTTGCCTATTGGTGCAGGCCAAACGATCTCTCAACCTTATATCGTTGCCAAAATGACCGAATTATTGAATTTAAAGCCTTATAGTCGAGTGCTTGAAGTTGGAACTGGGTCTGGTTATCAAACCGCTGTACTTTCTAAATTAGTTGATCATGTTTATTCCATTGAAAGAATTAAGTCTTTGCAGTGGGATGCGAAGCGACGATTGAAACATCTTGATATTTATAATGTCTCAACAAAACATGGTGATGGTTGGCAAGGGTGGATCTCGAAAGGTCCATTTGATGCGATTATTGTGACCGCTGCAGCATCGCATGTGCCTGATAAACTCATAGAACAGCTAGCAGAAGGGGGGATTTTGATTATACCAATTGGTGATGAACATCAAGAATTGATAAAAATTGAAAAACGAAATGGTGAATGTCTTTCTACTTTGGTAGAGGTGGTGAGGTTTGTGCCTCTTATTTCTGGTGAGCTAGCCTAATGAGTAGGATATAAACCTTGGTATTGATTAAACGTTTTTTGACATCTTTGGTCTTCTTTTTCTTCTTGGCTGGTTGTTCTTATCAACCATCAAAAGACGATAGGGGGAGCTATAAAGGCAGTTATTATGTTGTTGAAAAAGGCGATAGCGTTTATGTCATCTCCGTTTTGGCCGATAAAGATGTGAATGATATTATTCGTTATAACCATCTAAAGGCACCTTATACTATTCATCCAGGACAAAAACTGAACCTTTGGCGTCCAGTTTATACCCCACCTTCATTTGATGGAACTGGCGCTGGTAATAGCCAAACGGCCTCAATATCTAAGAAAAACACCTCAAATTCTACGACTAAAGTATCAAGGAAAGAATCAACATCCCCAGTTGTGCAATCCAAAGCAAAGGAGTATGTTGAGGTTGAAAGTAAACAAAATGTTAACAATAGTGTCACCCAAACTACATCTAAAAACGACAAGGTAGAACGCTGGGTTTGGCCAACAAAAGGTAGAGTAATCAGTAAGTTTTCAATTGGTGAGCAAGGCAATAAAGGTATCGATATTGCAGGGCAAAGAGGGCAAGACGTAGTATCTACCGCATCAGGTGTCGTGGTATATGCTGGGAATGCGTTAAGAGGGTATGGAAATTTAATCATTATTAAACACAATGATGAATATTTGAGTGCTTATGCTCACAATGATCGTTTATTAATTCGTGAAGGGCAATCGGTAAAAACTGGCCAGAAAATTGCATCAATGGGCAGTACTGGTACAAACAGTGTCCGTTTACATTTTGAAATTAGATACAAAGGTAAGTCAGTGAATCCTGAACGCTATTTGGAATAAAAAGACTTACAATAATGACATATTAAGCTGTTATGTCTTGCTAACTTAATTCGCCAAGGGGAGGCGCTTATGAGTATCAGCAATGCAGTAATCAAAACGACCAACATTGATGATAATGAATTTGATGTTGAAACGGTTGAAGCCGCTTCGGTTTCACAAAAAGATGAAGTAAAAGAAGAGTACGAAGTATCGGCGAAAAGCCTTGATGCGACTCAGCTTTACTTAAGTGAAATTGGCTTTTCACCACTCCTTACCGCTGAAGAAGAAGTCCTTTATGCTCGCCGTGCATTGCGTGGTGATATCGCCGCCCGTAAGCGAATGATTGAAAGTAACTTACGCCTTGTTGTTAAGATCTCTCGCCGTTATAACAGCCGTGGTTTAGCACTACTTGACCTTATTGAAGAAGGTAACTTAGGCTTGATTCGTGCGGTTGAAAAGTTTGACCCAGAACGTGGGTTCCGCTTTTCAACTTACGCAACGTGGTGGATCAGACAAACCATTGAACGCGCCTTAATGAATCAAACCCGCACCATTAGGTTGCCTATTCATGTGGTGAAAGAGCTAAACATTTATCTTCGAACGGCTCGTGAGTTAGCTCAAAAGCTGGATCATGAACCCACAGCAGAAGAAATCGCCTTTCAGCTAGATAAGCCAGTGGAAGATGTCAGCAAAATGCTGCGTCTTAATGAACGAGTGAGTTCAGTCGACACACCTATTGGGGGCGATGGTGAAAAGGCTTTATTAGATATTATTCCCGACATTAACAATTCGGATCCTGAGTTTTCAACTCAAGATGATGACATTAAGTCGTCTTTGATTGATTGGCTTGATGAATTAAATCCGAAACAAAAAGAAGTTCTTGCTCGACGCTTCGGTCTTTTAGGCTATGAGCCATCCACTTTAGAAGAAGTTGGTCGTGAAATTAATTTAACTCGTGAGCGTGTTCGTCAAATTCAAGTTGAAGGGCTGCGTCGTTTAAGAGAGATCTTAACGAAGCAAGGTTTGAATATGGAATCTTTGTTTAACGCTGATTACGAATAATTTAATAGAGCAAACATCTTAAACTTAAAAGGGAAGCGTAGTGCTTCCCTTTTTTGATTCATAGTATTCTTTCAGGTTATGACAGCTTTAAATCTTAAGCGAATATATTTTACGGCCTAAGGTAAAAGGGTCTTTAAGCGATAAAGTATCTCAAGCGCTTCCCGTGGACTCATATCATCAGGATTTATTTTCATTAATGCCTGCTCAACTTCGCTGCTTTCAGGTATTAAACTAAGCTGTTGCTCTGCAATAACGGCGATTGAAGAGGCAGTTGTTTTCGAGTGGGTTGCTTTTTGATATCCGAGCGCTTCCAGTTGTTGTAATTTTATTTTTGCTTGCTGAATAACGGATTTAGGTACTCCCGCTAAACTTGCTACCGCTAAACCGTAGGATTTACTTGCGGCACCTTCTTGTACTGCATGCATAAAGGCAATAGTGTCGCCGTGTTCAATGGCATCTAAATGTACATTAGCAAGATTGACTACTTGGCTCGGTAATTCGGTTAGTTCAAAGTAATGAGTGGCGAATAATGTCATTGCTTTTATTTTCGTCGCTAACCAGTGAGCACTTGCCCAAGCCAGTGATAAGCCATCATAAGTGCTAGTACCACGGCCAATTTCATCCATTAAGACTAGGCTATTTTTGGTCGCATTATGCAGAATGTTGGCAGTTTCGGTCATTTCTACCATAAAAGTAGATCGGCCTGACGCCAAATCATCTTGTGCGCCAATTCGAGTGAAAATTCGATCTATAGAGCCAATGGTGGCTGATTCTGCGGGTACATAACTGCCAATATGTGCCAATAGAGCGATCAACGCCGTTTGACGCATATAGGTTGATTTACCCCCCATATTAGGGCCAGTAATGATTAACATTTGGCGTTGTTGATTTAAATCGATCGGATTGGCAATAAAGGGAACATCGAGTACTTGTTCCACCACTGGGTGGCGGCCTGCTTTAATGGATAGTTCTGGTTTTGTCGTAAGGCTTGGGCGACAGTAATTGAGACTATCGGCGCGTTCTGCTAGGTTTTGTAAAACATCTAATTGAGAGAGAGCAGAAGCCAAATTCTGCATGCTTTCTAAATGAGGCATTAACAAATCAAACAATTCTTCCCATAAGCGTTTTTCTAACGCGAGTGACTTGGATTTGGAGTTGAGTACTTTATCTTCGTGTTCTTTAAGTTCAGGGATAATGTAACGCTCGGCATTTTTGAGCGTTTGGCGGCGAATGTAATGTGGCGGTACTAAGTGACTCTGCCCTCGGCTGACTTGAATAAAAAATCCATGTACGTTGTTATAACCAACTTTTAAGCTATCAATTCCATGACGATCTCGCTCATCGGCTTCCATTTTTTCTAAATATTCAGTTGCGCCATTGGCAAGTTTACGCAGCTCATCCAATTCACAGTTATAGCCATCTGCCAATACACCACCGTCACGGATGACGACGGGAGGGTTTTCTTTGATGGACTTTTCTAATAGTTCACAAATACTGTCCATTGGTTTGGTGTAATCGGCCAGTTTTTGTAAATAATCGTGTTTAAAACTGTGGGTAATATCGGCTAATTCTGGTAATTGTTGCATCGCATTACGTAAGCGTGCCAAATCACGAGGGCGAGCGGAGCGTAGGGCAAGCCGTGCCAAAATTCGTTCAATATCGCCAATACTTTTTAAGGTAGGATGAAGTTCTGCAAAGTAAGCCTCATCTTTGATTTCAGAGATCGCATCTAAACGTTGGTTGAGCGCTTTGTTATTACGCATTGGTTGATGTAACCAACGCTTGAACATTCGGCTCCCCATCGGTGTGGCCGTTTTATCGAGAACTTCGGCTAATGTGCTGTCGGTACCGCCCGCTAAATTTTGCGTAATCTCTAGATTACGGCGAGTCGCGGCATCTAAAATGACAGAATCATCTTGGCGGTCGAATGTTAGTGAGCGGATGTGCGGTAAGGCGGTACGTTGCGTATCTTTCACATATTGAATCAAACACCCTGCGGCACACAAACCTAGATCAGCGTTCTCAACACCAAAGCCAATTAAATCTTTGGTACCAAATTGCATATTGAGTTGCTGTTTGGCGGTATCGAGTTCAAATTCCCAAATCGGGCGACGACGCTGGCCTTTGATTTTTTCTAATAGTCGTAGGTTGATTAAATCTTCAGGGTACAGTAATTCTTTAGGGGAGGTGCGTTGCAGTTCGGCTTGCATTGCTTCTTCGGTTTCTGGTTCGCACAACTGAAACCGCCCTGAAGTCATATCCAAAGTGGCATAACCAAATTTCTCACCATTCTGGTAAATTGCCGCCACTAGGTTATCAACCCGTTCAGGCAGCAAAGCTTCATCGGTTACGGTACCGGGTGTTACGATTCTAACGACTTTACGTTCAACGGGGCCTTTGCTGGTCGCGGGATCTCCGACTTGTTCACAAATGGCAACCGACTCACCTAATTGTACGAGCTTAGCTAAATAACCTTCGACAGCATGATAAGGAACACCTGCCATCGGAATTGGTTCACCAGCGGAAGCTCCACGTTTGGTTAGAGAAATATCTAATAGCTGAGAAGCGCGCTTGGCATCGGTATAAAACAATTCATAAAAATCGCCCATACGGTAAAACAGCAAAATATCTGGATTTTCCGCTTTTAAACGTAAATATTGCTGCATCATTGGAGTATGAGTTTCTGTTTTGGCCACGCTTATCACCCAAGTTATTTCTAATTAATGAGACATGATATTTTTCATGTCGGTAGAAAGCAATGGAAAGAGAGGGGGAAGAGGATAAAAATGGCTTATTGTGCCGATTAAATGTAATTGCATTCAGTCAGCACAGTAAGCCAATAGTAAACACTATTTTATAAGCATCACTAATAAAACGTTAAGCGGTTGTGGCCTCAGGTCTACGAGCATTTAAAGTCATAATAATGACGACTAATGCTAAGCAGACTAGACGATAAATATCATCACTAAATAGAATGCCAAGTGCGAGAATCAATAATAACGCTCTCTCGATAGAATTGAGTTTTTTTATTAATCGACCTTCAATTCCGCCCGCAAACGCAAAGATCAAACCAAGCGTGGTAATGATCCCTATAAAGAAATGCGATATTTCTCCATCAAGCCAAATTAAGCCAGAAAAGGCCATCATTGCAGGGATAATGAAGAAACCTTGAGCAAGCTTAAAGGCTTGAATTGCCGATTTCATTGGGGATGCACCAGCAATACCAGCTCCAGCAAATGCGGCCAAAGCAATAGGGGGGGTGACATTTGAGGTTTGGGATAGCCAGAACACAATCATATGTGCGGTTAATAAACCTAACCCGAAATCATTGAGCGCAGGAACGGCCATGACGGAAAGAACAATATAGGCGGCAGTGACGGGGAGACCCATGCCTAAAATGACCGCTGCAATGGCGATTAATCCGAGTGCAGACCATAAGTAACCACCGGATAAGGCAATTAAGAATTGTGTGAATTGAAGTCCAATTCCGGTTTGACCGACTACACCAACGACGATACCTGCTGTCGCACAAGCCACAGAAATAGGTACCGCTGAAGTTGCACCTTCTTTCATGCCTTGTAAGAACACAGGAAAAGTAATTCGGCTATGTTTACGCATCATCGCGGCCACCAATATGGCTACACAACCAGCAATGCCGACTAAAACAGGGGAATAACTCATTAAAAGCAGGGTCGTAATAAACACCAATGGCACTAAGAAATGCCAACCATTCTTCATTACAACGCCTATTTTTTCGGTCACGCTCATACCTTGTAACCCAAGTTTACATGCCATTAAATGTACATAAAGTAAGGTACTAGCAAAGTAGAGGATGGCTGGTGCAATTGAAACTAATAATATGTCGCTATAAGGAATGCCGGTAAATTGCGCCATGACAAATGCCCCTGCCCCCATGACTGGCGGCATAATTTGTCCACCGGTTGAGGCGGCCGCTTCGATGCCTGCTGCTTGCTCGGGTTTATAGCCTAATTTCTTCATCATTGGAATAGTCAGAGCGCCAGTTGTTACTGTGTTAGCAATGGCGGAACCAGAGATAGAACCTAATGCAGCCGAGGCTAAAACACTGGCTTTAGCTGGGCCACCTCGGTATTTACCTGCCACCGCAAAGGCTGCGTCAATGAAGAACTGTCCAGCGCCAGTAACTTGCAAAAATGCGCCAAATAAAACAAACATAAACACAACGCCAGCGGCGATAGCCAATGGCGCTCCAAATACGCCATTGGTTGAAAAAATATGAAAACGTATCACTTCTTCTAAAGAAAAACCTTTACTGGCAACGCCTGCTGGTAGTACATCACCAAAGAAGGCGTAGGCCAAGAATAAGCCCGCAATGAACACCATCACAAAACCTACGGTTCGGCGAGTCGCCTCTAAAAGAGCAACGATCAATACAACGCCAGCCATTTGATCGATAGGTTGTAATCCATCAAGCAAAAAACTGATATCGTCATAGTCAAAAATTGTAATTTGATAAGTGGCCCAACAAGTCGCAACAATGAGAACAATATCAAGTAAGCGGCATAATAGATAAAGACTGGCTGATCTTCCTACCGGCTTTATCAAGGGGTAAAGTAAAAACGCAATAGAAAGAATCCATGCCAAATGAATAGGGCGAAATACAGGAGCAGATAAAGTCGGTTGCAATCCTTGCCATACTTGAAACACAGATAACCCAACGGCAAAAATAGTAGCAACGAAAACAATAGAATCAGTCATTAATTGACTAAAAGGCTTGGGTTTTGTCATTTCAACTCCATATGAAAAAAACCAAAAACAGGCAAGAAATAAGCCATGAACAGAATTATTCATGACTTTAAAGGTACAAGAAACGTTATTTTTTCATTTGTTCATCTAGGTACTTTTGTGAACCAGGATGAAGCCCCATACCTGACAATTTATTCATATTTTCAAGCGTGGTGAACTTAGTTACTCCAACCACTTGACGAATTTTTGCCATATGATCAAACGCTACTTTCGTCATTTCATAAGCCATATGTTCATTCATGTTTTTATTCACAACTAAAACGTTCCAAACGGCAGGAGTGGTAAAAGCGGGTACATTTTTATAGGTTTCCGCTGGTGCTTTTAAAGATTGGTAAGAGGGATTTGCTTTAATGATTTTAGCCATATCATCGGCACTAAAAGAAAGAATGCGAATTTTACGTGTTAACGCAAGCTCTGTGATTGCACCAACGCCTAGGCTGCCGACGATCACACCGGCATCAATTTGCCCATTTGCTAATGCGTTCGTGGTTGCGGTGTAGTTAAGTGATTGAGATTCAATATCACTTTCCTTAACGCCTAATGTATTGAGGATGTTGACTGCGCTGACGCGAGTACCCGATCCCGGCGCTCCTAAAGAGATGCGTTTGCCTTTTAAGTCTGCGACAGAATGAATGTCTGAATCGGCGGGCACCATAAACTGAACCGCATTAGGGTAAAGTGCGAAAAGAACGGCGACATCCATTTTGCGAGGAAAAGGTTTCGTACCTTCATTGGCTTGTAGTACAACATTCCCTTGTGCGATGCCTACTAACTGTTTATTCGTGGCGACTTTGATGGTGTTCTCAACCGATGCAGCGGTCACTTCAGCACGCATATCAAAATCATCAATATTCTCACTCCAGATTTTGGCTAGAATCCCCCCCAATGGGTAATATGTTCCACTTTGGCTTCCTGTGCCGATGGTATAACTAGCGGCGAAGGCCGGGATAGAAATCGCCAGAGACAGTGCGACCAAGGTTTGTTTAGCAAATTTTTTCATTATGATAACGTCCTTATTGGTATAGAAAGCTGATGACTATAAAAGCGCTATTGCTATAAAATCAAAGCATGTTAAGTTCACTGACCAGTATAGAAGCAATCACTCTTTATAGGATTTGTTAATTTTCATGGGTGTGATTTTGAACAATGCATTCATTGTAAAAGTTAAGTAGTGTCACAAAAAGGAGTGTTTAAAACAGTTCAATTCATGCGGGAATACAGTAAGGAATATTTATGAACTTGTCAGAATTGCATATTTTGAGCAAAAGAGTTGGAATAAAGCTTAAACAACAATCTCATATTTTAGTGACCGCTGAATCTTGTACAGGAGGGGGAGTGGCTTCTGCTATTACTGATGCTGCAGGGAGCTCAATGTGGTTTGATCGTAGTTTTGTGACCTACAGCAATGAAGCTAAAATAGAAATGCTTGATGTGAAAGAATCGTCATTGCAAGAATATGGCGCGGTGAGTGAAGAAGTGGTTAATGAAATGGTGCAAGGGGCATTGCTTCATTCAAGAGGAACTTATGCTATTTCAGTGAGTGGGATTGCAGGCCCAAGTGGTGGTTCTGAAGAAAAACCTATTGGAACAGTCTGTTTTGGTTGGGCAAGCAAGCAAGGTTTACGAGAGGTTGAAACCGTGCGTTTTAGTGGTGACCGAGCTGAAGTTCGCTTACAGGCGTGTTGGCATGTACTTTCTAGGCTCGAAGAGCAATTGGATATTGCTGAATAAAATATCGATACAAATAAAAAATCACACACAGGTATGGACACTGTACAAACAAACAGTATAATAAAGACATCTTAATCAGAAATAGTTTAACGCATCCGATAGGTGGAATGATAATGGACGAGAACAAACAAAAGGCTCTAGCGGCGGCACTTGGCCAAATCGAAAAACAATTTGGTAAAGGCTCAATCATGAAATTGGGTGATAACCGCACTATGGATGTAGAAACTATTTCTACAGGCTCTCTTGCTTTGGATATCGCATTGGGTGCGGGTGGTTTGCCTATGGGACGTATCGTTGAAGTGTACGGACCTGAAAGTTCAGGCAAAACAACACTAACATTAGAATTGATCGCAGCTGCACAACGTGTTGGTAAAACCTGTGCTTTTATTGATGCAGAGCATGCGCTAGACCCTATCTACGCTCAGAAACTTGGCGTAAACATTAATGATCTTCTTGTTTCTCAGCCGGATACCGGTGAGCAAGCGCTTGAAATTTGTGATGCACTGGCACGTTCAGGGGCTATTGATGTTTTGGTTATTGACTCAGTGGCGGCATTGACACCGAAAGCTGAAATTGAAGGTGAAATGGGTGACAGTCACATGGGGCTTCAAGCTCGTATGCTTTCTCAAGCCATGCGTAAATTAACGGGTAATCTAAAACAGTCTAACTGTATGGCAATCTTCATTAACCAAATTCGTATGAAAATTGGTGTTATGTTTGGTTCGCCAGAAACCACGACAGGTGGTAATGCACTTAAATTCTACGCCTCTGTTCGTTTAGACATTCGCCGTACTGGTGCCATTAAAGATGGTGATGAAGTCGTCGGTAACGAAACACGTATTAAAGTGGTTAAGAACAAGATAGCTGCGCCATTTAAACAAGCTGAAACTCAAATTCTTTATGGTAAAGGCTTTAACCGTGAAGGTGAGCTGATTGACTTAGGTGTTAAAAATAAGCTTGTTGAAAAAGCAGGCGCTTGGTACAGCTACCAAGGTGATAAAATTGGTCAAGGTAAAGCAAATTCTTGTAATTATCTGCGTGAACACCCAGCTATTGCTCTAGAGATTGACACTAAATTACGTGAAATGCTTCTATCTCCAGTGGTTATTGAAGAAGAAAAAGTGGTCGAAGCTGAAGCTGGTGAAGAGCTTTAATCATCTAGAAAAATAGAGTTGATCAATATAAAATTGACTAATTAGCCCTGCCTAGCGCGGGGCTTTTTTATACCTTTCTTACTTGAAGTTAGGTATCTCAGCCCATTTAAAAGTTTACGTGGTGAATGGATATGTTCCGTAAAAAAATGACATTGTCGGCTAGAGAGGTCGCCGTGCAGCTATTGAGCCGACGCGATCATGGTGAATTTGAATTACAACAAAAACTTAAATTAAAAGAATTTGAAGAAGAAGACATAAAACAAGCACTAGAGTACTGCATTGGCAATGGTTGGATGGATGATTTGCGATACGCCAAAAGTCAAATACGGCAGCATGTTTATAAAGGGCATGGTAAGCGAAGAATTCAACAAGAATTAACCATGAAACAAGTCGCCGATAATGTCATTGAACAAGCCTTTGATGAAGAACCTCAAGATTGGTACGAACTGGCTAAAGAGACCGCTGAAAAAAAGTTTAAAGGCCAAAAAGCATTCGATCAAAAATCGTACGCTAAGCAGGTTCGATTTTTACAGTACCGAGGTTTTAGCTTCGAGCAGATTCGTTATGCTTTATCGAGTGCTGAGCAAACGGATTGATTCAAGTTAGCGTCAATAACCAAGGTGGTAACTTGTTTTACTAAATACCCGTCATCCTTTACAATAGCACAAAATTATATCTTAAATATTTCTGGAAGCATTGCATGTTTATGAGCACTGACGAGGTACGCCGCGCGTTCCTTTCGTTCTTTGAAAGCAAAGGACACCAAATTGTAGAAAGTTCGTCATTAGTTCCTGCTAATGATCCAACTCTGTTGTTTACCAACGCTGGTATGAATCAGTTTAAAGATTGTTTCTTGGGCGCGGAAAAACGCAATTATACGAGAGCCACAACGTCTCAGCGTTGTGTTCGTGCCGGTGGTAAACATAACGATTTAGAAAACGTTGGTTTTACTGCCCGCCATCATACTTTCTTTGAAATGCTTGGTAACTTTAGTTTTGGTGACTACTTCAAACATGATGCGATTGCTTATGCGTGGGAATTCTTAACTGAAGTACTGCAACTTCCGAAAGAAAAATTATTGGTTACTGTTTACGAAACCGATGATGAAGCGTTTGAGATTTGGAACAAAGAAATTGGCATTCCAGCTGATCGTATCGTACGTATTGGTGATAAGAAAGGTGGTAAAGCTTACGAGTCAGATAACTTCTGGCAAATGGGTGATACTGGGCCTTGTGGTCCTTGCACGGAAATTTTTTATGATCATGGTGAACATATTTGGGGAGGACGCCCAGGTACACCTGAAGAAGACGGTGATCGTTTTATCGAGATCTGGAACAACGTATTCATGCAATTTAACCGTCAGGCTGACGGCACAATGGAACCACTTCCTAAGCCTTCTGTTGATACTGGCATGGGGATTGAACGTATTTCTGCAATCATGCAAGGCGTACACTCCAACTATGAAATTGATGTTTTCCAAACATTAATTAAAGCCGCGGCAGAAGTGATCGGGACCGAAGACCTTAATAATCAATCATTACGTGTTGTGGCAGACCACATTCGTTCATGTTCATTTTTGATTGTTGATGGGGTGATGCCTTCCAATGAAGGTCGTGGATATGTCTTGCGTCGTATTATTCGTCGAGCGGTTCGTCATGGTAATAAACTTGGTGCTCAAGGTACCTTCTTCTACAAACTAGTCGGTCAATTGGCCGAAGTAATGGGAACTGCTGGCGAAGAGCTCAAAAAACAGCAGCCTGTGGTTGAAAAAGTATTGCGTATTGAAGAAGAAAACTTTGCCCGAACTCTTGATCGTGGCATGGCAATCTTAAATGAAGCGATCGATGCAATGGACTCACAGCAAGGTGAGAAAGTGCTTGATGGTGAAACAGTATTTAAACTCTACGATACTTATGGTTTTCCAGCAGATTTAACCAATGATGTCGCTCGTGAACGTGGTGTTACCATCGATGAAGATGGCTTTGAAAAAGCGATGGAAGCTCAGCGTCAACGTGCTCGTGAAGCGGGGCAATTTGGTACCGATTACAACAAAGCAATCAAGACAGATGCTGATACTGAGTTCTGTGGCTACGCAGGTGTAACAGCAGAAAGTACGATTGTTGATATCTTTGTTGAAGCTGATGCTGTCGATAGTATTAGCGCTGGCACTGAGGCAATCCTCATCCTAGAAGAAACACCATTTTATGCTGAATCAGGCGGTCAGTGTGGTGATGCCGGTGTATTAAAAACTGAATCAGGATTATTTGAAGTAAAAGATACTCAAAAATTAGGTAATGCTATTGCTCACCACGGTAAGCTTGTTGAAGGTGTGATGGCAAAAGGTGACAAAGTGTCTGCGCAAGTGGATGTTGAACGCCGCACTGCTATTACCCTTAATCACTCGGCTACGCACTTGCTTCATGCAGCGTTACGTAAAGTTTTAGGTGAGCATGTTACTCAGAAAGGCTCTCTTGTACGTGCTGAAAATTTACGTTTTGACTTTTCTCATTTAGAAGCAGTTACAGAAAAAGAGCTGCGAGAAGTGGAGCGTTTAGTGAATCAACAGGTTCGTCGTAATCACCAAGTTGAAACGAATGTGATGGACATTGAGTCGGCAAAACAGAAAGGCGCAATGGCATTATTCGGTGAAAAATACGATGATGAAGTGCGTGTTTTATCGATGGGGGATTTCTCTACTGAACTATGTGGTGGTATTCACGCTTCTCATACAGGGGATATTGGTTTATTTAAAATTACATCCGAGGGTGGTATTGCTGCGGGAATTCGCCGAATTGAAGCTGTAACAGGCGAGGCCGCATTGGATGTTCTTGAAGCGCAACAGGCTCAATACGAACAAAAAATGGCAGATACGCTTGCAAAAGCTAAGCAGCTTGAAAAAGAAATACAGCAGTTGAAAGATAAGTTAGCCTCTCAAGCTGGTGCAAGCTTAATCAACCAAGTTAAAGATATTTCAGGAACTAAGGTTCTTGTGAGTCAATTGGATGGAGCAGACAGTAAAGCACTCCGTGGTATGGTTGATGAGCTTAAAAATCAGATTGGCAGTGGTGTGATTTTATTAGGTAATGTGGCCGATGATAAAGTTGCTCTAATTGCGGGAGTAACCAAAGATTTAACCAATAAAGTGAAAGCTGGTGAATTGGTTAACTTTGTCGCCCAACAAGTCGGTGGTAAAGGGGGAGGTCGACCTGATATGGCGCAAGCAGGTGGTACGGATTTTTCTGCACTTCCAGCGGCATTAATTTCTGCTGAAGCTTGGATAACAGAAAAGCTGTAAATTGGTTTTTGGCTTGTAAAATAAGCCTCAACCCACAAATTACATATTAAAAAGCCTCCAATGGTTAAGTTAGCCAAGTTGGAGGCTTTTTTGTATTGAAAGTAAACTCTGTGACTTAGTGACATAAACTGAAACGTTACCACGGTAGATTAACGAGTGAAGTCAGCATATACTAGATAGCTGAAAATGATGGATAAAAAGCGAGTAGACAGTGCTTATTGGCTATGGGTACTATTCATTGGTTTTATAAATGGATTTTTTGTATTTCATGCGATTAATCTATCGGTTAAGAGTTGACTCAAATTGATGGATAAGCAATAAATACCCAATGATCGAAAATATGCATTTTTATTGATAAGTTTATTTACCCAAAATAAGACTTTTAATAGATAATACACGTTATTGAAATAAAAATAGAGATTACTCAAGGAGCATAGAATGCTAATTTTGACTCGCCGAGTTGGTGAAACTTTAATGATTGGTGATGAAGTTACTGTCACTGTTCTTGGTGTTAAAGGCAACCAAGTGCGAATTGGTGTAAATGCACCGAAAGAAGTATCGGTTCATCGTGAAGAAATATACATGCGTATTCAAGCTGAAAAAGGAAATGGTAGTGCCCCAACAGGTAACTTCTAATTCTGATATAGTTTGAAACTAGGTCAGCGTTTGCTGGCCTTTGCTTTATAGTAAGTTGGCATTTGGGTTATAAGTCACTATTTTACTAGTACGTTAATATTTTAGTCATAAGTTACTTAAGTATATGTGGTTCAAATTATTGATTTGACGTTTTTAAATTCAATATACGAATTATGAATACGTAGGCATATATCAATATAAATAGGTGAAATAGGTCATATTTCAGCTAAGTTGATTGAATACTGTTCTGTTGAACGGTTTTTGCTGATTTTTCCCAAGAAAATGTTTGACATATTTTGGGTAAAAAGTAATATGTGCCTCCGCAAGACGGTGAGGTGGCCGAGAGGCCGAAGGCGCTCCCCTGCTAAGGGAGTATACGGTTTGTAGCCGTATCGAGGGTTCGAATCCCTCCCTCACCGCCATTCTTGCTTTTTTCTTAAACGCTTTATTTGCACCAAAGCTATACGTTAAGAAAGCCCTAGAAATAGGGAAATCAGAAACGATGCGCGCGTAGCTCAGCTGGATAGAGTACCTGGCTACGAACCAGGCGGTCGGAGGTTCGAATCCTCCCGCGCGCACCATTCTGATGATTTAAATGTGGTGAGGTGGCCGAGAGGCCGAAGGCGCTCCCCTGCTAAGGGAGTATACGGTTTGTAGCCGTATCGAGGGTTCGAATCCCTCCTTCACCGCCATTAAATTGGTTTCGACCAGTTTGATATTGAAATAAATGTTTTTATTTTATGTAGTTAACAAACATGAAGTTAAAGCAACGATGCGCGCGTAGCTCAGCTGGATAGAGTACCTGGCTACGAACCAGGCGGTCGGAGGTTCGAATCCTCCCGCGCGCACCATTATTTCAAAACTAATTGGGTAGCATCAATTAGAGAAGTTAGGTTAACATTACAAAATACGATGCGCGCGTAGCTCAGCTGGATAGAGTACCTGGCTACGAACCAGGCGGTCGGAGGTTCGAATCCTCCCGCGCGCACCATTTGTAAGTTTAGTTACTAACTATAAATTTTAAAACAAGCAATACGTTTGAAAAGATTATCAGTGCGCGCGTAGCTCAGCTGGATAGAGTACCTGGCTACGAACCAGGCGGTCGGAGGTTCGAATCCTCCCGCGCGCACCATATTTAAAATGTTGGTTAAGTTATACAATACGAAAGTGTTCTTTTAATCATGACGAACAGACAACTAAAAAAGAATTAGTGCGCGCGTAGCTCAGCTGGATAGAGTACCTGGCTACGAACCAGGCGGTCGGAGGTTCGAATCCTCCCGCGCGCACCATGTTTTGAAGCCCTGCACATTTGTGTAGGGCTTTTTTGCTATTTCACCATTAGACATGGATTATTGCGTTGCAAGATGATTCATTAATATATTCATTTTGTGAAAATGTTAATGGTCAATGAGATACGGTTAAATTAGACTGAAACGATTCATCGCCTGTCAGATATTTTTAAGGACAACAATATATGCCTTCAAATGCACAAATCGTTATTTCACAATTCGGTGGCCCAGAGCAGCTTAATATCCTTACAACGGATATCCCTCAGCCACAGTCAGGGGAAGTTTTGGTAAAAGTGGCTTATTCAGGTGTTAATCCTATAGATGTGAAAACTCGTGCTGGTATTGGTTGGGCGGCTGAACACAATAAAAATAACTTACCGTGGACTTTGGGATATGACATTTCAGGTGTGGTAATAAAGCAAGGGATCGGAAGCAAAAAGTTTAATTTAAATGATACCGTATCAGGCTTTATTGGCTTTCCATTGCGTGGTGGTGGTTATAGCCAATACGTGTGCGTTCCCGAAACTGAACTCGCCTTAGTACCTGACGATATCTCACTAAAAGATGCCGCAGCTATTCCATTAGCCGGTCAAACTGCCGCACAAGCACTTGAAAAAGCCCAAATTCAATCCGGTGAAACCGTTTTGATTTTAGCTGGAGCCGGTGGCGTTGGTCATATTGCTGTTCAAATTGCAGCTGCAGCCAAAACCAAAGTTTACGCAACGTGTAGTGACGAAAACCGCTCTTATCTGGAGTCTTTAGGGGCTACGGCTATTGATTATAGAAAAGAGAATAGCCTTAAATTCTTATCTAATGTCGATGTATTAATTGATTTAATCGGCGGTGATATTGCGATTGAAGCGATGGACTGCTTACATCCTGGTAGCCGATTGATCACTGTTCCTACGATTACTTCTTCTATGGTGTGTTCACATGCGGCAGAATTAGGCATTATTGGTATGGGGATGTTAGTTGAACCAGATACGACTCAGCTTGAAGAGTTACTGAGTTTGATTAGCGGTGTTTGTCAAACTAGTTGTCGCGATCACTACGTTATGCACTCTCAGCCTTGACACTATTTTGTTCAGGGTTTAAGTACACTTCTTTTGGTAAATCCCAATTACGGATATTACCGCTCCAGCGCTCAGGGTGAGCATCTTTAGCACCTTGATAAACTTCTTTTCTATTAGCCAATATGTCACCCGCTAATCCTGAATGCCTTTGATGTGGGCTGACGTATTTGATGCCACTATGTTTGTGGTTAAAATTATACCAGTGGCTAAATTTCAACACCCAACTACGCGCCTCATCAATTGTTGAAAACCCTTTATACGGATAGTCAGGGCGATATTTACACGTTTTAAATATCGACTCAGCATAAGCATTATCATTGCTCACCCTAGGACGATTAAAAGACGACACGACACCTAAACTATAAAGTGTTTCAAGCATTGATGAGCCTTTCATTGGGCTTCCATTATCCGAATGCAGTACCAGAGGATTATCTTTAACTCCTTCTTTTAAATGAGCTTTCTTAATTAATATTGATGCATTTTCTGCTGATTCGTCATCATGAATTTCCCATCCAACAATCTTTCGACTAAATATATCGAGTATCAAATATAAATAAAAATGCAGCCCTTTAGCGGGGCCTGGTAACCAAGTAATATCCCAACACCACACTTGGTTTGGCCCTGTAGCACAGTGTGTCGTCGGTACTTTTCTCTCTTTTATCTGACTACGTCCGCGAGCGTTTTGCTGTTTTTCTTCATGAAGAACACGATAATATGTTGATTCAGAAGCAAGATAAATACCCTCATCTGCTAATGTAGGGACGATTTGGCTTGGTGGTAAGCTCTTAAAATCATCGCTATTAACGATGGCTAATATGTTATCTCTCTCTGCTTTTGATAGCTTATTTTTTGGCTCAGGGCGCTGAGATATTGGTCTACCATCTGTTTTTATGTTCCCGTCAACAGTCCAACGTTGATACGTCCGGACACTGATCCCAAGTTCACGGCAAGCTTTAAACTTTGGCGCACCAGAACTCACAGCTTCATTAACTAGTTTAACTGCTTGAATGCGAGCTGAGTCGAGGATCATTCGTCCTCGGCTTCCCCCCAGATCGCATTTGCTTTTTTTCTTAACACCAATAGTGCTGCGGTTTCAGCGAGTGCCTTATCTTTTCGACGTAGCTCCTTTTCTAATTGATTGATCTGTTTTTTATCTTTCTTTGTTTCGGTGGAGAAGGCTTTTTCTTGCTCTTTAACGTTAGCGTTTGCATCTATACACGCATTTCGCCAAGCCGATACTTGTTCCACATAAAGACCTTTGCCTCGACAATATTCCGCTAACTCAGCTTGATTTAAAGAGGCTGTTTCCAACACGACTGAGAATTTATTTGCTGATGACCACTGCTCAGCATTCTTTCCATCACCTGGCACTAAATGCCCCTTATCAATTGCTTGTTTTCGCCAATTATACAAGGTTGATTCACCAATCCCCATCTCGATTGATAATTGGGCTATTGCTATATTATTTGGAGGCATCATCTTCTGAAGAGCCGACTCTTTGCTTTGCGCTGAATAATGTTTCATTGTTACTCCACGCCCTCTGTTTAATGGTTGAATATTAAGCGCGACAACTAGTCTGACAGAGAGGGTTAGTGCAGGAATGTTGAAAATTGAAGTTGAACAATGTTTTGCAATGGATAAGGTTGCCGATGCGCATGTGAAAGTGGCAAATGGTCATGCAAGAGGAAAAATCTTGCTTGATATGCAAGTGTAACGTTTCTAGTGTCTGAACTTTATCAACAATGGTCTGTCTTTTTCACGAATGATCCTTTGTTGGTTTTATTCTTTTCGGGGTTTCTGAGTGCAACATTGCTTCCTGGAAGTTCAGAGTTAAGTTTATACGCTGCTTTAAATCTAGAAAACAGTCGATTGCTATCCGTGATTGCTATCGCAACCCTAGGCAATACATTGGGGGGAATGACTAATTATTATTTAGGGGTATTTTTACCAAATCGAACATTAAAGCAAAATAAAGGTCTACAACTAGAAGCATGGATTCAACGCTATGGTTACTGGGCTTTATTGATGAGTTGGGTACCGATTGTGGGTGATCCATTATGTGTGGCTGCCGGTTGGCTACGAATGAATAGTTGGCTTTGTTTGCTGGCTATTGGTGTAGGTAAAGGATGTCGTTATGTTTTCCTTGCCATGTTATTTAAAGGATTGATGTAGATGAAAAATCTGGCTATGGGTTTATGCCTTTCGGTGCTTGCTGGCTGTTCGTTATTTACCAGCGAAGATAACTTGAATAAACCGTCAGAGCTCCTTCCTCAAGGAGTTCGTTTTATTGAATCTAAATCTTCAGAGGCCGGAACGGCATCTATTCCATACTCAAAATATCAATTAGATAATGGATTAACCGTTATTCTTTCCCCCGATCACTCTGACCCACTTGTTCATGTTGATGTGACTTATCATGTTGGATCGGCTAGAGAGAAAATAGGTCGTTCAGGTTTTGCTCATTTCTTTGAACATATGATGTTCCAAGGATCTGAGCATGTGGGTGATCAGCAACATTTCAAAATTGTCACAGAAGCGGGTGGGACACTCAACGGTACAACCAATCGTGACCGTACGAACTACTTTGAAACAGTACCTTCGAACCAATTAGAAAAAATGTTGTGGTTAGAGTCTGATCGCATGGGCTTTTTAGTGAATGCTGTTTCTCAACGTAAATTTGAAATTCAAAGAGATACGGTTAAAAACGAACGTGGGCAAAATTATGACAACCGCCCATACGGATTGGTTTATGAAAAAATAGGGGAAGCGCTATACCCTAAAAATCACCCTTATTCATGGCAAACAATTGGGTATGTACAAGATTTAGACCGAGTGGACGTGAATGATCTTAAAGCTTTTTTCTTACGTTGGTATGGTCCTAATAATGCGGTACTGACTATTGGTGGTGATATTGATGAGGCTAAAACATTAGCTTGGGTAAATAAGTATTTTGGAAGCATACCAAAAGGCCCAGAGGTGGATATCGCTCCTAAGCAGCCCGTTACATTATCTCAAGACCGTTTTATCACTCTAGAAGATAGAATTCGCCAACCAATGGTGATGATGGCTTTCCCTACTCAATTTCGCGGTGACCAATCAGAAGCTTCAGTGAATGCACTTGCGTCTATTTTAGGCGATGGTAAAAACAGTATTTTGTACCAAAAGTTAGTTAAGACTCAAAAAGCGATTGATGCAGGAGCCTTCCAAGATTGTGCAGAGCTTTCGTGTACTTTATATGTCTATGCAATGGGAGATTCGGGTAAAAAGGGTAACTTAACGCCTATTTATCAAGATTTATTACAAGCTTTAAATGGCGTAAAAGTAAATGGTGTAAAGCAAGAACAACTTGATGCCATTATAGGGCAAGCCGAAGCAGGCACTATTTATGCTCTGCAAAGTGTGAGTGGTAAAGTATCTCAACTGGCTTCTAATCAGACTTTTTATGGGCAACCCGATCGTTTACAAACGGATCTTGAGGAGTTACGAGCTGTGACGCCTAAATCTGTCGAGGATGCTTATAAGCAATTTGTGGGTGAGAAACACAAAGTGGTGTTAAGTGTTGTTCCTAAAACACAGACTCAATTGGCTGTGAAAAAAGCAAATTACACACCTCCTACAAGAGATTTACCTAGTTATCCTAAAATTACCGATGATCAATTAGAGATCAGAGAGCCGAAAGATAACTTTGACCGCTCAGTTGTACCTCCTGTATCGGATGCTGTGTCAGGTACAATGCCTCCACTATATCGCTTTGATTTAGAGAATGGCATTAAAGTGCTAGGTACACAAACGAGTGAAACCCCAACGGTTGCGATTAAAATTTCATTTCCTGCTGGTAACCGTTATGTTCCTAAAGGAAAAGAAGGACTAGCGGATCTTACGGCTCAAATGCTGAATGAAGGAACTAAGCTAAACTCTAGTGAAGCGCTCCAGCAGAAACTTGATCAGCTAGGCAGTAGTATCCATTTTTCATCAGGCGGTTATCAGTCGAGTCTCGTTATTACTTCGTTGACCAAAAACCTGGAGAAAACATTATCTATTGCTGATGAAATGCTGTTTCAACCCGCATTTAATGCCAGTGACTTTTCACGTATAAAAAATCAAAGTATTCAAAACTTGGTGTATTCACATCAACAGCCTTCTTGGCTCGCTTCTCAAGCTACTAAACAAGTGCTTTATAAAGATACTTTATTCAGTCGTGACGGTGATGGTTCCATTACCTCTATTAATGGTTTAACACTAAAAGATATTCAGCAATTTTATAACACGCATTATATTCCTGATGGTTCGAATGTTGTGGTGGTCGGTGATATCGATACGACTCAAACCAAGCAAAGTCTTGAATTTTTGCAGCGTTGGAAATCAAAAGGCCAATCACCGGAAATGATTACTATTGGCAATATTAATGAGCCGAAAACACAACGTATTTATTTAGTTGATCAACCAAATGCCCCTCAAAGTATTGTTCGTCTTGCTCGTATTGGTATGCCATATGATGCCACGGGACCAATGTATCTAACTCAGCTTTCAAATTATAATTTGGGAGGGAATTTTAATAGCCGTATAAACCAAAATTTACGTGAAGATAAAGGTTATACCTATGGTGCAAGTGGTGGCGTTTATGGGACTAAAGAAACAGGGTTAGTTTTGTTTAGTGCTCAAGTTAGAGCCGATGCAACCGCAGCATCTATTCATGAGTTTATTCAGGAAATGGAAAACTACAGCGAGAAAGGGATGACAGACGATGAGCTTAATTTTATGCGACAAGCGGTAGGCCAACAGGATGCTTTGAAGTATGAAACGCCCTCTCAAAAAGCAGGTTTGTTATCATCTATTCTAGAGTATTCTTTACCCGATGATTATATTGTAAAAAAAACCCAGATATTACAAACCGTTGATAAGCTAACACTAGATAATGCCGCTAAGTTATGGTTTCAACCACAAGATTATCAGATCATTGTGGTGGGAGATGCTAAACGTTTAACGCCGGAGCTAAAAAAATTAGGAATTCCTATTCAGCCCCTTGAAGTTAAGCGTTAATGCCCATAAATATGCTTAGGGTGCACGTGTTTTTATTCGTGTGTCTTGTTTTTTAATATTACCATCAGGCTTTCCTGATGGTATTTCTCTTCAAGAATGACTATCCTACTCGGATCTCAAACCACAATAAGTGAGTGCTATTTTGACCGACTTTTCTGCACGACTTCAGCAAGTTGCAAGTAATCCTCAGACTTTTAAGCAATTTGGCCGCGGAATTGAGCGTGAAGCTTTACGATACGACCTTGATGATAACCTTGCCCTAACACCTCACCCTAAAGACTTAGGTTCGGCTTTAACCAATCAATGGATAACAACGGATTTTTCAGAATCTTTACTCGAATTTATTACACCAGTTTCTAATGATGTTGATGAATTGCTAAATCAATTAAAAGATGTGCATCATTTTACTATGACTAAAATGGGGAATGAGAAATTGTGGCCCATGTCGATGCCGTGTTATGTGAGTGATGAAGATAAGATTCCGTTAGCGGAATATGGAACATCAAATGTTGGCCGCATGAAAAACTTATATCGCCAAGGGTTAAAGCATCGCTATGGAAGTTTGATGCAGATTATCTCTGGCGTACACTTTAATTTTTCTTTCCCTGACAGTTATTGGGATAGCCTTTATGGTGAGCAAACTGAGCAAGAAAGAGCGGATAGTAAATCGGAAGGTTATTTTGGTTTAATTCGTAACTATTACCGTTTTGGTTGGATTATTCCTTATCTATTTGGAGCTTCACCTGCATTGTGTCCTTCTTTTATTCAAGGGCGTGAAACGGGGCTTGATTTTGACAATATAGGTAAAACCCTTTATTTACCTTATGCCACAGCATTACGATTAAGTGATTTAGGTTATACCAATAGTGCACAAAGTGATCTGAAAATAGGATTCAATAGCTTAGATGAATATCTAACTGGCTTACAAAATGCAATGAATAAGCCATCAGAACGTTTTGCTCAATTAGGAGTAAAAGTGAACGGTGAGCATCGTCAACTTAATAGCAATGTTTTACAGATTGAAAATGAGTTATATGCACCTATCCGACCTAAGCGAGTTGCTAAAAATGGCGAGAAACCCTCTGAAGCATTAAAGCGTGGTGGTGTGGAATATATCGAAGTTCGTTCATTAGATGTTAATCCCTTCAGCCCAATTGGTGTGTCTAAACAACAGGTTCTTTTCTTAGATTTATTTGTTGCTTGGTGCGGAATGAAAGATTCTGAGCCAATGAAAGAAGGTGATTTAGAGTGCTGGCGTAGTAACTGGACTAACATTATTTTAGAAGGCCGTAAACCAGGTTTAGAGTTTAAGCTATGTTGTGATCAAGACTCTAATTCGTTGCAATATTGGGGTAAGTTGATGTTTGAGCAACTGAACCAAATTGCAATCGAAATGGATAAAGCTCATGGTAGTACGGATTACCAAGATGTTTGCTCGACCTTAGTGACTTGGATTGATAATCCTGAATTGACCATTTCAGGCCGTTTACTTGATGATATAAAGCAAGCTGGTGGTATTGGTAAAGTAGGGAATGAACTTGGCCTGCAATATCGTGATGAGTTGCTCTCACATCAATATCAGGTTTATAACCAAGCTATGATGGAACAAGAAGTTATTCGCTCCCTTATTGAACAAAAAGAGATAGAAGAGTCTGATCAACAAAGCTTTGATGATTTTCTTGGGCAATATTTCTCTTATTTAGTGAAAACATAAAATATGAAAGAGCGGTGGTTGTGGCAAATTCTCCTAAGTGTTATTAGCCTAATTGTATTATCAGGTTGTGCAACACCACCGCCAAGCAATCAAGATAATCTATGTGAAATTTTTCGCCAGTATCCTGATTGGTATGATGATGCACTTGAGATGCAAGATGAGTTTGGCGTTCCTATTCAAATATCCATGGCCTTTATGAAACAAGAAAGTGCCTATATTGGAAATGCAAAACCACCAAGGTATTATGCCCTTGGTTTCATTCCCTGGGGACGTGTTAGTAGCGCTTATGGCTATGCACAAGCACAAGATCCCGTGTGGTCTGAGTATCAAGATCAAGTTAGTTCGTGGTCATCACGAGATGACTTTGGTGATTCTATTATGTTTATTGGTTGGTATATCGATGGTAGCCAGAAAACATTAGGGATTTCAAAGTGGGACACTTATAGCCAATATTTAGCGTACCATGATGGCCGAGGTGGCTTTAAGCGAAAGACTTATACGCGCAAGCCGAACTTACTTAAAGTGGCAAGGCGTGTTGAACAAACCGCAAGAAATTATGGCTGGCAGCTCAAAAAATGCAAAGCCGAATTAGACGATAACCGCAGCTGGTTTTTTTAAATAGAAACGAACTGTGATGTATTACATTAGGAGAAACAGCAATGCCTCTATTAGACAGTTTTACCGTTGACCACACACGTATGCAAGCACCTGCGGTACGTGTCGCGAAGACCATGCAAACACCAAAAGGGGATACCATTACTGTATTCGATTTACGTTTTTGCATTCCCAATAAGAATATCTTGTCAGAAAAAGGCATCCATACTTTAGAGCATCTTTACGCTGGTTTTATGCGATCTCACTTGAATGGCTCAAATGTTGAGATTATTGATATTTCACCAATGGGTTGTCGTACTGGTTTTTATATGAGTTTGATCGGTACACCAAGTGAACAACAGGTTGCCGATTCTTGGTTAGCGGCAATGGAAGATGTACTTAAAGTTAAAGATCAAAATAAAATCCCTGAATTGAATGAATACCAATGTGGTACTTATTCAATGCACTCTTTAACGGAAGCACAAGAGATCGCAAAAGACATTATCGCAGCAGGAATCAGCGTGAATAAGAATGATGACCTTGCGCTACCAGATGCCATGTTGCAAGAGCTTAAAGTCGATTAAAAGCGTTTGTTTTATGCTTTTATCAAATAAGAAACGAGAAGCGACTAACCGTTTCTCGTTTTTTATGCATTGTTGAAAATAGACTTTAAAAAAGAGCTTAGTGGTTTTTTTTCACTTTCTTTTTAGAAGGGTAAACTTTTACCAATTTGATTTTATTTTCAGCAATTTCAATTAATTCCATTTTATGATTGGCTATTTCAATACTAAGATAGCTCTCTGGAATATCCTCTAAATGCTCTAGAATCAAACCATTTAGGGTTCTTGGGCCATCAGTCGGTAACTTCCAGTTAAGGCCTTTATTAATATCTCGAACGTTAGCACTACCCTCGATTAAATAACTGCCATCACTTTGCGGGGTTATTTCATCCGCGAGGCTAGGAGACATTGAGGTGGTAAATTCGCCGACAATCTCTTCTAAAATATCTTCTAATGTAATGAGACCAATAATGTCGCCATACTCATCGACAATCATACCAATACGTTCTTTATTGCGTTGGAATTTGAGCATTTGCACATTTAACGGCGTTGCTTCAGGAATAAAATACACTTCATCGGCTGCGCGTAATAAGGTTTCTTTATTAAACTCATTTTTCTCAAGCATCAATCGATAAGCTTTACGTAAACGCAACATACCCACCACTTCATCAATATGGTCACGGTAAAGTACTACTCGTCCATGAGCCGAGTGAGTTAATTGTCGAACAATAGATTTCCAGTCGTCATTAATATCAATGCCAGTGATTTCATTACGAGGCACCATGATATCGTTAACCGTAACATGCTCTAGATCCAAAATAGAGATCAGCATATCTTGGTGGCGACGAGGAATTAAGCTACCCGCTTCATTTACTACAGTACGAAGTTCTTCCGAACTTAGATGATCGCCTGTCGGTTCATCGGCTTTAATACCAAGCAAACGCAGTAAGCCATTGGTAATTAAGTTCACCATAATAACCAAAGGTGCCATCGCCTTCATTAATAAGCGTAGTAAGATACTGCTGGCATAAGAAACTTTTTCAGGGTAAAGCGCCGCTAGCGTTTTTGGGGTAATTTCTGCAAAAACAAGAATGACTAAGGTCAGTACTCCTGTTGCAATGGCGACACCATAGTCGCCATATAAACGCATACCAATGATGGTTGCGATGGCTGAAGCTAAGATGTTGACGAGATTATTACCGATTAAAATGAGACCGATGAGACGGTCTGGTCTTTCAAGCAGTTTTTCTACACGCTTAGCCCCTTTATGGCCTTGGTTCGCTAAATGTCGTAAACGATAACGGTTTAGCGACATCATGCCTGTTTCTGAGCTCGAGAAGTAGGCAGAGATAAGGATTAAAATTGCAAGTAGAGCAAAAAGTAGCCCTGTTGATATATCACCCAAACTTAGGTTTTCCTTTGATTATTAGACACAGCAGTTATGACGAAATCTGATTACCCTGTCAATAGATAGGGTGAATTAAGCACAGACTAATTAGTGTAAAATTATTTCTCGGACGAAACGACTGCCAAAATAGGCGAGTGTTAATACCGTGGCACCTGAAATAGAAAGCCATAATACTTTTCTTCCTCGCCAACCTTTTTGGTAGTGCCCCCATAATAAAATACAGTATAAAACCCAAGCAATAAAAGAGAGTACTGCTTTATGTGCATTTGGCGGTGCGAACATACCTTCTACATAAATAGCCCCGGTAATTAACGTTGCAGTGAGCAATAACGTGCCGATCAAAATGATTTTGAATAAATGACGTTCAACCATCATTAAAGGGGGTAAGTTAGGATTAATGATGATGGATTTCTTACTTTTTAATTGATAATCAAGCCAAGCTAATTGTAGAGCGAATAAGGCGCCAATCATGAGTGTTGAATACGCAAATAATGCAATACTAATATGGATAAGCAACTCTATTTTGCCTTCAAAATGGGTCATGAAAGTACTGGGTAAAAATGTGGCGGCGGCTAAATTAATGGCTGCAAAGCTATATACAACTGGAAGTAAGAACCACAATCGGGTTTTCCACATTGAAATGCTTAATACCAAACAAATAATGAAACCGATTAATGATGCAACATTTAAAATGCTTAAATTTTGTCCGTTTGGATTGAGAATTAGATCGCTGATTAACCATCCATGAGTAATAATGGCGAGAATCGCAAGCGTGAAAACCAGTTTTATACGGATGCCAGAACTGTGTACGAGTCCTGGGACGATCATACAAGTTGCTGAAAAGTAAAAAATAACAGCGATAATTGAAAGCAGGTTTTCCATATTACTCATTTAATAAATCCATTGAATGATAGATTATAACTCGCTCTTTCTGCAGGGGCTATGTATGGTTTCGTATCTGAGTCTAAAAAACTCATACTAGCATTTCATGATGGAATATTCGCAGTATAAAAGAAGAAAAAATAGACAATATAATGAAAGTCAGTGAAACATGGCTATAGCCTCGGTATACTGTTACCCAATATATATCCGTCTTATTTGAAACAACAGGTTTATGGATAGGTTTACTTGTTATTGCATTTGTTTGTTATTGCATTGTCACTTTAATGGCTTTGGATATCGAAAAAATACCGATTTAAGCAATAAAGTAGCAATAAAACACATAATATCAGTTGCATTGTTAGGTTTCGCAACCCATTTAGTAGCTATCCGCTATTCTCAACGACATTAGAATGTTTATTTAGGCACAATCATGTTTGATAATTTAACCGAAAGACTGTCCAGTACGCTGAAAAATATCAGCGGTAAAGGCCGATTAACAGAAGACAACATCAAAGATACATTGCGCGAAGTTCGCATGGCATTGCTTGAAGCTGATGTCGCATTGCCGGTTGTCCGTGATTTCGTAAAGCAAGTAAAAGAGCGTGCTGTTGGCATTGAAGTTTCTAAATCACTGACCCCAGGTCAAGAATTCATTAAAATAGTTCAGGCTGAGCTTGAATCTGTTATGGGCGAGTCGAATGAAGCTCTAAATCTTGCGGCGCAACCGCCAGCAGTGATTTTAATGGCCGGCTTGCAAGGTGCAGGTAAAACGACCAGTGTTGGTAAGCTGTCTAAGTTATTGACCGAGCGTGATAAGAAAAAAGTGTTGGTTGTTTCTGCTGATGTTTACCGCCCTGCGGCGATTAAACAACTTGAAACTTTAGCGAACGAAGTCGGCACCGATTTCTTCCCTTCGAGTGCGGATCAAAAACCGATTGATATTGCTAATGCGGCCATTGACCACGCAAAGAAGAAATTCTATGACGTCGTGATTCTTGATACCGCTGGTCGTTTAGCTATTGATGAAGATATGATGGCGGAGATCAAATCTCTTCACCAAGCGATAAAACCAGTCGAAACACTGTTCGTTGTTGATGCGATGACCGGACAAGATGCTGCGAATACAGCGAAAGCTTTTGGTGATGCTCTGCCATTAACGGGTGTTATCCTAACTAAAGTTGATGGTGATGCTCGTGGTGGTGCTGCTTTATCGGTTCGTCATATCACTGGTAAGCCTATTAAATTCTTAGGTGTTGGTGAAAAAACGGACGCATTAGAAGCTTTCCACCCTGATCGTGTTGCCTCGCGTATTTTAGGCATGGGTGATGTCCTTTCTTTAATCGAAGATCTTGAACGTAATGTCGATAAAGAAAAAGCTGAAAAAATGGCGAAAAAATTCAAGCAAAAGAAAGGCTTTGATCTTGAAGATTTCCGTGAACAGCTTGGACAAATGAAAAATATGGGCGGGATGGCAGGCATGATGAGTAAAATGCCGGGAATGGGGAACCTTCCTGCTAATGTAAAAGATCAAGTTGATGATAAAATGTTCAGCCAAATGGAAGCGATGATCAGCTCTATGACAATGAAAGAGCGCGAACATCCTGAACTTATCAAAGGTTCACGTAAAAAACGTATTGCTGCAGGTTCTGGTACTCAAGTACAAGATGTAAACCGCATGCTAAAACAATTCACCCAAATGCAGAAGATGATGAAGAAAATGCAAAAAGGTGGCATGAAAGGCATGATGCGTAACATGCAAGGTATGATGGGCGGTGGTGGTATGGGCGGAATGGGTGGTTTTGGCCGCTAATCTCCTCTAATTACGATCATTCAATTTAGAGAAGGCCGAACAATCATTCCATTGTTCGGCCTTTATCTTATATACACTTTTAATCAGTGACAGTTATTATTTAAATCGACTTAATACTGGGCAGTAAACCAACTGGCATCAGGGCATGGTGAATGCCTTGTGCTAACAATGAATTGGCACTTTCTATATCGGGTGAGAAGTAACGGTCTTTATCATAAAATGGCACGACTTCTCTCAGCAATTGTTTTGCTTTCTCAATTGAGGGCGATGAAAGATAAGGTGCTCTAAAATCTAATCCCTGTGCAGCGGCTAAGTATTCAACAGCTAAAATCCCACGAGTATTGGTGCTCATATCTCTTAACCGACGAGCGGCAAATGTCGCCATTGAAACATGATCTTCTTGGTTCGCTGAGGTGGGTAAACTGTCTATAGATGCAGGGTGAGCGAATGTTTTATTTTCACTGGCTAACGCTGCTGCTGTCACTTGAGCGATCATAAATCCTGAGTTAACACCGCCATTATTGACTAAAAATGGCGGTAGTTTACTGAGTGCTGAATCGATGAGTAGTGCCATACGACGTTCTGATAAGCTGCCTATTTCAGCAATCGCTAAGGCGAGGTTATCCGCCGCCATTGCAATTGGTTCTGCATGGAAATTTCCACCCGAGATAATGTCGTTGTCTTCCATGTTATCTTCATTAATAAAAACCAATGGATTATCTGAAACGGCATTGGATTCAATTTCAATCACTTTGGCGGCATTACGAATTTGCTCAAGACAAGCTCCCATTACCTGTGGTTGGCAGCGTAATGAATATGGATCCTGAACTTTCTCACAGTTTTCATGAGAGTGACCAATACCACTCTCATGGCCTAATAGATGACGAAACGCAGCAGCACTGTCTATTTGCGTTTGATGCCCACGAACTTGGTGAATACGATGATCAAATGGGCGTCGGCTACCTAATGCGGCTTCTACTGACATCGCACCACACACCGTTGCGGATGCAAATAAATCTTCAGCGGCAAATAAGCCTTCTAAAGCGAAAGCCGTTGATGCTTGAGTACCATTGAGTAATGCTAATCCCTCTTTAGGCGCTAAGGTTATTGGGGATAATCCTGCGATTTTTAAGGCTTCTTGACCTGAAATAATATGACCTTGATGGCGAGCTTGGCCTTCGCCTAATAATACGGTGCTCATGTGTGCTAATGGTGCTAGATCGCCAGATGCACCGACAGATCCTTTTTGTGGCACACAAGGATAGACTTCTTTATTCACCAATTGAATCAGCGCGTTAATAACCTCAAGGCGAATACCAGAAAAACCGCGAGCGAGGCTGTTAATTTTTAATATCATCATTAAACGAACTGTTGCATCTTGCATCAGTTCGCCGATACCAGCCGCATGAGATAACACAATACTTCGTTGTAGAACTTCTAAATCTTTAGCTTCAATTTTTGTATTTGCTAGTAGGCCAAAACCAGTATTGATGCCATAGACGGTGCGTCCTTGCTGGACCACCGTGTTGACGACTTGAGCGCTAGCATTAATGTTGGCTTCGGCGGATTTATCCAATTCTATGGTGATGGAATTGAAGCTCGTATGGCGTAATTGAGCGAGTGATACTTGCCCCGGTTGGATAATAAATGGGTTCATTTCATGTTCCTTATAAAATAAGAAAGGTCACCTTAATGACCTGAGCGAATAGACTTATTGGTTTGAAGTTACAGAGTTGACTTGCAACTTCAAACACTATGAATATTGTTCTTTATTATTGACTACTTTAGCGTAACCCTATTATTTAACATGGGTAAATCAAGGTTCTGATCTTTCGCACAATCTATCGCAATATCATAACCGGCATCAGCATGGCGCATAACACCTGTGGCAGGATCATTTACCAGAACACGGCCTAATCGAGCGGCGGCTTTGTCGGTGCCATCTGCAACAATCACGACACCAGAATGCTGACTAAAGCCCATGCCAACACCACCACCGTGATGCAAAGAAACCCATGTTGCACCGCCAGCGGTGTTTAACAATGCATTTAATAATGGCCAATCGGATACGGCATCAGATCCATCCATCATAGATTCTGTCTCACGATTTGGACTGGCTACTGATCCTGAATCAAGATGATCTCGTCCAATAACGATTGGCGCTTTTAATTCTCCATTTTTCACCATTTCGTTAAAGGCAAGACCTAAGCGAACACGATCTTTTAAGCCAACCCAGCAAATACGTGCGGGTAAGCCTTGGAATTGGATGCGTTCACGAGCCATATCTAACCAGTTATGCAAATGTGGATTATCTGGAATCAGCTCTTTTACTTTCGCATCCGTTTTATAAATATCTTCTGGGTCGCCAGATAACGCAACCCAACGGAACGGGCCAATACCTTGACAGAACAATGGGCGTATGTAAGCGGGAACAAAGCCAGGGAAATCAAAGGCGTTCGTTACACCTTCTTCTAATGCCATTTGACGAATGTTATTACCATAATCTAGAGTAGCGGCGCCTTTGGCTTGCAGATCCAACATAGCTTGAACTTGTATCGCCATGGATTGTTTTGCTGCTTTGACGACTTTAGCTTCATCTTTCAAACGCATTTTTTTTGCATCTTCCATGCTCCAGCCTTGTGGAAGGTAGCCATTAAGAGGATCGTGAGCTGAAGTTTGATCGGTAACGACATCTGGCGTGATGTTTTGTTCGACTAACTGTGCAAAGACATCTGCTGCATTGGCCAATAGACCGACGGAAATTGGTATATTGTTTTGTTTCGCTTGTTCGATCATGGCTAATGCTTCATCGAGACTGGTGGCTTTTTTGTCTACATAACCAGTTCGAATACGAAAATCTATACGAGTTTCATCACATTCAACTGCAATCATAGAAAACCCTGCCATCGTCGCGGCAAGGGGTTGAGCACCGCCCATGCCACCTAAACCACCCGTTAAAATCCAGCGGCCTTGGCTATTACCATCAAAATGTTGCTTTGCAATGGCAACGAAGGTTTCATAAGTGCCTTGAACAATCCCTTGCGATCCGATGTAAACCCAAGAGCCAGCGGTCATTTGCCCGTACATCATCAATCCTTTCTTATCGAGCTCATTAAAGTGCTCCCAGTTGGCCCAGTGGGGAACAAGGTTTGAGTTGGCAATTAATACTCGAGGAGCATCTTCATGGGTTTTAAAAACGCCGACAGGTTTACCTGATTGCACCATTAACGTTTCATCATCTTCTAAGCGAGTTAGAACTTCCGCAATACGATCAAAGCAATTCCAATCACGTGCTGCTCGACCAATTCCTCCATAAACGACAAGATCTTCTGGGCGCTCTGCAACATCGGGATGCAAATTATTATGCAACATGCGATAGGCTGCTTCGGTTAGCCAGCTTTTACAAATTTTATTGATGCCGGTTGGTGCTTCAATGTGGCGAGAAGGATCATGACGTAAATCAGCAGATAACTGAGGTGTTGATAAGGTTGAAGTAGAAGACATAATAATTCCTTTTACAGTGTTAATGTGTGGATGAGACGAGCAGCGAGTCTTGCCGTTTGGTGGTCTCGATCAAAGTTTGGATTTAATTCGGCAATATCAAATAAACGCAATTTCTGCGTCGCTTTTATATGTCGAAGTAAAGGCTCGATAATTTCAATGCCTACGCCACATGCGGCTGGTGCGCTAACGCCCGGAGCTTGTGAACTTGGAAAAACATCCATATCGACAGTGAGATAAATGTGATCACATTGATCAATAAATTCAGTAATTTGAGTCATTATTTGGAATAAGTTATGGGTAGTCATTAAATGGTCTTGAATGGCTAATACACCCAAGGAATCAGCGGTATTAAATAAGGCTTGAGTGTTAGAAGCTTGGCTCACGCCTAAACAAGCATAATGAAATGGCCAGTTCAGCGCTTTACTTTGATAAGCGATTTGATGAAAGGGTGTACCTGAAGAGTGGACATGGCTCGAATCGCGTAAATCAAAATGAGCATCAAAATTTATGATGCCCACTTTAGGCGCTATTTTTGAATGCTGAGCTTGAAGATATTGACTAAAGCCCAACCATGAACCATAAGCCACCTCATGGCCACCACCTAAAATAATAGGGAAATGACCACTTTCTAGATGCGTTTGAACTTGGTTACCCAGTTCAGCTTGAGCCTGGTCGAGTTGATTAGCTAAGCAATGAACATTTCCTGCATCATATAACGGTTTTTTTTGAATATAAGATAAGTTAGCCAGAGCTTGGCGAATAGCATTGGGCGCAAGTGCCGCCCCAATTCTTCCTTTGTTTTGCGACACGCCCAGATCACAACAAAAACCAATGAGAGCATAACCGTTTTCAGCAGCTGAAATAACTGGTTTAATAACTTGATGCCAACGTAAGCTATTGGCTTCAGGATCTATTCGCCCTGCCCATTGAAATTCTCTTTTCTCTTGATAATTTGAAGATAAGTCTTGATTAGACATATTATTTCCCTGCAAAAATACGCTGTTTTAGCGTTGGCAAACCAATGGAATAAGATAGTTCGGCTGAGGTGGTGGTATCCCAAATACATAAATCCGCTTGCATGCCGGGTTTTATTGTTCCAGTGATTTGAGCAAGACCCAGAGCTTGTGCTGCGTTGCTCGTCACGCCTTGTAAGGCCTCATTTGGGGTAAGTTCAAAGAGGGTACACGCCATATTTAACATTAAGCGCAAACTCATTATGGGGGAGGTTCCGGGGTTGGCATCACTGGCAATCGCCATTGGAACTTGGTATTGGCGTAATAGCGCCACTGGAGGTTTTTGTGTTTCTTTTAAAATATAAAACGCACCGGGAAGTAATGTGGCGACTGTGCCATGTTGCGCCATGGCTTTAATGCCTTGTTCATCTAAGTATTCGATATGGTCAACCGACAATGCTCCAGCTTCGGCGGCTGCTTGGCTACCCGATAAGTTAGACAATTGTTCTGTATGGGCTTTAATCGCAAGACCATGTTTTGCTGCTGCTTGATAAATTTTTTGACATTGAGCTACTGTAAATCCTACGCCTTCACAAAATACATCTACGGCATCGGCTAAACCGAGATCGGCGGCCTGTGGAATCATTGTCTCGCAGACGAGGTCGATGTAGTCATCAGGCGCATTTTTAAATTCAGGAGGTAAGGCATGAGCGCCCAGTAATGTTGTTTGTATGCGAATAGGATTATTTTCAGCAAGCTTTCGAGCTACGCGTAGTAGTTTAAGTTCACTATCAACATCTAATCCATAACCTGATTTTATTTCAATGCTCGTTACGCCTTCGGCGATAAAACAATTAAGGCGTTGTTGAGCCAACGCTAATAACCGTTCTTCGCTGGCTTCACGTGTAGCTTTGACCGTGCTCATTATTCCACCGCCTTGCGTCGCTATCTCGGCGTAGGTTTTCCCTTCCAAACGAGCAGCAAACTCATTAGCGCGATTACCCGCAAAGACTAGGTGAGTGTGGCTATCGATCAACCCTGGTGTGATCAGTAGACCTTGAAGATCAATTAGAGTGTCAGAGGAGGTCGAGAATGACGCCTTTGAAATTTGGCTCATTGGAATCAAATTCAAAATTAAAGAATCTTGAATTGTCAGTGCCATTAGTTCGGGTAATTCCCGATCACCGTCAAAGATTCGGGCGTTGATCCATGTCGTTTTCACAGTCTTCTCCATTACCAATCTAGCATTGCATAATCAATGTATATACAAATAGTTTTTTTTCTTTGGATATACAAGTTAAAGATAGGGTTCATGATGAACATTATGAATTAGATCACATATATGAAACACATTAATAACAATTAATACCATATGTATATACATTAAAAGTGATTGAACAAGGAGTAGTCAATATGCAGCAAGTAAGCTTGAAGCAACGTTTTGATGTTAAGTCGGCATTTCGCATGATTTTTTTAGTGCAATAGGGATCTTCATTTTTTTCATCCCTATTAATATTAGTGGGATAACGAGTATACCGTTAGATCATATGGTGACTTTTTTGAAGTCTTTATTAGGTTCAACAGGGGTGAATGTTTACGCTGTTGTTATGGTGGCGGCCGGTGCGATCTATCCATTGGTAACAGGAGAGTGGCGTAATAGTACAACATCAAAAGTATTTTTGGTGTTGAAATGGCTAGGTTTAGTAGCAGCGATTTTAGCGATCACTAAATTAGGCCCCGTTGCTTTGCAGGAACCAGGAATGCTCCCATTTTTGTTTAATAAATTGGTGGTTTCTGTTGGCTTGATAGTGCCAATAGGTGCGGTTTTTTTAGCCTTTTTGGTCAGTTATGGGTTACTTGAATGCATTGGAATATTAGTACAAAAGATGATGCGTCCAGTTTGGAAAACGCCAGGGAGATCCGCTATTGATGCGGTAGCCTCTTTTGTGGGAAGTTATTCAATCGGATTACTTATCACTAACCGTGTTTATGTTTCTGGTTATTATTCCGCCAAGGAAGCGGCTATTATTGCAACAGGATTTTCTACTGTTTCTGCCACTTTTATGATCATAGTAGCAAAAACACTCGATTTGATGTCTGTTTGGAATGCCTACTTTTGGCTGACTTTAGTGATCACTTTTATTGTGACGGCCATTACCGTTCGTTTACCACCATTATCTAACATGGATGACCATTCTGAATTTCACGAGCCAGAAGGCCAAGCGGGAAGTCGTTTGAAAACTGCGTGGCAAGAAGGAATGGAAGTGGCTCGAAAATCTCCACCATTAGCGCAAAGTGTTTTTGAAAATTTAAAAGATGGTTTGATTATGACCATCAGTATTTTACCTTCTATTATGTCGGTTGGATTGATTGGTTTACTGGTGGCAAAATACACAATGGCCTTTGATATCATTGGTTATGTGTTTTATCCGATTACTTGGGTCTACAATGTTGACCAAGGCATGTTATTGGCCAAAGCTACCGCTTCCGGATTAGCTGAAATGTTTTTGCCAGCCTTATTGATGACAGAGGCTGATTTTGTGGCTCGTTTTGCCGCGGGTGTGGTGAGTGTTTCGTCTGTTTTGTTCTTTTCTGCATCAATCCCATGCATTTTATCAACAAAAATACCTTTAAAAATTAGTACCTTGGTTTGGGTGTGGTTTATACGTGCTTTCTTAAGTCTTGCTTTAGCCATTCCCGTCGGAATGTTAATAGCGCCTTAAATCATTAGTTGAAAAATAGCCCTCTATTATGGGCTATTTTATCATCAAGATTTTATTGTGTGAGGGGGCATGGTTAAAGCTTAATTGCAGAACGTAGCTTATATTTATCAGCTGGATGCCATAATCGAGCAAAGCTGACTAGCTGTTGTTGTGACCATGTTCGTCTTGTGACAAGTAAACAAGGCATCGTCTGCTCCATTGCTAGCCATTGACAAACTTGCTTTGGAGCAAAGCTTGCTTCAACGGTATGCTCAAGATCGGACAATGGGCAATGTTTCACTAAAAATGCATTCGGAGTGACAGATTCAAAATCATTTTCTAAATAAGACGGTGCTAGTAATGGGTTGACAAAACGTTCCTCAACTTGGATAGGAGTATCGTCTTGATAGTGAATGATTAAGGAATGGAATACCAATACTCCCAGTCGCATTCCCATTTGCAAAGCAATTTCATCATCTGCAAGTATTTCTTCTAATTTTAAAATATCGCAGTGGTATTGATGCCCACGGCTTGTAATTTCATCCGCAATATTATTCACCCCTGTCAAAGGTGATTCGGCTTTTGGTTCGACGACAAAGGAACCTAAACCAGCCTTACGAACTAAATAACCTTCTTGAACCAAATCACGGATCGCTTTGTGCGCAGTCATTCGACTGACTTGAAATTGGTTGGCGAGATCGTTCTCGGTTGGGATCTTGTGATTCAATGGGTATTCATTGTTACGTATGCGTTCGAGAATATGCTGCTTGATCTGTTTATATCTTGGAATGTTTTGAGCCACATAACCCCCGAGGTATGGTGTGTCTAAAATAATATTGAGTATTATTAATAAGTAAACTGTACTTTTAATTTGCCATTTCTTCCAGATATATATTTATACATCTTTTTGTATATACATTTAAGGTGATAAATGTCTCAATTACTGATTGTTTTGTGAGCGATACTCTTCTTTTAAAACTAATTACACACATGTTATGGAAATGTTTCCTTTATGTATATACATTTATTGTATGAGATGTGTTTTTATAAATATGCATAGAGTAAATGGTTAAGGAATGATCATGAGTAACAATAAAAGTTTAAAAATGAGCGTATTTATACCAGCTGCTGGTGTTGTTCTTATTTCTGTATTGCTTGGGTTATTTAACAATGAAATGCTGGTGGCTGTAGCGAAAGATATTTTCTATTTTTCTCTTTCTGACTTTGCGTGGTTATATCAATTACTTGCAGTTACGACGCTTGGGGTGATTATTTATGTTTTTTGTTCCGATGTTGGAAGGATCCGTTTAGGAGGTAGTGAAGCTAAGCCTAAATTTTCTCTAGCATCAAATTTTGCTATGGCATTGACTGGGGGAATTGCAACAGGGATTGTGACCTATTCAGTGAATGAACCTATTATTTATGTAGGTAATATTTATGGAGAAATTGCGAATCAAAATTTTACAGCCGGTTCAGGAGAGTCGGCTGTATTCGCCTTGGCCCGTTCATTTCATAATTGGAGCTTTATTCCTTATGCGATGTATTCGATTGTAGGGTTGATGATTGGGTATATGCATTACAACAAAAAGAAACCATTTGCGATTTCTTCAACATTGATTCCTATTCTGGGCAAACATGAAAAAAGTATTTTTGTTCGCTCTTTGGTGGATGTTATTTCAGTGCTGGCTATTGCATTAGGTTTGGCATCGTCGCTTGGCGCGGGTTTAACTTTGATTAGTTCTGGGATTGAATCTGAATATGGGCTCCCTTCTTCTCCTATGGTATGGCTAGGATTAACTGTTGTTATTGGCTTAATTTTTATCACATCAGCTGTATCTGGTTTACAAAAAGGAATCCAGTTTCTTTCTTCAATTAACGCTTATATTTTTTATACTTTTGTTCTCGTCATCTTTGCGATAGGACCTATTAGTTATATTTTAAACCTTTCCACAACCAGTATTGGTTACTGGCTTGATCATTTTTTCCGTTGGTCTTTTGATACTAAAGAGTCTGGCGGAGAGGCTTTGGTTACATGGTGGACAATGTATGATTGGTCTATTTGGATTGCTTATGCACCATTAATGGGGTTATTTCTTGCTCGAATTTCTTATGGTCGAACTATTCGTGAGTTTCTTTTGATTAACTGGGTATTACCGTCTGTTTTTGGTATTACATTGTTTGCAATATGGGGTGGTGCTGCTATTAATTGGCAGCTAACGGGGGCGTTAGATTTGGTAGGGATTATTAAAGAAAATGGTGCGGTTTCTGGTCTGTGGGGATTTTTGCAACATCTGCCTTTATCAGTGATTTTAGTTCCTCTTGCTATTTTTACTTTGATTATTTCATTTGCAACCTCTGCGGATTCAATGTCTTCAACGATAGCTTCTATTTGTACCAAAGACATAACAGCAGAAGAGGAGTCGCCCAAAGCACTGAAAATCATTTGGGGTGTAGCGATCAGTGTGATTGCTTATATTATGGTTGCCTTTGCTGGAGGGGCTCAGGGAGTGGATGGGATCAAATATTTAGCCGCAGCGGGTGGTTTTACGGTTTTATTTTTATTTGTTTTGATTGTAATGGCAAGCATACGGATTCTCATTATTGATCCTAGTGATAAACAAAAAAGTAAGTCAACTCAAGGAGAATGGATTAATGAGTAATTCTATTTCTGATACTTATTTTAATGGGGATGAGTGGAAATAGATTAATGTGGTGGATGTTGCTAAGAAAAAATCTAAGTTGTATCTTTCTGATGATATTTGGCAAGGGATCAAAAATACCCGATCGGTAGTAGAGTCCATTGCAAATTCTGGTATACCACATTATGGAATTAATACTGGTTTAGGTGCTTTGTGTCACGTGGCCTTAGATTCTTCTCAGTTACAGAAGCTTTCATGGTATACCTTAATGAGCCATGCTGCAGGGGTTGGTGAGCCCTTAAAAACAGAGCAGGTTAGAGCTATCATGTGCTGCGCGGTAATTAATTTTAGCCATGGCTGTTCTGGTGTAAACCCTTCGGTGGTTAAGCGCCTCATTTACCTTTTAAATAATGATATTACTCCAGTTGTACCTTCAGCGGGTTCTGTTGGTTACCTTAGTCATATGGCTCATATTGGTTTGTCATTAATAGGGGAGGGTGAAGTGAATCATGAGGGGGATACTCTACCTACGAAAGAGGTTTATTTTCAACGTGGCATCGAACCTGTCCAATTGGGCGCTAAAGATGGCCTATGTATAGTGAATGGAACTGTGGCAATGACAGGATTAGCTTGCCTTGAATTGGATGCGGTTACCCAGTTAGCTGACTGGGCTGACATTGTCTCGGCAATGAGTGTTGAGGCATTATCAGGGCAACTAACTGCATTTGATGCATCTGTTCTTGGTAAGAAGAAACATAAAGGAATGCAAACCACTGGCCGAAATGTTCGAAGTTTGCTTGAAGGTAGTGGTGTTGTTTCTTCTAATCTAGGTAGGCATTTACAAGATGCGTTAAGTGTTCGATCTATTCCTCAGGTTCATGGTGCTTGCCGAGATCAATTATCTGTAGCCGCTCAGCAAATACAAAACGAATTAAATTCAGTTTCTGATAATCCTATTGTTATTTATGACAATGACAATTATAGAGTCGTTTCTCAAGCTAATCCACACGGTGAGTCCGTCGCGATGGCGTGTGATATGTTATCGATTGCAGTAAGCGAATGGGGGGCGATCAGTGAGCGGAGAGTTTTTAGATTAGTCACTCCACATACTAGTTATTTACCCGCATTTTTAACACCTGAAAGTGGTGTTAAATCTGGCTTGATGATTGCTCAATATAGTGCTGCGTCACTTGCTTGTGATACAAAAAAATTAGCCCAACCCTGTGTCATTGAAAATTATTTAACCTCTGGAATGCAAGAGGATCATTTAAGTTTTGGTGAAACCTCAGCATTACAATTACATAGAGCTGTGAGCAACGTTTTTTATATATTAGCTATTGAATATTTGTCGGCCTCTCAGGCTTTTGATCTTATTGAAGATAAACCATTTGGAAATGGTACTGGGGTTGCTTGGTGTCAGTTAAGAAATAAAGTGAAATTCTATGAAGAGAACCATCCTATTGCTATCGACATTCAGCAGGCCTATGATCTCATGAGACAATCTTATTCTCTAGATTGTTTTGAACCCTTTATAAGAAAATAAAATATTACTTTTGAACTAGAGTAAAAATGTGATTGTCCTTGCATTCTGACTTGAAAAGAGTAGAATTCGGGGGCTTTATTTTGGCACGAGGCCCCAAGTAAGTTCTTTCCTTTAAATAGCAAAGAATAATGTTTGGGGCTAATTTAATTATTGAGAAAGCAAAAGAGGACGACATGGTAACCATTCGTTTGGCACGTCACGGCGCTAAAAAGCGTCCATTTTATCAAATCGTTGTAGCTGACAGCCGTTGTGCAGCAACTGGTCGCTACATTGAAAACGTAGGTTTCTTTAACCCTACTGCTCAAGGTCAAGAAGAAGGTCTTCGTTTAGACCTCGATCGCGTTAACCATTGGGTTGGTCAAGGCGCATCTGTATCTGATCGTGTTGCTAAATTAGTTAAAGATGCACAAAAAGCAGCTTAATGCTGAGTTTTGTTCATTATCTAATTAGTACACAATTGAGTTGTAAAGGTTAAGGGTCAAAACAATGAGTTCACAACAAAACGAAAAAATTGTAGTAGGTAAGCTTGGTTCTTCTTACGGCATTCGTGGTTGGCTTAAAGTTTTTTCCTATACCGACAATGGCGAAAATATTTTTGATTACGCCCCTTGGTTTATTAAACAAAAGGGTGAGTTGGTTAAAGTTAATGTCGATAGTTGGAAACGTCATAACAATGGTTATGTGTGTAAACTTGAAGGCATAGATGTCCGCGAAGAAGCTCAGCTTTATGCGAATGTTGAAATTTTGATCGACCCTGTTTCATTGCCTGAACTGTCAGAAGAGGAATTCTACTGGCGCGAATTGTTCGGTATGCAAGTTTTTAATACTAAAGGTTATCACCTTGGTGAAGTCACTGACTTAATGGAAACTGGCTCGAATGATGTTTTGGTTGTGAAAGCGAATTTAAAAGATGCTTTTGGCCAAAAGGAACGATTAATCCCGTTTCTTGAAGAGCAAGTGATCAAGAAAGTTGATCGCGAAGCTCAACGGATCGAAGTTGACTGGGATCCTGGATTCTAGACACCCAACAAGATAAGCGAGTAACGCAATGTGGATTGGCATAATTAGCCTGTTTCCAGATATGTTCCGAGCGGTTTCTGAGTTTGGTGTTACTGGTCAAGCGGTAAAAAAAGGTCTTTTATCATTAGAGTCATGGAATCCTCGCGATTTCACTCATGATAAACATCGCACTGTTGATGATAGACCTTACGGTGGTGGTCCTGGCATGTTAATGATGGTTCAGCCTTTGAGCGATGCCATTAATGAAGCAAAGCAAGCCTCACCGGGTAAGGCGAAAGTCATCTACTTGTCACCTCAAGGTCGAAAACTCGATCAACAAGGTGTCGAAGAATTGGCAACGAATGAGAATTTAATTCTGATCTGTGGCCGCTACGAAGGGGTAGATGAGCGCATCATAAAAACCTATGTTGACGAAGAATGGTCAATTGGTGATTTTGTGATGACAGGTGGCGAGATCCCAGCCATGACATTGATTGATTCTGTTTCTCGGTTTGTTCCGGGAGTATTGGGAGATTTCACGTCAGCAGAAGAAGATTCTTTTGCAAATGGTTTGTTGGATTGTCCGCACTATACGCGTCCAGAAGTGTTAAATGGTGAGAAAGTGCCATCGGTACTGACTTCCGGTAATCATGAGGACATTCGTCGCTGGCGATTAAAGCAATCGCTGGGCCGTACTTGGCTTAGAAGACCAGAGCTTCTGGAAAACCTAGCTCTGACTGACGAACAGGAATTATTGCTGGCGCAGTTCATAAAAGAGCAGCCATTTTCTTCTAAAGAGAAAAGCAACTAGCCTAATAAATTTAGTATCAGTTTAATCTAGGAAATAGACACATGAGTAATATCATCAAGGCTCTTGAAGAAGAGCAAATGAAACAAGACATTCCTGCATTTGCACCAGGTGACACTGTTGTAGTTCAGGTTAAAGTAAAAGAAGGCGACCGTGAGCGTCTACAGGCATTCGAAGGCGTTGTTATCGCTAAGCGTAACCGTGGTCTTCACTCTGCATTTACAGTTCGTAAAATTTCGAACGGTGAAGGTGTAGAGCGTGCATTCCAAACTCACTCTCCAATGGTTGATAGCATTGAAGTTAAGCGTCGTGGTGCAGTACGTCGTGCCAAGTTGTACTACCTACGTGAGCGTTCTGGTAAGTCAGCTCGTATCAAAGAGAAGTTGACTAAGAAGTAACGCACGCTGCGTTCTCAAAGATAAACGGGTCCCATTTTGGGACCCGTTTTTTTACGGTTAACTTTTCATTTCTATTTTTCTTGCGACTCTTCACTCTAGTGGTGAGAAGCGAGGTGACTCCGTTTATTTTTCCACTTTAATTCCCAACCTAAACACGCTACATTGCCAGCATCGTTAATCAAAGGAGATAGACGCAATGGTTCGTATTGCGATAGCAGGCGCAGCTGGTCGAATGGGCCGTAATTTAGTAAAGGCTACTCATTTACATTCTAATGCTCAAGTTGGTGCTGGTTCAGAAAGACCAGAGTCATCACTCGTTGGGGTTGATATTGGTGAACTTTGCGGTGAAGGTAAGTTTGATGTGGCATTGGTCGATGATTTGTCGACGGTTATTGCTGAGTTTGATGTCATTGTTGATTTTACTGCACCAGTAAGCACGCTTACGAATATTGAATTATGTAAACAGCATGGCAAAAAAATAGTTATTGGTACGACGGGGTTTTCTGAAGAAGAAAAGCTCCGTATTGATGACGCGGCAAAAGAGATTGCGATTGTCATGGCACCTAATTATAGCGTAGGGGTTAACCTTATGTTTAAGTTGTTGGAAAAAGCGGCCGCAGTCATGGGGGATTATTGTGACATCGAAGTTATTGAGGCTCACCATCGGCATAAAGTGGATGCACCTTCAGGTACTGCTTTGGGTATGGGGGAAGCCATCGCAGGAGCTATGGGCAATCAGTTGAGTGATGTTGCCGTGTATGCCCGAGAAGGTATTACGGGTGAACGAACAAAAGATGAAATTGGCTTTGCCACTATCCGTGCTGGTGACATTATTGGTGAACATACCGCGATGTTTGCTGATATTGGAGAGCGGATCGAAATTACTCATAAAGCTACCGATCGTATGACGTTTGCTAATGGCGCGATTAAGGCTGCGGTTTGGTTAAATGGTCAATCAGATGGTTTTTATACTATGCAAGATGTACTAGGGCTCAATGAGCTGTAATACTTAAGCGTGAGGCAAACGTTCAGTTAGGTATGTTTATCTATTAATAAAAACGCACTAATATTCACTTTTGGTTATACCTAATTTGTTTATAACGTAAAAAATAATCAAAACCGCAGTAATAAATTTCTGCGGTTTTTTTTATCTATATGTTTTAGTGATCGATTGCGTTATTGAGTAGTCTTGTATAAACATTGGTTTTTTTTGCTTTTTTGTTTTTGATGCCTGAAAGTTTAGGTTATGTAGCGTTATTTTTCGCTTTTTAGATGAGTTTGTTTTTTTGTGGTTAAAAGAAGACCAGATTAAAATTAAAAAGAAATACTTTCAATAAATAGAGTGAAAAAGGGATGTTTAATGTATGTTTTTATCCTTTTGGTGAAAATAATGAATAAGTGAGGGTAAATGTGCAATTTCTTTTTCAGTGTTTGTTGACACATATCTCATGCATCTCTAGAATAGCGCCAATTTATCTAAAATCCATATTTATGGTCATTTGGTAAGATGAAAGCGAAAGCTTATACAATTTTTATGCATATTTATTCTGGAGGTTATCTTGAGTAATTCCGCACTGTTAGTCCTAGAAGATGGGACAGTGTTCCACGGTCAATCCATTGGAGCAGATGGTTCAGCCGTAGGAGAAGTTGTTTTCAATACCTCGATGACGGGGTACCAAGAAATCCTCACTGATCCTTCTTATTCTCAGCAAATCGTTACTCTTACTTATCCCCATATTGGCAATACCGGAACTAACTCAGAAGATGAAGAATCTTCAGCAATTCACGCTCAAGGCTTAGTTATCCGTGATCTTCCTCTTATCGCTTCAAACTTCCGCAGTGAACAAACACTTTCTGAATACCTTAAATCTCAAAATATTGTTGGTATAGCCGATATTGATACACGTAAACTTACCCGTATTTTGCGTGAAACAGGCGCTCAAAACGGTTGTATTGTGGCTGGTGATAATTTAGATGAAGCTCTTGCACTTGCTAAAGCAAAAGAATTTCCAGGTCTTAAAGGCATGGATTTAGCAAAAGTGGTTTCAACTAAAGAAGCGTATTCTTGGAAGCAAGGTTCTTGGACACTAACTGGTGGGTTACCAGAAGCAAAATCTGACGTTGAATTACCTTTTCACGTTGTTGCTTATGACTTTGGTGCGAAGCGTAATATCTTACGTATGTTGGTTGACCGTGGCTGTCACTTAACGGTGGTACCCGCTGAAACTTCAGCAGAAGAAGTATTAGCGTTAAATCCTGACGGTGTGTTCTTATCAAATGGCCCAGGGGATCCAGAACCATGCACCTATGCTATTGAAGCTACTAAGACATTCTTAGATAAGAATCTTCCAGTGTTCGGCATTTGTTTAGGGCACCAAATTCTTGCGCTTGCTTCTGGGGCGAAAACCATCAAAATGAAGTTTGGTCACCACGGTGCCAACCATCCGGTTAAAGATTTAGAGCGTAATGTTGTAATGATTACCTCTCAAAACCACGGTTTTGCAGCAGATGAAGCGACATTACCTGAAACGTTACGCGCCACACATAAGTCACTGTTCGATGGTTCTTTGCAAGGGATTCATCGCACAGACAAGCCGGCTTTCAGTTTCCAAGGGCATCCAGAAGCAAGCCCTGGTCCACATGATGCAGCGCCACTGTTTGACCATTTCATCGAATTAATCAAAACTCATAAAGCGTAATCGGAGTCAGAGAATGCCAAAACGTAATGACATAAAAAGTGTTCTGATTTTAGGGGCTGGTCCAATTGTTATTGGTCAGGCCTGTGAATTTGACTACTCTGGCGCACAAGCTTGTAAAGCCCTGCGTGAAGAAGGGTATCGCGTTATTCTTGTGAACTCGAATCCAGCGACCATCATGACCGACCCAGAAATGGCTGATGCAACTTACATCGAGCCGATTCATTGGGAAGTCGTTCGTAATATTATCGCAAAAGAACGCCCTGATGCAGTATTACCAACTATGGGTGGACAAACTGCATTGAATTGCGCGTTGGATCTTGAAAAACATGGCGTACTTGAAGAGTTCGGCGTGGAAATGATTGGTGCAACCGCGGATGCAATTGATAAAGCAGAAGACCGTTCTCGTTTCGATAAAGCGATGAAGTCTATTGGTCTTGAGTGTCCACGTGCGGACACGGCCAAAACGATGGAAGAAGCTTATAAAGTTCTCGATATGGTTGGCTTCCCTTGCATCATCCGCCCTTCATTTACTATGGGTGGTAGCGGTGGTGGTATCGCGTATAACAAAGAAGAATTTGAAGAGATCTGTCATCGTGGTTTTGACCTTTCGCCAACTCACGAGTTGCTTATTGATGAATCATTGATCGGTTGGAAAGAGTACGAGATGGAAGTGGTTCGCGATAAAGCGGATAACTGTATCATCGTATGTGCGATTGAAAACTTTGATGCGATGGGTATTCACACTGGTGATTCAATTACCGTTGCTCCCGCTCAAACTTTAACTGATAAAGAATACCAATTAATGCGTAACGCTTCTTTAGCGGTTTTACGTGAAATTGGTGTTGAAACAGGTGGTTCAAACGTACAGTTTGGTATCAACCCGAAAGATGGCCGTATGGTTATCATCGAAATGAACCCACGTGTATCTCGCTCATCTGCACTTGCTTCTAAAGCAACAGGTTTCCCAATTGCTAAAATCGCAGCAAAACTGGCGATTGGTTATACGCTTGATGAGTTAATGAATGACATCACTGGTGGTGCAACTCCAGCATCATTTGAACCAACCATCGACTACGTTGTGACTAAGATTCCTCGTTTTAACTTTGAGAAATTTGCCGGTGCCAATGACCGTCTAACCACTCAAATGAAGTCGGTTGGTGAAGTAATGGCAATTGGCCGTAACCAACAAGAATCACTACAAAAAGCATTACGTGGCCTAGAAGTTGGTCGTGATGGTTTTGATGAAATGGTCGATTTAGATGCACCAGATGCATTGACTAAGATCCGCCAAGAATTGAAAGAAGCGGGTTGTGACCGTATTTGGTACATCGCTGATGCATTCCGTGCTGGCATGTCAGTGGATGGTGTATTCAATCTAACTAATGTTGACCGTTGGTTCCTAGTTCAAATCGAAGAGCTAGTGAAACTGGAAGAAGAAGTTAAAGCTGGCGGTTACGCGGGTCTAAACGAAGAAGTATTACGTAAAATGAAGCGCAAAGGCTTCGGTGATGCGCGTTTAGCGAAACTACTTGGTGTAGCCGAAAGCGAAATTCGTCGTGCTCGCGAGCAATACAATATCCACCCGGTTTATAAGCGTGTGGATACTTGCGCAGCTGAGTTCTCGTCAGATACCGCGTACATGTACTCATCATACGATGAAGAATGTGAAGCAAATCCAACTGACCGCGATAAAATCATGGTATTGGGCGGTGGTCCAAACCGTATCGGTCAAGGTATTGAGTTCGATTATTGCTGTGTTCATGCATCGCTTGCGTTACGTGAAGACGGATATGAAACCATCATGGTGAACTGTAACCCTGAAACCGTTTCTACCGATTATGATACGTCAGACCGCTTATACTTCGAACCAGTAACTCTGGAAGATGTGCTTGAAATTGTACGCATTGAGAAGCCAAAAGGCGTGATCGTTCAGTACGGTGGTCAAACGCCTCTGAAACTAGCTCGTGCATTAGAAGCGGCTGGTGTGCCAATTATTGGTACTAGCCCAGATGCAATTGACCGTGCTGAAGACCGTGAGCGTTTCCAAACAGCGGTAGACCGCTTAGGGCTGTTACAGCCTGAAAATGCTACCGTAACAACAATGGAACAAGCGATTGAGAAATCACGTGAAATTGGTTATCCGCTAGTGGTTCGTCCGTCGTATGTACTTGGTGGTCGCGCGATGGAAATCGTATATGACGAGCAAGATTTACGTCGCTACTTCAATGAAGCAGTGAGCGTATCGAATGAATCGCCAGTACTTCTGGATTTATTCTTAGATGATGCGGTTGAAGTCGACGTCGATGCGATTTGCGATGGTGAACAAGTTGTTATTGGTGGCATCATGGAACACATTGAGCAAGCCGGTGTTCACTCAGGTGACTCAGCATGTTCATTGCCAGCTTATACATTAAGCCAAGAAATCCAAGACGTCATGCGTGAGCAAGTTGAAAAGCTGGCGTTTGAACTAGGCGTTCGTGGATTGATGAATACTCAGTTTGCAGTTAAAGATGGCCAAGTATATCTAATTGAAGTTAACCCGCGTGCTGCTCGTACAGTTCCATTTGTTTCAAAAGCAACTGGTGCACCATTAGCTAAGATTGCAGCTCGCGTTATGGCGGGTCAATCACTGGCATCGCAAGGTTTCACTAAAGAAATCATTCCACCATATTATTCAGTTAAAGAGGTTGTATTGCCTTTTAACAAGTTCTTAGGTGTCGATCCTTTATTGGGTCCAGAAATGCGCTCAACTGGTGAAGTGATGGGTGTCGGTAAAACCTTTGCTCAAGCGTTTGCTAAAGCAGAACTAGGCATTGGTAATATTTATCCAGAAGGGGGGCGTGCACTTTTATCTGTTCGTGAAGAAGATAAAAAGCGTGTGGTTGAAGTTGCCAAGCAGTTAATCAAACTAGGCTACCAGTTGGATGCAACTCACGGTACGGCTGTTGTCTTAGGCGAAGCGGGTATTAACCCTCGCTTGGTGAATAAAGTACATGAAGGTCGTCCTCATATTCTTGACCGTATCAAGAATAATGAATACACCTACATAGTTAATACTGCCGCTGGACGTCAAGCTATTGAAGATTCAAAAGTGCTGCGTCGTGGTGCGCTTCAAGAAAAAGTGAATTATACAACGACGCTTAATGCAGCATTTGCCACTTGTATGGCTCATTCAGAAGATAATCGTAAAACAGTTACGTCTGTTCAAGAACTTCATGAGCAAGTAAAAGCATCATTAATGTAAAATAAATTAAAACAAATAAAGCCGACATCAATCACTTGATGTCGGCTTTTTATTATCATAAAAAAAGCGGTTTAAAATAATGGTCTAATATTGAACGACTTTCTGATGTAAGTGTTCACTATTGCTATATGCCCTTTTATTCTAGCTTATTCCTTGGTGGATTTTATTAAATTTTGATAAAGCTCTTGTTCAAATCGAGTCAATGGTGAAATTAAATTGGTGTTTTTTTGTGGATGGTAATCCGTGATGTATTGGACAAATATGGTTGATGGAGCCCCTAGTTCATCAAGAACAAAACCCGCCATATTATGAGTGGCAAACAAAGAACCGCTTTTGGCTATGACTTGTCCTTTAACTGGCGCTTTAGTCATACTCGAACGATATTTTAAGGTGCCATTCTCACCTGATTTTGGCATTAAAATAATTAGGTTCAATTTATGATCTTGAGCTTTAATGTATTTTAAAATGGAATACATTTGTTGTGGTGTCATTCGATTGTTACGAGATAGCCCCGATCCATCCTCTAAAATAGAGTCTTCAAGGTTTATCTTTGCTTTTTTCTTTAAGATTTGTTTAATTGCCTCAGTGCCATTTTTAAATGATCCTGCTTGTTTAAAATAATGAGCACCTAATGTTTTCGACAAGTTATTCGCATATAAGTTATCAGAATCTTTCAGCATATGTTCGAGTAGTACAGGTAGCGGTTCTGAATGATGAAATGCGACAGGCTTACCAAATGTAGAGGGCTGTGGTGCTAGCTTGATTGTTCCAGCCAGTTTAATGCCTTTTTTTTCAAGCGTGTTATGCAAAATTGCGGAAGAATATAAAAAAGGGTTTTGTACTGCAAAATTAAGTGGTAGTGGGTTATCTTGTTTCACTAAACAGCCCGAAAGTTGGTAGTGATTCGTTTGTGTGGCTGATAAATCTAAATCGCAATAGCGATCTTTTTGCTGCTGGCGAGTGACGGCTTTAGCATTAGTACTGACGACAACAGGCTGGTGAGGAGGCGTGAAGACGCGAGTAGTGCCATTTGCGTTGGTATAAATTGAAGCCATTACACAGTTGCCGTCTACACTGATGGCGCTAGAAGGTGTGCTATAACAAACACCTAAGATATCCCACGGCCAGCCCACGCCTTTTTCGTAACCAGTAAAAGCAGTCTGATCAATAATCAAATCACCCTTAATTTGTTTGATTTCAGCTTGGTCGAATAATTTTTCAAGGTCTTTTGTGGTTAAGCTTGGATCGCCACTAAAACGTAATATGAGATTGTTATCCTCTTTTTCTAGTTGAGTGGTATAACGGAATGTGTCGCCTAACTCTAGTTTAGCAGCAAGAGCGGTGACTAATTTTAGTGTGCTGGCTGGTGGGAACAGCATATCCTTGTTTTGGTAAAGTAAAGTTGAGCTGGGGGATTTGGCAATTAAGCCAACTCTTGTACTTGGTGGTAAAATTTCACTGTTTGGAAAATGCGGCTTTATTGGAGCGGCGAAGCTCGAAGAAAGAGGGGAGATAACCGAAATAAGAAGGCTCGTAACAATAAGCGGCAAGCGCATAAGTACCATCCATGAAAAGAAATTAGGCTGGCAGTATAAACAAAAACGCCCACTTAAATAAGTAGGCGTTTTAAAGATTTACGCTAATTTAACCGGTAACAGTTAGATTAGAATGCGTAACGGAAACCAACTTGGAATTGATCTTCAGTTTGGTTGTTAGTCGCTGCATCGCCATCTGAAAGAAGGTTGAATGCGTATGCACCGTATACGGTTGCATTACCGAAGTAACGAGCGTACTCAAGTGCAATGTTGTTAACATTGTATTCATTGAAAGAGGTTTTGTCAGCATTGAAGTAGTTGTACGTCATGTTTACGTTGTTGTCATCAAATGTATAACCTAGGTAAGCATCAGCAGCATCGAAATCTGATTCGTCAGTCGAAGAGCGAGCAACTTTACCGCCCTCATATGTTGCTGCTAATAAAACACCATTGCTAGTATAACGAGCTGCTACTGTGTAAGTGTTGTTATCACCAGTGCTGATACGATCGTCACCCGCATTGTTAGCATCAGTTTGGGCATAACCTAAACCAACTTCTAATGTGTCAGTTAGTTTGTATGCACCGATAACACCAAAGCCATCTGCATTTTGAGTTAATGTGCTACCATCTGAATCTGAATCAGCTTGTGCACTGGCTTGGATAGTCAGTCTTTCAGTGCTGAAAGCATAACGTAATACGTTATTAGCACGGTCAGCAGTTGCAACGTTATTTTCGTTGATGTAACCACTGAATACTTCAGCATTATCGGTGAAGTTAGTTAGGTACGTGAAGGCGTTATCTTGGTGACCGTAAGTTAAACCACCAAATTTTTGAGATTGTACGCCACCATACATGTAACGAGTGTTAATTTGTGCATCATAACCTTCTGGGTCGCTGTTTTCGGTGATTTCCCATTCAGCGAAACCGATGAAAGAGATATCATTGTTTAGTTTTTGTTCGCCACCTAAGTTAAAGCGTACACGTGATTTGTCTTCATAGATATTGTCATCTTTGCCATCACGAACGCCATTATTAGCATCAACAGATTTATTGGCATCAGAAAAGTTTGCGCGAACTTCTACACGACCGCCCATGTTTAGGGTTGAAGTGTCGTCTTGATAAATTGTTGCTGCTGATGCTGCAGTTGAAACTGAAGCAGCGGCCACTGCAAGAGCAAGTAATTTTTTGTTCATGGTAATAATCCTAACTGAATTTGCTTTCCATTAAATGAAGGAGCGATTTAACAACTCTCTTATGTGATTATGCATAAGCTTGCATAACACTCACTATAATTTAGCCAAAATACATAAGCTTGCATATAGTTCGTCTCTTCAACGTTGTACGCTAAAAGTTCCCTGTTTCAATAGTCAAATGATATAAAAATATCTAAAAACGTTATGTCTAATCATTTTTTTTTGTGGGTGATTATTATTATTTTGTTTAAATTCAAGTTTTTATGATTTGTTCTTGTGTGTATTTAATTCCTTTGGTTTTTTGAATTTTTTATGTTTTTTATTTGTGATATTGTGTTTTAGTGGTTGATTAGTTATTGATATGCATCTCAAAAAAACTAATAATTTCAGTAAAGTGTGATAGATATCTAACTTTTAGAGTGACTGAGCCGATAACTTTATTTACACTGTTGCCACAAGTTATTCTAACGTAACCCACTCAGCTTTTGTTGAGTGGGTCTTTATTGTCCAAAGTCCGCTCTTATTGAGTAGGGTTGGAGTGAGGTTTAAAATGGATAAAGTTCCAATGACAATTCGTGGTGAGCAAGAACTACGAACTGAATTAGAAGTATTATTGAAGCGACGCCCGCTAATTTCTCAAGCGATAGCGGAAGCTCGTGAGCTTGGTGACTTAAAGGAAAATGCTGAGTATCATGCAGCACGCGAAGAGCAAGGTATTTGCGAAGCTCAAATCAGAGATATCGAGTATAAGTTATCTGTTGCCCAGGTTATTGATGTTTCTAAAATGGACAATACAGGCAAAATTATTTTTGGGACAACGGTAACACTTCTAGATGTAGATACAGATAAAGAAGTTAAATATCAAATCGTTGGTGATGATGAAGCAAACATTAAATCGGGAAAAATTTCGGTTAGCTCTCCCATTGCCCGTGGTCTTATTGGGAAGTTTGAAGGCGATGAAGTGGTTATCGCGACACCTGGTGGTGAGAAAGATTTTGAAATCACCAAGGTTGAATATATTTAATTATATAAGTTTTTATAATTAAAGTAGAATCAAAAAAGGCCGCAATTAGCGGCCTTTTTGTTTCTTTTTAAGTCAATTTGTAGCTGGTAAGTGCTTTAAAGCTAACTATTTACGAGGTATTTCGATTTTACGTTGCTCGCTTTGACGGTATAAAACTAGTACCTTACCGATAGTTTGTACTTTTTCTGCTTTAGTTTCACGAACAATCGCGTCTATAATCAGTATCTTGGTTTCGCGGTCTTCAGAGGCAACTTTTACCTTGATCAGTTCGTGGTGGTCAAGAGCAAGCTCAATTTCCGCAAGAACAGCTTCAGTCAATCCATTTGCGCCCATTAGCACGACAGGTTTTAAACTGTGGGCTAGTCCTTTTAAGTGCTGCTTTTGTTTGGTGCTTAGGTTCATTATGCGGCCATTTTTTTATAGTATAAGGGTTGAAAACATCTATTTTAACGCCATCTATTCTGGAAGACTATAATTTCCGTAAATAGTTTCTGTTAGAATTTCTGCATTTGTGGTTAATAGCAGAAGTGTTAACCCAATCATTAGGTATTCAATGAGTAAGAAAAAACATTCGGCCAGCTCTGGTCGTTGGTTACAAGAGCACTTTGACGACAAGTATGTAGCGGAAGCTCAAAAAAAAGGTTATCGCTCTAGGGCTATTTTTAAAATTGAAGAAATACAAGAAAAAGACAAGTTATTAAAATCTGGGATGACTGTCGTTGACTTAGGCGCAGCTCCTGGTGGATGGTCTCAATATGCAGCTGGAATTGTTGGAGATAATGGACAAGTAATAGCTTGTGACATTTTATCTATGGATTCAATTGTAGGTGTTAGCTTTCTTCAAGGTGATTTCCGCGAAGAAACGGTTTTAGAAGCCTTACTAGAACGCATTCAACCTGATATGGTAGATGTTGTGATGTCTGATATGGCTCCAAATATGAGTGGAAACCTTGCTGTAGACCAACCTAGAGGTATGTACTTAGTTGAACTGGCATTGGATATGTGTCGACAAGTTCTAGCCCAAGATGGTAGTTTTGTAGTTAAAGTGTTTCAAGGAGAAGGTTTTGATCAGTACGTTAAAGATGTACGTGATATGTTCAAAACCGTTAAAATTCGCAAACCAGATTCTTCGCGTGCCCGTTCACGCGAGGTTTATATCGTAGCTACAGGTTATAAACTGTAGTAATCTACTTTTAATTATTAATAGTGATCGAGAGGCTGACACCTTGAGTGACATGGCAAAAAATTTAATTTTGTGGCTAGTAATCGCCGTAGTTTTGATGTCAGTTTTCCAGAGCTTTGGGCCTGGGGACAGTAACGGAAAAGCGATTGATTATACATCCTTTGTAAAAGACGTTGGTCAAGGCCAAGTTCGCGAAGCAAAGTTCAAAGATAGGGAAATTACCTTTGTTCGAACTGATAACTCTCGCAATGTAACTTATATGCCGGTTTACGATAGTAAGCTTCTCGACGATCTGATTAATCAAAATGTAAAAGTGACAGGCACACCGCCTGAGCAGCAAAGTTTGCTGAGCACTATTTTCATTTCTTGGTTCCCTATGATTCTACTTATCGGGGTTTGGATTTTCTTCATGCGTCAAATGCAAGGCGGCGGCGGTGGTAAAGGCGCTATGTCATTTGGTAAAAGCAAAGCTCGAATGATGGGTGAAGACCAAATCAAAACAACCTTTGCCGATGTGGCCGGTTGTGATGAAGCTAAGGAAGACGTTAAAGAATTAGTGGACTACTTACGCGATCCAAGTCGATTCCAAAAGTTGGGAGGTAAAATTCCAACAGGTGTTTTACTTGTTGGTCCTCCAGGTACGGGTAAAACCTTATTAGCAAAAGCCATTGCTGGTGAAGCGAAAGTACCATTCTTTAGTATCTCAGGCTCTGATTTCGTCGAAATGTTTGTGGGGGTTGGTGCCTCTCGTGTTCGTGATATGTTCGAACAAGCGAAAAAAGCATCGCCTTGTATCATTTTTATCGATGAAATTGATGCCGTAGGTCGCCAACGTGGCGCAGGTGTTGGCGGTGGGCATGATGAACGTGAACAAACACTGAACCAAATGTTGGTTGAGATGGATGGTTTTGAAGGCAATGAAGGTATTATTGTGATTGCTGCAACTAACCGTCCGGATGTATTAGATCCAGCGCTACTTCGTCCTGGTCGTTTTGACCGCCAAGTTGTTGTTGGCTTACCTGATGTACGTGGTCGCGAGCAAATACTAAAAGTTCATATGCGTAAGGTGCCTCTAGCTGAAAATGTTGAACCATCTCTGATTGCACGTGGTACACCTGGTTTCTCAGGTGCTGATCTTGCTAACTTAGTGAATGAAGCTGCATTGTTTGCCGCTCGCGGTAACAAACGTAATGTATCCATGGTTGAATTTGAATTAGCAAAAGACAAAATCATGATGGGTGCAGAGCGCCGTTCGATGGTATTGACGGAAGACACTAAAGCATCAACTGCTTATCACGAAGCTGGCCATGCGATTGTTGGTCGGTTAGTTCCAGAACATGATCCTGTTTACAAGGTATCCATTATTCCTCGTGGTCGTGCATTGGGTGTCACTATGTATTTGCCTGAGCAAGATCGCGTCAGTATGAATCGTCAGCATCTAGAGTCGATGATCTCAAGTTTATACGGTGGACGTTTGGCTGAAGAACTCATTTATGGCGAGGATAAGGTATCAACAGGAGCTTCAAATGATATTGAACGTGCCACTGATATCGCTCGTAAGATGGTAACTCAATGGGGTTTTTCTGACAAACTTGGCCCACTTTTGTACGCTGAGGAAGAAGGTGAAGTCTTTATGGGGCGTGGTATGTCAAAGGCGAAACATATGTCCGACGATACCGCTCGCTTAATTGATCAAGAAATTCGTATTATCATTGATAGAAATTACGTAAGAGCAAAACAAATTCTAGAAGATAATATGGATATTATGCATGCAATGAAAGATGCATTGATGAAATATGAAACCATTGATGCTGGGCAGATTGACGACTTAATGAATCGCAGTGAAACCATCCGCGCACCACAAGGATGGATTGATGATGCAAAAGATAAAGCGGATCAATCTGAAAGCAAAGAGGAAGTGAAGTCTGACTCTTCTACTCCAAGCAAAGACCAAGATTTAGAAGAAGGCGATGATAAAAATAAAGAATCTTAATCTGCCATAATTCATATTAAGCCCTGATAATGTCAGGGCTTTTTCTATTCAGGGTAAAAAGTTTTATTCGACAAATAATCCCAATTAATACCACCTTATCAATGAGATGATTCAATATGTTATTGAGTGCAAATGGAAAAGTTCTTGACCTCCGAACCCCCCAAATTATGGGTATATTGAATATGACACCAGATTCATTTTCTGATGGTGGCAAGTTCAATCATTTAGATAAAGCAATGGGAAAAGTTGAGTCAATGATTTTATCTGGAGCGACAATTATTGATGTGGGGGGGGAGTCAACCCGACCTGGAGCTCAAGATGTTTCTGTTAATGATGAGGTAGAAAGAGTTATTCCTCTCGTTCGTGCAATTAAGAAGCACTTTGATGTGTGGATTTCTCTTGATACAAGTAAAGCAGCTGTTATGCAAGAAGGGATCATTAATGGTATCGATATCATTAATGATATACGTGCATTACGTGAACCGGGAGCGCTTGATGTTGCAGTGTCGTCAAATCTACCTGTGTGCATAATGCACATGCAAGGTCAACCTAGGACAATGCAACAAAGCCCTGTTTATGATGACGTATTACAGGATGTGTGTGATTTTCTAGAGGAACGGATTAACGTTTGTGAAAAATCTGGAATTGATAAGAAAAACATTATTTTAGATCCAGGTTTTGGCTTTGGTAAAAGTTTAGAGCATAATTATCATCTGCTAGCGAATTTAGAAAAATTCCATCAATATGGTTTACCTATTCTTGCTGGAATGTCTCGTAAATCGATGATTTCTAAGTTACTGGAAAAAACACCGGCGGAGAGTGTAGTCGGCAGTGTTGTGTGTGCGACAATTGCGGCACAAAAAGGTGCTCAAATTATTCGAGTTCATGATGTCGCTGAGACTCAAGATGCTATGCGTGTGCTGAATATGATTAACTCCAATATAAATTAATTTTGATGCTTTAACGATTTGCTTTCATATTGCAGATGTCGAGTAAAGCTATCTTATTTGCTGAAAAGGACAAGTTATGTCAACAAGAAAATATTTTGGTACTGATGGGGTTCGTGGAAAAGTTGGTCAGTTCCCAATAACACCTGATTTTATGTTAAAGCTTGGTTGGGCCGCTGGGCGTGTTCTGGCTCAGCAAGGCACTAAGCAAGTTATTATAGGAAAAGACACACGTATTTCCGGCTATATGCTTGAGTCAGCACTGGAAGCGGGATTAGCTGCCGCTGGCTTAAAGGCTATATTTACTGGCCCAATGCCAACACCTGCTGTTGCTTACCTTACACAAACCTTTCGTGCGGAAGCTGGGATCGTAATCTCGGCATCGCATAACCCATATTATGATAATGGAATTAAGTTTTTTTCTTCAGAAGGAACAAAATTACCGGATTCAATCGAGCTGGCGATTGAAGCAGAGCTTGAAAAAGATATTGAGTGTGTTGAATCTGCACTATTGGGTAAAGCAAAAAGAATGGTTGATGCCGCTGGCCGTTATATTGAATTTTGCAAAAGTACCTTTCCTAATGAATTAAGCCTTAAAAATTTAAAAATTATCGTCGATTGTGCACATGGTGCAACCTACCATATTGCCCCGAATGTCTTTACTGAACTTGGTGCTGAAATCATTACCATGGGGTGTGAGCCAAATGGGCTTAATATTAATGATGAAGTGGGGGCTACTGATGTACGTGCTTTACAAGCAAAGGTATTGGAAGAGAAAGCTGATCTTGGCCTAGCTTTTGATGGTGATGGCGATCGAATTATCATGGTCGATGAGCTAGGGAATAAAGTCGACGGTGATCAAATTGCTTATATTATTGCTCGTGATGCACTACGCCGAGGTGAGTTGAAAGGTGGGGTTGTTGGTACGCTTATGACGAACCTAGGAATGGAAAATGGGCTAAAGCAGCTTGGTATTCCATTTGTCCGTTCAAAAGTGGGTGATCGCTATGTTATGGAGCAATTACTTGAAAATAATTGGAAGATTGGTGCTGAAAACTCCGGCCACGTCATTTTACTGGATAAAGTAACAACGGGTGATGCTATTGTTGCTGCTCTACAAGTGCTTGCTTCGGTTGTTGGGAGTAAATTATCACTAAACGCTTTAGCATCAGGCATGACGCTTTATCCTCAGGTATTGATCAATGTCCGTTTTGCAGGGGATACCGACCCGCTACAAAATCAAATGGTTCTAGATTCTGTATCTGAAGTGGAAAAATTACTTGGAAATAAGGGGCGGGTTCTTCTGCGTAAGTCAGGTACCGAACCATTAATTCGAGTCATGGTAGAAGGCGAAGACGCTCAGTTAGTTGAATCTTCGGCAAATGCCATCGCTGATAAGGTTAAAGAGAGCTGCTAAAAAGAAAAATTAGTGGTCAGTATTTACAAATAAGATACTGACCTAACCTTTTTTGTGTTTTTTTTAATCGTTCAGGCTGCAAGTTACATTTTTTTGATAACTTTCTCTTGTCAGTCTGTTTCGCTTTAGTTAGTATCACTGCGCCTCATTAGGGAGGTGCGTTGTCGTTGGTTGTTTCAACCTATCAACTCAAAAAATTCATACATAGGTGGAAAAATGTTAACAGTTCTACTTGTGATTTATCTTCTGGCTGCGCTTGGTGTAATTGGCCTAGTATTAATTCAGCAAGGTAAAGGCGCAGATATGGGAGCCTCTTTCGGGGCTGGAGCATCAAATACTGTATTTGGCTCTGGTGGATCAGGTAATTTTTTAACTCGATCGACTGCAATTTTTGCAACTATATTTTTTATTATTAGTTTAGTGTTAGGTAATCTTTCAACTGCTAAGCATGAATCAAAATTTGCAATTCCAAATGTAAATGTTGAGCAAAAGACTGATTTAAAAAATGAAGTTTTAACTGATGAAATTCCTGCTCCTAAGAGTAATGATGAAATTCCTCAGTAATTGTTTTTTTATTTTAAGACGTAAGTAAATAATATTGCCGAGATGGTGAAATTGGTAGACACGCTAGCATGAGGTGCTAGTGCCTTATGGTGTGGGGGTTCAAGTCCCCCTCTCGGCACCATTGTTGTGTAAAGCTTGTAATGTCTAATCTAGCGAGTATAATACGCCTCAGAATTAGAAAGTAAATCGGACGCGGGGTGGAGCAGTTTGGTAGCTCGTCGGGCTCATAACCCGAAGGTCGTCGGTTCAAATCCGGCCCCCGCAACCAATCTTTTAAATAAGATCTACTTTTACAAGTTTTAGTGTTTAAAGTCTGACTTTAAACACAGTTAAGCTAAGCTAAGCTTTAGTTTAACAATATCAGGGTCCAGCAATAAAAAACCCCGAAATTCGGGGTTTTTTATTATCTGCATACTTAGATTCGCTATTAATGTGGCAATTTAAGGTTTATTTGTAGAATGCATGGTATTTGAATTGGGCTTTATGCCCTTTTTTTGTTTCTGGACGATCGGCTTTAAGCTTTATCTCAATATATTTACGGTGACATTAGTGAATTTTGGGAGGTTTCATTTCCGGAGAATTTAATGACGGGTTTAGAAAAACAATTAACCGAACTTCTAGAGGCGCCAGTCGCTGCTTCTGGGTATGAATTGGTTGGCTTGGAGTTTATCCGAGCTGGTGAACACTCAACTTTACGTGTTTTTATTGACCATGAAAATGGCATTAATGTTGATGACTGTGCCGAAGTTAGTCGCCAAGTGAGTGCTGTAATGGATGTCGAAGATCCAATTACTGTGGCTTACAACTTAGAGGTTTCTTCTCCTGGTTTGGAGCGCCCATTATTCAAAGCGGCTCATTACCAACAGTTTATTGGACATGATGTTAATTTGGTTTTAAAAATGGCGATGAATAACCGTCGTAAATGGAAAGGCATTATTTCGGCTATTGATGGTGAAATTGTGACTTTAGATGTCGATGGCCAAGAAGAACAATTTGCTTTAAGTAATATTTCTAAAGCTAACTTGATACCAAAATTTTAAGTCTGAAGAGGCATAAACATGAATAAAGAAATTTTAGCGGTTGTTGAAGCTGTTTCGAATGAAAAAGCGGTTCCCCGTGAGCGTATTTTTGAAGCATTAGAAACTGCTTTAGCTACGGCAACAAAAAAGAAAAGCCCACACGAGATTGAAGTGCGTGTTGAGATTGACCGTAAAACCGGTGATTTCGACACTTTCCGTCGTTGGTTGGTTGTAGAAGAAGTTGAATTTCCAACGAAAGAAATTTCAATTGAAGCTGCTCAATACGATGATGAAACTATCGAGCTTGGAGGCTATATTGAAGATGATATGGAGTCAGTTACATTTGACCGTATTACTACTCAAACGGCTAAACAAGTTATCGTGCAAAAAGTACGTGAAGCTGAGCGCGCACAAATTGTAGAGCAATTTATCGATAATGAAGGTGAGTTGGTTACAGGTGTAGTGAAAAAAGCAACACGTGATGCAGTTATTGTTGATCTTGGCAATAACGCAGAATCTGTTATTTTACGTGAAGATCAGCTTCCTCGTGAAAATTTACGTCCAGGTGACCGTATTCGTGGTCTTTTATACGCAGTTAAACCAGAAGCGCGTGGTTTTCAATTATTCTTAACGCGTTCTAAGCCTGAAATGCTGATTGAACTTTTCCGTATTGAAGTGCCAGAAATTGGTGAGGAACTGATTGAATTGAAAGCAGCGGCTCGCGATCCTGGTTCTCGCGCTAAGATTGCAGTAAAAACCAACGACCGTCGTATTGACCCTGTTGGTGCGTGTGTTGGTATGCGTGGTGCCCGTGTTCAAGCCGTTTCTGGTGAGCTTGGCGGTGAGCGTATTGATATCGTGCTTTGGGATGATAATCCAGCACAGTTTGTTATCAATGCGATGGCACCTGCGGATGTTGCTTCAATCATTGTTGATGAAGATACGCATTCAATGGATATTGCTGTTGAAGCGGATAATTTAGCTCAAGCAATTGGTCGTAGTGGTCAAAATGTTCGTTTAGCTTCTCAGCTTACTGGCTGGGAATTGAATGTAATGACAGTGGCAGACCTTAAGAATAAGCATCAGGAAGAATCGGTAGCTGCTATCGAAAACTTCATGAAGCATCTTGATATCGAACAAGATTTTGCTGAAATGCTTGTGGAAGAAGGTTTCTCTACATTAGAAGAAATCGCATATGTACCTGTGAATGAATTACTTGAAATTGATGGACTTGAAGAAGAGTTGGTTGAAGAGCTGCGTGCTCGTGCGAAAAATGCACTGACCACATTAGCCCTTGTTCAAGAAGAATCACTTGATGGTTTAGAACCAGCTGAAGACCTATTGGCTTTAGAAGGTTTAGAGCGTGAATTAGCGTTCAAACTTGCGGCTAAAGGCGTAGTAACTTTAGAAGATTTAGCTGACCAAGGCATTGATGATCTAGAAGGCATTGAAGGCTTAACAGAAGAACGTGCAGGCGAATTAATTATGGCCGCACGTAATATTTGCTGGTTTGGCGACGAAGAATAATTTCAGCAAGGAGAAAGCAGTATGACAGAACTGACAGTGAAAGCACTAAGTGACGAAATTGGGACCCCAGTTGAACGCTTGGTAGAACAACTTGCTGATGCTGGTATGAAAAAGACCAGTACAGACAATGTTACAGATGCAGAAAAGCAGCAGCTTCTTACGCATCTTAAAAAAGAACATGGCAGCACATCTGGCGATTCCGAACCAACTCGTTTGACTTTACAACGTAAAACCAAAAGTACATTAAGTGTTGCTGCTGGCGGTGGTAAAAGTAAAGAAGTACAAGTTGAAGTTCGTAAGAAACGCACTTATGTGAAGCGTTCTTCTGCTGAAGATGAAGCGAAGCGAGAAGCTGAAGAGCAAGCCGCTCGTGAAGCGGAAGAAATCGCAGTTCGTGCAGCAGAAGAAAAAGCAAAAGCTGATGCAGAAGCAAAAGCAAAAGCTGATGCAGAAGCAAAAGCAAAAGCTGATGCAGAAGCAAAAGCAAAACGTGAGGCTGAAGAAAAAGCTAAACGTGAAATAGCGGATAAAGCTAAAGCTGAAGAAGCTAAAGTTGCCGCTAAACGTTCTCCTGAAGAAAAAGCGCAACATGACGCCGCTAAAAAAGAAGCAGAGTCACTGAAACGTCGTCAGGAAGAAGAAGCTCAACGTAAAGCAGAACAAGAAGCTCAAAAATTGGTTGAAGAAGCACGTAAATTAGCAGAAGAAAACGAAGTTCGCTGGTCGGAAGAAGAGAAGAAGAAGAAAGAATCTGAAAACTCTGATTACCATGTTACGACAAATGTCCATGCTCGAGCTGCTGAAGATGAGGCAGACCGTCGCAGTGAAGCTAGTCGTCGTAAGAAGAAGAAACCAGCGAAAAAAGAAGAAGAACGATCGGCTGGTAATGGGCGCAATGCTCGTGGTGGTCGCAACAACCGTAAAGGTAAGCTTGCTAAACCAACATCGATGCAACATGGTTTCGATAAGTCGGCTACCGTTGCTAAATCTGATGTTGTTATAGGTGAAACGATTGTGGTCTCTGAATTGGCAAATAAAATGTCAGTTAAAGGTACTGAAGTCATTAAAACTATGATGAAGATGGGCGCAATGGCGACTATTAACCAAGTGATTGACCAAGAAACAGCAGCATTAGTTGCCGAAGAAATGGGTCACAAAGTTATTCTTCGTAAAGAAAATGAATTAGAAGAAGCTATCCTATCTGATCGTGATGACACAACTGAAGCGGTTTCTCGTGCTCCTGTTGTTACTATAATGGGTCACGTTGACCACGGTAAAACATCGACGCTTGATTACATTCGTCGCAGCCGTGTTGCTTCTGGCGAAGCGGGTGGTATTACTCAGCATATCGGTGCATACCACGTTGAAACTGAAAACGGTATGATTACCTTCTTGGATACTCCAGGACACGCCGCATTTACTTCAATGCGTGCTCGTGGTGCTCAAGCGACAGATATCGTTGTACTTGTTGTTGCAGCTGACGATGGCGTGATGCCACAAACAATTGAAGCAATCCAGCACGCAAAAGCGGCAGGCGTTCCTTTGATTATTGCAGTAAACAAAATCGATAAAGAAGGCGCAAACCCTGATAACGTTAAAAATGAGCTAGCTCAATACGATGTTATTCCTGAAGAATGGGGCGGCGAAAACATGTTCGTTCACATTTCAGCGAAAGTGGGTACCAACATTGATGGTCTACTAGAAGCAATTCTACTTCAATCAGAAGTTCTAGAGCTTACTGCGGTTACTGATGGCATGGCATCTGGCGTTGTCGTTGAATCACGTCTTGATAAAGGCCGTGGTCCTGTGGCGACTGTATTGGTTCAAGCGGGTACATTGCGTAAAGGTGATATCGTTCTTTGTGGTCAAGAATATGGCCGCGTTCGTGCAATGCGCGATGAGAATGGTAAAGACATCGAATCTGCTGGCCCATCTATCCCTGTTGAGATCCTTGGTCTATCAGGTGTTCCAGCGTCTGGTGATGAAGCCACAGTGGTACGTGATGAGCGTAAAGCGCGTGAAGTAGCAAACTATCGTCAAGGTAAATTCCGTGATGTGAAACTTGCTCGCCAACAAAAATCGAAACTTGAAAACATGTTCTCTAACATGGAAGCAGGTGAAGTTGCTGAACTTAACGTTGTGCTTAAAGCAGACGTTCAAGGTTCTGTTGAAGCGATTGCCGATTCTCTACGTAAACTTTCTACTGATGAAGTAAAAGTGAACATCGTAGGTTCTGGTGTTGGTGGTATTACTGAAACTGACGCCGTACTTGCAGCAGCTTCTAACGCTATCTTGCTTGGCTTCAACGTTCGTGCTGATGCATCTGCTCGCCGTACTGTTGAAAATGAAAGTTTAGATCTGCGTTACTACTCAATCATTTACCAATTGATTGACGAAGTGAAATTAGCGATGGGCGGTATGCTTGCTCCTGAATTCAAGCAAGAGATCATTGGTCTTGCTGAAGTTCGTGACGTGTTCAAATCACCTAAACTTGGCGCAATCGCTGGTTGTATGGTGACTGAAGGTGTTATCAAGCGTAGCAACCCAATCCGCGTTCTTCGCGACAACATCGTTATTTACGAAGGTGAGCTAGAATCTCTACGTCGCTTTAAAGATGATGTTCAAGAAGTACGTAACGGTTACGAATGTGGTATCGGCGTTAAGAACTATAATGATGTTCGCGCTGGTGACCAAATCGAAGTATTCGAAATCGTTGAGATCAAGCGTACTCTTGATTAATCAAGTTTCGTTACCTTTCAAAGGTATATGACGAAAGGTTGTTTAATACACCATGGGGAGCATTATGTGCTCCCCATTCTTTCTGTAGAAACACTCAAAATTTGAGTGAACAGATGTGAGAAAAGATATGTCAAAAGAATTTAGCCGTGCACAACGTGTTGCACAACAATTACAAAAAGAATTAGCGTCAATCCTTCAGCGTGATGTACGTGATTCACGTATCGGCATGGTGACCATTTCCGATGTAGAAGTGTCACGTGACCTAGCTTACGCTAAAGTATTTGTGACCTTCCTATGTGTCGGTGAGCAAACGCCAGAGTCTAGCCTTGAAGCATTGAAAGAGCACGAAGTTGCCGTTCGTATGACGCTAGGTAAGCGTATTCGTTTACGTTTAACGCCAGAAGTCCGCTTTACTTACGATAATACATTAACGGAAGGCATGAGAATGTCTAACTTAGTCAGTGAAGTTGTGAGCAAAGATAACCAGCGTAAAAAAGATGCCGGTCGTGAGGACGAAGGAGAAGAGTAATGGCACGTAGACGTCGTGGTCGTCCTATTGATGGCGTTTTGTTGCTGGATAAGCCAACAAGTATTAGCTCCAATGATGCGCTGCAAAAGGTGAAGAGACTTTACTTTGCAGAGAAGGCAGGACACACCGGTGCGCTTGATCCTTTAGCAACAGGTATGCTGCCAATTTGTTTAGGCGAAGCAACTAAGTTTTCTCAATTTTTATTAGATTCAGATAAGCGTTATCGTGTTGTTGCTAAATTAGGTGAGCGAACTAATACATCCGATTCTGATGGTGAAGTAGTACAGACCCGTGAAGTTAAAGTCGATAGAGGCTTACTTGAACGTTGTATTGCCAAATTTCGTGGTACCACTGACCAAATTCCATCGATGTTTTCAGCATTAAAATACCAAGGTAAGCCTTTGTATGAATATGCGCGTAAAGGTATTGAAGTACCACGCGAATCAAGAAAAATTACCGTGTTTGAAATTGAGCTTATTCGCTTTGATGGTAATGAAGTTGAAATGGAAGTACATTGCTCAAAAGGCACTTACATCCGAACTATCACTGATGATCTCGGTGAAATGTTAGGTTGTGGCGCTCATGTGACTTACCTTCGTCGTGTTGGTGTTTCACATTATCCTGCGAGCCGAATGGTGACTTTAGAGCAACTTGAAGCCTTAATGGAACAAGCAAAAGAGCAAAATATTGAGCCACGTGAATTGCTTGATCCTTTGTTGTTGCCGATGGATACCGCTGTGCAAGATTTGCCTGAAGTAAACATGAATGAAGTGATGGCCGATCATGTTCAACATGGTCAACCGGTGCAGATTGCGGGCGCACCAACAGAAGGTATTGTTCGTATGACGATGGGGAAAGAACGAATCTTTCTCGGTATTGCCCATATTGACGATGATGGGCGCATAGCCCCTAAACGTTTAGTTGTTTTTCGTCATCAAGAGGCGGAAAGCTGAGCGGAACAATAACGGGTTAAAAATAAAAGAATAGGCTAGGTTGAAATGGCTTGCTCTTGATGTTTTCTTTCCTTATAATCCGCGCTTCGCGTGTTGGCTGAATCAGAGATTGGCTGACACATTTATACACTCACTCTTATTAGGAGAGCATTATGTCTCTGAATGCAGAAACTAAAGCAGCAATCGTTGCAGAATACGCACAAGCTGAAGGCGATACAGGTTCACCAGAAGTACAAGTAGCACTACTTACTGCTTCTATCAACCACCTACAAGGTCACTTCGCTGATCACAAACACGATCACCACAGCCGTCGCGGTCTACTACGTATGGTTTCTCGTCGTCGTAAACTTCTAGATTACCTAAAAGGTAAAAACCTAGATCGTTACTTCGCACTAATCAAGCGTCTTGGCCTACGTCGTTAATTCGTCGTTTGGTTTAATACCAAGATTAGAAAGCATTTGTTTTATTGATTTGCTGCTTGCTTGAACTTCAACAAGCGAAGAGAAATAGACAGATACTTGATAAAAAAGGGGCTTCGGCTCCTTTTTTTGTACTTGTAATTTGGCCAATCTCATTGCTGATAGATATTATCTACCGCCGAAATAAGACATTTACCTCTAAGTGGTTTATACTACGTCTCGTTTGTTTTCGTTAATGAATACTCCATTTATTAACATGTAAACAAACCTCTGTTGATTAACTTTACAGTCACCGATGTCGACCATGAAGGTCGCGACTAATAACATCCTTTTCAGTACCTCCCTCGAACCGCTTCGTGAGTTACGCATAAGAAAAGTCTGCTATTAGTCGCGATTGGTAAAGTAGTCATACAGGGTATTTATATACTTTGAAATTATTAATTTAAGGATCTTTACGTGAAAGCAATCGTAAAAAAATTCCAGTACGGTAACCATACCGTTACTTTAGAAACTGGCGTAATGGCTCGCCAAGCAACTGCTGCTGTAATGGCAAGCATGGATGACACTTCTGTATTCGTATCTGTTGTTGCGAAAAAAGAAGCAGTTGAAGGTCAAGACTTCTTCCCACTAACAGTTAACTACCAAGAGCGTACTTACGCCGCGGGTAAAATTCCGGGTGGTTTCTTCAAGCGTGAAGGTCGTCCATCTGAAGGCGAAACATTAACAGCCCGTCTAATTGACCGTCCAATTCGTCCACTTTTCCCGGATGCATTTAAAAACGAAGTTCAAGTGATTGCGACTGTGGTTTCTGTAAACCCAGACATTCAACCTGATATGATCACTATGATCGCAACTTCTGCTGCATTAGCGATTTCTGGTGTGCCATTTAATGGTCCAATCGGTGCAGCGCGTGTTGGTCACATCAACGGCGAGCTAGTACTTAACCCAAGCCAAACTGAACTTGAATCTTCTAAACTAGACCTAGTGGTTGCGGGTACTGAAGGTGCAGTGCTAATGGTTGAATCAGAAGCTGACAACCTAACAGAAGAAGAAATGCTAGCAGCGGTTGTTTATGGTCACGACCAACAACAAACGGTCATTACTGCTATCAACGAATTTGCTGCTGAAGTTGCCACTCCGTCTTGGAACTGGACTGCACCGGCTGAAAATACAGAGTTAAAAGCAAAAATTGCTGAATTAGCAGAAACTCAGCTAATTGAAGCTTACCAAATCACTGAGAAAATGGCGCGTTATGATCGTATCCATCATATTGGTGATGAAGTTAAAGCAACACTTTTAGCTGAAAACGAAGAGCTTAATCCAAAAGAAATTCACGCAATTTTCCATGATTTGGAAAAAAATGTCGTACGTAGCCGCATTATTGCAGGCCAACCACGTATCGATGGCCGTGAAAAAGACATGGTTCGTGCACTAGATGTTCGCACTGGTGTTCTTCCTCGTACACACGGTTCTTCTTTGTTTACTCGTGGTGAAACTCAGGCGCTAGTTACTGCAACGCTTGGCACGCAACGTGATGCACAAATCATAGACAGCTTACTAGGTGAGAAGAAAGACCACTTCCTTCTACACTACAACTTCCCTCCATACTGTGTAGGTGAAACAGGCTTTGTTGGTTCTCCTAAGCGTCGTGAAATTGGCCATGGTAAATTAGCAAAACGCGGTATTGCTGCGGTAATGCCTTCAGTTGAAGAATTCCCATACACAGTACGTATTGTGTCAGAAATTACTGAATCAAATGGTTCGTCTTCAATGGCGTCTGTTTGTGGTACTTCTCTTGCACTTATGGATGCAGGTGTTCCAATTAAAGCTTCTGTTGCGGGTATCGCTATGGGTCTTGTGAAAGAAGGCGATGATTTCGTTGTTCTTTCTGACATCCTAGGCGACGAAGATCATCTTGGTGACATGGACTTTAAAGTAGCGGGTACTAACGAAGGTATCACTGCGCTGCAAATGGATATCAAAATCGAAGGTATCACTAAAGAAATCATGCAAATTGCGCTTAACCAAGCGCAGGGCGCTCGTAAGCACATCCTTTCTGTAATGGATGAAGCGATTTCTGGTGCTCGTGAAGAGATTTCTGAATTTGCTCCACGCATCTACACCATGAAGATCAGCTCTGAGAAAATCAAAGACGTGATCGGTAAAGGTGGCGCTGTGATCCGTGCGCTTACTGAAGAGACTGGCACAACGATTGAAATTGATGACGACGGTACAATCAAGATTGCTGCGACTGAAGGCAAAGCTGCCAAAGAAGCGATTCGTCGTATCGAAGAAATCACTGCAGAAGTGGAAGTGGGCCGCATTTACTCAGGTAAAGTTGCTCGTCTTGCTGATTTTGGTGCATTCGTAACGATTCTTCCTGGTAAAGATGGTCTAGTACATATTTCTCAAATCGCTGATAAGCGTATCGAGAAAGTGGCTGACTACCTAACTGAAGGTCAAGAAGTTCAAGTGAAAGTACTTGAAATCGACCGTCAAGGCCGTGTTCGTCTAAGTATGAAAGAAGCCGTTGAAACAACCGAAGCGCCAGCAGAACCGACTGCTGAGTAATTTTCGTTAGTATCGATGAATAGAAGAGGGGCTTAGGCTCCTCTTTTTTTATGGCTATATTTTCGTATTTTAATTTCGGCTATTTTTAAGTTTATACTTTGTATTGGTATCTATAATCTGACTTTCTTTAGTGCATTCGACTATAGTGATACTCTTATTTGTCACTAAAATATATCTACCATCAAGATTGAAGTGGTTAGAGGATAAGACAACGTGTATATTGAATTTAAGTTAATGAATGCAGCCACAGTTTTCTCGAGCGTAAGCCATGCTTGTGCTGTAAAGGAGTGTTAAATTAGTGAAATATTTTAAATGGGTAGGTCTCGCTACGGTCTTTTTCTTGATGGGCTGTGCCAATCAAGGTGGTTCCAATTCGACTTGGGTATACCCACCATTAGCCATTCCTTTACAACCTTCTATTCAACAAGAGTTACAAATCGCACGGCTTAATCAATTATTGCAGCGTAAAGAGGTTGCTCAAAATGTTCGCGCGCAAATGTTTGCTGAACGTGGACGTTATCTTGATAGTGTTGGCTTAGCTGATTTAGCCCGTTTAGATTATGAACGTTCATTAAAGCTAAACCCTGCACAGTCAGAAGTGTTTAATGTATTGGGTGTATATTTCACCCAAATGAGCGATTATGACTCAGCGTTTGATGCATTTGATTCAAGCTTAGAACTTGATCCTGATAACGATTACGCTCAGAGAAATAGAGCCATTGCTCTTTACTATGCAGAACGATACGGCCTTGCTTTGCAAGATATGACGAAGAATTATGATCAAGACCCATCGGATCCGTACCGCGCTTTATGGCTATATTATATCCAACGTGAACAAAGTGGCGTTGAACAGGCTAAGTTAGATTTGGAGCAACGTTATCAAGGTAGAGATGACCAATGGGGTTGGTTATTGGTTGGAGTGACCTTAGATAAAATGAATGAAAATGAAGCATTACAGTCTGTTGCGGCTAACACAAAAAGCAATGTTGAGTTGGCACAAAAGCTGACGGAGCTTTATTTTTATTTGGCGAAAAAATATCAATATGAAGGGCAGTATTCGAATGCGATCGCGCTTTATAAATTATCGATTTCACTTAATGTGTATGAGTTCTCAGAGCACCGTTATGCATTTTTAGAACTTGGTCGTATTTTTAAAGCAATTCAGACCGAAAGAGAGAAAGAAGCAGTTCAGAATCAGGCCGATTCGCCTGTCACTAAAGGGCAAGAGCCGAATAATCCACCAGAAGTAAAAGCCCGTCCGACGCCGAGCTATCAAGTGCCAACATTAAGTTCTTAGTCTGATCTGAAGCAAAAAAGGGTATGAATATCCTTTTTTGCTTTTAGAAAGATAAGAATAATGCCGTTTAGATTAGGGTTAACCCTGCGACTTGATGCCAATAGCCATTACAGCTTTTTGAATTGGTTTGAATCGTATTTTTACTTTGTTCATTCAACTTGAATTGTGCCAAAGTTTCTAATGTTTCAATGCTTAATGGGCTTAATCGAACTATATCAACTAATCCTTTCATGCTTTGCAAATCATTACCTAGGTTATAGCAATAGCCAGACTGAGTCTGGATACCATTTAAGTTAAATATCTCTTGGCCTTCTTGACTGTTCACCTGGATACCGGTTGGATAGTGAATGCAGCAGGTTTCGCAATCGTCTTTAGCTTTGTTTTCTGCCCTTGCAGTAAAGCAGCGAGCAGAGTAAGCCAATGGCAAATAACCATAGCTGAATACTTCGATTTCAAATTGGTTACGAATACCAATGTCATCACATTGATTGAGTACGTTGTTGAGCCAATCTCGGGATAACTCCACCGGCATGCACCAGCGGATCATACCTTGCTTAGAAAATAGTTTTAAGGTCTGAGCATTGTAGGCATTCACCGAAGGGCCAACCACAAATGGTACTTTAGCTTCGCTGGCTAATTGAATACCAGACACATCATTAGCTTCAATTACGAAGTCACCATTATCGATGTATTTCTTCATGACATTGACTTCACTTGGTGCTTCGATTAGAGCCATGGTTGATAACACGACCTGCTTACCTGAATTGGTTAATGCTTTTGCGATATCAAACCAATGCTTGGCTTTTACCTCTCGACGTTTTGAACAGACGGTTTCACCCAGATAAATAATATCTGCTTGGCTTTGTTGTGCTTGCTGGTAGAAATGTTCTACATCGCATTTTGGCCAAAAGTACAGTAGTGGGCCAAGAGAGTATTTCATGTCGGTATTATTGCTCATGTATTCATTCCTTATTGCCATTTACGGTGATACGCACCAAGCGTGGTTTGCGTTCCTTCTGAAACATTGGCGAGCGTCACATCCCATTGTGGTTCAATCTGATAGGTATCTGGATTGGCTAAGTAGCGATCAATGGCGGCGCGCCAAGTTCGAGTCACTTGCTCTACATAAGCCGGGCTACGTTGGCGACCTTCTATTTTGACTGAAGCCACATTGGCAGCAAATAACTCAGGCAGCATAGATAAGGTATTAAGGCTGGTGGGTTCTTCTAATACATGGTAACGCTGATTTTCACCAGTAATGTTGATATCAAAACGACCTTTACATAATGTTGGATAACCTGCATTCTCACCTTTCGTATAACGATCAATCAAAATGCTATTAAGTCGTGATTCAAGCCCTAAATCAGTCTCTTGCCAACGGACATATTTTGCCGGTGAACAAGCCCCCACGGTATTTGGCGATTCACCTGTCATGTAAGATGACAAGTAGCAACGTCCCTCTGCCATGATGCACAAACTACCAAAAGCGAACACTTCAAGCTCAACATTGGCAGGGATACTTCGAGAAAGTTGCTTCACTTGATGAATGGATAATACCCGCGGTAGAACCACACGTTTCACATTAAAATTATTGGCATAAAAAGCCACAGCTGCGCTATTCGTCGCCGAAGCTTGCACCGATAAATGCAGCTCCATTTCAGGGTATTGGGTCGAGGCGTATTCTAGTAGTGCAATATCTGCCACTATTAATGCATCCACTTCAAGAGCGGCGGCTTGGTCTACTGCATCGGTCCAGCGATTGAACCCATAGGGATGTGCGAAAGTATTCAACGCGATATGAATTTTTTTATTATTATCATGAACATATTGAACCGCTTTATCGAGTTTTTTGCCGCTAAAATTGAGCCCGGCAAAATGACGTGCATTGGTGTCATCTTTAAAGCCAATATAAACCGCATCTGCACCACAATCTATGGCAGTTTTGAGTGCTGGTAAATTTCCAGCAGGGCAAAGAAGTTCCATCCTTTAAACCTTATATTCTGAATTTATAACGTATTTTAGGCAGTTTGCATGGCAGGAAATTGATATAAGGCAGGTTTGCTGCGATCAATAATGCTTGGTCGGCGCATTTTGTAAAAAAGTGTCATAAAGGGGTAGGGACTAAGCAATTAGTGGGTATTTATAACATTAAATCTATATTTCTTGATTTAACGCAGAGACGCTTTTTCAGTCTTTATTACAGTAAGCGAATATATTGAGGGAGTTATTATGTTTTCAGCTATTCGTTCTCACATGGTTGTCAGTGCGGCACGTGTATTAAAAAAACCGGTTCAACTTTTGCCACAGCGTCTCCAAAGTAAAGTTCTATTGGAGGCTTTACAGCAAGTATTCCATGAAGCATTAGAAGATGGTGATTTTGAATTTTTACAAGACCGTTGGTTAAAAGTTGAGATCAGTGACCTTAATCTGTCTTGGATGATCAGCTTTAAAGGTGACAAACTTATCGTCTCGGATGGCCCGCAAGCCGAAGATGCGAGTTTTTCGGGCTGTTTAAATGACTTGATCTTAATTGCCGGCCGTAAAGAAGATCCCGATACTTTATTCTTTCAACGTCGCTTGAAAATTGAAGGGGATACCGAACTTGGATTGGAAGTCAAAAATTTAATGGATAGCATTGATTTAGAGTTATTACCTAAGCCATTAACTTTGTTATTAAATCAATTGGCTGAATTTGTCGATAAAGGCATGAAATACAATAAACACAAAGTTCTTGAAACACTGACGGTGTAAAAAGTTTATCTAGCTCCCGTTCTTTAAATTAGAGCCCAGTTTAGATAATAAAAATGACATTCAAAGATGGTTTCAGTATAGAATTCATCTCTATTTTTATCTTATTGACGACTCTAAAGGGGAATCATGCTAATTCGTACCGAAGCTCCTGCTGATATCTTAACGATTGATGCCTTGTTACGCCAAACCTTTCCAACGTCGGCAGAAGCAAAATTAGTACGCTCATTACGCGAAAATAGTCGGTTTACTTTATCATTAGTCGCTTGTTCTGATGATGGTGAAGTCATTGGTCATGTTTTATTTACCCCGGTTACCCTTAATGGTGATGACTTTGGTTGGCAAGGACTGGCACCTATTGCGGTAAAAGAAGAATATCGCGGGCAAGGTATTTCTGAGGCCTTGATTAAATCTGGCCTAGAGTCATTGTATGAATTTGGCTATTCGGCTTGTTTTGTTTTAGGCGCCCCCAATTATTATTCACGATTTGGATTTAAGGATGGTGAATCGATGGGATTTTTATCGATTTATAATTCAATGGATATCTATCAAGCTGGTGCGTTTCAAGCGTTAGCCCTTGCTGATGATGCTTTTGATGGGAAAGCAGGTTTGATAGAATACAGTCCAGAATTTAACGTGAATTGAGTCATTATGCTAAATCTTCGTGAACAGCAATATTTACAAGAAATGGCTATCCCTGTTTGGGAGCTTGTACACCCAGAACGCTTACAAGGATATCAAGCCCCAGGTTTCGTACTTCCTTCTTCTTGTGCTTTATTATTGGTGTCTGAGAACCTTCCTCAAGGCCCTGATGCGACACTGTTTATTAAGGTGTTAAGCAGTATGCAATTAAAACCAGAACAAGCACTGCATGTGACGCCTCCTCAGTTAGCAACACTTGAAAAACATTCGCTTACTTGGATATGGTTTTCTGGTTGTGAGGCTAACGTTATGCTTGATGGTGTAAATCAATTATCTTCGCCACCGTTGCAAGATATCCATGGTAACACTCAAAATCGCCGAGATCTTTGGCAACAGATTTGTTCTTATGACGCAAAATAGTCTTCAAATTTTACCTTTGGCTGTCGATCATATTGATGCAGTATGGGCGATTGAGCAACAAGCACATAGTCACCCGTGGTCACAAAATATGATTCGAGATCTTACTTATCAAAATAGTCCTAATTCCAGCAAGAACCAGTTTGGTTTATGGCTCAACCAAACGTTAGTTGGCTACTATTACAGTCAAAATGTCGTTGGAGAAGTCACGTTACTGACGATCGCGGTGGATCCTGTTCTGCAAGGTAAAGGCTATGGTCGTATGTTAATACAACATTTAATTGATCACAGTGAAGACGCTGAGGCGGAAAGTATTTGGCTTGAAGTGAGAGCCAGTAATACAGGGGCTTATCATCTCTATGAGTCGCTTGGCTTTAACGAGATGGATCGCCGAGTAAATTATTACCCATCTCAAACGTCAAAAAATGGTAAAGAAGACGCTATTATTATGAACTTATTACTCGATAGTGGTTTTAATCCGTTTTCATGATTCCCCCACACTAGAGTTATCGTCATTTTTGCGTATAATTCGCCCATCTCACTTTTGTGACCCAATTATTTTGCTGTGATTGAGCAGCGATAAGCTAAACAGTTGATAAGGTTTCCTTCATGTCTTTCCTTTCTGAAGTTGGCAAGCGTCGTACGTTTGCGATCATCTCTCACCCGGATGCGGGTAAAACAACCATTACTGAAAAAGTATTGTTATTCGGAAACGCTTTACAAAAAGCCGGTACGGTTAAAGGTCGTGGCTCAAACCAGCATGCAAAATCTGACTGGATGGAAATGGAAAAAGAGCGTGGTATTTCGGTTACTACTTCGGTGATGCAATTTCCTTATAACGATTGCTTGGTGAACCTTCTTGATACCCCTGGACATGAAGATTTCTCGGAAGATACTTACCGCACTTTAACCGCGGTGGATTCTTGCTTGATGGTGATTGATGCGGCAAAAGGTGTCGAAGATCGTACTCGTAAGCTAATGGAAGTCACGCGTCTGCGTGATACACCAATTGTAACCTTCATGAACAAATGTGATCGTGATACGCGTGATCCTATGGATTTGTTGGATGAAGTGGAAAGCGAACTGAAAATGGCATGTGCGCCTATTTCATGGCCTATTGGAAGTGGTAAAGAGTTTAAAGGTGTTTATCACATCCATCGTGACGAAACGATTTTATATGCCACTGGTCAAGGGTCTACAATTCAAGAAGTTCGCAGTATTAAAGGCTTAGATAACCCTGATCTTGATGTCGCGATTGGCACTGATATTGCGGAACAATTACGTGAAGACTTAGAGCTAGTCATTGGCGCTGCACATGAATTTGACCAAGAATTGTTTTTAAAAGGTGAATTAACGCCAGTCTTTTTTGGTACCGCTTTAGGTAACTTTGGTGTGGATCATATGCTTACTGGCTTGACTGAATGGGCGCCAGCACCGTTGGCTCGTGAAGCAAATGAGCGAACAGTGAAAGCAACGGAAGAAAAATTCACCGGTTTTGTGTTTAAAATTCAAGCCAATATGGATCCAAAACACCGTGACCGTATTGCCTTTATGCGTATTGTATCGGGTACTTATACTCAGGGCATGAAGATGAACCATGTTCGTACTGGTAAAATGGTGAATATATCGGATGCCGTAACCTTTATGGCTGGTGACCGAGCGCGTGCAGAACATGCTTATTCGGGAGACATTATCGGTTTGCATAACCATGGCACTATTCAAATTGGTGATACTTTCACACAAGGTGAATCATTGAAGTTTGCTGGTATTCCTAACTTTGCCCCAGAGCTGTTCCGCCGGATTCGTTTGCGCGATCCATTAAAGCAAAAGCAGTTGCTTAAAGGTTTAGTGCAGTTGTCTGAAGAAGGTGCTGTACAGGTTTTCCGTCCTCTGCAAAATAACGACTTAATCGTTGGTGCGGTGGGTGTGCTTCAGTTTGATGTAGTTGTGGCTCGTTTAAAATCGGAATATAACGTTGAAGCAATATATGAAGGTGTGAATGTTGCTACCGCTCGTTGGGTTGAATGCTCGGATGAGAAAAAATTGGATGAATTTAAGCGTAAGAACCAAACTAACCTTGCGTTAGATGGCGGGGATAACTTGTCTTATGTTGCACCAACTATGGTGAACTTAAACTTAGCGAAAGAACGTTTCCCTGATATTGAGTTCCACGCGACTCGCGAACATTAATTTACTATGCAGTGAAGAAAACAAATTAAAGCGCGGTATTACCTGCTGCGTTTATTTTTATTAACGCCAACCATTATTTAAATGGTTGGCGTTTTTTCATGGAAGCTTGGTACTGCCTCAATGATTGTAAAGAGGATTAGTCTTTCTTATTAATGCTAATCATAGAACCTGATTTACATTTGAACATGTAGTAACGGCTGCTTTCGTTAAATTGACCTAGACCACCACCAGAACAATATGACGCGTTTAAGTCTTGCATGGTGTCTAGCGTTTTAGCGTTATCCATTGCAAACTTAGAGCCATCTGCGCAGACAATGCGCACTTTACCGTCATCACTTGTTGAGAAGACCTTCACGTCAGTATTACAAAGCTGGAAAGAAGCATCTAAATAGCTGTCTTCTTGAGTGGGAGATGAACAGCCTGCTAATGTAATAACGAGCAATCCGGCTAGACCTAAATATTTCATGGTTATACTTCCTATATTCATCCGCTTATATGACCGGATGGAAATTTGAATGATCGTAAATGGTCGATCACAGAACTCTGCTTTAAGTGTAACCTCATAGCCGATTTCGCTCAACTTTAGTGCAATAATTATTCTGTTCGTTCTAAGATTAAAATAGAAGTGATTGAATTTGTGGGTGGGTTATCGCTTACTTTTATCATTTCGGATAAACTAAAGCCATACTAATAAACCACAAGTTAGTGGGTTGAAAAGAGTATTAGTGGGTTGAAAAATAGTTAGATGGGATCGTCTTTCAAAGGAAATCTAACCGATGAAATTTATATTGAGGGAGAAAACATGCACTGTCCATTTTGTTCTGAAAATGACACCAAAGTGATTGATTCACGGTTAGTCGCGGATGGACACCAAGTTCGCCGTCGTCGTCAATGCCTAGCGTGTAGCGAACGATTTACCACATTTGAAAGCGCTGAATTGGTTATGCCTAAAGTGATAAAATCCAATGGTAATCGTGAACCTTTTGATGAAGACAAAATGATTGGCGGTTTACAACGTTCTTTAGAAAAACGCCCAGTGAGTGCTGATGCCGTTGAATTGGCTATCAGCCATATTAAATCTCAACTACGTGCAACGGGGGAGCGTGAAGTCCCGAGTGAAATGATCGGTAATTTTGTGATGGATCAATTAAAAACGTTGGATAAAGTTGCGTATATTCGTTTTGCTTCGGTGTATCGTAGCTTTGAAGATATTCGTGAATTTGGTGAAGAAATCGCTCGTCTTGAAGATTAACAACAAGACTACTTTCGAGTTTGATAATGAGAATTGGAAGCACGATGACTCAAGTTTTATTTTCTGCGATTGATCATCAAATGATGTCTTTGGCTATTCATTTAGCAAAGCAAGGTATATATACCACCTCACCAAATCCTAATGTTGGTTGTGTGATTGTTCATGATGGCAATGTAGTCGGAAAAGGCGCGCATTTAAAAGCGGGGGAGCCTCATGCTGAAGTGCATGCATTACGTCAAGCTGGTGAGTTGTCGGAAGGCTCAACGGCGTATGTAACGCTAGAACCTTGTTCTCACTATGGAAGAACACCACCTTGCGCAGAAGCGTTAATCAAAGCCAAAATAAGGCGTGTGGTTTGTGCGATGCAAGATCCCAACCCTCAAGTCGCTGGTCGTGGTATTCAAATGTTGCGAGAAGCAGGTATTCAAGTTGACGTGGGCTTGCTAGAACAAGATGCTTGGCAATTAAACCCTGGATTCATTAAATGGATGCAAACTGGTATGCCATTTGTTCAACTTAAATTGGCGGCGAGTGTCGATGGTAAAACGGCGCTGAGCAATGGTCAAAGCCAATGGATTACTGGCGCTAAAGCAAGACAAGATGTTCAGCACTACCGAGCAAAAGCAGGTGCTATCTTATCAACTGCCAAGACGGTACTTGATGATAATGCTTCCCTTAATGTCCGCTGGGATGATTTACCTCAATCTGTACAAGCTATTTATGACATTAATCACGTTCGCCAACCCGTGCGGGTTATTTTAAATCGTCGTGGTGATTTGCTTAAAAAACCGACGAATGAACTGAAACTTTTTAATACGGATGGTGAACGTTTACTAGTTCATCCCAAGCAAGGCTCTATATATGATATGGAGACAAAAGCGGCATCTAATAAGGTTGTTGATACTCAAGTTATCGAAGCTGAATTAAATGATGATCAATTTGATTTGCCGTTTTTATTTAAACAACTCGCGAAAGATCAAAATATTAACCATATTTGGGTTGAAGCAGGGGCTACTTTAGCTGCCAGTTTGATAAAGCAAGATTTAGTCGATGAGCTCATTATCTATATTGCTCCTAAATTAATGGGAACTGATGGCTGTGGGTTAACTCAAATAATGGGATTAACATCAATGAAAGAGGCCATTGATTTAGACATTACCGATTTACGTATGGTCGGGGCGGATATTCGCCTAACTGCCAAAATAGTGAAAAAATAAAGAGAAATTATGTTTACAGGCATTGTAGAAGCAGTAGGAACCATTTCAGCTATTATCCCCAAAGGTGAAGATGTCACTATCACGGTGGATGCTGGCAAACTTGATATGTCTGATGTCCATTTAGGCGACAGTATTGCAACCAATGGCGTATGCTTAACGGTGGTTCAGTTTGATCAGCGAAGCTATAGTGCCGATTTGTCACTTGAGACCTTAAAACGAACCGGATTCACCCAATACCAAGTTGGTGACAAGGTCAATCTTGAGAAGGCTATGCTGCCGTCAACACGATTTGGTGGGCATATCGTTTCTGGGCATATCGATGATGTTGGGACAATTGTCGACCGACAACCTGTTGGTCGAGCGATGGAATATTGGATAGAAGTGCCAAGCCACTTATCTCGCTACATTGCGGAAAAAGGTTCTGTGACTATTGATGGTATTAGCTTAACGGTCAATGATGTACGTAAAGACAGCTTTAAGATCACCATTGTGCCGCATACTTCACAAGAAACCACGGTAGACAGTTTCGTTGTTGGGCATAAAGTGAACTTAGAGGTGGATGTAATTGCACGTTATTTAGAGCGTTTAATTACTAGGAAATCAGAAGATACTGCCATTCCAGAATCACGTATTACAATGGATTTATTGCAGAAAAATGGTTTCGCTTAATTCTATCTATACCCAAAGTAATAGGAAATCAGTATGCCAATTAGCAGCTCAAAAGAAATTATTGACGATATCCGTTTAGGTAAAATGGTTATCTTGATGGATGATGAAGATCGTGAAAATGAAGGCGATCTTATTATGGCGGCAGAACATATCACGCCAGAATCGATTAACTTTATGGCGACTCATGGACGTGGGCTTATTTGTTTGACGTTGACCAAACAGCGTTGCCACGACCTCGGTTTGCCTCCGATGGTTCAGGACAATAATGCACAGTACACAACGAATTTCACGGTTTCAATTGAAGCTGCTGAAGGTGTCACTACTGGAATTTCAGCCTCTGATCGTGCGGTTACCGTACAGGCGGCTGTCGCTAAAAATGCTAAAGCGGCAGACCTAGTTCAACCTGGTCATATTTTTCCGCTAGCGGCACAAGAAGGTGGCGTATTAACTCGCGCTGGACATACTGAAGCCGGTTGTGATTTAGCTCGTTTGGCAGGCCTAGAGCCCGCTTCTGTTATCGTTGAAATCTTAAATGATGATGGCACGATGGCGCGTCGTCCTGATCTTGAAGTCTTTGCCGAAAAGCACGGAATTAAATTGGGCACTATCGCGGATTTAATTGAATACCGTAATAATACTGAAACAACAATTGAACGCGTGGCGGAATGTAAACTACCCACTGAGTTTGGTGAGTTTGATTTAGTCACTTACCGAGACACTATTGATAATCAAATCCATTATGCTCTGCGTAAAGGTAATGTGACTGATAATGCTTGCTTGGTGCGCGTTCATTTGCAAGATACTTTTACTGACCTACTGCATTCAAATCGCTCTAGCGATCGTAGTTGGTCATTAGATGCCGCTATGCAAAGAATTAACCAAGACGGTGGAGTCTTGATCATTCTTGGTAAAGAAGAAACGCCAGAATTTATTATCCATAAAGTGAAGATGTTTGAGCAACAAGATAATGCGACGGCTCCAGTGATGGCGAAAAAACAAGGCACATCAAGACGTGTCGGTGTTGGATCTCAAATTCTAGCTGATTTAGGTGTGAAGGACATGCGTTTGCTATCGTCGTCAGATAAACGTTATCACGCATTATCAGGTTTTGGCTTAAATGTTGTGGATTATGTAACAGAATAGCCGATACTCGCCATTTCATTTCTCGCCCTGCAAAGCCACTTTTATTCCAATAATCAGTCATGGATAAAACTGAAGGCAGAGGATAAATGAATTACCAATAGATATTGCTCACAAATTTGTGATAGAATCCGCCGATTCTCACTCCCTAGAAAACAGTTAAAGGATAACTTATGAAAGTAATCGAAGGTGCTTTTGCCGCTCCGAATGCAAAAATTGCTATCGTTATTTCTCGTTTTAACAGCTTTATTAACGAAAGTTTACTTTCAGGTGCGATTGACACATTGAAGCGTCATGGCCAAGTAAGCGATGACAACATTACTGTTGTTCGTTGCCCTGGTGCTGTTGAACTTCCATTAATTGCTCAACGTGTAGCAAAAACTGGAAAGTTTGATGCAATTGTTTCTTTAGGCACGGTTATTCGTGGTGGTACACCGCATTTTGATTACGTGTGCAGTGAATGTAATAAAGGTCTTGCACAAGTGTCTTTGGAATACTCTCTTCCAGTAGCATTTGGTGTATTGACAGTCGATACCATCGATCAAGCGATTGAACGCGCAGGTACCAAGGCTGGTAACAAAGGGCAAGAAGCTGCTCTTAGCGCACTTGAGATGATCAACGTTCTAAATGAAATTAACTAATTTTTTGCAATCTAATTCCTTATGGGGGCTCGCGTGAAACCAGCCGCACGTCGTAATGCACGTCAATTCGCACTACAAGCAATATACTCTTGGCAGGTCACTAAAGAAAATGTGGCCACAATTGAACATCAATTTCTAACCGGTGGAAAGTATGATGAAGAAGAAAATCATGCTTTAGAACCAAGCTTAAAAGCACCAGAAACGGATGTGGCTTATTTCCAAGACCTATTGTCTGGTGTTGTGAATGCTAATATGGAATTAGACAGTAAGTTACGTCCTTATCTATCTCGTCCAATGCAAGATTTGGACATGATGGAATTGGCTTTACTTCGTCTTGCGATGTACGAAATGACCAAGCGTGATGATGTACCTTATAAAGTGGTGATCAACGAAGCGATTGAACTTGCAAAAGTATTCGCAGCAGAAGACAGCCATAAGTTTATTAATGGTGTGCTTGATAAAGCGGCACCTCACGTTCGCAAAAAATAATCTTTATTTTTCTGCCTTAAAGGTCAGCCATGTGCTGGCCTTTTTTGTATACTATTTCCGACCTATATCCACTTTTCATTTTTACTAACAGCGATGCCCTATGTCTGGTGAATTTAATCTAATTGACAAATACTTTGCTGCTCGTCAGCCAAACCGTAGTGATGTACAGATAGCGTTAGGGGATGATTGTGCATTACTCACGGTACCTCAAGGCTATCAGCTTGCAGTCAGTACTGATACTGTGGTGCTAGGCACCCATTTTCTTCATGATGCAGATCCTAGCGATGTGGCGTATAAAGCGTTGATGTCCAACATTAGTGACTTGGCTGCAATGGGAGCGACTCCCGCTTGGCTTTCAATGGCGATTTCGATGCCAGAACTTGATGAAGCGTGGTTAGAGTCTTTTTGCGACAGTATGTTTGCGCTAGCGGATGCTCATCATTTACAGTTGATAGGCGGAGACACAACCAAGGGACCATTAACCATTACCTTTACTATTCAAGGTTTTGTTCCTTACGGTCAAGCGCTTACTCGTAGTGGTGCTAAAGTAGGGGATTGGATTTATGTGAGCGGTACTTTAGGTGATAGTCATGCTGGTCTTGACGCTATATTAGATGAACATAATTTGATTAAGCCATTTGCACAAACCCTAATAAATAGACACTTTAGAGCCGAATCGAGAGTAGATTTCGCACAATCTTTGCTTGGTGTCGCGTCCAGCTGTATTGATATTTCCGATGGTTTGATTTCTGATATTAAGCATATTCTTAAAGCATCATGCGTCAACGCTAAAGTGCATTTAGATAAACTCCCTATATCTTCTGAATTAATTGCTTTTTATGATGGTATCGAGACACGCGCTCACCATGTTGCGCTGTGTAGCGGTGAGGAGTATGAATTGTGCTTTACCGTCCCTCAAAAAAATAAAGCGATATTTGAAGCATTACAGACTAGAAGTAACACTCAAGCGCATTGTATCGGTCAGATCATCGCGCGTGATGAAGCGAATGAATCATCGACTCATTTAATCAAATTCTTACGTAACGATGCCATTATTTCGAACGAAGAAGAAGCATCGATACAGCAAGGTTTTGATCATTTTAATTAATCTTTTATATTAGAAATAAAGGCACAATCATGTCGCAGCAAACAGGAATGGTGGATCCCCGCTCTCGTATTAAATTATCAAACCCTTGGCATTTATTGGCGGTGGGATTTGGCAGTGGGTTATCAAAAATTGTTCCTGGCACGATGGGAACATTAGCTTCTTTGCCTTTTTACTTACTTTTGGTGCAATTACCGGTTGTGCTTTATTGTATCGTAGTGGTGCTCGCCGCTATTTTAGGGGTAACCATTTGCCAAAAAACATCAGATGATATGCAGGTACATGATCATGGCGCAATAGTTTGGGATGAATTTGTAGGCTTTTGGATCACGATGAGCGTAGTGCCTATGATGGGCCTAGCGGTCTATGATTGGAAAATTATCGCCATTGGTTTTGTGTTGTTTCGGCTCTTTGATATGGTGAAACCATGGCCGATTAGTTTACTTGACCGTCATGTTCACGGTGGCTTTGGGATTATGATAGATGATGTGTTAGCCGGAATATTTTCAGCCATTAGCTTATGGCTGGTGGTAGTGTATTGGTTTAATTAGTAGGAAAGAATGATGTCTAAGAAAGTGTATTGTGTTGCTCAGTTTCAGCCTAAAGAAGGCAAACTTGATGAGTTATTTTCTGTTTTACAAGCCCTAGAGCCCAACACCTTGCGTGAAGATGGCTGCTTACAATATGTGGTTACACGCCACCGCACTAGCCCTTTTGCGGGCGGAGAAAGCTATCCGATTGCTTTTCATGAGATCTGGGAAAGTAATGAAGCATTCGAAGCGCATTGCCAACGTAAAGAAATTGGTGATTTTTTCCAGCTGCAATGTGTTGATGAAACTGGTCTTGTTGAGAAATCGAATGTCGCTATTTACACTGATGAACCTAATAATTTCGATGCGCCTAAATTTTAATCTTTTGATGATCTAATAAGCAAGAAATACAACGTTATTGATAGTTAATCATTGTTAATGAAAATTCTTCCTGATTGACAACTTATTTAGATTCACACCAACAAGATAAAAAAAGGACGATTGCTCGTCCTTTTTTGAAGGTTTTATTGTTAAAACTTTAACTTAAATAATCGGTTATCTTCTTCTCCATCCCAACCACATCTAATCCCAGTTCAGCATATAATTCATCTTGTGTACCTTGATGAATAAACTTATCCGGTAAGCCAAGTTGCAATACGGGTTTGATTTGTTTGCGCTGCATAAGTAACTCTATTACACCAGAGCCAGCACCACCTGCTATGACGTTTTCTTCTAGTGTGACCAGTACATCGTGTTCTTGAGCGAGTTGCAGTACTAGCAATTCATCAAGCGGTTTAACAAAGCGCATATCGGCAACAGAGGCATCTAGGTTTTCAGCGGCTTTTAAGGCTTCTGGTAGGAAAGTACCAAAAGATAAAATCGCGACTTTCTTACCTGAACCTACTTGAGCTGAACTTTCACGAACCATACGCCCTTTGCCCATTTCAAGTTCGGTCATGTCGGCTTGTATCTCTGCACCACAGCCAGAACCTCTAGGGTAACGCACCGCACTTGGGCCTTGGTGTTTGTGGCCAGTATAGAGCATTTGGCGACATTCATTTTCATCGCTTGGTGCCATTATCACCATGTTTGGAATGCAGCGCATAAAGCTAAGATCAAACGCGCCTTGGTGAGTTTGACCATCAGCGCCAACTAAACCTGCACGATCAATAGCAAACATAACGGGAAGATTCATGATCGCCACATCGTGAATTAATTGATCGTAGCCACGCTGTAAAAAAGTAGAGTAGATCGCGACAATTGGGTGTTGGCCACCAATAGCCATACCGGCCGCTAAGGTGACCGCATGTTGTTCGGCAATGGCGACATCAAAATATTGCTGTGGAAATTCTTTTGAAAAACGCACCATACCAGATCCTTCACGCATGGCGGGAGTTATTGCCATCAGTTTTGGATCTTGAGCGGCCATGTCACAAAGAAAATCACCAAATATTTTTGAGAAGGTTGGTTTACTGCCACTGCTTTTCGGTAAGCTTGTTTCTTTTGGATCAAACTTTGGCACGCCATGATAACCAATCGGATCTTTCTCCGCAGGTTCATAGCCTTTGCCTTTTTTGGTCATCACGTGTAAAAACTGAGGGCCTTTTAAGCCTCGCATATTTTTCAGCGTTTTGACTAGCTCTTTAACATCATGACCGTCAACAGGGCCAATGTAATTAAAACCGAGCTCTTCAAACATAGTGCCCGGAACTACCATGCCTTTTAGATGCTCTTCGGTGCGACGAACCAATTCTTTGATTGGCGGTACATTCGACAGAACTTTCTTGCCACCTTCACGAATTGATGTGTAGAAGTTACCGGTTAATAGCTGTGCAAGGTGGTTGTTTAGCGCGCCAACATTTTCAGAAATCGACATTTCATTATCGTTTAAGATTACTAACATATCGGCATGGACATCACCTGCGTGATTCATGGCCTCAAATGCCATTCCTGCAGTAATGGCACCATCACCAATGACGCTGACGACTTTACGATCTTTGCCTTCTTTTTCCGCACTAATTGCCATACCCAAAGCCGCACTGATCGAGGTTGAAGAGTGGCCAACACAAAGCGTGTCGTATTCACTTTCATCACGCCATGGAAAAGGGTGTAAACCATCTTTTTGACGAATGGTCGACATGCGCTCACGACGGCCCGTTAGAATCTTATGTGGGTAGGCTTGATGACCAACATCCCAGACTAATTGATCAAATGGGGTGTTATAAACATAATGAAGCGCGACGGTTAGCTCGACAGTACCTAAACCTGATGCTAAATGTCCGCTTGATTGGCTTACTGAGTTGAGCAAATAAGTACGAAGCTCATCACACAGTGGTGATAAACTTTCTTTCGGTAATAGTCGCAACTCATCTGGTGTATTGGCCAGTGCGAGTGTGGGATACTTTGAGATATCAAGAGTCATAAATTATTAGCGCTTATTATATTAGTGGCTGCGATCGACTGCGTATCGGGCGAACTCTTCAAGTGACTGAGTATTGTAAGGTATCGCTTGCAAGGCTTGTAGTGATTCTTGTAACAAGCTTTGTGCTTTTTCTACCGCACCTTCTAATCCTAGCAGAGCAGGATAAGTACTCTTGTTTAAGTTTTGATCTGAACCTTGAGGTTTTCCTAAGGTCTCGGTGTCGCTGATAATATCGAGAATGTCATCTTGAACTTGAAAGGCAAGGCCGATGGCATTGGCGTAACGGTCTAAGTGAGGTAAAGCTTCGATGCCTTTTTCCCCTGCACAAAGCGCGCCCATTCTAATTGCGCATTTTATTAACGCCCCCGTTTTATTACGGTGAATCTCTTCTAATTCTTCGAGAGAAACAAGACGATTTTCGGCTTCTAAATCGAGTGATTGCCCCATACACATACCAAGAGAGCCTGAAGCTTTGGCGAGTTCTTTAATTAAAGTGATGCGATGTGGCTCGCTCACAGTCGAAAGTGGGCCTTCGGTTAAAATGGTAAAAGCTAACGTTTGTAGGGCATCACCAGTTAAAATGGCAATGGCTTCATCAAATTCAATGTGGCATGTTGGTTTCCCACGACGTAATTCGTCATCATCCATGGCTGGGAGATCATCGTGAATGAGCGAATAGGCATGAATGCATTCAATGGCTGAGGCTGGCGTATCTAAATCACTTGATTTCAGGCCAAAAAGTTCACCAGTGATATACACCAAGTAAGGGCGTACACGTTTACCTCCCAGTAGTAAGCCATAACGCATTGCTTTCGTTAGGGTTTGTTGCTGGTGTGGGATACTGTCTAACCACTGGTTTAATTGTTGGTTATTTCTTTCTTGATAGTCAGCCAGAGAAATGGTCATGCTAAATGTCGCTTTCTAGGTCAAATGGAACAAGTTTTGATTCATCATCATCTTTTAATAGGATTTCAACTCGTTGTTCTGCTTCTGTCAGCTTCATTTGACTAGAGCGAGCAAGTGAAATACCACGTTCGAATTTCTTCAATGCATCTTCAAGATCCAAATCGCCATTTTCAAGTTGATTCACTAAGGAGTCTAGTTCAGATAAGGACTCTTCAAAGCTCATGTTTTCAGGTTTTTTATTAGCCATATTTATTCTGCTTATAGGAACGCATCTGGAATGCGGCGATGCATAATGTGGGCAGCGGCGATTCCATTTTGGCGTGAAGGGCTGCTGATCTTAGTAAACGAGCTCGCAAGTTACCTTAGCCGTTAGGTTGGGTCAAATCGGGCGCGTAAATATGTTATCCGCCAATTGTATTTGACCTACGGGTATTGAAACAAGGATTAATCTGATTTTTATAAAAAAACTCAAATAAAATCAAAATGGACTCAATGAATGCGGGAGTTAATAGCGGGAAATTAATTCCTCGATAGGTAAATGTCGTGTATAATTTCGCGCCTTAGTTTTGATGATATCTGGACGTTTCTCAGGTTAACATTGTCAAATAATTCGATTAAAAGTGAAGCATAATATGAAGTTTATTGTTAAGCCCCATCCTGAAATTTTTGTTAAAAGTGATTCAGTGCGTAAGCGATTTACCAAAATTTTGGAACGCAATATTCGTAATATTATCCAACGTCAGACAGAATCTGTGGCGGTATTTAATCGTCGTGATCATATTGAAGTGAGCTCAAGCAGTGATGAATATTTTCCTCAGGTGCTGGCTATTCTGACGCAAACACCTGGAATTCATCACTCCTTAGAAGTCGTGCAGTCTGATTTTTCTGATATGCATGACATCTACGAGCAATCTTTAATTCAAAGCCGAGACTTAATTGAAGGTAAAACCTTCGTGGTTCGCGTTAAACGTCGTGGTAAGCACGACTTTACGTCTATTGATGTTGAACGTTATGTTGGTGGTGGTTTAAACCAAGCGGTTGAGTCGGCTAAGGTGAAGTTAAACAAGCCAGAAGTGACAGTGAACATTGAAATTGATCACGATAAACTCAATCAAGTAGTTGCTCGTCATAAAGGGTTAGGTGGCTTTCCTCTTGGAACACAAGAAGATGTATTAAGCTTAATTTCTGGTGGCTTTGATTCCGGCGTGTCGAGTTATTTACACATTAAACGTGGTTCGAAAACCCATTATTGTTTCTTTAACTTAGGTGGCCCTGCTCACGAAATTGGTGTGAAACAGGTATCGCATTTCTTATGGAATAAATACGGTTCATCGGCCAAAGTGAAATTTATTGCTGTGGATTTTGAACCTGTTGTCGCTGAAATTCTCGAGAAAGTTGATGATGGCCAAATGGGTGTGGTACTTAAACGAATGTTTATGCGCGCGGGCGGTATGATTGCCGAGAAGTTTGGTATTGAAGCGCTTGTGACAGGGGAAGCGTTGGGGCAGGTTTCTAGTCAGACATTAACCAACTTACGTTTAATTGATAATGTTACTGATACACTGATCCTTCGTCCTCTTATTAATTGGGATAAAGAAGACATCATTAATGTGGCTCGTGACATTGGTACGGAAGATTTTGCTAAAGTCATGCCTGAATATTGTGGTGTGATTTCTAAAAAGCCAACAGTGAAAGCGGTTAAAGCTAAACTTGAAAAAGAAGAATTGAATTTTGATTTCGATATTCTTGAACAAGTGGTTACTAATGCTCGTGTTATGGATATTCGTGACATTGAAAAAGAAAGCCAAGAACAAGCTCCAGAAGTTGAGCAAGTGGCTGAAATTTCTGCTGAAGCGGTGGTGTTAGATATTCGCAGCCCAGATGAAGAAGACATTCACCCACTAAATATTGATGGCGTTGAAATTAAACATCTTCCTTTCTATAAATTAGCAACACAGTTTGGCGATTTGGATCAGAGCAAGGAATACTTATTGTATTGTGAGCGTGGCGTGATGAGTCGCTTGCAAGCTTTGTATCTGAAAGATTTAGGTTATCCTAATGTGAAAGTGTATCGTCCATAACCTCTGCATAGAGTGATACGTTAAATCATAAAAATGAACATGCGTAAAAACGTCGGCTTAGGTCGGCGTTTTTTATTGGTTTAGAGTACATAGAGATAAACGGGTGAGTATAAGTGGTGTTGAGGCGACATAAAAAAAGCACAGTCCGATTCAAGAGGAACCAGACTGTGCAAAAATTTGATTAATTATCAAATAATCAGGGCTTAATAGAAATGAGGGAGTATTTCCATTTCGCCATAAAACTCAAAAGAGTTAATGCAAACACAACATTAGCATTAGTCAATCACGCATTTACAGGTTAGAGATAAATGGCGTAACTCATTAATGTGATGTGAAATATAGAGTTTTCGTGGCGATTCGACAATGGACAAATTATAATGCTTCGCATGAGAAAAATTCATGTCATATTTTCTTGCATCAAGATAATATCCATATTCATCCCCTTAATGTCTTTTCGTTTATAAGAAAGGTTTAATTTATGGCTAGACGTTTACCACCTTTGAATTCATTACGTGTGTTTGAAGCCGCTGCGCGTTACTTAAGCTTCACGCGAGCGGCGGAGGAGTTGTTTGTGACTCAAGCTGCGGTGAGCCACCAAGTTAAAGCATTGGAAGAGTTCTTAGGCATCAAACTATTTCGTCGTCGTAATCGCTCATTGTTGCTTACAGAAGAAGGCCAGAGCTATTTTTTAGACATTAAAGATATTTTCACGTCGATATCGGATGCGACGGATAAGGTTTTAGAGCGTAGTGAAAAAGGTGCGTTGACCATCAGTTTAACGCCAAGTTTTGCTATTCAGTGGTTAGTACCTCGTTTAGCGGATTTTAATGCTCAAGAGCCTGATATTGATGTTCGTATTAAAGCGGTCGATATGGATGAAGGGTTGTTGTCTGATGATGTCGACGTGGCGATTTATTACGGTCGAGGCAATTGGCCAGGTGTCCGTGCTGATAAATTGTATATTGAATGCTTGATTCCTGTTTGTTCACCGCAATTACTGCTTGGTACGAAACCATTAAACAGTCTAGATGATTTAAAGCAACACACTTTGTTACATGATAGTTCTCGTAAATACTGGAAACAGTTTATGAAAGAGCAAAATTTGGAAGGAGTGAATGTGAATCATGGTCCGATTTTTAGTCATTCAACCATGGTGATTCAAGCGGCGATGCATGGGCAAGGTATTGCCTTAGTCAATAATGTGCTTGTGCAGCCTGATTTAGATTCAGGACGTTTAGTGCAACCCTTTGATGAGGTATTAATCAGTAAGAATGCGTTTTATGTTGTGTGCGATAATAAACAAGCTGATGTAGGACGAGTGGCAACGTTTCGTGATTGGATGCTAAGTAAAGCCGCCAGTGAGCAAGATTCATTGTTGGAAGATGAGGTGTTATCAGAATGAATTCAGACATCACCCTACCCATAACTTTAGTTGATGGGGAAGACAATACGAAAGTGACGGTTCTTCTGGCGCATGGTGCTGGGGCGGGAATGGATCATGAATTTATGGCCGATATTGCGAAACAATTGTCAAAACATGATATTCGAGTTATCCGCTTTAATTTTCCTTATATGGTAAAACGAGCTGAAGATGGTAAGAAGTGCCCCCCGGATCGCGCCCCTAAATTATTAGCCGATTTTGAAAAAAAAATTGTTCAATATAGACAAGATTCTGAGCACTTATTCTTAGCTGGGAAATCAATGGGAGGGAGAATGGCAAGCCATTTGGTTGAACATGAAGCGGTTACCGCTGTTATGTGTTTAGGCTTTCCTTTTCATCCGCCAGCTAAACCTGAGAATTATAAAGGTGAGCATTTGGCAAACGTGGACAAACCCATTCTGATTTTACAAGGTGAGCGTGATACGTTTGGTACCAAAGAAGAATGTGCTAGTTTTATTTTTTCTGAGTCAGTCAAAGTGGATTTTATTCCTGATGGTGATCATAGTTTCAAGCCTCGGGTTCGCTCTGGGTATACTGAAAATGCGAACCGAGCCTTGGTTGTGAAAAAAATGGTTGAGTTCATTCAACAACAGATAAACATGAAGTAAGGGTTAATGGTGATCGCTCAATCTAAGCAAGAATCTAAAAAAAGATGTAAATGCAAAGGAGATAAAATTCTCGCTTTTGCTGGCCTTTCTGGGTTTATTACGGTGGGACTGGGGGCATTTGCCGCTCATGGTCTATCTAATATTTTATCTGAAACGTTATTATCGGTATTCAAAACAGGTGTGCAATACCAAGCGTGGCATACCTTTGCGCTGTTAGCGTGTGGGATTTTATTATTGATAACGGCAGAGAGTTCACAAGGTGGGAAATCGCTCTATAATGAGAAGGGTCGTAAAGGACTGGCATCTGCTGGTATTTGCTTTATCATCGGCATCTTTTGTTTTAGTGGCAGTTTATATGCACTGGCATTAACTGGTATTAAGTGGTTTGGTCCAATTACGCCTCTTGGTGGTTTATTTTTTATGATTGGCTGGATCCTCTTTGCTCTATCCGTTTTACGACTAAATAAGGTGACACTGTGAAACACGTATTACTCTACTGCCGTTCTGGTTTTGAAAAAGAATGTGCGGGCGAAATTCAAGACAAAGCCAATAACCTTGAGGTTTTTGGTTTTCCCCGAGTAAAAAAACAATCGGGTTACGTGGTGTTTGAGTGTTACCAAGATGGTGATGCGGATAAGCTCATTAAGTTAATCGATTTTAAGGCGTTAATTTTTGCTCGCCAAATGATGGCGGTTTCAGAGGCGTTAACAGATCTTCCGAGTGAAGACCGTATATCGCCAATTTTAGAGGCCATAGAAGCACAAGATAAATTCCCAACTTGTGGTGATATTCGTGTTGAAACGCCCGATACCAATGAAGCAAAAGAGCTGCTTAAATTCTGCCGTAAGTTTACCGTGCCACTGCGTAGTGCTATTCGTGGTAAAGGTTACTTATACGCAAAAGACAATGCTAAAAAACCAGTGTTGCATGTGTGTTTTGTCGCTCCGGGACATTGTTTTGTTGGTTATTCACTTTCTCAAAACAACTCACAATTTTTCATGGGCATTCCTCGTTTAAAATTTCCATCGGATGCACCAAGCCGCTCAACATTAAAATTGGAAGAAGCGTTTCATGTGTTTATTCCTAAAGAAGAGTTGGACGAGCGTTTAGCGCCGGGTATGTGGGCGGTAGATTTGGGCGCATGTCCGGGTGGTTGGACGTATCAATTGGTGAAACGTTCGATGTTTGTCCACGCGGTGGATAACGGAGCAATGGCACAAAGTTTAATGGATACGGGCCAAGTAAAATATCACGCTGCAGATGGTTTTAAGTTTGAACCTGCGAAAAAGAACGTGACGTGGTTAGTGTGTGACATGATTGAGAAGCCTTCGCGCGTCGCTCAATTGATGGGGGAGTGGTTGATCCGTGGTTTAGCTAAGGAGGCCATTTTTAACCTGAAATTACCCATGAAAGGTCGTTATGATGAAGTATTGGAAGACATTGAAAATCTGAAAATATTTTTTAAAGAAAATGAAATACCATTCAAACTTCAAGCTAAACATTTGTACCATGATCGTGAAGAAATTACGGTTCATGTGCAGATTTTAAAGAATATCTCACCGTATTAATATCGGTTGGTTGACTTTTGCTTCTAGGGACGGCGTGTTGCTTGTCCCTAGTTTCGCTCTAATCTTATATCCTGTAAATTAAACCCTAATACCATGTCGGTTTGTAAGGCGGCAATTCGCTTACAGATTCTCGCGAGTTCAATATGCTCGTCTAGCTTTTTACGATATTTAGACAGTAAGTCTTCGGCTGTGTAGGCAGTTTCAATATCATGGTATTGTTGTAAAATCGCTTTGGCCGCTTTAGGTCCGATACCCGGCACGCCCGGAACTTTGCTTGAGCTTATGCCTACTAGCCCCCAGTAATCGGCAAGTTGTTGAGGTTTTACGCCAAACTCTTGTTCAATAAAAGGGGCATCTAACCAACGATGCTGAAAATAGTCTCGAATCTGAATGTTGGGCGAGAGTAATTGGCAATAGCCTTTATCTGTTGAGATAATGGTGGTTTTCTCTCCCGATGATGATACTTTACATGCAAGCGTGGCAATTAAATCGTCGGCTTCATCGCCATCAGAAAGTAATGAATCAATACCCAATTCCCACCACGCGGTTTGAATACTCTCAAGTCCTGTTAATAGTGCGGGTGGCATGGGTTTCCTATCCTCTTTATAACTCGGTAAAACGTCAGCACGCCATCCACGGTTTTGTAAGTGATGGTCAAAAACCGCAATCATGTGGGTCGGCTGAGATTCTTTAATGATTTTGTTTAAGGTACGGCTGGTTGTTTCGATAGTACGAGCAATATCTGTAGGATCGGGTTGGGCAGAGTGCACTCGACGAATTAGGTTTAATGCATCAATGATCACCAGATGAATCGACATAACTTCTCCTATAAAAATAGTACCCATAAAAAATGGCTTCAGCTTTTAGATCCTTGAATGGCATTAGGATAAGTAAGCGAGAAGCCATTGTAACAAACTCAATGTAAAACTGAGTGTTAATTTTTATGAGCGTTTATCGAGCAATACGATAGCAAGGAACGTATTCTGAACCGGGTAGCTTCATACGTTGTTGTTCAACAAAGTCGCCAAGTAAGGTGTCCATTTTTTCCATCAAGCTGCGATCACCGTCAATAATGAATGGTCCGTATTTTTTAATTTCACGGATACCTTCTGATTTGACGTTTCCTGCAACAATGCCTGAAAATGCTTTACGCAAATTGGCAGCCAGTTTTTCGGCAGGCTGATCTAAGTGTAAATCTAGTGCCGCCATGGATTCATGTGTTGGTTCAAATGGAGCTTGAAAATCTGGCGCAATATATAAAGACCAGTTAAAGCTATAAGCATCTTCATGTGCTTTACGATGTTCTTTTACTTTTGGCATTGCATCTTTAATTATACGCGCCGCTCGCGAAGGATCCCCTATCACGATTTGGTAATGCTTTTGGGCTTCTGGGCCTAATGTGTCATGGATGAACTGATCGATAGAGCGGAAGTAGGCTTCGCTCTCTTTCGGGCCAGTTAGCACTAAGGGTAAAGGTTGATCTGCATTATTCGGGTGCATTAAAATACCCAAAATATATAAAAGTTCTTCTGCCGTTCCTGGGCCACCTGGGAAGATTATGATGCCATGGCCCATTCGAGCAAAACCTTCTAGACGTTTTTCAATATCCGGCATGATGATCAATTCATTGACAATGGGGTTTGGTGGCTCAGCGGCAATGATTGATGGTTCTGTTAATCCGATATAACGTTGATAAGGGTAGCGTTGTTTAGCATGGCCGACTGCTGCGCCTTTCATTGGCCCTTCCATCGCACCAGGACCACAACCCGTACAAATGTTCATTTCACGTAAGCCAAGTTCATTGCCGACTTCACGAGTGTATTGATATTCGACTGGGTTGATGGAATGCCCACCCCAACACACGACGACATTCGGTTCGATACCGGGGTGCAGTGCTTTAGCATTGCGTAAAATACCAAAGACTAAATTGGTGATTTGAGCTGAATCGGTTAAGTGTAGGCGTTGGCTATCGGCAAGCTGTACATGTAAGAATACGATATCGCGTAATACGGAAAATAAGTGAGCTTGAATACCTTTAATGATCGTGCCATCAACAAAAGCATGCTCTGGTGGGTCGATAAGTTCTAATTTCATTCCGCGTTCACGACGCATCACTTCAATTTCAAATGATTCATATTGTCGAAGAAGTTCTTCGGAGTTATCGGTATGGCTGCCTGAATTTAAGACCGCAAGTGAACAGCTGCGATAGAGCTGATAAAGGTCACTAGAGGCTGCTTTTTTTAATTTGCTCACTTCTAATTGAGATAATAAATCTAAACTGCCCATTGGGCTTATTTGTGTGATCATAGAATGCTCCTTTTCACCGATTATGATTTTATTTTTTCGGTTAGGTCTATTCACCTTACACAGGTTTTTACAAATACGCTACAATTGGATGGTGATATTTGTTTGTATATCAAGAGTCTATCCTCAATATCTTGAGGCGGATGACGACATCTTTATATTCTTTTTCTTCGGTGATTTAAAAGCGATTATCGTCATTGCGCAAAATACTCTTAGCAATGTCCTCATTGGCTCCGGAGGTTTGGATCTTAATTAATCCTTGTTCGACAGCTTGCTGACAAGCTTGACGAATATTGTTGCTGGCAAAACTTGCTGCAGGGGCATTTTCAATCGCAGAAAGGTGTACCCATTGTGATTTACTTTCTGGATTACGGTCGCTGATTTTTCTGGCGAGATAAATTGCCATCAATAAAATATCAATTAATTCTTTATCATTAATGGCTGTGTAAGCCCTTGGAAGAAAAGGATATTCAGCTATTCCTACTTTAATGTGGCGATCAATGTTCATGTCAACTTCAAAGCTATCGATCCACGATTGTATTTTATTGAACAGGGTTTCAGGCGTATGTTGGTGGGTTGCTTTAGGTTCAATATATAAAAATAAGCCATCAGAGAAGTGATATAACCTCGCCGGTTCAATGATGTGTTGATTAACATGCTCACCGAATTTTTTCTCAATCTCAAGCCCCGTTAAGTAACCACGTTTTAGGTATAAATTACGTAAGAAAGGAAGATCGATCATTAAGAAATGTAAGCGATCACTTAATGGTTCATTTATTAATTCGCCTAAACGCCATTGCTCAAACACTGCGCTACTTTGTTCAAGAGATTTAGGCAGTTTGGCATTCAATAATTTTAAGTTTTGTAAACCTGAACGAGGGTGTGTGTAGAGATCAACGGTTTGCGTTTCGAGCTCTTCACGAATTTTTTGATTTAAATAGCCCCTGCGGAGCACAATACACATCAATATAAAAGCAATCACCATTAAAATAAGGGCAGCTCGTTGGTATCTTAAATATTCCTTATTTAGATGTGCGAGGTTAGCTTCTAACCCTGAGTAATGAAGGGATCTCTCTATAATATCTTTTTGCTGTCTGAATACATCTTCATTTACGGCATTAAACTGTTCTTGCTGGTTAAACCACAGTTGTTGGAATTGCTTTTCTGCATGTAGTGCTTGTTTGAGTTTACTTTGTTGTTGATAAGCAAGGGATTGAATTTGATAAGCATGCATTTGCAGTGAGTCATCGCTTAACGCTATCGCTAGTTCTAATCCAGATTGGCTGTCGATTAAAGCTTGTTGTGCATTATTATTCGGCAGTGCTAATGCTGCTTTTAATAAGCTGACCTCCACTTTTAACCGAGTATGATTGGTTTGAGAGACCAATTTTTCTGCTTGAGATAAGTAATGTTCAGCATGACTGAAGTCAAACAACTTTAAGTACGTGTTAGCAATATCAATACGTAATTGTATGACCCCTTCGATTGAACGTATGTTTGACTCATTATCAAGCATGTTCAGGTAATTGACTAAAGCAAGGTTGTATTTACCTTGTTTGAAATAAGTATCCGCCATTAATTTGATGGTGTCAGACAAGGGAATGGAATATGGGTAATTATCATAAAAGTCGGCTGCTTCTGTTGCATGTTCTAACGCTTTATCAAAAATCAGTCGAGTATAGAAAAGTTTAGCAAGTGCTCGGTTGGTACGTGCAAGTTCAACGCTATCACCTTCTTTTATTGCCATCCAATAAGTCGTGAGAAGCTCTTTTAAGGCATTATCATATTCTTTGTGGTCAAGGTAATACTGACCATAACGAAGATGGTAATCAATGTTTAAACTCACGGAATCTAGATTATTAAGGTAGTTTTGAGCTTTTAGAAATGAGGCTTCAGTTTTTACCTTGTCTCCTAAATGAGCGTTGATATCCGCTTCAAACATATTGAGATCGTATTGAATCTGCTGATACCAAATGGTGTTGGAATTGGGATCTTGCTTTTTTAATTCACTATTGATTTGCTTTAAGAATGGTTTCACTCTGACTAGATCATAAGTTTGTTTCCATAGAAGTTGGGCATGTAAAAGAAGGGTATTAATTTGTTGGTTGGGCACCCCAAACTGTGTTGATAATTTATCGGCCTCTTCTAGAGTTTGAAAAGCAAGATGCTGAGAACCTAAAGCGTAATAGGCCATTGCCATGATTTGCATCGCTTCAATAGTGGCCGCTGGGGTTCGAATAGTTTGTTCACTGCCGTCTCGCGATAGAGTGTAATCTTGACTACTGGTGGAGACTAATTTTCGAGTAGAAAGAAATTGTTTGGTAATGCTAAGAGACTGGCTTGGGGTGACACTGAGTAATTTGTTGGCTTCATTCAGGATTGGCGAAACATAGACCTTAGCTTGGATAGGCGCACTGAACGATAGTAACAGGATAAAACATAGCCAGCAGGTTCTTTTCATTTGCTTTCAATCTCAATGGTTTGTTCTAAAAGGGTATATTACCATTATTGGTACTGAGTGTTGCGGTTATCCCCTTTGTTCTTGGATATAAGCATTGATTCAAAGATGACGCCACAAGGCTTGTTGGTTATTTCATATACTTTTTTGCGTCATCGTCTTGTTGGACTGTATTTTACACGTTACGTTCATATTGAAACTGCGTTCACTATTGACGAGCCATTCGAGTCATCATGTGTGGCTGTTTCAGGTTAGTTGAACGAAATGGATTGATATCTAACCCGCCTCGACGAGTATAGCGAGCGTATACACTCAATTGTTCAGGTTGGCAGTATTGCATAAGATCACAGAAAATACGTTCAACACATTGCTCATGGAACTCATTATGTTCACGGAAAGAAACCAAATAACGCAATAGCGCTTCTTGGTTAATTTTTTTACCGGTATATTCAATTTCAACGCTTCCCCAATCAGGTTGGTTTGTAATCAAACAGTTTGATTTTAATAAGTGGCTATGCAGTGTTTCGGTGACGACGTGACTACTTACTGCGCAGTTTAAATAGGCGTCATCAAAATTATAATTTTTGATTTCAATATCTTGATCATCAATGCAATGACCTTTCATGGTCGTAATCAGTTGGTCGGTATAATGGCTTAGCGGATGTAATTGAACAAAAACATGTTCACCAGCACATTGTGATAAATCTTTCTCAATCGTTGCTTGTACTTGTTGCCATGATTCAAACCGAGTCTGATTTAAGCTATTAAGGTAGAGTTTAAACGATTTTGATTCAATCAAATTTTCACTGGTTACTGGCAACATCACATCTCCTACGGCAACTTGAGGCAAGCCTTTACTATTTAGCCAAGACAGTTCGTACATTGTCCAAATGTCGCAACCAATAAAAGGTAGGTTTTGATTGTCTGTGAGCCCTAGATCGTTACGATTGAGGCTACGAGGAACCGGTTGAAGTAATCTAGGGTCGTAATCATGACTATATTGAGTAGTTTGGCCTAATGTTAATCCTTGCAATTCTTTGGCATTAGCATATTTTGTTTGCGTTGAATGAGTCATCGTATTTTCTCGTTCTTAATTTTTGTTGGAATAGTACTGAATCAAAAGATAGCTGTCATCATGGAGTCTTATATGAATTACAATATCGCTCAAGCTTTAGCCGTTTTAACTACTGAGTTTGTGGACAAGTGGCAAGACGCTTATAAAAGCCGCCCGATAGCGAATGAAATGCGGGGAATTCCTTCGCCTTGTATTCAAAGTGGATCGGATGACAACACCATTGAATGGTTGCCACAAGAGCGTGATGAACTGGCTGATTTTAGCAATTTGGAGCGTGGTATTGAGCTTCTTATCCACCCTGATGTTAAAGTTTTTTATGGTTCACAGTATAGCGCAGATTTAACGCTTTCTTGGAAGGGAAAGCCTTTCACATTGCTACAAGTGTGGAGCGATGAGGATTTTATTCGTTTGCAAGAAAACATATTAGGACACTTAGTGACGCAGCGTCGTTTAAAGCTAAAACCAACGGTTTTTATCGGTACGACAGATGCTGAACTAGATGTAATTTCAATTTGTAATATCAGTGGTGAAGTGATTTTAGAGCGTTTAGGAACGGCAAAGCGTGATGTTTTGAGCTCTAATGTCGAGCAATTTTTAATTCAATGCCAAGCGGAAGTGTAAGGAAGTTTTGTGTACGTTGTAGAGCTACAGTTTGAATGTTTTGATAATACGACGATTGATGCCGTAGAAAGATCGATTAATGGTTTGTTAGATGCCTTACGTTATAACGGGCAAGTATTAGGTCGTGAGTTTCCGATTATTATTGGTGATGGCGAATTTAGAGCTCGTTTAATTTGCCCTGAAGCTGATAGTTTACATCCAGATTATCATTCTGATTATGTGAAAGTATGCTTACAAAGGTTAACTGATGCGAAGGTGTTAGCACCAAAAGTGAAAGTTCTGGGGCAGGACTTAAATTCTGAACAAACGGTGTCTTATGAGGAGGCAGGGCAGTCAAGCTGGCAGATCCTATATACGACCTTTATTCATTCTTGTTCGCCATTGCGCTGTGGCGACACATTCAGACCGATTCCTTTGTACCACAATCCGCCGACATTGAATGGTGATCATAAAGCCATTATAAAGTGGCAAACTGAGTGGCAAGCGTGTGATGAAATCCAAATGGCAGGCGCGACACAGGCAAAACATTCAACATTAAGTGAGATTTCTGAGGTGAGTAGTGACCTTTTTCGTAGAGGTTGGGATCTTCGAGGTCGTTTGGAGTATCTAACGAATATTCCTACTTATTATTATTTATATCGTATTGGCGGAGAAAGTGTAGAGGCAGAAAAACAACGCCTGTGTCCACGTTGTGGTGGTGATTGGAACGTTGCTCAGCAACCGCTCCATGATATTTTCCACTTCAAGTGTGACGAATGCCGTCTTGTCTCAAATGTATCTTGGGATCAGTTGAAATAAGCGGTTTCTTGGTCGCTTTGCTTCTGAGCAGTCGATGACAATATTGTCTCTTTTTTAATATTCGATCAGCATCGCGATTTATCCAAGAGCGTTTTATTTTGCTTTTGCTAGTATTTTATCTAAATGGTTAGCAAACTCTCGTTTATCGGCTTGAGAAAGTGGTGCTGGGCCGCCACTTTGAATGCCACTTGAGCGCATTGTATCCATAAAGTCACGAATGTTTAAACGTGCTTTAATCGTGTCTTTGGTGTAAAGCTCACCGCGAGAACTTAAGGCTTGTCCACCTTTAGTGATAACTTCATCGGCAAGGGGGATATCCGAAGTGATCACTAAATCGCCTACCTCCACGCGCCGTACTATTTCATTGTCGGCAATATCAAAGCCAGTTTCGACTTGCAAGCTAAGAATGTTATCTCGTTTAGGGATTGGCACAAGATGGTTAGCAACAAATGTGGTGACAATGCCCGTTCTCTCGGCGGCACGGCAAATGGTTTCGCGAATCGTTTTTGGACATGCATCGGCATCAACCCAAATTTTCATGGTTCTTTCCTATTGATATATCCAAGATTAAATGGATGTTCGTTCTAAACGAATTAAACGTTCGGTTAAGTTTTTGACTTGTTGTTCTAGTTGTACGATACGTTCTTCACTTGAAAATGACTGGCCTGGTGACGCGATTTCTACTTTGGGAACTTTGTTTGATGATTTCCATGACTTGATCGTTTTAATGATCGCAGGCATTGGCACTGACATCGAAAGTCGAGATTTCACTAAAGCCACACTTGGCTCTTTTCCTTCGGCCGTGATTGCGCTAAGAACATTATGCAGTTCTTCTGTCACATTTTGAGTTTGCATATATTAACCTTAATTTTGTTTCTGATGTGCTTTAAAATTCTCTGTCCACAATACGGTAAGGTGGCAGCATGAATTTTGCCGCTTTAAAGCCGACCATGATTAAGCGGCCTTGATAATAATCGTCGCCACGAGCTGAGAATTCAAATTGGTATAATGCGTGAAATTGAAAGCGACCATCCGGTAATCGAAATTGATAGCGTAACAATGATGTTGAGAGTAGTTGTAAGTCTAGCTGCTTACAGTGTTGAGCGATCGACGCATGCGCAATTTCAGATTGACGTCGTTGCTGCCAAAATAGGAAAGCAATCAAGGAAACCAAAAGAATCATTAGTAAATCGGTAACCATTTTTTATCCTATTTTAGGTGAATATGATTGATTGGTGGATGTTATTTTGTCGATTTAGTTTGTTGCTGTAGTTCCAGTAACGCATGGGTAAGTTCTGGACTTGGCGTATGGTTAAGTAAAGGCAGAAATGTAAATCTTAAGTCTGGAATCATCACTAGATCGGCAAATAATTGATTAAAGAGTTGCTGATTTTGAGTTTGAGCTAAGCGTAATAAAAATTTACCAGCACGGGCTTCTGTATTCAATAATGACCAACAACGACCTGCAATCGCGATTAACACTTCTGCGTGGCTAAGTTGTGTGTTGGCGAGAATTATTTCGATCAAGGTCATCGCTGTGTTGTTTTTTGCTCCAGATAAAGCACGAACATAAGCGGAAATGAGGAATAAATCTGGGTGGGACTTTTCACATTCTTGTTTGGCTAGATTGAAAATATGGTCCGACAGCTTATCTGGAATCGCCACATGCTCTAAAGCACCAAGTAAAACATAGAGCGCAGGATATCGGGTTTGATCTTTTGCTAAATGGGGAAGCGCTTTACGAATTGCCAGACTATTTTGTTGATCACTTAAGCGGCTACACATATCCGTAATACCTTGTAGGCCAACGGTTTGCCAATTACCCCAACCAAGATCTCCACTGAAGTAATGCTGAGCATGTTCATAATATTGGCTTGTTGGAAGCTGTAAATGCGAACGAATAACACTATGAAATACAGCCATTTTGTCATCATTAGGTTTGAATGTATAAGGGTTGTTGGATAAGTGTTGTTGCTGTTCTTCTGTGAGGTCTTGATGCAAATGTGCGCCCATTGATTCAGATACATATTTTAAAAAATTACCAATATCACTTTGGTTCAAGAGACCTCGTTCATCTAAAGGAAATTTTAAGAACCAAATCCAAGGTTGGTTTTGTTCTGCCCAGTAAGCGATGGCCAAGTGCGCGTGGCGCTGAAGTGGATAAGGGTAAGGTTTTTGAGCGTTTTCGACTTGTTTGAAGTCTTTAGTCTCAATGGGCTGAATTCTACGACCTAAATCAAATATCTTATATTGGCACTGACTTTGTTCTAGTAGTTGACTTAGGTTGTGTATAGCACTCATCTTTAGGTCCAATTTATATTCATTTAATGTAATTGAAGATCGAAAGGGCGATCTCATCAACGGGTATTTAATGGTATCCTAACATCTCATTATCAAGGAGACACTAACGAAAATGAGTGATTATATTGAATTAAGTGATGCTTTAGCTCAATTGGAAGATAAAATGCTGGAGCTTGAGTTGTGGCAAAGCTTGCCACCATCGTATCGCGCTTTGGAAAGTACTCAACCTTTTGCTTTAGATACGTTGTCTCCTACTCAATGGTTGCAATGGGTGTTCATGCCTAAAATGCAAGATTTGATTGAATCCAATTCAGAGGTACCTAGTGGGTTTGAAATTAGCCCATATTTTGAGCAAGCCATGAGTGATAAGGCCAAATTATCTGAATTGTTACCAATCATTAAGCAAATAGATGAAGCAGTAAAATGAGCCAAATGAACCGTATTGAAAATAATGAGACACGCTTGAGTCAACTGATAGAACATGAATATTTAGAGATTATTTTTCAAGATGAATACTTTGTTGCGGTGAATAAACCCGCGGGTATGCTTGTTCATCGTTCATGGCTAGATAGGCATGAAACTCGTTTTGTTATGCAAACGTTACGAGATCAAATTGGACAACATGTTTTTCCACTTCATCGCCTTGATCGTCCAACATCGGGAGTATTGCTGTTTGCGCTTTCAAGTGAGGTCGCTTCTATTGCATCGCCGATGTTTGCTGAACATCAATTTGAAAAAATCTATCATGCGATTGTACGTGGCTGGATAGAAGACGGGGATCGTCTTGATTACCCACTTAAAAAAGAACTGGATAAAGTCGCGGATAAATTTGCACGTATCGAACAAGAGGCACAATCTGCGATTACCGATTATAAACCGTTAGCTAAAGTTGAAGTGCCTCATTCGACAGGGCGCTTCCCAACCAGTCGTTTTAGTTTGGTAGAACTGAAACCACTCACGGGACGAAAACATCAATTACGTCGACATATGGCACATTTACGTCACCCTATTTTAGGTGATACTTCTCATGGTGATGGAAAACAAAACCGCTTATTTAGAGACGTTTATCAAGCAAATCGACTCATGTTACATGCATCGAGTTTACGTTTTATCCATCCTATCACCATGCAGCCAATATTAATCGAAGCAGGGTTTGATGAAGTGTGGCTGGGGTTAATCACGGATTTTGAATGGACAATGTAGTTCATATAATAGAATAAGAGAGATACCTCGTTTCTTGAAATAAGAAACGAGGGGGGGGGGGGGTAGCGTTATTTTAATTTTTCTAAATCGGCTTCAATTTCAGCAATTTTTCCTGAGACCACTTTTTCTAAGTGGCGCAAATCAGTCAAGATCTTATGCTTGATGTCTTTGTTATCCATTTCTTTCGGTTTGGTAATTTGATTCAACTCTGTCATAACTTTGGTCAGGCTAGGGCTGACTTCGGTTGTTTCTTTGTATTCACTGCTGTTTGAGTTCACACGAATGTTTTTTCGTTGGCGTGGATATTTGAATTTAACGCTTTTAGCAAAAAGATCACCTTTTTGCTTGTGAAAATAAACTTTTAAAACATCGACTTGTGCTTCTTGGCGCAAGCTGTATCGAGCGATAAGTTTTGTGTCTGTGATGCCTAGCTTGTTGAGATTTGGATACATAGTACGTTTACCTCTTAATTCAAACTGGTTGTTTTCAATGACTCTAGCATACAAGTATTGAAGATGTCGTTTTGTTGTTTTCTAATTATTGAGAACCATAGTCTCTAAGTTTTATAACGGGGTATTAATTGGGTGATAATTCATTAATTGCTGCGATAAGGTGGGCTTTTAGCGCCTCTTCCACCTCTGGCTCTAAACGTCCTCCTGCAGGGGAGGTAAGAATAAATAAATCTTCTGCTCGCTCACCAATGGTGGTGATTTTTGCTCCATGCAAATTTACGCCTAATTTAGCAAATACTTGACCTATTTTTGCGAGTAGGCCTGGTGTATCAAGCGCTACGAGTTCCATTAAACTGCGTTTTCCTGTTCTTGTTGGAATGAAATCAATACGGGTTTTAACGGTAAAATGTTTGAGCTTATTTGGCACTCTTCTTGAGCGAGTGTTAGCGGTGATTTTGCCGTTGAGAACATCGGTTAAGTATTGCTTAATTTGTTCATGACGAATTTCTTCAACTGGGTCGCCATTTTGGTCAAGAACCATAAATGTATCGAGTGCATAGCCATCTTTGCTGGTCATGATTTGTGCATCATGGATGCTGAGGTTTCTTCGATCTAACTCAGCCGCCATGGTGGCAAATAAACTGGCTTTATCTTTCGTATAAATAAAGACCTCTGTTCCACCTCGTGTGGCATTTTTACTTAATAATACTAGAGGTTTTTTTGGATCGTGAGTAAGTAAGTGCTCACCATGCCAAGCGATTTGTTTTGGTGTGTGGCGTAAAAAATAATCAGCTTTAAATCGTTGCCATAGCACTTCTATTTCTCGAGGAGAGAAATTTTCTTTGCGCAACATAGCGGCAGCCATATGTTGGTTATGACGGATACGATCGCGTAAATCGACAGGGTTTTCTAAGCCTCGGCGTAATGCTCGTTGAGTGGAATAAAAAAGCTCGGCTAATAGCGTTCGTTTCCAACTGTTCCATAATTCTGGATTGGTGGCACAAATATCGGCAACCGTTAAACAGACTAAATTTTCTAGATATTCTTCATCACGAACTTTTTTAGCAAATTCGGTAATCACATCTGGATCATAGATATCGCGGCGTTGAGCGGTGACTGACATCAGTAAATGGTTCTGTACTAACCATGAAACTAATTTAGCTTCTGGCCTTGATAGGCCGTGTTCGATACAAAAATCATAAGCTTCAACCGCGCCTATTTCAGAGTGATCACCACCGCGACCTTTTCCTATATCATGAAACATAGCCGCAATGATTAATAAGTTTTTCTTTTGAATTCTAGGATAAACCTCGCAGCAAATGGGATGCTTGTCATGGTTATCAATATTACTAAACGAATGAATGTGTTTTAGTACTCGTATACTATGCTCATCAACAGTGTACACATGAAATAAATCAAATTGCATTTGCCCAACAATTTGACTCCATTGTGGTAGGTAGGCCGCTAGGACTCCTAATTTATGCATTAAGCTAAACGCTTTGTGTAATGAGTTAGGATGACTGATGAGATCCATGAATTTTTCACGCGCTGCCGGTATCGTATGCAAGAATCGATTCAACCTTCGCCTTGCTGTTCGTAACTGGCGTAAAGTAGGGGGACTTACGCCATCAATGGTGGAGTCATTGGCAATGTGTAAAAACATGTCCAAAATGGTTTCAGGACGAGCTTGAAATAGGGCCGGCTTTCTGGCTTCAATTAAAGAACCACGTCTTTGGAAATCATCGGAAAGAATGACGGCGTCGGCGAGTTTTCCTTGATTCATAATCGCTTGATCAAAAAGCTTTAGCAGCATTTTATTGAGTTCAGCAACACGACGTAAGGTGCGATAGAACTCTTTCATCATCATTTCAATGCCACGATTTCCTTCGCCTTTAAAACCAAGGTTTTCTGCAACATTTGCTTGATGGCCAAACGTTAAACGATTGTCATAGCGTTTCAGTTCAATATGCAAGGCAAAACGCACTCGCCAAAGAAAGTTTTGGCATTCTACAAGTTCGCGATATTCAGCGTCTGTTAAGAAACCGGCATAGCTCATTTCTCTTAAAGATGTCGCCCCGAAATGTCTTCTTGCTACCCAACTTAGCGTGTGAATGTCACGCAGTCCGCCAGGGCTGGATTTTATATCCGGTTCTAAATTGTAGGTCGTGTCGTGAAATCGAGCATGGCGTTCACGTTGCTCTTTTAATTTTGCTTTATAAAAGGTTTCACTAGGCCAAAAATTTGCGCTGGTAATGTTTTCGATTAATTGCTCAAAGGTTTGTTGGCAACCGCATAAGTATCGAGCTTCTTGCAAGTTGGTCGCTACGGTAAGATCGCTTTTACCAACTTTGATGCACTCTTTGAGAGTGCGCACGCTATGCCCAATTTCAAGATGTAAATCCCAAAGTAATGTGATGAATGAGCTGATTTTCTTATTAACATCATCTGTGATTTTTTTTTGAGAAAGAATGAGTATATCAATGTCGGACAGTGGGTGAAGTTCAGAGCGCCCATAGCCGCCAACTGCCACTAAACTGAGAGAAGGGACTTGGCTAAATCCAAAGTAATCCCATAAACGGTTTAAGATTGAGTCCATATAGGTTGATCGTTCATGAACTAAATTTTCTACAGATTGTTCGTGATTGAGGAAGGCATTTTTTTGATATTGTGAGAACTGCTCTAATTGCTGCTTTATTTCTAATGATGAAATTTGTTGATCAGCGAGTGAAATAGGGGATTGATACGACATAAGTGCATTCCTTGCAGCAAATAAACCTTCATTGATACTACCTGTTCATATTAATAAAACCAATAAAAAAGCCTTTGCTTAATTAAGATAAGCAAAGGCTTCATATTTGAATATCGAGTTGTCAGTTATACGTTATGCAAAATGCGAGGAATGGTTTCTTCTTCTCTCAAGGTTAATACTTCACAGCCGGTTTCCGTTACCAATAAAGTATGCTCCCATTGCGCTGAGTTTTTACTGTCGCCAGTGTAAACGGTCCAGCTATCTGCATCATCTAAACGACAACCAAATTTACCAGCATTGATCATAGGCTCAATGGTAAACACCATTCCAGCTTTTAATATGGTCCGATCGGCATTTTTGTAGTGTACAACTTGTGGTTCTTCATGAAATTCATCACCGATACCATGGCCACAGTAATCACGTACGATTGAGAACTTTGGCGTTGTTCCTTTAATGTATTTTTGGATCGCACTGCCAATTTCACCAAGCTGTGCACCTGCTTTGACTTTTTTCATTCCAATATAAAGGGACTCTTGAGCTACTAAGCATAAACGACGATCAGCAGGAGATACATCACCGACTAAGAACATTTTAGATGTGTCCCCATGGTAACCATCTTTAATTACCGTGATGTCTAGATTGACGACATCACCATCTTTTAAAATCGCAGGCTTGTATACTTTACCGTTTGCATCTAATTCATCTTTGTCACTTGGAATGCCGTGGCAAACAACGTGGTTAATTGAGGTGCAAATAGATTTTGGAAATCCGTGATAATTTAACGGTGCAGGAATCGCCCCTTGAACTTCAGTAATGTACTTGTGGCAGATTTGATCAAGCTCTTCAGTTGAAACACCGATTTGTACGTGTGGAGCGATCATTTCTAATACGTCGGCAGCTAATTTACCTGCAATACGCATTTTTTCGATTTCATCTGCGGTTTTTATTTTGATAGACATAATATTTTCGACCTATATTTACTTTCCTATTAGTGTATTCAGTGAGGGCGGTGATCGCAATTGAATTCCGTTTTCATTTAGAATCTTGAAGTGTTCTTATGAACAACCCTCGAGGTGAAAAATGAAAAGTCATAGAAAATGAGGCTGTTTTTCTGGTGTTTTGACCTGTTTTTATGGTATAAAGCGCACCGAAATCCATAACTCCTATCTCTATCTACTAGCGAAGTTGTGTGGGTTTCATATACTTATTTCTTAAATCACACACATTCCGACACGTGATCCGGGGTGCTCATGCTGACTAAACTTTAGTCTGATGGGTCGGTATCATGGGGGATGTGGAGGCCTAACCCCATATAGAGGATTATATAATGGCAACTGTATCAATGCGCGATATGCTTAAAGCTGGTGTTCACTTCGGTCACCAAACTCGTTACTGGAATCCAAAAATGAAGCCTTTCATCTTTGGCGCTCGTAACAAAGTTCATATCATCAACCTAGAGCAAACTGTTCCTATGTTCAACGATGCACTAGCAGAGCTAGGCAAAATCGGTGAGCGTAAAGGTAAAGTACTTTTCGTTGGTACTAAGCGCGCTGCTTCTGAATCAGTAAAAGAATCTGCAATTGCAAGCAACCAGTACTATGTGAACAACCGCTGGTTAGGTGGCATGTTGACTAACTACAAAACGGTTCGTCAATCAATCAAACGTCTTAAAGAGTTTGAAGCGCAAGCTCAAGACGGTACTTTTGAGAAACTAACTAAGAAAGAAGCTCTAATGCGTACTCGCGATATGGAGAAGCTAGAGAAATCACTTGGTGGTATCAAAAACATGGGTGGCCTTCCTGACGCACTATTCGTAATCGATGCTGATCATGAGCACATTGCAATTAAAGAAGCGAACAACCTAGGTATTCCAGTATTCGCTGTTGTAGATACAAACTCTGATCCAGATGGCGTTGATTTCGTTATCCCAGGTAACGATGATGCAATCCGTGCGGTACAATTATACCTAAACGCTGCAGCTCAAGCTGTAACCGAAGGTCGTAACAAAGACGTAGTTGCAGCTTCAGATAAAGATGCTTTCGTAGAAGAAGCTTAATATCCTAGCTCCTTGTCACTTAGCTTGGTTGTCATAATAGGGTAGCCAAGTGTAAGTTATAGTTACAAATAGGGGTCATGCTTTTAATTTGAAATTAGGCTGGCCCTTGTTTTTATTACCATTTTTGGAATCAATCGAGGATTAAACCATGGCAACAGTAACTGCTGCTCTAGTTAAAGAATTGCGTGAGCGTACTGGCGCAGGCATGATGGATTGTAAAAAAGCGCTTGTTGAAGCAAATGCTGATATTGAATTAGCAATTGAAAACATGCGTAAAAGCGGTGCAGCTAAAGCAGCTAAAAAAGCGGGTAACGTTGCTGCTGAAGGTACTATCTTAGTAAAAGAAGGCGAAGGTTTTGCAGCACTTCTAGAAGTAAACTGTCAAACAGACTTCGTTGCTAAAGATTCAAGCTTTTTAGCATTTGCTAACTCTGTACTTGACGCCGCTCTATCTGAGCGTTTAGACGTTGAAGCACTTCAAGCTAAGTTTGAAGAAGAGCGTATTGCTCTAGTGGCTAAAATTGGTGAAAACATTGGCATTCGTCGTGTTGTTTACATTGAAGGTGCTAAAGTTGGTTCATACCGTCACGGCGAGCGCATTGGCGTAGTTGTTGCGGGTGATGCAGATGAAGAAACAATTAAGCACGTTGCTATGCACGTCGCTGCTTCTAAGCCTGAGTACGTGAACCCTGAAGACGTTCCAGCTGATGTGGTTGCTAAAGAGCAAGCGGTTCAAGTTGAAATCGCAATGAACGAAGGCAAGCCACAAGAAATCGCTGAGAAGATGGTTATTGGTCGTATGAAGAAGTTTACTGGTGAGGTTTCTCTTACTGGTCAACCATTCATTATGGAACCAAAGAAAACTGTTGGTGAATTCTTGAAAGAGAAAGGCGCAACGGTAACTAACTTTGTTCGTTTAGAAGTTGGTGAAGGCATCGAGAAAGCCGTTGAAATGAGCTTTGCTGATGAAGTTGCTGCGGTACAAAAAGGTTAATTCCTGTTTTGTATAGCGCATGAAAGAGACCGTGGTTATGCCGCGGTCTTTTTGCGAATAAAGGTAAGCTGTTGAATTGTTATGAATGAATATTGGCGAGCTTGGTTTTCAATATCGAAAATATTTATCCATAACAGTTAATCAAATAACACTTTTTGAAAGGTAAACTCCATGACAACGAATCCTAAGCCTGCATATCAACGAATTTTATTAAAACTAAGTGGTGAAGCTCTACAAGGTGAAGAAGGTTTTGGTATCGATCCAACGGTATTGGATCGCATGGCACAAGAAATTAAAGAATTGGTTGAACTTGGAGTTCAAGTTGGCGTGGTGATAGGCGGTGGAAATTTATTCCGTGGTGCCGGTCTTGCTGAAGCGGGTATGAATCGTGTTGTCGGCGATCATATGGGCATGCTTGCAACGGTTATGAATGGCTTAGCAATGCGTGACGCACTTCACCGCGCTTATGTGAATGCTCGTGTAATGTCAGCGATTCAATTGAAAGGCGTATGTGATGATTATAATTGGGCTGATGCCATTAGCCAATTACGCCAAGGTCGCGTGGTTATTTTTTCTGCTGGCACTGGAAATCCATTTTTTACTACCGATTCTGCCGCGTGTCTTCGTGGGATTGAAATTGAAGCGGATATCGTATTAAAAGCCACCAAGGTGGACGGTGTTTATACCGCTGATCCGGTTGCTAACCCTGATGCAACTTTATGTGATAAACTTAGCTACAACAGTGTATTAGAAAAAGAATTAAAAGTGATGGACTTAGCTGCTTTTACTTTGGCTCGTGATCACAAAATGCCTATCCGTGTATTCAACATGAATAAGCCTGGAGCATTACGTCGCGTAGTAATGGGTGAGCAAGAAGGCACTCTGATTAGCGAACAAGCATAATTTAGATGGAACATGCGGGCCTCAGTTTTCATACTATGGCTCTGCTGACAATACAAATAACAAGGTGATATCGTGATTAACGAAATTCAAAAAGACGCTCAAGAGCGCATGGCAAAAAGTGTTGAAGCACTTAAAAATAACCTTTCAAAAATTCGTACAGGCCGTGCACATCCAAGTATTCTACAAAATATTTCTGTTGAATATTACGGTGCCCCAACCCCTTTAAATCAAGTGGCTAATATCATTGCTGAAGATGCCCGTACATTAGCGATTACTGTTTTTGATAGAGAGCTGACACCAGCAGTGGAAAAGGCCATCATGAAGTCTGATCTTGGTTTAAATCCAATGTCTGCGGGTACGGTTATCCGTGTTCCTCTTCCTGCATTAACTGAAGAACGTCGTAAAGATCTTGTTAAGATTGTACGTGGTGAAGCAGAAGGTGGCCGAGTTGCTGTTCGTAATATTCGTCGTGATGCAAATGCTGATCTTAAATCGCTTCTGAAAGATAAAGAAATTTCGGAAGATGAGGATCGTAAAGCACAAGATGAAATTCAAAAAATCACAGATGCTGCTGTAAAACATATCGATGAATTGCTTGCGGTTAAAGAAAAAGAGTTAATGGAAGTCTAAATCCATTTATTTTTTGCTTAAAAGCGCTGTGCTGGACAGCATAGCGCTTTTTTTATGCATATTTCCCCCACGACAATGAATACTATAATGTCTAATTCTCAATTCTCATCAGATTTATTACCTCAACACATTGCTATTATTATGGATGGAAATGGTCGTTGGGCAAAAAAGCAAGGTAAGCCTCGTCTTTATGGTCATCGTATGGCAGTAAAGTCGGTTCGAGACACGATTAGTACCGCAAGTCGTTTAGGTATTAAAGTGGTGACTTTGTTTGCTTTTAGTAGTGAAAATTGGAAACGTCCAGAAGAAGAAGTCAGCTTGTTGATGGATTTATTCATCACCGTATTAACTCGTGAAGTGAAGAAATTACATAAAAATAATTTGAAATTACGTGTTATTGGGGATAAAACTCGATTTAACAAAGCATTACAGCAGAAGATTTTTGATGCTGAAGCGTTAACTGAGAATAATTCAGGAATGGTCATTAATGTTGCTGCGAACTATGGTGGTCGCTGGGATATTACTGAAGCGGTTAAATATGTGGCAACTCAAGTTGCCAGTGGTGAATTGATCCCTGAAAATATAACCGAAGATAAAATTTCTCAACATTTATCTATGTCTGATCTTCCTGATGTTGATTTAATGATACGAACAAGTGGTGAATGCCGCATTAGTAACTTCATGCTTTGGCAAATGGCTTATGCTGAATTGTATTTTACAGAATTATTTTGGCCCGAATTTAATGAACAAGCGCTGCTAGATGCTATTACTTGGTTTATTAACAGGGAAAGACGGTTTGGTTGCACGAGCGAGCAACTTCAATCGTTGATGAAAGAAAAATAAAGGATTAACGTTTGAAACAAAGAATTATTACAGCACTTATATTAGCCCCTCTTGTTGTATGGGGGGTGTTTGAACTTTCAATTCCTTTTTTCATTATTGCGCTAACTGCGGTATCTATAATGGGGTTCTGGGAGTGGACACAATTTGTTGAGCCTAAATCCCGTAAAATAAGTTTGCTTCCTTCTCTGGCTGTTTTAGCTATCAGTTTTGTTGTTTTCCCATTTGATACACAAAGTTTATCCATGGTGAATCAGAGTCATTTATGGCTGCTAGCGCTTGGTAGTGTATGGTGGGTTTTTGCTAGTGTACTTGCATTAACCTATCCTAAAAGGATGAAGTTTTGGCAAAACTGTATTTCTTCAAGACATATTTTTGGAATGTTGTCATTGATTCCGTTTTTATGGGCTGTTTTTTTATTAAGAGCAGAGAGCTATGACGTCCATCCCTACCACGGCGCTAAATTAGTTATGTTTGTTTGTTTACTCGTTTGGGCTGCTGATACGGGAGCTTATTTTACGGGGAAAACATTTGGGAAACATAAAATGGCACCGAATGTCAGCCCTAATAAAACGTTAGAAGGCTTATTAGGCGGCGTGGTTCTTGCTATGGTCGTTGGTTGGTTTGGCTCACAATTATTAGATATCCATTTTACGAGCTGGATCGCAATGCTAGCTATTACGTTTATTACGGTTGTTATTTCAGTATTAGGTGATTTAGTTGAAAGTATGCTCAAGAGAGTGGCCAATATTAAAGACAGCAGTAATATCATACCGGGTCATGGTGGAATACTTGACCGCATTGATAGCCTAATCGCTGCTTTTCCTGTTTTTGCTCTGTTGTACTTCCTTTGTCAATAACTTGTGTCTTTTCGATATTCTCAAATCTAATGGTTAATTTTATATGAAAAAGATAACAATTTTAGGTGCGACGGGATCCATCGGCGCAAGTACATTGTCAGTTATTGAGCACAATCGAGATGATTTCTCTGTTTATGCTTTAGCGGCTCACTCCAATGTTGATAAAATGTATCAGCTATGTCTAAAGTGGCAGCCTGAATACGCGGTGATGGCCGATCATGCTAGTGCTTTACAGCTACAAAAAAAATTAGCGTTTATTAAAAGTCCAACCTCGGTACTTGCAGGGATGGATGGTCTGTGTGAAATATCATCTTCCCCTAAGGTTGATATGGTCATGGCTGCGATTGTTGGATCTTCAGGCTTATTACCTACGATGGCAGCAGTTAAAGCTGGAAAGCGTATTTTATTAGCCAATAAAGAATCTTTAGTGATGTCTGGCCAATTTTTTATTGATGCGGCAAAACAGTACGGAGCGCAGATTTTACCCGTAGATAGTGAGCATAATGCAATTTTTCAATGCTTATCTCAAAATGTCCAAGCGGATATTGGTTACTGTGATTTACAAGCCAACGGTGTTGAGTCTATTTTACTCACGGGTTCTGGTGGCCCATTCCGCTATAGCGATATTTCAACCTTACCTCAAATGACTCCTGAAATGGCGATTGCTCATCCTAATTGGTCGATGGGTCCAAAAATTTCTGTTGATTCTGCCACTATGATGAATAAAGGTTTGGAGTTTATTGAGGCAAAATGGCTATTTAATGCTAGACAAGATCAATTAAAAGTATTGATTCACCCCCAATCTGTTATACATTCGATGGTGCAATATAACGATGGCTCTGTCATTGCCCAACTTGGTGAACCTGATATGTGCACACCGATAGCGTTATCGATGTCTTACCCGAATAGAATTCTTTCTGGTGTGAAATCGTTGGATTTTACTCAACTCGCTGAACTTACATTTTTAGCTCCAGATATGTCACGCTACCCTTGCCTACAATTGGCAATAGACGCTTGTTATACTGGCCAGCACGCTACAACCGCTATTAATGCTGCAAATGAAGTGTCGGTTCAAGCTTTTTTAGACCGGAAACTTAAATTCACTGATATAGCGATTGTTAATGATAAAATAATGTCTAAAGTGTGTCGCTTATCGACTCTTAGTACAGAGAGTTTGGAAAGCTTACTTGAGCTAGATAGAATAGCTCGAATTTATGCAGAAGAATTAGTAGCAGAGCGTACGTAATGATCAGCATCTTATGGAATTTAGCTTCATTTATTGTAGCACTCGGCATTCTTGTTGCTGTGCATGAGTTTGGACACTTTTGGGTTGCACGCCGTTGCGGTGTGAAAGTGGAGAAATTTTCAATTGGATTTGGAAAGTCTTTATGGAGTCGTAAAGCGAAGGATGGTGTGGAATATTCAATCTCCATGATTCCGTTAGGTGGTTTTGTTAAAATGCTTGATTCAAGAGTGGATGATGTTCCTGACGAACAAAAACACTTTGCTTTCAACCATAAAAGTTTATGGCGTCGTAGCGCGATTGTTGCGGCCGGACCTGCCTTTAATTTCTTTTTTGCCATTTTTGCTTACTGGCTAGTTTTTATGATTGGCGTGCCCGCAGTAAAGCCAGTCATTGGGGATGTCACACCTAATTCAATTATTGCAAAAGCAGGAATTGAACCCGGGATGGAACTAAAAGAAATTTCAGGTATCCAAACTTCAGATTGGGATTCAGTCAATATGGCATTGGTCTCACATATCGGGGATGAATCAATCATTTTGAAGGTGAGTTCGCCGCAAGATATTGGTGCGGTGAGAACGGTTACTTTAGATACAAGTGAATGGGTTTTTGATCCTGAAATTGATTCCGCGATGGCAACGTTAGGGTTTCAACCATTCCGGCCTGAAATTATTTCTACCATTTCCAATGTGAGCGAAGGCAGTGCAGCGGAAAAAGCAGGGTTTAAAGTTGGGGATAAGCTTGTCGCAATAAATGGTCAGAAAGTTGCTGACTGGCAAGAATTTATTGTTGCGGTAAAAGCAAGCCCGGATCAGTCAATTGAATTACAAGTTAATCGCAATGGTTTGGATGAACACATTACTTTAATTCCAGATAGCAAAACTTTAAAAAATGGTGACATAATAGGGTTTGCAGGTATTGCGCCATCAATGGGAGAATGGCCAGAAACTTATCGATTTGAACAAAAATTTGGTTTTTTTGAGTCCATACCTAAAGCAGTAGAGAAAACAGGCCAGATCATTAACTTAACGTTAACGATGGTTAAGAAGTTGTTTACTGGCGATGTAGGGATTAAAAATTTAAGTGGGCCTATTTCGATAGCAAAAGGTGCTGGTGCGACAGCTGACTATGGTTTAGTGTACTTTTTAGGTTTTCTAGCATTAATTAGCGTTAATCTCGGGATTATCAACCTTATGCCGTTGCCCGTATTAGATGGTGGTCATTTGTTATTTTTCGCGATTGAAGCGGTGATTCGTCGTCCAATACCAGAAAAAATTCAAGAAGTAGGATATAAAATTGGCAGTGCAGCGATTTTTTCACTGATGTTAATTGCAATTTTTAATGATTTCGCTCGTCTGTAGCACCCATGGTGGTTAAACAAGGCCTAGTAGTATAAAGGATTAATAAGAACATTTATGGCGATCAAGCGTTTATGGATTATGACCTTGCTGATGATCAGTACGGTTGCACAGGCTGAATCTTTCGAAGTTTCAGATATAAAAATTGAAGGTTTACAGCGAGTTGCACTTGGTGCAGTGCTGTTGAAAATGCCAGTTCGAGTGGGTGATAGAGTTGATGAACAAGATGCATCTTCTATCATTCAAGCGCTTTACTCTTCAGGGAATTTTGAAGATGTGAAGGTTTTCCGCGATGGTGATGTTTTACTTGTAAAAGTGAAAGAACGACCGACGATTGCTGATATTTCATTTTCTGGTAATAAAGCCATTAAAGATGAGCAATTGAAGCAAAATTTAGATGCTTCAAGTATCCGTGTTGGTGAAGCATTAGATCGAACAAAATTGAGTACAATTGAAAAAGGTCTAGAAGATTTTTACTACAGTGTCGGTAAATATAATGCGACGGTAAAAGCCATTGTGACCCCTCTACCTCGTAATCGCTCTGATCTAAAGTTTGTTTTTACCGAAGGTGTTTCAGCTAAAATCCAACAAATCAATTTTATAGGTAATGAAGTTTACACAGATAAAGAGCTCCTTTCTCGTTTTGATTTAAATGCTGATGTGCCTTGGTGGAACTTCCTTGCAGATGAAAAATATCAAAAGCAAGTCCTTGCTGGTGATATTGAAAAATTGCGTAGTTATTATTTTGATCGAGGTTATTTGAAGTTCCAAGTAACCTCGACACAGGTTTCGATTTCACCGGATAAAAAAGGTGTATACATCACTTTAAATCTTGATGAAGGTGAACCGTACAAAATAAAAGACGTATCATTTCGCGGTGATCTTATTGGTAAAGATGCTGACTTTAAAGCGATGGTGCCATTTGCTGTAGGGGATACCTACAATGGCTCTTTAGTGACTGGGCTTGAAGATGGTATTAAAAAAACATTAGGTGAGTCTGGATATGCGTATCCAAAAGTTCAAACCATTCCTGAATTTGATGATATTAAAAAAGAAGTAAAACTAACGGTTCAAGTTGATCCTGGTAATCGTATTTATGTGAGAGACATCCGCTTTACTGGCAATAACATCACAAAAGATGAAGTACTTCGTCGTGAGATGCGTCAAATGGAAAGCGGTTGGTTGAACTCAAAGTCGATTGAAACAGGTAAAGCTCGTCTTAATCGCCTCGGCTATTTTGAGACAGTTGATGTTCAAACTCAGCGTGTGCCGGGAACGGATGACCAAGTTGATGTGGTTTACAGCGTGAAAGAGGCTAACTCGGGCAGTATTAATTTTGGTATTGGTTATGGTACCGAGTCTGGTGTCAGTTTTCAGGTCGGATTACAACAAGATAACTTCTTGGGGACGGGTAATCGAATTGGTATTAATGCCATGACCAATGATTATCAAAAAAATATTAGCTTAGAATACCGTGATCCATATTGGACTCTCGATGGTGTGAGTTTGGGGGGTAAAGTTTTCTACAGTGAATTTGAGGCTTCAGAAGCCGGTATTGTTGACTATACCAACCAAAGTTACGGGACTGATTTGACTTGGGGCTTCCCAGTTAATGAACTCAACTATATTGAGCTTGGCATTGGTTATACACACAATAAAATATCTAATATTGATCCATATGTACAAAACGAAGGTTTCTTAAATACTCAAGAAAGTGCAGGAAACTATGACTCTCAAACGGGTGAGCTGAATGTAAATGATTACGATGTTAATATTTCTTGGACGAGAAATAATTTAAATAAAGGTTATTTTCCAACCGCGGGTAATCATCAAAGAGCGACTTTTAAAATAACCGTACCTGGCTCTGACGTTCCGTACTATAAAATGCAATATGATGCCAAACAGTACATACCATTAACGAAAAAACAAGATTTCACACTCTTGTTACGTGGTCGATTAGGGTATGGAAATGGTTATGGTTCAACTGATGGAAATGATAACTTGTTTCCATTCTATGAGAACTATTATGCTGGTGGTTTCTCCTCATTACGGGGCTTTGGCTCGAATTCGGCAGGTCCGAAAGCAGTTTATGACCAAGGTGGTTCCAATGGTGGTAACAACCCTAACTACGTTGCTACAGATGAATCTGTTGGTGGTAACGCTACAGCAACGGCAAGTATAGAGTTGATCGTACCAACGCCGTTTGCTTCGGAGGAAATACAAAACTCGCTACGAACCAGTGTGTTTATTGATGTGGCGAGTGTGTGGGATACAGAGTTTAAGTATCGAGATACGGATGCAAACATGGCAGGTAAAGACTACTACTATGATTACTCTGATCCATTCGCGTATCGTGCGTCATATGGTATTGCACTACAGTGGGTGTCCCCTATGGGACCTTTAGTCTTCTCTATGGCTAAACCCATTGAGATCTATGATGGCGATGATGAAGAGTTCTTCACCTTTACTATAGGTCGAACATTCTAATTTTTAGCTCTTTTTGTAAGGAAATGATTGTGAAAAAATTTATTAAAGTAGCTGGTATCAGTTTAGTTATCTTGACATCGTCTTTAGCTGCCAATGCGGCACAGGCTGCTGAAAAAATAGGTTATGTTAATACTGCGAAAGTTTTTCAAACTTTGCCACAACGTGAAGCGATAGCTAAAAAACTTCAATCTGAATTTAAAGATGAGAAAGGTCAACTAGACTCTATTCAAAAGAAAATTCAGACGAAAATGGACAAAGCACGTCGAGATGGTCAAATCTTAGGTGAAGATGGCATGCGTAAGCTGCAAATTGAGATTGGTTCATTACAAGCTGAATATAAAGTTAAAGCACAATCTTTAGAGCAAGATGCGAAACAACGTGAAGGCTCTGAGAAGCAAAAACTGTTTGTCACTATTCAGAAGGCCATTAAAACAGTTGCTGAAAAACAAGGCTACGATATGATCATTGATGCGCAGGCTTTACAGTATGCGAAGCCGAATTCAGATATCACTGATGCTGTTATTAAAGAACTTAAGTAATAAAAATTAATGATGCCAAAACTAACCCTTGCTGAGTTAGCAGCAATCACTGGCGGTGAATTACATGGAAACGGTGAGCTTATCGTTTCCAGTATCGCAGCCATGGATAAAGCCGGTGATGAACAAATCACCTTTTTGACTAACGCCAAATACCGTAAGCATTTAGGAGAATGTAAAGCGACAGCTATCTTGATTAAATCAAGTGAGCTAGAGCTTTGTCAGACGAATGCTATAGTCGTTGATGATCCATATCTTGCTTTTGCATTAGTTGCTCAAGCCTTAGATACGACACCAGAACCTGCTAGTTGTATCGAAGCTTCTGCTTATATTGCTTCTGATGCCATCTTAGGTGACGGTGTTTGTATTGGTCACAATGCGGTTATTGAGTCTGGTGTTCAATTAGGTGATAACGTTGTCATCGGGGCTGGATGTTTTATTGGTCAGAATGCCAATATTGGTTCTAATACTAAAATGTGGGCGAATGTGAGTATTTACCACAATGTAGTGATTGGTGATTCTTGTTTAATTCAGTCGAACACTGTTATTGGTGCAGATGGTTTTGGCTATGCGAACAATAAAGGTGAGTGGGTAAAGATACCTCAACTTGGTTCGGTGAATATAGGTAACCGTGTTGAAATAGGGTCTTGTACTACGATTGATCGTGGTGCAATCGAAGATACGGTTATTGAAGATAATGTCATTATCGATAATCATCTTCAAATTGCTCATAATGTCCATATCGGTTATGGCACGGCACTTGCTGGTTGTACCACTGTTGCAGGTAGTGTCAAAATTGGTAAGTACTGTATTATTGGTGGGGCATCAGCCTTAAATGGTCACATTGAAATTGCAGATGGCGTAACCATTACTGGTATGGGAATGGTTATGCGTAGTATTCCTGAAAAAGGGATTTATTCATCGGGCATCCCACTTCAAACCAACAAAGAATGGCGTAAAACAGCCGCTCGAACTCTTAAAATTGATGAAATGCATAAGCGTGTAAAAGCATTAGAAAAAAAAATTGAAGATTAGTCGGTCTGACTTTTATAAAGGCCTGCCCATTGCAGGCCTTTTTCGTTTATAATCAACATTAATGCTATTTTTAAGATTATTCATAGGATAATGATTTTGACTACAGAAAATAAAACATTAAATATTACTGAAATCAAAGAGTTGCTACCTCATCGCTACCCATTTTTATTGATTGATCGTGTTACTGATTATCAAGAAGGCAAATATTTAGTTGGTTTAAAAAATGTTTCTGTTAATGAGCCTCAATTTACGGGTCATTTCCCTCAACTGCCTATTTTTCCTGGCGTTCTTATTCTTGAAGCAATGGCTCAAGCAACAGGGTTGTTGGCATTTAAATCGTTTGGTGCTCCAACAGAAAATGAGTTGTACTACTTCGCGAGTATTGATAATGCTAAATTCCGAAAACCTGTTGTACCGGGTGATCAATTAATTATTGAAGTGGAGTTTTTAAAAGAACGTCGCGGGATCGCTTTGTTTAATGGTGTCGCGAAAGTAGACGGTGAGGTGGTTTGTTCCGCTGAGTTAAAATGCGCTCGTCGCGAATTCTAAAAAATTGAGATGTCTATGATTCATGAAACGGCTCAAATTCATCCAGCAGCAGTGGTTGAAGAGGGTGCAAAAATTGGCGCCAATGTTATTGTTGGTCCGTTTACCTATATTACTTCAACGGTTGAAATCGGTGAAGGGACAGAGATCATGTCACACGTTGTGATTAAAGGTCATACAGTGATAGGTAAAGATAACCGTATTTTTCCACAAGCAGTTATTGGCGAAGAGAACCAAGATAAGAAATATGGTGGTGAGATTACTAAGGTTATTATTGGTGATCGTAATGTCATCCGCGAAAGTGTCCAAATCCATCGTGGAACCACCCAAGATAAAGCAGAAACAGTCGTAGGTAACGATAATTTACTTTGTGTCAATGCACATATCGCCCATGATGTGATAGTCGGTAACTATACTCATATTGGAAATAACTCTATTCTTGGTGGGCATGTGACCGTTGGTGATTATGCTGGAGTAATGGCTTTGTCAGCGATTCATCCATTTTGTACTGTTGGTGCTTATGCTTATGTAGGTGGTTGTTCTGCAGTTGTACAAGATATTCCCGCTTATGTTTTGGCTCAAGGCAATCATGCTTCTCCATTTGGTTTAAATCTTGTTGGTTTGAAGCGCAATGGGTTTGAGAAGCCAGAGATTCGCGCTTTACAAAAAGCATACAAAGAAATATATCGTTCAGGTAAAACACTTGAAGAAGTGAAGCCTATCTTGAAAGAGATGGAAAAAGAGTGGCCATCGGTTGCTCGTTTCTCTGAGATGCTAGAGAATACTGAACGCGGTATTATCCGTTAATAGAATTCATTTTATGTGATAGAAAGGCCTAAATTGCTTAGGCCTTTTTTGTTGAAATCTGTTTAATACAAGTTTAGGCATAGGCCAAAGGTGTGGTATGACTCGTCCATTAAGAATTGGTGTTATAGCTGGTGAATTATCTGGTGATACGCTAGGTGCAGGTTTGATTAAAGCCATAAAAGATCTTCATCCAGATGCTGAATTTGTTGGGATCGGTGGTCCGCAAATGATAGCTGAAGGGTGCCAGTCATTATTCGAAATGGAAGAACTTTCGGTCATGGGATTGGTTGAAGTACTCGGTCGCTTACCTCGTTTACTTAAAGTAAAAAAGACGATTGTTGAGCACTTTAAGCAAAATCCACCAGATGTCTTCATTGGTATAGATGCACCTGACTTTAACTTACGTGTCGAGTTAGATTTAAAACGGGCGAGCATCAAAACCGTCCATTATGTCAGCCCATCGGTTTGGGCTTGGCGTCAAAACCGTATTCATGGTATTGCAGAAGCGACCAATTTGGTGCTTGCGTTCCTACCCTTTGAAAAAGCCTTCTACGATAAGTTCAATGTACCTTGTGAATTTATTGGGCACACTCTTGCAGATACCATTCCACTTGAAACTGACAAGGTGAGTGCTCGTGAAACGTTAGGTTTAGAGCAAAGAAAAACATGGCTTGCCGTATTACCAGGAAGCCGTGGGTCTGAATTGAAAATGTTATGTGAGCCATTTATTCAAACTTGTCAAAAATTATCTAAGAATCATCCTGAGCTTGGTTTTGTTGTTGCTGTTGTAAATCAAAAGCGTCGTGAGCAATTTGAAGCGGCATGGCATTTTATCGCACCGGAACTTCATTTTGAATTAATTGATGGTACAGCGCGAACGGTAATGGAAGCGTCTGATATTGTGATGCTAGCATCCGGTACCGTTGCGTTAGAGTGTATGTTGGTCAATCGTCCTATGGTTGTCGGGTATCGTGTTAATGCATTAACCGCTTTTATTGCAAGACGTATGTTGAAAACACCTTACGTGTCGTTACCTAATATTCTAGCCGATAAAGAATTGGTAAAAGAATATTTGCAAGAAAACTGTACGCCAGAAAATTTAACACAAGAAATAGAGCGCTTAATGACAGATGAAGGAAAAGATATGCAGGCATCTTTTCATGACATGCATCAATGGATACGTAAAGATGCTGACGCGCAAGCCGCGAAGGCTGTATTGCGTTTAATTGATCCTACATTGATTTTACACGATGATGAGAATGATAAATGAGCGTGATATTCCCCGATTTTGAATACCCACAAGGCTACCAGATTTTCGCTGGTGTGGATGAAGTAGGGCGGGGGCCTTTACTGGGTGCGGTGGTGACCGCGGCGGTTATTTTGGATCCGAATAACCCGATTAACGGGCTCAATGATTCAAAAAAATTATCAGAAAAAAAACGTTTAGCCTTATTACCTGAAATTAAAGAAAAAGCATTAGCTTGGTCTTTGGGGCGTTGCGAGGCTTCTGAAATTGATGATCTGAATATCCTTCAAGCGACAATGGTCGCGATGCAAAGAGCGGTGGCGGGGTTGTCGATAGCACCTGAATTTGTCTTAATTGATGGCAATCGTGTCCCAACACTTCCTGTGCCAAGTTTAGCCGTTGTCAAAGGCGATTTACGCGTGGCCGAGATTAGCGCGGCTTCTATTATCGCTAAAGTGGCTCGTGATGAAGAGATGAAGCAATTAGATAGTCAATATCCAGAGTTTGGTTTTGCTCGCCATAATGGGTATCCAACGAAAGTGCATCTAGAAGCGATTGAGTTATACGGAATTCGTCAATATCCTGAATTGCTTGCTCAATACCGAAAAAGTTATAAACCCGTGAAAAAAGTACTTGGCATAACAGAATAAGGAGCAAAAATATTAAAATGATTGTTGCGTCCTCACTTCGCCCTTACACTTTCATCAATAATGGTTAAAAACAGTAAATCTATGTCCGATCCTAAGTTTGTACATCTTCGCGTTCACAGTGATTATTCCATGGTAGATGGTCTATCAAAAGTGCCACCGTTGGTGAAAAAGGTGGCCGAATATGGCATGCCTGCAATGGCCTTAACTGACTTTACAAACCTATGTGGTTTAGTGAAATTTTACAGTACGGCACATGGATGTGGGATTAAGCCAATTATCGGCGCTGATTTCACGCTTCAATCATCTGAGTTTGGTGATGAGCTTACGAAGATAACGGTTTTAGCGAAAAATAATGCTGGCTATAAAAATCTAACGTTGTTGATTTCAGAAGCTTATCAACGAGGGCATGTACAGCATCAACCCGTTATTGATAAAGAGTGGCTCGTCAATCATAAAGATGGATTAATTATTCTCTCTGGTGGACGAGTTGGGGAAGTTGGGCGCGCTTTACTTAAAGGTAATCAACCCTTACTTGAACGCTGCGTTGATTTCTATCAAGAGCATTTTCCTGATCATTTCTATCTTGAATTGACTCGTACTGGGCGTGCCGACGAAGAAAGCTATTTGCATTTTGCTCTGGATGTTGCCGAGCAATACGATTTACCTGTTGTGGCGACTAATGAAGTGGTGTTCTTAACGCCAGATCAGTTCGATGCGCATGAGATACGTGTTGCTATTCATGATGGCTATACGCTTGAAGATCCTAGGCGTCCTAAAAACTACAGTTCACAACAATACTTACGCACTGAAGATGAAATGTGCGAATTATTTAAAGACATTCCTGAAGCTCTGCAAAACAGCGTGGAAATAGCGAAACGCTGTAATGTGACGGTTCGATTGGGTGAATACTTTTTGCCTAACTTTCCCACTGAAGGTCTCGCGATAGAAGACTTTTTAGTTAAAAAATCTCGTGAGGGCCTTGAGGAGCGACTTGAGTTTTTATTTTCTGATGAAAAAGTACGTTTAGAACGTAGACCTGAATACGATGAGCGTTTGCAGGTTGAACTTGATGTTATTAACCAGATGGGGTTTCCCGGTTATTTTTTGATCGTAATGGAATTTATCCAATGGTCGAAAGATAATGATATTCCTGTTGGTCCCGGTCGTGGTTCAGGTGCAGGCTCATTAGTGGCTTATGCATTAAAAATTACCGATCTTGATCCGCTAGAATACGATTTACTGTTTGAACGTTTCTTAAACCCAGAACGTGTTTCGATGCCTGACTTTGATATCGATTTTTGTATGGATAAGCGTGACCGAGTGATTGATCACGTTGCTGAAATGTATGGTCGTGATGCAGTGTCACAGATCATTACTTTTGGCACCATGGCGGCGAAAGCTGTGATTCGTGATGTGGGTCGTGTGTTAGGGCATCCGTACGGTTTTGTTGATCGTATTTCAAAAATGGTGCCCCCGGATCCGGGGATGACTCTCGCTAAGGCATTTGAAGCAGAGCCACAATTACCTGAAATTTATGCTGCCGATGAAGACGTTAAAGAACTTATCGACATGTGCCGTATTTTAGAAGGGTGTACTCGAAATGCAGGTAAACATGCCGGTGGTGTGGTTATCTCACCCACGACCATTACTGACTTTGCGCCCATTTATTGTGATGCAGATGGTAATTTTCCCGTAACACAATTTGATAAAAATGACGTAGAAACGGCAGGTTTAGTTAAGTTTGACTTCTTAGGGCTTCGTACCTTAACCATCATCGATTGGGCCTTGGGGTTAATTAATCCTAAACTTGAAAAGGAAGGGAAGGAACCGGTTCGAATTGAATCGATACCTTTGGCTGATCCCGCTTCATTTAGGCTACTACAAAATTCTGAAACGACCGCGGTGTTCCAACTTGAATCACGTGGTATGAAAGATTTGATCAAACGTCTACAACCAGATTGTTTTGAAGATATTATCGCTTTGGTTGCCTTGTTCCGCCCAGGGCCTCTTCAATCGGGCATGGTAGATAACTTTATTGACCGAAAACATGGTCGAGAGGAAGTGTCTTATCCTGATTCAACCTGGCAACATGAGTCTTTAAAAGAAACGTTAGAGCCGACTTATGGCATTATTTTGTATCAAGAACAAGTAATGCAAATTGCCCAAATTCTTGCTGGCTATACCCTTGGTGGCGCCGATATGCTTCGCCGTGCCATGGGTAAGAAAAAACCAGAGGAAATGGCTAAACAGCGTTCAATATTTAAATCGGGCGCTGAAAGTATTGGTGTTGATGGTGAACTATCGATGAAGATCTTTGACTTGGTGGAGAAATTCGCAGGTTATGGATTCAACAAGTCACACTCAGCGGCTTACGCACTCGTTTCATATCAAACCCTTTGGTTAAAAACACATTTTCCAGCTGAATTCATGGCTGCGGTGATGACCGCTGATATGGACAACACGGAAAAAGTGGTTGGCCTGGTAGATGAATGTTTACGCATGAACCTCAAGGTTTTGCCACCGGACGTTAATTCAGGTCTATATCGTTTCAATGTAGATGAAGATGGCGCTATTGTTTATGGCATCGGTGCCATAAAAGGTGTCGGTGAAGCTCCGATTGAAAATATTATTGCTTGTCGTGAGCAAGGTGGTCATTTCAAAGATTTATTTGATTTTTGTGCGCGTGTGGATTTAAAGAAATGCAATAAACGCGTCACTGAAAAATTGATTCAAGCAGGAGCGTTAGATCGTTTAGGGCCACACCGCGCAGCAATGATGGCTTCTTTAGATGAAGCGGTGAAGGCGGCGGGACAATTTCACCAAGCTGAATCTTTTGGCCAGTCAGATATGTTTGGCGTGTTAACTGAAGCACCTGAAGAAGTCGAGCAAGCGTATGCTCAAGTACCAAAATGGCCAGAAAAAGTATGGCTTGAAGGCGAGCGAGCAACATTAGGTCTATATTTAACTGGTCACCCTATTAATGCTTATTTAAAAGAATTAGCTAAGTATACTCAGTGTCGATTGAATGATTTACAACCTACTCGTCGCGATCAATCTATGACGGTGGCGGGGTTGGTGATTGCTTCACGTGTGATGACCACCAAACGTGGAACACGAATAGGTTTAATGACACTCGACGATCGTTCTGGTCGTGTTGAGGTAATGTTGTTCTCAGATGCCTTAGAAAGGTATGCTGAATTGCTAGAACAAGATAAAATAGTGGTCGTTTCTGGACAGGTCAGCTTTGATGACTTCAATGGTGGGCTTAAAATGTCCGCTCGTGAGGTCATGAGCTTAGCGGATGCGCGTGAAAAATATGCCCAAGGGTTATCAATTTCGCTTGATGAATCCCAAATGGATGGTAAGTTTTTTGAAAAGTTTACTCGTATTTTAGAGCCATATCGCGCAGGAACAGTACCTGTAAATATTTACTATCAACGCCAAAATGCTCGAGCAAAACTCTCATTAGGGGTTGAATGGCGTGTTACGCCAGAAGACGATTTGATCGACGAATTGAAACTTCTTATTGGTTCTAAGCAAGTAGAACTCGAATTTAACTAAATAACAGGGCATTATTAGTACATTGTTATTCAAATTATGAATTGGTTGCTTCGGTTTGCAATTTCGCTTTGAATATTTTCAGTGACGCCCTGTATGATTTTTATCGCCGTTTTCGGTTCAATGCCTTAAAGTGATAAAAAAATTAAAATGATATAAAGGATCCATTGATGAGCCTAGATTTTCTTGAATTTGAAAAACCCATTGTTGAACTAGAAGCTAAAATTGAAGCTTTACGCGAAGTGTCACGCCATGGTGGCGACACTTCTGTTGATTTGGGTAAAGAGATCAGCCAATTAGAAGCAAAAAGTTTAGAACTGAAGAAAAAAATCTTTGGTGATTTAGGTGCATGGCAAGTTGCCCAACTGGCTCGTCATCCAAAGCGTCCTCATACGTTAGATTATATTGAACATGCTTTTACGGAGTTTGATGAGTTAGCGGGTGATCGTGCTTACGCTGACGATAAAGCAATTGTCGGTGGCCTTGCACGTTTAGATGGGCGTCCTGTGATGATTATTGGTCATGAAAAAGGCCGTGAAACTAAAGAAAAAGTACGCCGTAACTTTGGTATGCCTCGCCCAGAAGGTTACCGTAAAGCATTACGTTTAATGGAAATGGCTGAGCGATTTAATATCCCTGTTATTACTTTCATTGATACGGCTGGTGCTTATCCTGGTGTTGGTGCAGAAGAGCGCGGACAGTCAGAAGCGATTGCACGCAATCTTAAAGTGATGTCAGGTTTGAAAGTTCCAGTGATTTGTAACGTTGTTGGTGAAGGCGGTTCTGGTGGTGCGTTGGCTATCGGTATTGGCGATTATGTCAATATGCTTCAGTATTCAACCTACTCAGTTATTTCTCCTGAAGGGTGTGCGTCTATTTTATGGCGTGATTCAGATAAAGCCCCTCAAGCGGCAGAAGCGATGGGGCTAGTGGCACCTCGTTTAAAAGAGCTAGGTTTAATTGACTCTATCATTGAAGAGCCATTAGGTGGTGCTCATCGTGATTATCTAAGTACGGCTGCTAGTATGAAAGCAACTTTGATTGCTCAGCTTGAAGAGTTAGAGAGCTTAGATCACGATAACTTGCTTGAGCGTCGTTATCAGCGCCTAATGAGCTATGGTTACTGTTAAGCTATTTTTATGTCAAGTTATACCTAAATAGATAAAACTTGATGTACAAGATAAAGCGGGCTTAAGCTCGCTTTTTTATTTTCTTCAAATGTGTTTTCTACAAAAATAAGATAGGAAAAACATGCTTTATCCATTTTTCTCTCAGCAATTAAATCAATATGCCTCTGTTGGTACACGGTTTGTCTTGGCATTGAGTGGCGGGCTGGATTCTCGTGTGTTATTACATTTGTTAGGGAGGTTTAAGCAACATTATCCTCAGTTTTCCTACCAAGCGGTTCATATACACCATGGCTTGAGCTTTCATGCTGATGAATGGTTAGCGTCTTGCCAAGCGTGGTCTCAGGAAGAAAAAATAGATTTTTTTTATGAACAAGTGGATGTGATACAAGGCCCTAGAATTAGCCTTGAGCAAGCTGCGCGAGATGCTCGTTATCAAGCGCTTGATAATTACATGGATAGCGATACCATTTTGCTTTCTGGACAGCATGCAACGGATCAACTAGAGACTTTTTTATTAGCGCTAAAACGTGGTAGTGGTCCTAAAGGATTATCTGCTATGGCCGAATTTACCGCTTTTTCAGATGGTCATATGATGCGCCCATTACTGAGTGTGTCTAGGGATGAAATAGAAAACTATGCCGTCCACAATCACTTGCAATGGATTGAAGATGAAAGCAATGAAGATACACGCTTTGACCGGAACTTCATTCGTCATCAAATTACACCGGTATTAAAACAGCGCTGGCCTCACATTGAAAAAACGATTTCTCGCAGTGCTGCACTTTGCGCAGAACAAGAATTACTACTCCATGAGCTCCTTAATGAGCGTTACAGTGGCATGATTGGAAATGACGGGGCTTTATCGATTAAAGCATTAAATACTCAATCAAGGGCTGCTAGGGCCGCTTTAATTCGTATGTGGTTAGATGATCAAGGCCAGTTAATGCCTAGTGCTAAACAGGTTGAGCATATTTGGCAAGATATTGCATTGGCGAAAACCAATGCAGCCCCTGTGTTTCAATATGGAAAAACGCAAATAGGCCGTTTAGATCAGCAACTTTACGTTTTTAATAAAACGAAAGATCTTTCTTCAATACACTTAACTTGGGATAAGCGTCATCCTCTCGATCTACCCGACGGCTTAGGTCAGCTTATTTTGCGACCTATAACCAAGGATTCAGTGTTACCTTCTGAGTTTTTATCGGCAAAAAGTATACAAACGTTGGCATTGCCGGATGAGCTTACTTCGATTTCCGTTGTTTTTCGGGCTTCTGGTATCCATGCTCATCCAGAAGAGCGTACTCACGGTCGACCGCTAAAGAAATTATTGCAAGATTCCAATGTTCCGGTTTGGCTGCGGCATAGAATTCCATTCTTAATTGAAGGGAATGAGCTTATCTCAGCGGTGGGCCTTTGGATTGGAAAACCTTATTCTGGTTGTACATATCAATTGATTTGGGTGGATAAGACTTCACGGGACATAGGTATGTAATATAAAAATTGAAGCTGAGAACTGCCCACTTTTCTCAATGTGAGTTGAAGGGTATACTCAGAAGAATTTCAGTGTTTTAGGGATAAGAACCAATGAAAAAAATAGAAGCAATTATTAAACCATTTAAACTCGATGATGTACGAGAAGCGTTAGCTGAAGTTGGCATTACTGGCATGACCGTTTCAGAAGTGAAAGGTTTTGGTCGTCAAAAAGGTCATACAGAGCTTTACCGTGGTGCGGAGTATATGGTCGATTTTCTTCCTAAAGTGAAGTTAGAAATCGTTGTATCAGACGATGTGTTAGACGCCTGTATTGATTGTATTATGCAAACGGCGCAAACAGGGAAAATTGGTGATGGTAAAATATTTGTTAGTGAAGTTGAGCGTGTTATTCGTATTCGTACGGGTGAAGAAGACGACGAAGCAGTATAAATACTATCTGTAGAAAAGGAGGCTAAGGCTTCCTTTTTTATTGTGTGAAGCTTTTTATTATGTAAAGAAAGTGGGCTTTCAAATCTGCACTTATTTTAGGGATAACGATGAAAATAAAGCATTACTCCTTTTTGTTACTTGTGCTTATTGCAATCTTAACCACCAGTTATTTCAGTGTGTTTACGATTCCTCAAAAGCCTGAAATTATCTCAATAGAGCAATCGGATATTCAAAATGATTGGTATTGTCACCAATCGACATCTCAACCTGAATTTCTTGATGACAATGGTCAGTTGAATCTTGTGGTATGGAATATTCATAAACAGGGTGATGAAGGGTGGCAATCATCATTAGAATCTTATGGTAAAAAAACGCAACTATTGATGTTACAAGAAGTCAGCTTGACGCCTAATTTTAAACAATGGTTGAAGACTCAGTCGTGGGTTGCTAACCATGTTAATGCATTTAAGATACTTGGCGAAAGTTCTGGTGTGTTGAACCTTTCGAGTGCTTTGCCTAATCGAGCTTGTGCTTATACCGCGGTTGAACCTTGGATTTTACTACCAAAATCTGCCTTATATGCTCGCTATCGATTATCTAATGGCTCTGATTTAGTGACGGTAAATTTACATGCTATTAATTTTACGTTAGGAACAGAAGACTTTCAGAATCAAATTGAGCAATTAGAAAATGCAGTAAAAAAACATAAAGGTCCGCTCATCATTGCTGGTGATTTTAATACGTGGAGCGAGAGTCGCTGGCAAGAAGTTCGTAGAAGAATGTCGGCGTTATTGATGAACGAAGTGAGATTTAAACCGGATAACCGACGTCGGTTTATTAATGATCTTGCTTTTGATCATGTATTTTATCGAAATTTAAATTTGGTAGAAGCAAGTTCGCCAGTAACTACAGCATCCGATCATACCCCAATGATTGCCATGTTCACATTGTAAAGCTTCTGAGGTTAGTCAGAGGTTATTTTCCTTATCAGGGTCTATGCTTGATCAACTCTTGTTACATCAACATACAGTTTGAGCTTTTGTCCCGGCTTTAAGTAATCTTTATGGTTTAAATCGTTCCATGCTAATACATCAGTTGTTTTGACTTTAAATTTCTGAGCGATAGCGCCTACCGTATCACCCGAGCGAACGTTGTAGTAAACAGTTCGGATGACAGTACCACTTTTGCTTCCTTGCCAAATAACGAGCTTTTGGCCTATTCTCAATGAATCTTTTGGCGCCATACCATTCCAGCGACTTAAAGCATCAATAGATACTTGGTTGCTTTTGGCAATGCTCCAAAAACTATCACCACTTTTTACCGTATAATTTGTTTTGATTTTACCACGAGAAATAGACTGAGTTTTCGCTAAACGATTTTCAGCGCTTAATGTGTAACTCTGATTGTTTCGTGTTGATTTTGGCACCATCAAATATTGCCCAATACGGATGTTGCTGTTTGTCATGCCATTGGCTTTTTTAATTACTTTAGAAGTTGTTTGATTGTGTTGTGCGATAACGCTTAAGGTATCTCCTGATTTCACTTTATAGCGAATAAGCCGGATCCCTTTACCTCTATTTTTAGCTGCTTGTTGCTCAAATTGTTCAGCGTTATCGATTGGAATTAAGAAACTGTGTGGTCCAGTTGGAGAGGTAGCCCATTGATTGAAACCAGGGTTATAACTTTGCAGTTCTTTGACTGAAATCCCCGCGTATTGAGCTGCAATGGCGAGATCGAGTTGCTCTTTTGGATCCACTAAAGTTAAGACCGGTTTGTTTGCAATTTCTGGTAATTGGATACCATAAGCTTTTTGGTTTGCTAAAATGTCAGCAAGAGCAAGCAGTTTTGGTACATAAGCTCGGGTCTCTTTAGGTAAATTTAGTGAGAAAAAATCGGTTGGCTTTCCCGCTTTTTTATTTTGTCTAATGGCGCTAGAAACTCGACCACCACCACTGTTATAGGCTGCAATCGCATTTTCCCAGTCACCATTAAAACGGTTACCTAAGTAAGTCATATAATCGAGAGCGGCATCGGTTGAGGCGTTGACATCGCGACGCCCGTCATACCAATAGTTTCTTTCAAGACCAAAGCGATCGGCGGTAATTGGAACAAACTGCCACAGTCCTGCTGCACTACCATAAGAATAAGCAAATGGATCAAAAGCGCTTTCAACTACAGGAAGTAAAGCTAATTCAAGAGGGAGATTACGTTCTTCAATACGAGTTGTAATCATATATAAGAAAGGGGCTGCGCGTTTTGAAACAGTTTGTAAGTGCTCAGGATGTTTTAAATACCAATCACGATAATAATCGACGCTTGGGTCATCGGGAACTTCAAGCTTAAATTGCATAGCAATACGAAGCCATAAGTTTTCTTGTTGCTGTGGTGTTAACTCTACCAATGGAGGTTTTACAGCGGATTTTGGCTTTTTAGAGGTCGTCGATTGAGCCTTAACGACAGTCGATGATTCTGATACAGTTTGGGCGGTTTCCGAGCCATTGGTTTTGTTGTTAGTTGATGTCGGTATAGTTTGGCAGCCCACTAAGAGTAGCGCTAAAACCCAAATGTATTTTGAACTCATTTATGCAACCTTTTAAAAAACAGCTGCGAATAATACTTGTGAAATAGAAGGACTGGCAAGCAAGAAATAGTCTAAAACCTCAAATAGATCTTAAAAAAGTAAGGTTTTTAAGGAGGTTTTAGAAAATTTCATGAACAATTTGATTGTTTTAACGTCATTTTTTTTGCTCAAAGCAAATCGTAACAAATCGTTAGAATTCATTTTTCCATTCGCGTAATGCCGTGAAAACAGACAATTCAGATAGCTCATCGGTACGAGTGGAAACGGCTTTCATGACGCTTGGCTCTTGGCAACGCAAGAATGGATTGATCCATTTCTCTTGGCGTAGAGTGGTTGGAATCGTCGGTTTTTCTTGTGCTCTAAGGCGATTGACCTCATCACGGTACTCGTGTAATAACGCATTTTCTGGTTCGACTGCTAAGGCGAAAGATAAGTTTGCGGAGGTGTATTCATGGGCACAGTAAACTTGAGTCTCTTGAGGTAATGAAGCAAGTTTTTGTAATGAATTAAACATTTGCTCATAAGTGCCTTCAAATACCCGGCCGCAACCAGCAGAAAACAACACATCACCACAGAATAGTTTACCATCACCAACGTAGGCAATATGTCCGTTAGTATGGCCTGGGACATCAATCACAAGAAAGGCTTCACCAAATATTTCAATGCGATCTCCACCTTCAACTGATTGACTGAGCATCATAACTGGATCGTTGCTTGGACCAATCACTTTCGTCTTAGGATAATGACGCAGTAATTCAGCCACTCCTCCGACATGATCGGCATGATGGTGAGTGATGAGTATCGTCTCTAATTCGAGTTTATCTTGTTGCAGTTGGGCCAAGACTGGCGCAGCTTCACCTGGGTCAACTAATACGCAATGTTGAGTATTATTTTGAATCAGCCAGATGTAATTATCATTAAATGCAGGTATGCTTTTTACCGTTAATCCTGAAGTATTTTTGTCAGTTAACATTATGGATCTCCAATCCGACTGCGAGAGATATTAAAGCTATGAAGCCAGCTCGAATTCAAAAAACATTTGTTCAACCCCATTCTTGGCAGCAATTGAAAAATGGTCAATGGGTTTTTGAATCTATTCAAACTCGCCTTGATGAGTGGTGTCCCAAATTATTCGGTTACCACATGCTGAAACTAGGTGGCTTAAGTTGTGAGTTAGTGACACATAATTGCAATATTAAACATCAAGTAAATGTCGATACGCTTAATCCACTTCATACGGTTATTGCTGATGCGTATGATTTACCATTTCTCGAGAAAAGTATTGATACTGCGTTGGTGTGTCATCAGCTCGACTATTGTAGCGATCCTCATCGCTTGTTGCGAGAAGTAGATAGAATAATTATTGATGATGGTTACATGATATTGACGGGCTTTAACCCTATTAGCTTGATCGGTCTCTCGAGTTTGATGCCTTGGCGGAAAAATTATTTACCGTGGAGTGGCAGAATGTTTACACCTTATCGTATTAAAGATTGGCTCGGATTACTGAATTATGAAGTCGTACATTGTGAAAGTTATGCGTTATTTCCTGTACAAAAAGGAAAAGCGATTATGATTTGGCTTGAACATAGTTTAGGGGGATGTGCATCGATGTTTGGCAGTGCGTATTTTATTGTGGCTAAAAAGCGCACTTACCCTTTACGTCCAATTAAACCTCATTGGAAAGTGAAACAGCGTGGTTTGTCGACAGCCAATGTTGGTTTTAATAAGCAAACCTCTGAAAAACCAACAAGGTAAATGTTTAGCTGGGTGAGTGTTTAGTTGAAAGTCTATTGGCCTTCAAACCCTTCATCATCGCGGGTAGGAGACTCTGCTGCCGCGCGAGCTAAATCATCACATATTTCATTTTCGCGATGACCGGCATGGCCTTTGACCCATTTCCATTCGACTTGGTGGCGAGCGGTTTCTGCATCGAGTTGTTTCCATAAATCGACATTTTTAACCGGCTTTTTGGCTGATGTTTGCCAGTTTTTCTTTTTCCATCCGTGAATCCATTGCGTAATGCCTTGGCGAACATATTGGCTGTCTGTGGTCAGTACGACTTGGCAAGGTTCGGTTAAGGCTTTTAAAGCAACTACTGCCGCCATCATTTCCATTCTATTGTTAGTAGTGAGGTTAAAACCTTCAGATAAATACTTTTCTTTGCCTTTATAGCGAAGCACAATACCGTAACCACCAGGTCCAGGATTGCCTAAGCAGGAACCGTCGGTGAAAATCTCAACTTGTTTTGCTGTCATTTGGTACTATTACCTTAATTCTTTACTAACATCCCAGTAGTCTGACATAGAGTTTATTATGAATACCACTAATTCTTCTCATGATCGCATCATTGTACTCGATACTGAAACCACCGGTATGAACCGTGAAGGTGGTCCTGTGTATATGGGGCACCGAATTATTGAAATTGGTGCGGTGGAAATTATAGATCGTAAACTTACGGGAAAACATTTCCATGTTTATATTAAGCCTGATCGTGAAATTGATCCTGAAGCGATCGCGGTTCACGGTATTACTGATGAGTTTCTTGTTGATAAGCCGGAATACAAGAAAATTCATCAAGAGTTTTTAGCGTTTATTCAAGGTGCTGAGCTGGTGGCTCACAACGCATCGTTTGATGTTGGTTTCATGGATTATGAATTTAAACTGGCCTCTCAAAGCGTAAAAACATCGGAAATCTGCAAAATTACCGATACTTTAGCGATGGCTAAGAAAATCTTCCCAGGCAAACGAAATAACCTTGATATCTTATGTGATCGTTATGGTATCGATAACTCTCACCGGACTTTACATGGTGCATTGCTGGATGCTGAAATTCTAGCGGATGTGTATTTGTTAATGACTGGTGGGCAGACGGCAATGCAATTTAATGCCGGGCAAGCTAAGGATGGAGAAACAGGAGAGACCATTAAGCGTGTTCAAGGGCGAAAAGTTTTAAAAGTATTAAAAGCTAGTAATGATGAGTTACAAAAGCATGAAGAGAGATTAGATGTCTTCGCTGAAAAAGGCACATGCCTGTGGCGTTGTGATGACTAATTTAGCATAGACTTACTTAAATTAGAGAGAACCCCCCAACCCTATTATGGTGTTGGGGGCTTGTTTGTGAGGGCGGGTTTACTGTCTAAGCAACTTTACTCACCTTGTTGTCTGATTTTTTTACAATGAGTTCACTTGGATCAAAGTCATCTACATTGATTGTTTCTAAGCGATAGAATTCAGCATCGCGTAAAATAGTGGCTTCATCTTCATTTATCCATCCTTTTTCTAATCCAATGTCAGCGATTTTATCCAGTTGTACGAATGGACGGCGGTTTTCTAATTTTTTACAAATATCGTTAAAAATTGGTTCAGCTTTTAATATGGTTTCTAGTGCAAGCTCAATTTTTCCTACAGGGTTATGCTCCGTTGGCGCTAAGTATTGATTGCGACCGATACGAGAACGTGTTGCGGATGGAGTTTGCAGGATTTGTGCTAATTCATTATCTAACTTGTCACTTGGTGCTTTACGCACAGTACCAAATGGCAACATTAGAATACGAAGTAGGCGAGCGACACCACGAGCAGGGAAGTTTTGTAATAAGTCATCAATAGCGGCTTCTGCTTGACGTAAGCTATCTTGAAGCCCCCAATGCACTAATGGTAAGTCGGCTTCTTGGTAACCTTCTAATTCAAAACGTTTCAGGGTGGCTGAACTCAAATAGAGTTGGCTTAGAACGTCGCCAAGGCGAGCAGATAATCGTTCTTTTCGTTTTAATGATCCACCGAGTACCGCCATCGAAACATCGGATAATAAGGCAATATTAGCACTGTAGCGGTTAATTTTTTGGTAGTAACCTTTGATTTGATCATGAACAATGCCATTGAAGTTTGGGTCGTTTGGTACCGCATAGTCTGAACCTCGACCATCGGTAATACCTAACCATAAACTACGAATAGCATTACTCATACTAAATCCAATATGGCCAAAGACGGCAGAATCAAAACGCGAGAGAGCATTTTTCTCGGTAGAATGAGCGGCATCCATTTCTTCAAGGACGAATGGATGGCAACGAATGGCCCCTTGGCCATAGATGATCATAGAGCGAGTTAATATATTGGCACCTTCCACGGTAATGGCAATCGGTGAGCCTTGATAACCACGCGCTAGAAAGTTAGCGGGCCCCATACAAACACCTTTACCACCGGCGATATCCATCGCATCGATCAAACAACGCTGCCCTCGGTGGGTACAGTGGTATTTGACAATCGCTGAAATAACCGATGGTTTTTCACCTAAGTCGATTCCTGCAACCGTTAATTGGCTAGCCGCATCCATCACGTAAGCATTACCTGCGATACGAGCAAGAGGTTCTTCAATACCTTCCATATGACCAATCGGTTGTTTAAATTGGCGACGAATTCGAGCATAAGCCCCTGTTGCTAAAGCGGCAGATTTTGTTCCGCCGGTTGAGTTTGAAGGCAAAGTGATACCACGACCAACAGAAAGGCACTCCACTAACATACGCCAGCCTTGACCAGCCATGCTTGGTCCTCCGATGATGTAATCCAAAGGAACAAAGATATTTTCCCCTTGAGTTGGCCCGTTCTGGAATGGGATGTTAAGAGGGAAGTGACGGCGACCAATTTTTACACCTTTGGTGTTTGTTGGGATTAAGGCGCAAGTAATTCCGATGTCTTTGTTATCATCACCGTTTTCTTTTTTGAGGCCTAAAAGTCCGTCAGGATCTTGTAATTTAAAGGCTAAACCGAGAACCGTTGCAATTGGAGCAAGTGTGATATAACGCTTATTCCAGGTCAAGCGCATGCCTAGTACTTCTTTGCCTTCCCACTGCCCTTTACAAACAATACCAAAATCTGGGATTGCGCCAGCATCGGATCCAGCTTCTGGACTGGTTAAAGCAAAACATGGAATTTCTTTGCCTTCAGCTAGTCGTGGTAAATAGTGATCTTGTTGTTCTTTGGTGCCGTAATGTTGTAGTAACTCTCCTGGGCCTAAAGAGTTAGGAACACCAACCGTTGATGATAAAACACTGGATACTCCAGTTAATTTTTGTAGAACGATAGATTGTGCATAAGCTGAAAATTCTAGGCCGCCATATTTTTTCTTAATGATCATCGCAAAGAATTTATGATCTTTTAGGTATTCCCAGATTTCAGGAGGCAAATCGGCCAATTCGTGGGTGATTTCAAAATCATTAGCCATTGCGCAGACTTCATTCACTGGGCCATCAATAAAGGCTTGTTCTTCTGCGCTGAGTGTTGGAGCTTTAATATCGGATAGTTTTTTCCAATCCGGCTTACCTTTAAATAGTTCGGCTTCCCACCAAACGGTTCCTGCGTCGATCGCTTCTTTTTCTGTTTTAGACATCTCTGGTAGGATTTTTCTAAATACCTTTAGAGCAGGTTGACTGAAGAGTGGACGGCGGATAGCGGGAATCGCGATCAGTGCCAATAGGATGATAAATACCCCGAATACGATGGGAGAAAATCCACCTAATACAGTTGATACGAGCATAACAATAGCCATGGCGCTAAGCGTTACGGTTTGTGTACGGCGGTGATATAAGCAGAAACTGAGTACAAAAAACGTAATAATCAGCGTAAGTAAGGTGGTCATCTTTGTCTTCCTTATAATGATGAGTGATAAGATTAACTTTTATGACTGGCTTGCTATAACGACTGTCTATTACAACAATGGTTTATAGCAAAAATAAAAAGTGGTCGTACCAGATAAATTCATTGTAATGGGCTTGTTGTGGAAATGTAAAACATCAATATGGTTAAAAAGTGATCTCAAGCATGAAATTGACTATTTGTTTGATTATTTCTTCTTAAGAATAGTTAGTTTGTCCTTAATTAAAGGAAAGAATTCCATGCAGGGGAAAATTTTACATCGAATTGGTCGACAGGCTTTTAGCTTTATAGGTACACTCATTGGTTGATAATACTCAAAATAAAGGTAATTCCCTATGTATCAAGATTTAATTCGAAGTGAATTGACTGAAGCTGCTCAAGTATTAAATGATTTTTTAAGTGATGATAAGAATCTTCAAGATATTGAATCAGCAGCCAAAATGATTGCAGACTCTTTTAAGCAAGGCGGTAAAGTTTTATCTTGCGGTAATGGTGGCTCTCATTGTGATGCTATGCATTTTGCTGAAGAGCTCACAGGCCGATACCGTGAGAATCGTCCGGGATACCCTGGGATTGCCATTTCAGATCCGAGTCATTTGTCTTGTGTGAGTAATGACTTTGGTTATGAGTATGTATTTTCTCGTTATCTAGAAGCTGTTGGCAGTAAAGGTGACGTATTATTTGGCCTGTCCACTTCTGGTAATTCAGGTAACATTTTAAAAGCCATGGAAGCTGCCAAATCAAAAGGTATGAAGACCATTGCCCTCACGGGTAAAGATGGTGGGAAAATGGCGGGCATTGCCGATGTTGAAATTCGTGTTCCTCATTTTGGTTATGCTGATCGTATTCAAGAGATTCACATTAAAATTATTCATATTGTGATTCAATTAATTGAAAAAGAAATGGAAGATTAATCTTTTAGTTCTTTAAGTTACCGTTCTTGATGTGTGGTTATGAGGAAGTTTGAATGTGTGAGCTGCTCGGTATGAGTGCGAATGTTCCAACGGATATTTGCTTCAGTTTTACCGGTTTAATTCAACGAGGTGGAAAAACGGGTCCGCATCGTGATGGCTGGGGAATCACCTTTTATGAAGGGAAAGGATGCCGTAATTTCAAAGATCCTAAACCGAGTTGTCATTCTAAAATTGCTGAGCTAGTTCAAAGCTACCCCATTAAAAGTTGTGCAGTGATTAGCCATATAAGGCAAGCTAACCGTGGGGAAGTGAATCTTGAAAATACACATCCTTTTACCCGGGAATTATGGGGTAAGAACTGGACGTTTGCCCACAATGGACAATTGAGTGACTATCAAGGTTTGGATACAGGGCGACACCGACCTATTGGCGAAACGGATAGCGAACTTGCTTTTTGTTGGATTTTAAATCAGTTAGAAGCGCGTTACCCAGAGCCTCCGCATGCCCGTCAAATACAAGATGTTTTTCAATATATTGCGCAATGTAGTGATGAGCTAAAGACACTTGGCGTCTTTAATATGCTGCTGAGTGACGGTGAATACGTCATGATGTATTGCACCAACAATTTACACTGGATTACTCGTCGAGCGCCGTTTGGCAAAGCATCATTAATTGATGAAGAGGTAACGATTGATTTTCAAGAGGAAACGACGCCTAATGATGTGGTCTCTGTCATCGCAACTCAGCCACTTACAGATAATGAACGTTGGCATAAAATGAAACCAAGTGAATATGGTGTTTTTCAATTTGGGGAGCTGATTTTAGATAACAGTTTATCCTTAATGGATGAGCCGTTTGCAGAAAAAACACAATAAGATGGTGAGTCATCCTCGCTCAGAATGATGTGGCTGGAGTCATGGTAACTCGATATTGACGGTCTTTAATGACTTGAAAAAATAAACGCTCGATCAGGTTATGATCGAGCGTTTTTGCTTAAAAGTGAGTTTGAATCTTTATTAAATCGAACTTTTAATCTTCAGCATACCCGTGGAGACCCAACAACTTCCCGTCTAAATAGGCCAGTTGGTTTTTCATTTCTAACCGACCGTCAATAAACCATTGAGTGACAATTGGGTAAATACTGTGTTCTTGTACTAAGATGCGTTCAGCTAAGCTGGCGGCATCATCGTCTTCAAATACTGGTACTTTGGCTTGCAAAATTACGGGGCCACCATCGAGCTCTTCAGTCACAAAGTGCACGCTAGTGCCATGTTCATTATCACCTACATCAATCGCGCGTTGATGCGTATGTAAGCCTGTATATTTAGGTAATAATGAAGGGTGTATATTTAACATCCTACCTGAATAGTGGGTCACAAATGAAGGGCTAAGAATTCTCATATAACCAGCAAGAATGACTAAGTCTGGTTGGTATTTATCGATTTGTTTCATTAAGTGGGAGTCAAAGGCTTCACGATCGGGCTTACCTTGCGGATTTAAAAACATATGAGCCGAGATCGAATGGGCATTAATATTGTGGCTTCTTGCTCGTTCAAGGCCATAAGCATCCGCTTTATTGGAAAAAACAGCGGTAATTTTTGCGTTAATATGTTTTGTTTCACAAGCATCGATAATAGCTTGTAAATTACTGCCGCTACCTGAAACAAGTACAACAATATTTTTCATAATAAAAACCTTGAACCAATTAAAATGAGCAGATAAAACTAGGCCCCTAGTTAATGATTCTAGAGGCCAAATTGCAAGGGAATTGTGATATTAAGATTAATCGTTGATAACGACTTGCTCTTCACCTGCTTCTGCGCTTGCGATTGAGCCGATAACCCAAGCATTTTCGCCTTCTGCGTTCAGTAACTCAACAGCTGCCTGGGCTTGATTTTGTGGTAGTGCTACAATTAGACCAACACCACAGTTGAAGGTACGATACATTTCGTAAGTCTCAACGTTACCTTTTTGCTGTAACCAAGAGAAAATGGCTGGCCATTCCCAGCTTTTACCGTTGATAACGGCTTTTGTACCTTCAGGCAATACTCGAGGGATATTTTCCCAGAAACCACCACCTGTGATGTGTGAGATAGCATGGATATCGTGTGTCGCAATCATTTTCAGTGCTGATTTGATGTAAATTTTTGTTGGTTCTATTAAGTGCTCACCAATCGTACGGCCATTTAAATCTTCTTGTAGGTCAGCTTTCGAAACTTCAAGAATTTTACGAACCAAAGAATAACCATTTGAGTGAGGGCCACTAGAACCGACAGCAATTAGTGCATCACCTGCGGCTACTTTAGTACCGTCGATAACATCTGCTTTTTCAACAACGCCAACACAAAAGCCAGCGACATCATAGTCTTCGCCTTCATACATACCTGGCATTTCAGCAGTTTCACCACCGATTAGCGCACAACCTGCTTGAATACAACCTTCACCAATTCCAGTGACTACTTCAGCAGCCGTATCCACATCAAGCTTGCCAGTTGCGTAGTAATCTAGGAAGAACAGTGGTTCTGCGCCTTGTACGATTAAGTCGTTAACACACATTGCGACCAAGTCGATACCAATGGTGTCATGTTTTTTCATATCCAACGCAAGACGTAATTTAGTACCAACACCATCGGTTCCAGAAACGAGAAGAGGTTGTTTGTATTTGGTTGGCAGTTCGCATAAAGCACCAAAACCACCGATGCCACCCATTACTTCTGGGCGGCGAGTGCGTTTAACAACACCCTTAATTTTATCGACTAACGCATTACCTGCATCAATATCAACACCAGCGTCTTTGTAGCTTAGAGATGAATTGTTACCACTCACGGGGAAATCCTCGTTTTTAATTAGGTTGCCTTTGAAATAGATTCAAGATGAAAAACGGCCTTATTCTAACAGGGGATGGAATGAAAAGGAAAACGTTTGCGTCAGTTTTTTAGTCATTTTTGTAAGCGATTCAGAACACGGATAAATTAGATGATATCCATCAATACATTTTGGGCAAGTTTGCGTATAATTAGCATGTTTGTAAAAAAATATAGCACGGAGCTAGACATGAAAGTCGTAGAAGTAATGCACCCACTAGTAAAACACAAGCTTGGTTTGATGCGCGAAAGTGATATTAGTACTAAGCGTTTTCGTGAGTTAGCCACTGAAGTGGGTAGCTTGTTAACCTATGAAGCGACATCTGATTTTGAAACAGAAAAAGTGACCATTAAAGGTTGGAATGGCCCTGTAGAAGTGGACCAAATTAAGGGTAAGAAAGTGACTGTGGTTCCAATCCTTCGTGCGGGATTAGGAATGATGGATGGTGTATTAGAACATATGCCTAGCGCTCGAATTTCTGTAGTGGGTGTTTATCGTGATGAAGAAACGTTAGAACCAATCCCATACTTCAATAAACTCACTACAAAAATTGATGAACGTATTGCTCTTGTTGTTGATCCAATGTTAGCAACGGGTGGCTCAATGATAGCAACAATAGATTTATTAAAAGAAAAAGGTTGCCAACAAATTAAGGTTTTAGTTTTAGTGGCCGCGCCAGAAGGCATTGAAGCATTAGAAAAAGCGCATCCTGATATTGAGCTTTATACCGCGGCGATTGATGAAAAATTAGATGATAAAGGCTATATTATTCCTGGTTTAGGTGATGCTGGCGATAAAATATTTGGCACACAATAATTTTTATTATCGTTGGAATTATTTCGTAGAAAGCGACTCTCATTATAGGGTCGCTTTTTTATGGTTATCGTTTTATCACCACAGTGAAGGCTTCCATGTCGTAAGTTTGCCAAATGGTGTAGAATTCACCTACTTTGATTACTTCTTTTTTGAGTGGTCTCTTTTTATTGGTGATTTATTTTTATTGATATTGGTTGTGTGGCAAATAGCCGAGCAATGATGTCCTTTTCAAAACAGGTTTGTTATGCGTTATACCTTTGTTCCTATTTTATGCTTATTCTCTATACTTTCCTTTGGCGTGTCAGCAAAGACTAAAGTCGATATTTTTCATACAGAAGTGCCTATGACGGAAGAGAAAAATGCGCGTTCTATTGCTTGGGGGCAAGGGCTTGAGCAAGTATTGATTAAGGCGTCTGGTAATGAAAATATCGCATCAAACGGTGTGATAAAAAAAGCGTTAAATCATGGTTCAAATTATTTAGCTCAGTTTAAGTATGGGACACTAAATGATGAAGCAAGCATGGTGATGGATTTTAATTCAGCGCAGGTTATGTCGCTGTTATCTCAAGCAGATGTTATTTATTGGCCTACCGAGCGAGAAAACATCTTAGTATGGTTGGTGGATGATAGTGGCTCTGAGAGGCTAGTCGGTTGGGAGCAGTCGGATCTTGAATCTATTAATGATTTACAAAATGCTTCAAATTACTTTGGCCTGCCTATCACATTACCTTTAGGGGATATGGACGATCTTACCAATATTTCCACGACAGACTTATGGGGGAATTTTGCTGAACCTTTATCGAAAGCCAGTCAACGTTACCCTTCTGATGCGGTATTAGTGGTAAAGGTTTCACATGAAGCTTCACAAGCTCAGGTTGATTGGCAACTTTATGATCTTGCTCCTGAAAAAATTTCAAGTAACAAAACCGCGCCTTTAAATGGTTCTGAATCAGGAAATACTTCAGACGCTATCAGGGACTCTATCGCTAAAGTGAGTGCCTATTATGCACAGAAAAACAAAGCATCTGCTAATCAACAAGCTGATGATTCACTGCAAGCAAATTTTTCTGGTATTTATAATGTAACTGATTTTTTTACTCTGGAGCGTTTGTTAAAAAGTTTGAATAGTGTTGCTTCTGTCCAAGTCCGTAGCATACAGGGCTCACAGGTTAATTTTACCATTGAGTTATTTACTACTGTGGCTGATTTTGAAAAAGAAGCGGCTAAAAAGCGCAATCTAACTCAAACAGAAGCGCCTAAGTTTAACAATATTCAAACTATGCCGACCGAGGAAGAAAGCTTACAGACGGGTGATATCCAACAAAGTGGTCAAGAAATAAAGAGTGGTGATCAACTAGAGGTAGAGCACAACTCTAAACCTCAAGAAGATATAGCTAATAATGAAAATAGTCTCTGGTTTGATGTGAAGTGAAAATTTTCTAGGAAATAAATCAATTTTCAGCCATTCAGACATAACAGAAGGGAGCGTAAATCGCTCCCTTCTGTTATCTAGTATTCTGTATTTCATTATTTAGTTTATGAGTGGTCGTATTCTTTTTCAAGTTGTTGCGCTTTTTGAGCGGCTGGACGTTGGTGTAGAGCTGCTAAGTATTTTTGTAATGCAGGGTAATCACCAAGCTGATCTAATTTATAAGACATTTCGACAATGAAGGATAACAAAATATCTGCAGCCGTAAATTGTTCCCCAACCAACCAAGTGCTTTTACTTAGATGATCGTTAAGGTAGCCCAAAATTAAGTGTAACTCTTTTAAGCTATAGCCAGCTAAGAATGCAGGATTACTGCCATCTTTTAACACGAAATAATGCAGTAATAATGGCAGAGCTGCTGAACTTTCAGCAAAGTGTAGCCACTGTAAATAATGAGCATATTCAGGTGTATTTTTTGCAGGTACTAGTAAATTAGCCGCGTACTTCTCCGCTAAATATTCTGTAATTGCACCTGATTCAGCCAGTACTAATTCATCTTCTTGAATGACAGGAGATTTACCCAATGGGTGAATCGCTTTTAATTCTGCTGGTGCAAGGTTTGTTTTGCTATCACGTTGGTAAGCTTTAATTTCATACGGGACATTTAACTCTTCCAATAGCCAAATAATGCGCTTAGAGCGAGATTGGTTTAAGTGATGTAATGTGATCATTGGGTATCCTTGTCAAATGTGGAGTCATGAGTTTGATGAAGAATAAAGTGGGGGGCTCTCTTATAGCTTGGGGGATGTGTTGGCAGTAGATAACACATTAACCATAAGAGAGCATTTATTCAAAGCCAAGATGCGAATCAGAAGCCCTGAATAATTTTGTATATTACAGATTTTTTTCTTATTGGATTAAAGCGCGGTTTCGTACACTTGACGAGAACGAGCTAAATCGATAGAACCATTTTCACCAAGCTTCGTCATTCCGTGAGCTTCTAAACTGCTCATTGCAGTATCAACGTCAGCTTGACCAAGATCGATTTCACCTAAAGACACAGGCGTTTTCATTTGAGAGAAAAATTGCTTGGTTCTCTCAATTGCAGCATCGATACGTACGTCGTCTGAACCTTCAGTGATATTCCAAATGCGTTCAGCATATTGAAGTAACTTCGCTTTTTTCTCTTCGCGGCACACTTGCATGATGGCTGGAAGAACGATAGTTAAACTACGACCGTGATCCACACCAAAGTTACCGGTAAGCTCATGCCCAATCATGTGTGTCGCCCAATCTTGAGGAACACCAACACCAATTAAGCCGCTTAGTGCTTGAGTCGCTGCCCACATAACGTTGGTTCGAGCTTCGATGTCTTGTAGATTATCGATAAGCTTTGGACCTTCTTCGATAAGTGTAAGCAAGATACCTTCAGCAAAACGATCTTGGATTTTCGCATTAGCAGGGTAAGTTAAGTATTGCTCCATCACATGAACAAAAGCATCGACTACACCGTTTGAGGTTTGACGCTCAGAAAGGCTTAATGTGGTTTGAGGATCTAAAACCGCAAATTGAGGACGAACTAACGGATTGCCGAAAGCCAGTTTGTCTTTACCACGAGTCACAACCGCACCAACGTTGGTCTCAGAGCCCGTTGCTGGCAGTGTTAAAATACAGCCTAAAGGCAGAGCTGATTCGATTGGCGCGTGTTTTGCCAGAATATCCCATGCTTCTTCACCTTCGAAATTTACTGCCGCAGCAATAAATTTGGTACCATCGACGACAGAACCACCGCCAACCGCAAGCAGGTAATCAAAGCCTTCTGCGCGAATGCGTTCAACGGCTTTCATTAATGTGTCGTATTGTGGGTTTGGCTCAATGCCAGAAAATTCATCCCAGTTATGTTCGCTCAAAGCGGCAACAACTTGATCGTAAACCCCATTGCCTTTGATTGAACCACCACCATAAGTAACCAAGATTTTTTTGTCTTTTGGTATATCATTAGCAATGGCTGCGATTTGACCTTGGCCGAAATGAATGCGAGTGGTGTTTTCATAACTAAAGTTGTTCATGTATTGCTCCTGTGTATTAATTTTTATTAATATTAAGCAAAGTAGTTGATGTTGCAGTGAGGCAGCAAGTAAGTGAAGCCCCATGAGCTTAGCTTGTCTAAGTGATTGGGGTGAACGAACGCGGCTAACAAAGCTGTAACTTCAAATACGAAGCATAATTAAAGTTGGATCAACATCTTTCCTATATTCTCGCCTTTAAATAAACCTAGAAAGGCTTTAGGCATAGATTCAATGCCTTTGCGGGTCGTTTCTTTCCAACTAATTTTACCTTCTGCAGCCCACTGGCTAAGTTGAGCCACATAATTAGGGTAGTGCTCCCAATGATCTGAGACGATAAAACCTTGTATTTTTAAGCTTTTCTTTACAATGTTAGCGAGATTGTTTGGCCCTGCTTGGGCATCTTCTAGGTTGTACAGGTCGATCATGCCGCATACAGCCATGCGTCCATAACGATTGAGTAGATTTAACGCCGCTTCTAGGTGATCGCCCCCGACGTTTTCATAACAAACATCCACGCCATTTGGGCAATGTTGTGCAAGGGCTCTTTCTAGTTCTGCAGCATTGTTATAATCTTTATAATTGATGACGGCATCGACACCTAATGACTTTAGCCACTCAACTTTTTCTGTGCTGCCAGCACTGCCAACAACGCGACAGCCTTTAATCTTAGCAAATTGACACACTAGGCTGCCTACTGCACCAGACGCCGCAGAGACTAAAACGGTATCGCCTTCTTTTACTTCACCAATAATATTTAAGCCAACCCAAGCGGTTAAACCAGGCATACCTGCAACACCAAGGAAGCTTTGTTCAGGCAATGATGTTTCAGGTAGCTTTTGCACCATATCACCATTAGAAACCGCATATTCACGCCAACCTAGCATGCTGTTGACTTTATCTCCGACTTTAAAGTCTGGGTGTTGGGATTCGATGACTTCGCCAATGGCAGAGCCTTGCATTAGTTCGCCTAATTTAAATGGAGGCACGTAACTTTCTGCATCACTCATGCGACCTCGCATGTAAGGATCAACCGATAACCAGAGGTTCTTGATGACAAACTGACCTTGAGAGATTGGCGCTAGGCTCTGCGTTTGTAGCTCAAAACAGTCAAGTGTTGGCATTCCATTGGGGCGTTGTTTGAGAGCGTAGCCGCGACTTGTTATTGATTGCTTTGACATAATGATTCCTTATGAACATAAAGAAGTGAAATTGAGTTGATATAGTAGGCTTATAAGTATTATATTCCTAATGCATAAAACTAATTATAGAAATGATTTAGGATCATAAATGTCAAAACTTAATCAAGTGGATTTAAATCTATTAGTTGCTTTGCAAGCTTTGCTGCGAACTCGAAGTGTGACTAAAGCTGCGATTCAACTGAATGTTACCCAATCTGCGATGAGTCGAACCTTACAGAGATTACGTCATCAATTTGGCGATCCTTTATTTGTGCGTAGTCGTGGTGGGCTATTACCAACAGAACGAGCACAAAGCCTAGCAACAAGTTTAGATTGTTTATTACAAGATGCTGAATCGTTGTTGAGCCCAGCAGAATTTGAGCCATCAAAAGCCAGCACTCAGTTTACTTTTGTCATGAGTGATTTCTTTTCGCAAGTCTTTATGCCATCGGTATATCAAGAGTTATTTCAGCAAGCGCCAAACATGAAAATCCGTTGCTTAAATTATCAACCGAATATGATGGAAATGCTGGCGTTAGGTGAAGCGGATTTAGGTTTTAGTAGTTTATCGGGTACTGTTTCTGCTGATATTTATGCACAAAAATTAGGTCAAGATAGGCTCGTGACCATAATGAGAAAAGACCACCCGTTAGCGCAACAAGAACTGACGTTAGAGCGTTATTGCCAAGCATCGCATGCACTGATTACAATGGGAGGAGACCATCTCGGTACGATTGATATTGCATTGGCTAAATTGGGCCATAAAAGAAATGTGGTATTGCGTATGCCGCATTTTACTGCCGCCCCTCATGCTATTGCGAAAACAGATTTATTGCTGACCTTACCTGGTTGTTTAGCTCGACATATGGCGAATGAGTTAGATTTGGTGATTGTCCCGCCGCCATTAGAGATCCCAGCGTTCACTTATCATCTTGTCTGGCACGCTAGGCAACATAATAATATTGCCCATCGTTGGTTACGCCAAGAGTTACAACAAGTGATTACTCAAAGTTGCTTAGAAGGAAGCTGCTTGGAGTGAGGCTTCGTTTATGTCTTTAATGTTTTTTCTCAAATCGCGCTTTTTCTTGTTTTTCGACGATAGAAAGGCGCGTAAGTTTTAAACCGAGTTGTTTGCCTTTATCTCTCGCATATAAAATATTTGCCACAAAGCTTAGAGATGTTAGAACCAGTTCTACAGCGCCGAGCCAACGTTCGCCTTCATCGATATATAAAATGGTGAGAGAATGAAGGAAATAGAACATTAAGATAAAGTTAGCCCATGCATGGGTGTAAGGCTTCCCTTTTAGAATACCAAGTAATGGTAATAGTAAAGGGATACTCCAAGCGACAGTCACACCGATAAAATTGATGTCTTGATGTGGTGAAATAAAGGCGTGCCAAATAACAACCCAAGTCAATAACATAAGATAACTTGTTAAGGCAAGGTATCGGGTTCGTGGAAGTGATGGTATATCAGTCATTTTATTGTTCTTATTATGGTTGAGATAAAGTCGATAACTGGAGTGCTACAGCGACTCTTGCTAATCGTTGGCCTTGTGAGAATGCAAGTTCAGCCACCTGCTTATCTAAATTTGCATGGCCTTCTTTTGACACGGAGCTTGCACCATAAGGGGTTCCACCTTTAAAACTGCTGTGTAGGTTTGGCTCAGAGTAGGGGATCCCCATGACAAGCATACCGTGGTGAAATAAAGGCAAGGTCATCGATTGTAACGTTGTTTCTTGTCCTCCATGTGGTGATGAAGAAGACGTAAACACACAAGCTGGCTTATCTATTAAGTTACCTGATACCCATAAGCTGGTGGTTTGATCCCAAAAGTGCTTCATAGCAGCACTCATATTACCAAACCAAACTGGGCTTCCAACAGCCAATCCATGACATGCTTTCAATTCTTGAATATCAATAATAGGATCCGATGGCGTTACGGCACGCCCTGAGTCTATTTCTGGTACCGTTCTTAGTGTCGCTTGACATTGAGGGATGGAGGCTACCCCTCGTGCAATGTGCCGTGCTAGCTGCTGGGTTGTCCCATGTCGGCTGTGGTATAAAACAATAATGTTGATATTGTTTTGCTCGTGATAACTCATAAAATTTCTAACACTTGTTCAGGTGGACGACCTAGGCGAGCTTGACCATTGGCAATAACAATTGGGCGTTCAATCAATTTAGGGTTGGTATGCATGGCTTCAAATAATTGATCGTCGGTTAAATTTTCATCTTTTAAATTCAATTCTTTATAGAGATCTTCTTTGGTACGCATCATCTCGCGCACATGATGAAAGCCCAGCTGTTGAAATATTTTTTTAAGGCTTGCGACACTAGGGGGCGTGTCCAAATATTTTATCACTTCAGGTTCAATGCCTTTGTCGATCAGTAAATCGAATGTGTGGCGGCTTTTTGAACATCTTGGATTGTGGTAAATAGCGACAGACATGATATTTCCTTTTTCTAATTTAATAGCTACTTTTTCTAATTCAATAGTTATTTTAGGGCTGCAAAACGTTGTTGCTCAATACGCAGCTGATCGATTCGAGCATCATACCTTGCTTGTTGCAAGCTACCTAGTTTTGCTAGTTGACTCGCGCGAGTGTAGCGCTTAATTGCTTTATTCCAATCGGCACGCAATGCGAGCAATTCTGCTTGTGCTGCCAGTTGTTCAGCTTCATTTGCAAGATTGCTATTCGCATCGGCGAGTAATGACCAACCGACGGTTTCATCCGGATGATCATGAGTAAAACGCTGTAAGATAGTCAGTGCTTCTTTACTTCGGTTCGCCTCCATCAATACATTGGCGTAGTTAATTGTGAGGACAGAATTATTCGGCTTGCGTTGTAAACCTTTTTTGAGCAGAGCGATCGCTTTATCGTATTGCTTCGTATTAATGTATAGATCTGATGCGGCATCTAAGTAAAAATTATTGTAAGGATCATTAACTAGTAGCCTCGTTAAAATAGGCTCCGCTTGTGTTGGTTTGCCCGTATCAATGTAGACGAGAGCTTGTCCGTATTCTAAAGTTGGCTTTATCATTGGTGAGGCTTTTTTTAGGTGCCTTGCAAACCAATCAAGTGATTGAGAAGAATCAATTCCAGCATAACGGGCAATGACTCTTGCTTGAGCAAGATGAAAATCTAAAGAGGTTGGTTTACTTACTTTTGGATATTGTTCTGCGCGATTTCGTGCTTCAGTCAAACGTTCTTTTGGTAATGGATGGCTTAATAACATGGGAGGGGGAGTACTGGCATAGCGGTATTGATCAGCAAGATGGCCAAAGAAATTAGGCATGCCTTCCGGGTCGAATCCTGCACGGGCTAAGGTCGCTATACCAAAGCGGTCGGCCTCTTGCTCATTAGACCGAGTATAGTTAATGCTAGCTTGCATTGAACCTGCGGTGGTGGCGTTTATCGCGGCAATACCCGCTTCAGGTGATGCAATTGCAAGTAGTAAAGACCCGACTAAAGCTGCAATAGTTAAAGGAGTATTACGAGCTTGAGCTTCCATATGTCTTGCTAAGTGGCGTTGAGTGATATGCGAAATTTCGTGAGCAAAAACGGAAGCGAGTTCACTTTCATTGTTAGCGTGTAAAAATAATCCAGTATTCGCCACAACGTAGCCACCAAAAAAAGCAAAGGCGTTGACACTACGATCTCGAATTAAGTGAAAATGAAAAGGAGTTTTGACATCATTAGCGTTTGCGACAAGTTTGTGACCTAACGAGGTAATGTATTCATCCAAAACTGGATCACTGATTATTGGGCTGCTGTTTCGTAATATACGCATGTACGCATCGCCGTACTCTAACTCTTGAGCAATAGTCAAAGTGCCGGCGGCGGTTGTGCCAATATCCGGTAAATTTTGGTCTGCGTAAGCGATAGGTTGTACGCAAAGTAATGTCGAAAGACAAATACATGCGGTTGTGCGTAAAAATTGGCGCATATAAGTTAAGCAACATCCGTTTTAAAAATACACTTATGATTAAGACCATAACGTATTTGCTTGGTTTCTTTTTAATATAAAGTATTTACAATGGCGACTCTATCATAAAGATTGAATGGAAAAATGAAAGCAACCCCTTTAGATTTGAGATCACAACGCTGTCCTATGGCTTTATTATTGGCTAAGAGACAATGCGCGCAATTGTCCAATCAAGAAACGTTGACCATTTTATCTACAGACAAGGCATCGATTAACGATATGATTCGATATTTTAACCAGTCACCATTCTCTGTCGAAGTACTTATCCAATCAGAGTGTAGTACTTTGTTGGTCACTAAAAAGGAATCGTTTTAATGTTTGAAATGATTATTCGTTGGTATAAGCGTCGCTTCTCCGATCCTCATGCAGTTAGTCTGGTCGCTATATTATTAGTCGGCTTTATTACTATTTATTTTTTTGGCCATTTAATCGCTCCTTTGTTAGTGGCGATTGTATTGGCTTATTTATTGGAATGGCCTGTTAACCGTCTTTCAAAATTAGGTATTCCAAGAATATTGAATGTTGTTGTGGTCGTGGCATTGTTTATTGGTTTAATGCTACTGGCTTTCTTTGGGCTAGTACCGACGATTTGGAAACAGGTCGCTAGTCTCCTTAATGATTTACCTAGCATGTACACTATGTTCCAAACGTATATCGCGAGTTTACCTAAACGTTATCCTGATTTTGCCAATGTACAGATGATGGAAGTCGTTATGAATAATGCTCAGTCCAAAGTATTGGGAATGGGGGATGCTTTATTACGAGGCTCAATGACTTCTTTACTAAGTATTGCGACACTTGCGGTTTACTTGGTTTTAGTTCCGTTATTGATTTTTTTCTTGCTGAAAGATAAATCAGAGTTGATATCGTTATTAAGTGGTGTCCTACCTAAAAACCGTAAACTTGCTACCAAAGTATGGGATGAAATGCATACTCAAATTTCTAACTATATTCGAGGGAAAGTTGTTGAAATAGTGATTGTTGGTATCGCTACTTATATTGTTTTTATTGTTTTAGGGTTGCGTTATCCTGTTTTATTGGCTGTTGCTGTCGGCTTGTCGGTACTGATCCCTTATATTGGCGCCGTAGCGGTAACTATTCCTGTCGCGTTAGTTGCGTTATTCCAATGGGGACTTGAACCTCAGTTTTATTGGTTAATGATTGCTTATGGGATCGTGCAAATGCTGGATGGTAATGTATTGGTTCCCATTTTATTTTCAGAAGCAGTGAATTTACATCCAGTCGCTATTATTGTTGCTGTGTTGGTATTTGGCGGTTTATGGGGGTTCTGGGGCGTCTTTTTTGCCATACCATTGGCGACTTTGGTTAAAGCAGTGTGGAATGCTTTGCCAAGTATTGATACCAATGTCGAAGAGTCTTAAAGCTCTTAATTATGCCGTGTATTAAACAATCATGCCCAGATAGTTAACTATCTGGGCATGATTATATGAAAGGCTGTTATTTTCAATCAGAAAACGAAAAACAACATCTGGTGTCGGTATTAAAAATTAAGCGTTACCTTGAAAGTAGCTTAAAACTACTTCATGGTGATCTTTGGTCTTAAATTTATTGAAGACGTGTTCAATCGTGCCATTTTCGTCGATTAAGAAACTAATACGATGCAAACCATCATAAGTTTTTCCCATGAATTTTTTTTCACCCCAAACTCCAAATTGTTCCGCTACCGTGTGATCTTCATCAGAAAGAAGTGTGAAATTTAAATTGTCACGTTCAATAAACTTACCTAAACGTTTGACTGGATCAATACTCACGCCTAATACGACTATGTTGAGGGCATCTAATGATTCTTTTATATCACGCAAGCCTTGTGCTTGAACTGTACATCCTGGAGTCATAGCTTTAGGGTAAAAATAGAATAATATTTTTTTACCTTTAAAATCCGCTAAAGAAATGGTATTTCCATCTTGATCTAAAAGAGAAAATTCTGGCGCTGGTGAGCCTGCCGTTAATGTTTTCATTATTTATTCCTTAATACATTCAGTTTATTTAAATTGGGATTCAGTGCTAATTCGTATTGGCCATAATATCTATAGACCCTTTAACAGAGAGGGTTTTGCACCATGAGTCAAAATTGTTGGTTAATGATTGAGGTTGAAAATCCATGTCAGAGAATCCAGACATTGTAATAACAAATTGGCTCACCTCATTTATTGAAGGCGCAGTTTCTGGGTTAAGGGTTTGTGCGCTCAGTTCGGAAATACTGATATTTTGTTCGGAAAAAAATTGAGTAAATGCATCGGTCAGCCCTAATCGATCATCGGATTTTACTGAAGCTTCAATTTTATAAGTGTAATGAGTTGCTTGATGAGGGGCGGTACGCTTCATTATGACCATTAAATCGTGTTCAGAACTCATTGATGGTAATAATGTTTCCGTTTTTGTAATAGCATTCATATCGCCAGATATTAGCATTATTAGCGTGAATTCTTTACCAAACAACGCCATTCTACTATCAATGATGTTACAACCTGATTGCGTTACCAATTTTGTTAAACGGTTACAAATTCCTGGTCTGTCAGAACCAACCGCAGTAATCACTAAATGATGAATCATAATTCCATCGTCCATACTGAAAGGGAAACACATAAAAATATTACCACAAATAGGAAGTCACGTTATCCCTCTCTCTGCAAAAGCCTTAAACTTCATTGATGTGTGCTTGTTTGTTTTGATTGTTCAGTGCTTTATGCCTCTAATTTAGAGTTATGCAATTATTTCGTTATAAATATTCAGAAAGCAAGCTTGAGCTCTTGTCTTTATTAAGGTGGTTAAAGTAACATGCTAGAAGAATTCTATAAGGAGAGAAGCATGTTCTCAGGAAGTATTGTTGCACTAGTTACGCCTTTTAACCATAGCGATGAAGTCGATTACGATAGCCTTAAAAACCTAGTGGAATATCATATCAAATCGGGTTCAAGCGGTATTGTTGCTGTTGGAACAACCGGCGAATCTGCCACACTAACCGTTGAAGAGCATGTGAAGGTTGTGAATAAGGTCGTGGAGTTTGCTGCGGGCCGTATTCCTATTATTGCTGGGACTGGCGCAAATGCCACGCATGAAGCTGTTACCTTTAGCCGTTTACTGAATGACTCTGGAGTTTCTGGGTGTTTAAGTGTGACGCCGTATTATAATAAACCAACTCAAGAAGGTTTGTATCAGCACTATAAAGCCATTGCTGAAGTCAGTGAAGTTCCTGTTATTCTTTATAATGTACCAGGACGCACGGCCGTCGATTTGTTGCCAGAGACAGTAGGTCGCTTATCCCATTTGGATAAAATCGTTGGCATTAAAGATGCAACAGGCGATTTATCACGAGTTGAAAAGTTCCGTGAACTTTGTGGTGAAGATTTTATCTTACTCAGTGGAGATGATGCGACGGGGTTAGATTTTGTTAAGCGTGGTGGTAACGGTGTTATTTCTGTGACGAACAATATTGCTGCTGCAGAAATGGCTCAAATGTTTAAGCTTGCAGCAGAAGGCAAAATTGAAGAAGCTGAAAAGATTAACCAAAAACTGATGCCTTTGCATAAACATTTATTCATTGAATCAAGCCCTATTCCCGTTAAGTGGGTCGCTCATCAACTTGGGTTAATTGCACAAGGCTATCTACGATTACCGTTAACTGAGTTGAGTGAATCAGGTAAAGTTATCGTAGCGCAAGCAGTTAAAGATGCAGGTATTCAATAAGAAACTTGAGGCGATTGATTGCCTCATACTTGATTTCTAGGAGTTGTAATTGATATGAAATTTTCTCATCAGCTAGTTGTTAGTTCTCTAGCTGTTCTAGTATTGTCAGCGTGTGCTGGGGATCCGGAAAAACGCCGACAAGCTAAAGATGATTTTGCTTATTTAGATACAACTTTAGATCAACCTTGGGTTACCCCTGCTGATGCGCAACCCCAGTTTTATCCTCAGTATAATATCCCTAAAGGAAATTATACTGGGAAAACTGGGCCTAACGTTGATATTCGCCCACCACAGCAAGTATTAGAGCTTATTCCGGGTGCTCGCGTTGAAAAAGTAAATAATGATGTCACCATGTGGTTGATCAGCCAAGATGAACTGAATAAGGTGTGGGATTTAATCCATACTGTGTCGAATCAAAAAGGCATTAAGTTTAGAACTGATACAGCAACAACGATTGAAACGGATTGGGTGAATTTAAGCGCTGAGGATGAGTCTTTTCCTATTGCTGGGCGTTATTTGATTAACCGTCTAGAAACGCTGGGTCGATATGGCTTTAAAGTTTCTCTTATTGAATTTCGAGAAAATGATAAAGATGTCAAACTGGATTCGGATATAAAAGATCGTTATTCCAGTAATATGGTGAATTACATTACTAATCAGTATGACAAACAAGTCACTGAAGAGGCTCGTATTCGAGCACTAGAGTTGGTGAATAAAGTACCTGTCACCATGGGTAGTGATAGAAGTGGTTTACCGGTTATTATCGCTAGAGCCCCGTATGATTTAGTATGGGGTAAGCTTGATACAATTTTACCTCAGATTGGTTTTGCCGTTGATGATAAAAACCGTTCACAAGGTACAATAGAGACGAAGTATTCTGCACCAGATAATGAAGTTTGGCAGAAGTTTGATGTGGAACCACTGACGCTTAAGAGCCGTAAATATACGTTCTTAGTCGGGGATTTAGATAACCGAACTTCTATTAATGTGACCGATGCTGATGGTAAGCCAATCTCGCAAGATGAATTACAAAGTTTGAGCCCCGTGCTTCAAGAGTTGTTTGATTCGAGTAAAGGCAGCATTTCTTCCAATTAGTCTCGTATATTCACTTTTGTTGAAATAAAAAACACCGTATTGATATACGGTGTTTTTTATAAATGAAATAAATCTATTTTTTGCTGTTTTTACTTTCTTCAGAGTCACTTTTGGACGATGCCTCTTGAGTGTCTTCGGTATCTTTTTCTTTGTATATTTCGATTAGTTTATCTAAATCTGATTTTTTGTTCGGGTTCTTTCTTACTAGGTTGGATTGCCCTAAGTACTTCATGGACGCTAAATTACCCACGATAAACACGATGATAATGATGCTTATTACCCAAGGGTTCAATAAAAAATCTAAATCCATATTGCCTACTTATTCTATAAAGCGGAAGGAGGGGTAATGTTTATTATAAATCGATTGTAGAGCATTTCGATATTTGAAAGGGCAGTTTCAACGCCTAAAAATGGGTATTGATTCCAAATCATGGCGAGTTTATCTACAGTGATTTGTTCGTTCATATAGGAGCTAATCTGTTGATGGCTGATGTGCCAGGGTTCAATTGCTACCCCACCAAGATCTTTTTGATAAGGGAGGTAGAAATCGAACGTTGGAAGAGTCTCTGATAACCATTGAGAAAACTCGGCTTGATGACCGCTTTGGTATTCCCAAGGTTCTAGTTTTAGTTCTACTCCTTTAGGTAAACAATTTCGTGCATAAACATCCAACTCACAACCCCAATGATGTCGGCTTGCCCCCGGTAAAGCAGACCAGCGCATAATAGCCACTATCTTTTCGAAATCGTTTAGTAAGTTGGTATTGAGAGGGTGACTATTGTTATCGAGAATCGGTTTCTGACCATTGAATTTATTATTCCAAATTGTGGCTTGTTTATGATAATCCCGAAAACTGCTCGCAATTGAAAATTCAAACCCATTCACTTGAGCATCTTGAATTAACCCTTCTATTGCAGATTTGGCCGATTTATGGACCAAAAATACTTTCTCACCAACCAAAATTGAGGTGAGGTGAGTTTGGGTTAAACCTGTTAGCTGCTCAAGCGAATAGTGTTTAATCACAATAGACAATTCTCTAGTGTTTTTTGATACATGTCGGTCAGTTTTTCTAAGTCAGAAATTTTGACACATTCGTTTACTTTATGAATGGTCGCATTCACTGGACCCAGCTCTACAACTTGGCTTCCCATTCGTGCAATGAAGCGTCCATCTGACGTGCCGCCAGTTGTCAGGAGCTGAGCCGGCTGATGGTTAACCGCCTTCACAGCTTCGACCACAGCATCAATTAAAGGGCCTTTGTCTGTGAGGAAGGGGTGCCCACTTAATGTCCATTTTAAATCATAGTCTAAGCCATGAGCATCAAGCACAGAATGAACGCGACGTTTAATTTCAATATCAGTCATCTCGGTACTGAAACGGAAGTTGAATTGAACGTGAAATTCACCCGGAATAACATTAGATGCACCGGTTCCAGAAGCCAGATTTGGTATTTGAAAACTGGTTGGCGGGAAGAAGTCATTACCATTATCCCAAGTGGTGGATGCTAACTCAGTTAAGGCTGGTAAAGCTTGATGTACAGGATTGTTGGCCAAGTGAGGGTAAGCAACATGACCTTGTACACCTTTTACTGTTAAATCACCAGTAATAGAGCCTCGGCGGCCATTTTTAATTACATCACCGACTTGATTAGTACTTGATGGCTCACCCACAATACACATGTCAATAATTTCATTACGCGCCATTAAGGTGTCTACCACACGAGTCGTACCGTTAATGAACGGGCCTTCTTCATCGGATGTAATAAGGAATGCGATAGAACCTTTGTGATTTGGGTTTTCTGCTAGAAAGCGCTCAACGGCAACTACCATACAGGCGAGAGAGCCTTTCATATCTGCAGCACCACGCGCATGTAGATAACCGTCGATTATAGTTGGTTCAAATGGTGGAGTACGCCATTGTTCAATCGGCCCTGACGGAACAACGTCGGTGTGCCCAGCAAAAGCGAACAGAGGTGTTTGAGTGCCACGACGAGCCCAAAAGTTTGTTGTATCTTCAAATACCATTATTTCAATATTAAAGCCGAGTTCTTTTAAGCGACTGATCATCAAATCTTGGCAACCTGCATCTTGAGGTGTTACTGATTGACGTTCTAATAAATCTTGCGCGAGGGCAAGTACGGGGCTGTCGGACATCCGTGTAATTTCCTTATTTTAAAAATTCTTCGTATTGAGCTGCTTTAAATCCAATTAAAGCGACAGTATCACTTAGTAAAATAGGACGCTTAATCATGGCTGGCTGCTCTGTTAACAATGCAAGTGCAGTTTTTTCGTTTATATTTAATTTTTGTTCATCGGTGAGTTGCCGAAAAGTGGTTCCTCGTCTATTTAACACCATTTCCCAATCAAATTTGTTAAAAAAAGTACTGACCAGTGCTTCATTAATACCATCTTTACGATAATCGTGAAATTGGTATTCAATACCTTCCGCTTCAAGCCATTTTTTTGCTTTCTTTATGGTGTCACAATTTGGAATGCCATACATGGTGAGCATTATTCGATCCTTTTTTGATTATCTTGATTTTATTGAGTCCATAGAGATTAGCACGTGAAGAGCCTAGACTTTTGAATCGTACACAATTCGTTGAATGAGATAAACCGGATACTGTTAAAAAGGATACTTTGATTTTGATCCTACTCAATATGGTCAAAGACATTTATGTAGATAATATGCAAACCTAAGTGGCATAAATTTTTATTCACTTAGCGTAATCCGTTAATTTATATAAGACTAAGGAGCGCTCGGTGAAACTAAGCCCCGTTTTTGCTAGGCGACTGTATATCGCATTATTAATTCAACATTCAGAACGGCCTAATGTCCCTAAACTTATTGAATTAACAGGGTGGCCAAGAAGAACGATTCAAGATGTCCTTAAAGCTTTACCTGCTATTGGGATTAATCTGTCTTTTATTCAAGATGGCCGTCGTCATAATGATGGTTATTATAGTGTCAAAGATTGGGGGCCTTTTGATGTTAACGTGTTGAATAAATGGCAATCTGACATTGCTCAATATCTTGGTCTCTAGTTATTCTGCATTGTTAGATATAAAGTAAACCCGATCCAGCTTATTGCTAGTAGCGCCCAAGGCAGTTTAGATCGTTTTATATCTTGTGGAGGTTTGCTTGAATCCTCTTGTTGATTATCTAAATGATTTATCGATTTCATTTGTTTTTTCCGTAATTTATCTGCATCACGCTGCTTCTCTTTTTGTTGTTTTTTATACAGGCTGATACCCTTTTCGATTCCTTGAGCAATCAATTTGGTTTGTTCTTTAGTTTGAGCCGGTTTTTGGGTTGCTTTTGCTATCGAGAGTGCTTCTTGTTGAGTTTGTGGTGAAACCGTATTTTTTTGTGATTTCATGGTTTTTATACGACCGAGTTTGATAAAGTAGGGCGATTATTTGAATATAATCATTACGACTAGGTTAACATAGTCGTTCAGTGAAAAGTAACACAGAAGAAGGGTGAGCATTGCGTTACGCTATCGAAGAATATGATAAAAATGGATATTTAAAACCTTCTGTGTGGCTGTACCTAGGCTGGTTGCTCTTAGCTAAGGCCTGGGTTGTTTTTGTTATTGCAGGTGCGAGTCGAGATGTCGGGACGCGCTTGTTATCTATTATTTATCCAGTGAATAACACGCTGTATCTTGGTCTAGCTTTAGGCTTTCCGATAATCATATTAGTTTGGTCTGTTTCTCTTAGAACGCCAGAACGTCAGTGGTTAAATAAGGTCGTATCTTGGGGACGGATTTATACAGTATTTATGGTTGTGATGCAGCTTATAGCGACGTTTTATCATTTATCAGAAACCCGCTGGATGTTTAACTGGAGTGATGCATTGACTTTGCTTGGGTTGGGTTGGTTTTGCATTTTTTTGCTTCAATCAACGAGAGCTAAAGACACCTTTATTACGCCAAATATGACGTAAGCATTCGTCATTAGAATATTAAATTAGAAATGAATAAGGAAGTATTAATGTCACATCCTCAATCGGCTATTACACCAGAAGCAAACCCTTTTGGCTTATATTGCTTATTCAAGATACATTCAAATCATGAGAAGGTGCTTCAACATATTAAAGCGTTGCCACAACTTGTTAGTGAATTAAATCAGCAACAAGCGGGGGCTAACTTAGTGTTATCGGTGGCATTTACACATCAGTTTTGGGTGAAAACCAATCAGCCTATTCCAGAAGAATTGGCTCCTTTTGTTGAGCTTGGTGGTGGTTATTTTACTGCGCCAGCTACAAATGTTGATGTGCTGCTGCATTGCCATTCGACACGTCATGATTTGCACTTTTACTTATTACGTAAATTGATGATTGAGATTTCTGACGATGTGGACGTTATTGATGAGACTTATGGTTATCGTTACTTAGATGCTCGAGACATGACTGACTTTATTGATGGCACTGAAAATCCTGAAGGTAATGGGAGATATGATGTCGCGATAATTCCTGATGGTGAATTTGCAGGTGGGAGCTATGTTATGGTGCAGCGTTTTATTCATGACCTTCCAGCTTGGAATCGACTATCTGTCTCCGCACAAGAAAAAGTGATTGGGCGTACTAAGCCTGATTCAATTGAGTTAGATGATGTACCTCCCACTTCTCATGTGGGACGTGTGGATATTAAAGAGGATGGTAAAGGACTGAAAATGGTACGTCATAGCCTGCCATATGGTTCAGTATCGGGTGACCATGGCTTATTCTTTATTGCTTATTGTAACCGCTTACATAACTTTAAAGTGCTACTCAATAGTATGTATGGTGAAACGGATGGCAAAACAGATACATTACTGAGATTTACCACAGCCATAACTGGTGCGTATTTCTTTGCCCCTTCGGCTCAAATGCTATCTGAATTATCTATTGCATAAAGAAATATTGAACCAGATTTGGAAAACTAAAAGGTACCTGAATCTGGTTTAGTGCTGAATTTATTTCTGTCGAGATATAAAAAAACGCTGCTCAAGAGCAGCGTTTTTATTATCGGTAACTAAGTTATTACTTAGTGATACGGATAACGGGAGTTTCACCAACAACAACGTTACCAGAAAGCTTATTAAGCTCTTTAATTTCGTCCATGTTAGAGATAACAACAGGCGTCAATGTTGATTTTGCATTCTCTTGTAAGTATGCAAGATCGAACTCGATTACTGTATCGCCAGCTTTAACAGTTTGTCCTTCTTCCGCGATACGGGTAAAGCCTTCACCTTTAAGTTCAACCGTATCGATACCGAAGTGGACAAATAGTTCAATGCCATCGTCAGATTCGATAGAAAAAGCATGGTTAGTTTCAAAGATTTTACCAATTGTACCGTTTACTGGCGCAACCATTTTGTCGCCATTCGGCTTAATAGCAATACCATCACCAACGATTTTCTCTGCGAATACTACATCAGGCACATCTTCGATGTTTACAATTTCACCAGAAAGTGGTGCGATGATTTCAATCGCGCCTGCATCAGCTGTGTCGTCAGATACTAGCTTCTTAAGTTTGTCGAACAGACCCATGTTGTGCTCCTAAGCAGTTATTTTTTTATCTTTAGTTAAAGATTATATTATTAATTCGATTTTTCTGCGATAAATTTATCAACGCAAGCTTCAATTTCTGCCGCAGTCGCCATCGCTAGGGCTTCATCCGCCATTGCTTTTACTTCTGCGAAATTTGAATTACGAATAATTTTCTTCACTCGTGGGATAGATATGCCACTCATGCTGAACTCGTCTAACCCCATGCCAAGTAGTAGTAGGGTAGCACGTTCGTCGCCAGCAAGCTCGCCACACATACCAGTCCATTTCCCTTCTTTATGAGAAGCATCAATAACTTGCTTGATTACTGTTAGTACAGCAGGAGATAACGGGTTATATAGGTGAGAAATTAGCTCATTACCACGGTCAACAGCAAGAGTATACTGAGTTAAGTCGTTAGTACCAATACTAAAGAATGAAACTTCTTTCGCGAGATGGTGTGCTATTGCTGCTGCTGCTGGAGTTTCAACCATTACACCTATTTCGATGTTTTCATCAAATGCGAGCTCTTCAGCACGAAGTTCAGCTTTATATTCTTCAATTGCTGCTTTCAGTTCACGAATTTCTTCAACTGAAATGATCATCGGGAACATGATACGTAGCTTACCATGTGCTGATGCGCGTAGAATACCACGTAGTTGATCTTTTAAGATATCACGACGATCTAGGCTAATGCGAATTGCACGCCAACCTAAGAAAGGATTCATCTCTTTTGGGAGATCCATGTAAGGGAGGTCTTTATCACCACCGATATCCATAGTCCGGATAATCACAGAATTCTCGCCCATTGCTTTTGCAACATAGGTATAGGCTTTATATTGTTCTTCTTCAGTCGGAAGCGCATCGCGATCCATGAACAAGAACTCAGTGCGGTATAAACCTACACCTTCACCGCCATTGCGATTGATGCCATCACAGTCTTTCACTGTACCAATGTTGCCACATACTTCAACGTGGTGCCCATCGGTTGTAATTGCAGGAAGGTCTTTTAATTTCGCTAGCTCTTCTTTTTCAGCAAAGAAAGTGTCACGAATTTGTTTCGCTTGAGCTAATTCCGCTTCAGAAGGGTTAATAACAATTTTGTTATTGATTGCATCTAAGATCAAAATGTCGCCATTCTTCACTTTTTTGGTGATGTCGTTAGTACCAACAATAGCCGGAAGTTCCAGAGAACGAGCCATGATTGAAGTGTGAGAAGTACGACCACCGATGTCACAAGCAAAACCTAGAACATAATCTAAATTGATTTGAGCAGTTTCGGATGGTGTTAAGTCATTAGCAACGAGAATGACTTCTTCGTTGATAGCGCTTAAAGATACAATGTTAATACCTAGGGCATTTTTTACAAAACGGCTACCGATATCACGAATATCAGTAGCTCGTTCTTTCAGGTAATCATCATCAAGTGACTCAAGTGCTACAGCCTGTTCTTCGATCACAGTGTAGATAGCAAAGTCAGCAGACATTTTGTCTGATTTGATGAGGGCTAAAATTTCTTCCTCTAGCTCTTCATCTTCAAGCAGCATAATGTGACCTTCGAAGATGGCTTCTTTTTCTTCACCAAAGGTCTCAAGTGCTTTTTGTTTTATACCTTCTAATTGCTCAGAAGATTTATTACGAGCATCAAAGAAGCATTTTATTTCTGCTTCAATTTGACTGTCCGAAATAGGTGTTTTATTTAGGACAATGTCATCTTCTTGAAGAAGTAGTGCTTTACCAAAAGCAATACCAGGAGATGCTAGAATTCCAGAAATCATAGCCTTACCTTAATTTGTTCAAATGTAAAAAGTAAAAATACAACTAATCACGATTGTGATTAGTGTAGCTCATCCATTAGAGCTACTAAGTGGTCAACGGCTGCTTCAGCTTGAGCGCCTTCAGCAGAAATAGTGACAACAGTACCTTTTACTAGACCAAGAGTTTGAAGTTTGAAAAGACTCTTAGCGCTTGCGCTTTTACCATTTGAAGTCACCGTGATGTCAGCATCGAATGCTTTAGCTTCTTTAACAAATTGCGCTGCAGGACGAGTGTGAAGACCATTTTCTGCAGTGATTTCTACTTGCTTCTGATACATGTGTGTTACCCCGATTAATTTGCTTTTTTGTTAGAAACTGAAATCAGTTTAGCTTACCTTCTTATCTGTTGCTTCGCTAGTCAACAAATAATAAGTGCGAATACTTTGTTTTCAGCCATCACCGTTGTGATTATTTATTTTCTATAAAACTGTCAATTGACGTTTTTATAGGCTTCTTTATTTCGAAGCTTAAAATAAAACATCCTGATTATCACTAAAGGCGTGTTGAGGATCAACAAAAAAGCCCCAATAAGGAGCTTTTTTAAGAGAAAAATTGATTTGAACCCGTTTTATTGCTCGTTCTCTTTCTCGGTAAATATGCCTGAAAATAGAGCGGTGCTTAAATAACGCTCACCAGAACTTGGCAGTACGGTAACGATTGTTTTACCTGAAAATTCAGCAAGTTCAGCTATTTTATTTGCTGCTACAACGGCTGCCCCAGATGAAATTCCAGCTAAAATACCTTCTTCTTCCATGAGTCGACGAGCCATTTCTATTGCTTCGTCAGATGTAACAGAAATAACTTTATCAATGAGTTCTAAATCTAGATTTCCTGGAATAAATCCTGCGCCAATGCCTTGTATTTTGTGTGGAGAAGGCTTGATTTCTTCACCAGCAAGCGCTTGAGCGATAACCGGAGACTCTGCAGGTTCTACCGCGACAATAGTGACCGCTTTGCCTTTCGTCTGTTTAAAATAGCGGCTTGTCCCTGTTAATGTACCACCGGTACCTACGCCCGATACAAATACATCAACTTGGCCATCTGTGGCATCCCAAATTTCAGGTCCGGTTGTTTTTTCATGAATGGCTGGATTCGCTGGATTATTGAATTGTTGAAGTAATAGGTATTTATTTGGATTACTTGCGACAATTTCTTCTGCTTTTGCGATTGCCCCTTTCATGCCTTTTGCCGCTTCGGTTAACTCTAGATTTGCCCCTAACGCTTTAAGAAGTTTACGGCGTTCAAGGCTCATTGACTCGGGCATCGTAAGTGTCAGCTTGTAACCGCGAGCCGCTGCTACATAAGCAAGAGCGATACCCGTGTTACCGCTGGTTGGTTCAACGAGTTCAACACCAGGCTTGAGTAGACCTGCTTTTTCTGCTTCCCATACCATGTTGGCACCAATACGACATTTAACGCTGAAGCTTGGATTACGCGCTTCGATTTTAGCAAGCACATTACCTTTACTTACACGATTTAAACGGACAAGTGGCGTATTACCAATGGTTTGTGAGTTATCTTCGTAAATTTTTGTCATGTTGATGTTCCTTCATTACACGGTAGAGTAAGAAATAAATACGATATTAAAAGCATAAATCCCCTCCTATTTAGGTGAAAGGAATAAATGGTTATAAGATATGGGGAAAATGTTGTCAGAACAAAAGAGATGCGCATTATTTGAGGTAAGGCGCATCAAAAAGTCTTTTTTACATTTTATACCCAAGTGACTTTAAGATGCAGAATTCAATCAGAGCTATCATCCAAATCTTTAGGTAAGGAAGATTGGTGAAGGAATGTAAGCGTCTTTCAAATCAATCTGACGCAACATAAAGTTTGTTTTATTCTTGCTGAAACTCACGCCATGAAGTTACTTGGGTATAGATAGCAGCAATTTAATTATGTGATTTATATCGCTCAACCCACATTGCCGTTGCTCCACAAACGGCGATAGGCATAATAAATAAGTTCACGATAGGGATCATGGTAAAAACGGCAACGCTGCCACCAAAGCTGTAAGCCCTGAGTTTATCAGCTTTCAAGTCATTCTTCATTTTTTGGAAGGTTACTTTATGATTATCAAAAGGATAATCACAATATTGGATTGCCATCATCCATGCTGAAAATGTGAACCACAAGATTGGTCCTAATGTTTGCCCCAGGGCAGGAATGAGAAGAATAATGAATAAGCCAAGTGCTTTTGGTAAGTAATAAACCAATTTTATCCATTCACGATGCAGTATCCTAGGCGTGTCTTTAATTAATGAGAATAAGGATTGGTCCTGTGGCCCTTGCCCAATAAGTAGTATTTCGAGTTTTTCAGCCAGTAATCCATTAAAAGGGGCGGCTATCCAATTAGCAACGGTGCTAAAAAAGTAACTAAACGTTGCAATGATAGTTATCCCAAGTAATGGAAACAATAAATACGAAAGCCATGAAAATATATCTGGGATGGTTCCAAGCCAGTTTTCAAGCCAAACACTAAGGTTACTGTATAAATAGTAGAGTGATCCGCCAAATAAAATGATGTTGGTGAGTAATGGCAAAATGACAAAACGCCGTATTCCTGGTTTTAAACACAGCTGTGCGCCATAGATAAAGTATCCAAAGCCGCTTTTCTGTGATGAGACGGATGATGAATAAGGATGGGGTGACATGATCTCTCCATTATATTTTAGGGGGGGAAGATTAAGCGTTATTCTACTGTTATAGAAAAAGAAGAAAAGCGTGTAATCTATTACATCATGTTAAATTGGCGTTAATTAGATATAAATCGTAGATTAAATCTAGTTTATGATGACAAGATGTACTAATACTGACATTTTTTGGTTCAAAAGACATATAAAGTTTTGGTAAAGTAACCCACAGTTTTATATCACCATATTGATTATGCTATTTTTTACTAACAAGAATAGAAAACACCTTGATAGCATTGATACCCAAGCCGGTATTGGGAAATGGTTTTAAATAATTTATTAATAGTTGAGAGTGACCAATGCAGGAATTGCGACTAGTACTCATTATTGTAGGTGGATTGGCGATTGTCGGTTTGCTAGTGCATGGAATCTGGACGAGTAAAAAAGAAAGCAAAGCTAAATTTGCGGATAAACCATTAAAAAAAATGGAACCAGAATTAAAACAACCGACGGATGAAAGCATTACAGCATCTTCTAGTGAGACAGTAGAACGAAAAGAGCCCGGTTTTACTACGGATGATGCGGTAGAAGATAATGATCCTCTTTTTGGTAATTCTGATATTCCATTTTCAAATAAGAATAAATTTTCAGCGATTGATGAAAGTGTCGAAGACGTAACGCCTGCATTTGAGCAAACTGATTCGGTATTAGATACCACTCCGTTATCGGAGCCAATAACGGACACAGAATTTGAACAAGAGCAGGATGAACGAGAAAAAAATCCAACACAACAACCAGAAAAAGAACATCATTCAATAGAGCAGGGTTTGACAGAACGGTCTTCAATGAAGAAAGCGCCAGAGCCATCAACAGGTGAAAGTGACAATGTGAATGAGACGGATGTTATCGTGTTTCATGTTCATGCCGCTGGAAACACTGAATTTGTTGGTACGCCGTTGTTTGATAGCATGAAACAAAATGGTTTAGTGTATGGAGCAATGGATATATTTCATCGTCATACTGATATTTCGGGAACCGGTAAGGTTTTATTTAGTGTCGCTAATATGATGCATCCAGGCACATTAGCGCATGATAATCCTGATACTTTTCAAACTAAGGGCATTTCATTTTTCATGGCTTTGCCATGTTTCGGAGAGCCAGATCAAAACTTTAAGCTAATGCTAAGAACCGCTCAACAGATTGCTGATGATCTTGGTGCGAATGTTTTGGATGATAAACGAAACTTAATGACGCCAGATCGGTTATCCGCTTACCGCCAACAAATTAGGGATTTTGCCGCACGGACCAAGGGTGAGGGTTAATTTACAGATTTTGTCTAGGCTCCTTTATTGGGGCCTTTTTTATTAATTGGCGACGGTTTTTCGTCAAGAGAGAACATAATGAACAATAATATCGAGTTGAAAATTGAGCAATTAAGAGAAACGTTACATCACCATGGTATTCGATATTACGTTGAAGATAACCCAGAAATAACTGATGCAGAATATGACCGCTTAATACGTGAGTTGATAAAACTAGAAAGTGATAATCCAGAGTTTGCATCCGATTCATCACCAAGTATGAGAGTCGGAGGGAAGCCATTAGAGGGGTTTACACAGATCAAGCATGAAATTCCTATGCTGTCTTTGGATAATGCTTTTGATGATGCAGAGCTTGAAAGCTTTCATAAGAAAATAACTACACGATTAAACCAAAAACCCAATGAAATTTATTGCTGTGAACCTAAATTAGATGGGCTTGCAGTTAGCCTACTTTATGAAAATGGAATATTAGTTCAAGCCGCTACGCGTGGTGATGGGGCAACCGGTGAGAATATTACGGCTAATGTTAAAACTATTAAATCGATCCCTTTGAAGTTACGTGGCGAGAGTTGGCCACCACGTATCGAGGTGAGAGGTGAGGTGTTCATGCTGCTTGATGGTTTTAATGCTTTTAATGAAAAAGCATTAAAAAATGGCACCAAACCTTTTGCGAATCCGCGTAATGCTGCTGCAGGGAGTTTGAGGCAGCTTGATTCTAAAGTAACGGCAACCAGACCATTAAGTTTTTATGCTTATAGTGTTGGGGTTGTAGAAGGGGCTTTACCGGATAGCCACTATCAACGGTTTTTAACATTGAACTCTTGGGGTCTACCGATGTGCCCTGAAACGAAAGTTGTTGAGGGACTAAAACAAGTAAAAGATTATTACCAGGACATTCTACAGCGTCGAGATCAATTGGCTTATGAAATTGATGGTGTTGTTATTAAAGTTGATGACATTAAATTACAAGAAGAACTAGGTTTTGTTGCCCGTGCTCCTCGTTGGGCAATCGCTTATAAATTTCCAGCACAAGAAGAAATGACCCAGCTAAATGGTGTTGAATTTCAAGTGGGAAGAACGGGAGCGATTACTCCAGTTGCAAAACTTGAACCTGTTTATGTCGGCGGGGTTACTGTGAGCAATGCAACCTTACACAATGCGGATGAAATTGAGCGCCTCGATATTCATATTGGAGATACGGTCATTGTTCGTCGTGCGGGGGATGTGATTCCGAAAATTGTTGGTGTTGTACCAGATCGAAGACCAGAAAGTGCAAAGCTAGTTCGGTATCCTGAACGTTGCCCTGTGTGTGGTTCAGATCTTGAACGAGTGGAAGGGGAAGCGGTTACTCGGTGTACCGGTGGGTTAATTTGTCAGGCTCAGCGTACTGAAGCATTAAAACATTTTGTATCCCGTAAGGCGATGGATGTTGATGGTTTAGGCGTTAAAGTGATTGAGCAACTTGTTGAGCGTGAAATGGTTCAGACACCTGCTGACTTATTTAAATTAACGCCAGGAGTTTTAACTGTATTAGATCGAATGGGCCCTAAATCAGCTCAAAATATTGTGAATGCCTTAGAAGCTTCTAAGGAAACCACATTACCTCGGTTTTTGTACTCATTAGGAATTAGAGAGGTTGGTGAAGCAACTGCACAAAACTTAGCTCAGCATTTTAAAACCTTGGATAAAGTACGTAAAGCAACAAAAGATGAGTTAATAGAGGTCCCTGATGTGGGGCAAATTGTAGCAGAGCATATCGTTCATTTCTTTGCACAAGAAAATAACTTGAAAGTTATTGAGGAGCTTGTTTTAAAAGGGATTAACTGGCCTGATGTTGCACCGGAACCTGAAAACTCTTCACAGCCCCTCAAAGGTAAAACGGTAGTCATTACCGGTGCTTTTAGTCAAATTAACCGTAATGATGTGAAGGTGGCTTTGCAGAAGTTGGGGGCTAAAGTGGCTGGAAGCGTGTCAAAGAAAACGGATATTTTATTTGCTGGTGAAGCTGCTGGATCTAAGCTGACAAAGGCTCAAGAGCTGGGAGTTGATGTGCAAAATGAAGCACAGTTGGTTCAGTATATTGAAATGTAATACTTTATTTCAATAAATAAAAAAGAAGTAAATTCAAATTAATTTTAACAAAAGCACTCAATTAGGGTGCTTTTTTTTGCTCTCATGTTCATTGCTCGCTCTCTTATCTATCAAGGTCAGTTTATCTATTCATTCAAATTATGACCTTTATCATAAGTTTGATATCTATTGAGATGCATTTAATATAACTATATGTTTTATATGATTTTTATTTTTATCCTGGCATTGTGTGACCTTAATCACTATTGATGCGGAACTTTGCGCTCGCTCATGTTTCTTTGTTAAATAATTAACTTAATGTTGATGTTTTGCGTAGCGAAGTTAGTCTGAATGCGTGGATACACATTGTGTATGCAACGATATAAATACAATATTTTGTGAGGTTAGTTTACTTAGCGAAATAATTGGAAGAATGACCTTGGTTACTTTCGGCGGCCACTTAAAGTAATTAAGGTTTCAAAAAACAGCTATGTCCATTTTTAGGAGCTTTCCATGGAAAAAATTTTTAAACGTACGCTATTAGGCGCTGTAATTTCAGCAGCAGCATTTACTGGTACTGCTAATGCTGCAGAAATTGGTATTAACTCTGATTTTACTGTTGAAGCATATGGTGTAGCAGCAATTTCAGTCGTTAATTATAATGTGACAGATAACCGTAAAGCGAGTACTGGCGCAGTTATTGAAAATGAATCACGTATTGGTTTCCGTGCTGGTAAAGATATTATCGATGGCTTAAATGTATTTATGCAAATTGAGTCTGGTTATGTAGATAACACTGATTGGGGTCAAGGTGGTAATCCCGGTGGTGTGCTAGGTTTTCGTGATACCTTTGTTGGTTTAAAAGGTGACGATTGGGGTAAAGTCCGCTTTGGTCGTATGCTTACTCCAATGTATGAAATTATTGACTGGCCTTTCTCTAACCCAGGGTTGGGTAGTGTATTTGATTGGGGTGGCGTTCAAGCAACTTATGATCGTCAATCAAACCAAATTCGATATGACTCACTAAACTACGGTGGTTTCACATTTGCAGCTTCAGTTGGTCGTGATTCTGGTGATTTTGGTGGTGGTACTGCGACGCGTGATTCTTACTTTGGTGGGTTGAATGCAAAATATACTATCAGCAAAGTTACGTTTTTAGGTGCAGTTGAAGCTGGTAACAATTTTAAAGGTGTTGAAGGCGATGATAACTTTGCTTATTTAGCTGGTGTTGATATTGCACTACCTGCAGGTTTCGGTCTTTCAGCAGCATTTAAGCACGAAGAAATCAGCTCAGATACTAAAGCTAATGAAAAGTCTCAAGATTCTTACTCTATCATAGGTCAATATTGGTATGATAACATCGGCTTTAAGCTAGGTTATGCTGCGAATCTAGACTCAGAACAAGGTGGTATTGACATGGATGATGATGCAAGTACTATTTCTGGTCAATTAATGATGACGATTAATGGTTTTGTTCCTTACATTCGCGTTGCTGGCCGTAAAACCCACCAAGATGCAACGACAAATGATACAGATCTTGTGACACGTGTTGGTATTGAATACGGATTCTAATTACTTTTCTTCGATATAATGCGTAAACCAGACGCTGGCTTAGGCCAGCGTTTTTTCTTCTTAAAGTAGTAGGTGGTATATGAAAAAGGTTTATTTTTTACTTTCAACATTATTGTTATCAGCGTGTTCAAATTTTGCTGATGATGGTGATTATACGGATGCTATTCAGTCGGTTAAAGAACGATCTAACTTTCTTGAGATCCAAGGTAAAGCATTTTCGACGAGTGATATTGTAGTTGGAAATAGTCAGATATTAAATAGCGCCGCTAATATGACGATTATTTTTCCTAAGCAAAATGATGCAAAGGTGGATTCATCATATGTAGCAATGAGTATGACTTACTTTAAATCATATAACCTTTACACTGAAGCGCATTATGGTGATAAGACAGAGCCTTTAAAGGCTTATAAAGTAACAAGTGAAACCTGCAACGATAATTGTACAACAACTCAGTATTTTACTTTCCCTGTCGATATGGCGACTTTAGAAAAAGCGAAAATAGATGGCTTTAGTTATAAAATCTCGACGCCAAGCAATTCGTCCGTTATTGATTATAAAATACCGGCTGGCTATATTCAGGCTATTTTTAATGAGAAAAATGGACACACAGCCAGTTTGCCACAAGGTACAGAAGTTGTTCCTTTCGTACTAAGTAAACCTCAAGAAATGGTCGAATACTGGTATTCAGAAGCAACGCCAGAAGAAAAATCGTCTTTCTCTAGTTGGGCATTTCAAAACCGGAAACAAGTTTCTGGTGAGCTAAACGGTAAAGGAAAACCATCTCAAATGTTGGATTATTGGTATAAGAAAGCAAGCCCTGAACAGCGCGCTGATATATTGAGCTGGCTGTTGAAAGTAGAATAATATCTAAATTCAAATATATTTTTCAAAAAGCCGATTATAGACTAGAGCTATGATCGGCTTTTACTATTTTGAGAGGAAAGAAGATGAATATTAGTCAAGTTGCTAAACTTACTAGGTTAACCGCTAAATCGATCCGGTTTTACGAATCTAAAGGTGTTGTGGCTGAGCCATTAAGGTCTGAAAATGGTTATCGTAACTATGGTGATAAACAAATAGAACAGTTAAAAATTGTTGCGAGAGCTAGGGCGGTGGGGTTTAATTTAGAACAGTGTAAGTTTTTGGTTGAACTCGCAAATGATCCATGTCGAAGTAGCTCTAATGTAAAAAAAACGGCAGAACAAAAATTACTTGAGGTCGATAAGAAACTGGCAGAGTTAACGTTGATTCGTCAACAATTGTTAAGTTGGATAAGTGAGTGCCCAGGTGACGAAGGCTCTAACTGCCCAATCATTGATGATCTGACTGGGCAGCATTAACGCGTTAATATAATAAAGAATATAAGTGGCGACGATATTTAGAAGCAATCGTATTACCTTGTCCAAGAGCGGATAGGATATCCATACATACTTTTTTTACTTCACCATCGTGAGCATTTAAATCTTTTTTCAAAACCGATAGTAGAAGTTGTAAAGCTTCTTCATTCCTTGAAACTTGATGATATTGTAAAGCCAAATCACAAAGACAAGATAAATTTAAAGGTTCCTCGGCTAATTTAGATTCTAAAGTTTTAATTTCCGGACTATCTGCTGCCTGTTCATGCAGTTCCAGCTTTGCTGTTAAACCTTTAAAGTAGTTATCTTGATATTCTAGTGGAATGCTTGAAAGTTGTACTTTAGCTAAATCGAATTGGTTTGTTTCAAGCATGCAGTCCGCAATAGCCAATTTGATATCACCGCGTAATCTTAGCGATTCCGGTAGATTTTGTAATAGAGAAAGTGCTTCTTGGTGCTGCCCTTGCTCCATTGCACTAATGGCTGATTTCAAGACTAGATCATCTTGGCTTGGTAAATGCTTTTCTAGCATTGTCGATATTGATTCAATAGGTTGTGTACCAGCCATACCATCAATAGCTTGCCCATTCGAAAATAAAGCAATTGTTGGAAGTGATTGAACACCAAATTGAGAAGCAATGGTCGGTTCAGATTCGCAATTTAAAAACGCTAATATAAAAGAGCCTTGATGTTTGTTTGCTAAGGCTTGTAGATCATTAATGATTTGGGTGCTTTCTGCAATAGATGGCGACCAAAAGTGGATCAGAACAGGTGTTTGTTGAGATTGTTCTATTGTGCGACGGAAATTTTGCTCGTTGAGCTCAATAATGAAGTCTGATTGCATCGAAATATCCTTGAAAAGTGGCGTTTGTTGAGGATAAAAGTACCTTATTTTCGATAAGAAAACCGAGTTTTTTGGAGTTTAGGTATGCCAATAACTACAATGAGGTTGATTGCGATGAATTTCAAGTCAATGCGATGAAAAGAACGTTTTCGGTTTATATTTGATTTGAATAGATCATAGTAATAAAAATAAACTTAAGACGATGCCGATGCATAGCCAATTGAGCTGGTTAAGTGTCATATGTCTCCATTCGATCTTCATTTATAAAGTTACGAACGAGATAATGGCATACAAATATTAAGGTTTAATGACATGATGCAGTTCAGCTGCTACCGTTTAATCTAGACCGTGGTGGAGTACCTGCTTTAATGCGGGCTCCAGATGCGAAAAAGTGAAAATAAAACCGATTTCAGTTAAATGCTTGGGTTTCGCCCTTACACTATCAAAGACTAATTGTGATGATTCCCCCATCACTAGTTTCATTAACCATTTTGGTGAAGAAAAAATACATGGCCTATTTAAGCCTTGGGCTAAGGCTTGGCTGAAGACTTTATTGGTAACAGGGTGAGGCGCAGTTAAATTAAAAATGCCAGAGGCTTTGGAATTTTTTAATAAATATGCGATAGCACGTGCTTCATCTTGAATGTGTATCCAAGGCATATACTGCTCACCATTACCTAATTTCCCCCCTATACCTATTTTAAAGGGGAGGAGCATGGTTTTTAAAGCCCCACCATTCCCAATAACAATCCCAGTTCTTAAAATACAAACTCGAGTTTGAGAACTTTCTGCTTCATTTGCAATGTCCTCCCATTTTTTACAAACAAGATAAGGAAAACCATGTGATGCGGTCGGAGTATTCTCATAGACATGTTGGTTTTTTTTATTGCCATATATACCCACTGCTGAACCACTTATCAAGCAAGATGGAGGAGATGAGCTTGCTTTTATTAAATCAACGATTTGTTGAGTAAGTTGCCAACGGCTTGAACAAATCTTATCTTTTTGAGCATTTGACCAACGTTTTTGTACGATGGGCTCACCAGCTAAATTGATAACAGCATCAATATTATTTAGATCGGAGAGTGTTGATAGGGTGCTAATATAATTTATATTGGAAAAATCAGCATGACGTAACTTTTCTCTTGCTCTTTTAGGAGAGCGGGTACAAACAGTGATTTTATGGCCAGTAAGGTGTTTTACTAACTCGCATCCAATAAATCCAGTTCCACCAGTAAGTAATATATGCATGCTGCCTCCTTAATTATATTTAAGTTAAGTATATACATGAATAAAGTATTAATTGGGTTATACATGCAACTATGATGCATTTTAGAAAGAGTATTATGGGATAGATATATAGCAGAGTAGCATCAATTACTTGGAATCGAGATGGCCCATCTTTCTTTCAGGAGCGATGACATCTCTAATACGTTGTTTAAGAGCCTTTGCATCAGGGAAACCTTGATCTAGTTTCCTTTCCCATACTTGAATGTTATTACAAAAAATTTCAAATCGGCCTCCTGTATCAGGATATAGGCTTACGTATTCGATATCTTCGCTGAAAGTATGAAGCAACTCTTGGCTTAGCCAAGTGGCGCGAAGCATCCAATTACATTGCTGGCAGTAGTGTATCGATATTTTTGCTTTTAACATGGTCATAAATTATATCCATTCTATTTACAATAGGAATATATCCACAAGATAAGTCATCCTCTTTCTTTTGTATCATAGAGAGAATAATACTGTTGAACCATGACCTAAATTAGTTAATAGTAATGTTTTGTCATTAATAATATCGACTCTACGACTCTGTTGTGAGCTGATTTTAAATAGTTTTTTTAGCTTACTTACTTGGCCGGGAGAAATTTGAGTAATAGGTTTAGTTGAAACATCTTTGAACTGATCAGATGTGACAACTAAATAATTATCGCTTAGCTCCCAGCTTCCAGATTCTGAAATATTAATTTCAACAGGCGATTCAATATTTTTACTTGAAAAAATAAGTGTAGACAGCTTTAAATAGGTGTTGTTGGGCAAATATTTAATAGTAGAGTTCACGGCTGCTTTATCTAAAGAATTAGTTTGTTGGTCTGAAAGTGTCATGTAAACAAAGGTCGTTGACTGCCATTCTCTAGATGTGAGTAGTTGTCTAACTTTTGAATCCCCATTCCAATAAAACCAGACACTGATTATAGTGATGATAAGAGCCATGATAGAAAGTAGTTTTTGCATTTTTAGTGCTTTCATTTTTGAACCCTTTTAATTCTTATTGACAAAGCGAATCGAAATTTGTTTGGTCAACAAAAAGTAATATAGTCTTGTTTTCACTGGATAGATCCAAACTATGGATGTAATTGAGAAATATTTTTTCTCGCTGATCCCCAGTTGCAATTATTCTGTCTAGACCTGTTTTTCCAGGGCTGTGTGAGAGATAACGTTTGGTACAACTTTTAATTATTGGAATCCACTGTTCTAATTCTGGTTGGTTTGTCGGGACTAAAACAGGTATCCCATCAACCGTTGTCAATGAAGTGAAGTCACTGGATTTTGGGACGTTTACCATCCAAGCGAGAATCGGTAATAATATCACTATTAACCATATGAACTTGATGGTTAAGGGCGCTTTCTCTTTCCTTTGAACTTCGTTTTTTTCGGTCTTAGCTTCTGATGTTTGTGCATTTGAAGAGTCGTCAATCAATTGATTTGTCGTATGCAATTTTTCAGTATTTTGGGGTGATTCTTCTAAAATCGGTTCAAGTGATGAAATTGGTGGAGCCACTTCAACTTGAGCAATGAATTGATAGCCTCGTTTTGGCACAGTTTTAACAAATTGTGGTGATTTTGTTGAATCTTGAAGCATTTTTCGTAGTGTTGATATAGCTTGTGTTAGGCTTGAGTCGTCGACTTGAAACCCTTGGTCTCTCCAGACATATTCATGTAACTGATCTCGACTTACTACGCTATTAGTGCTTTCGATTAGGATGAGTAGTATGCGGCTTTCATTACTTCCTAAGCGCACGATTTCATTTTCATCGTTTTGATCAATTAGCGTATTGCTGTAAGGATCAAAGATAAATTTGTTAGCAAGAATGTATTTAGTACCTATGTTAGTCATTTAGGTATTCTCAGCAGAAAATGGGTGTAAACAGATATTTCGATTAATAAAATACCGAAATTTAGATTTTATGAGCTTTTCTCTCTACATCATAATGAAAATTGATAAGAAAAACACGGTTTTGATGAATTTTTACCTTGAATTTATATTTCTTAACCCAACTTTAATAGATATATCTGTGTCCAACCTATGAATAATGGAGTTCAAATGAGCGATACCATGACAAATAATAAAGAAACTCGTGGATTTCAATCCGAAGTTAAGCAACTTCTACACCTAATGATTCACTCTCTTTATTCCAATAAAGAAATCTTTTTACGTGAATTAATTTCAAATGCCTCTGATGCCGCGGATAAATTACGCTTTAAAGCTTTATCTCATCCTGAACTGTATCAAGGGGATGCTGATTTGGGTGTTAAGTTGTCGTTTAATGAAGAAACTAATACGTTGACTATCTCGGATAACGGTATTGGTATGACGCGTGATGATGTTATTGAACATTTAGGCACAATTGCTAAGTCAGGGACTGCAGATTTCTTTGCCAAATTGTCTGAAGATCAGAGCAAAGACTCTCAGCTTATTGGGCAGTTTGGTGTGGGTTTCTATTCGGCATTTATCGTTGCAGACGCTGTGACGGTAAAAACCAGAGCAGCAGGTGTCGCTTCAACGGAGGCAGTCAAATGGCATTCGGCAGGTGAAGGTGATTACACAATTGAAGATATTACCAAAGAAAGCCGTGGTACTGAAATCATTCTACATATGCGTGAAGAGGGTAAAGAATTTTTATCTGAATATCGCTTACGTGATGTGATTGGTAAGTATTCTGATCATATTGGTATTCCTGTTTCTATTTGGACTGAAAAAGATGTTGAAACAGGTGAAGAAAATGAAGATGGTACTAAAATTACGAAAAAAGAGGGCGGTTGGGAGCAAATCAATAAGGCCCAAGCGCTGTGGACTCGTTCTAAATCGGAAGTGGCCGAGGAAGAATATATTGAATTCTATAAGCATGTCTCTCATGATTTTGCTGACCCTTTGACTTGGAGCCATAACAAAGTCGAAGGTAAAAACGATTACACTAGTTTGCTTTATATTCCGTCAAAAGCGCCTTGGGATATGATGAACCGCGATCATCAAGCAGGCTTAAAGTTGTACGTTCAACGTGTATTTATTATGGATGATGCAGAACAATTTATGCCTTCTTACCTACGTTTTGTCAAAGGTTTGATTGATTCGAATGACTTACCTTTGAACGTATCGCGTGAAATTCTGCAAGATAATAAAATCACTCAGTCATTACGTAACGCGTGTACCAAACGTGTGTTAAGCATGTTGGAGAAAATTGCGTCACGTGATGAAGAAAAGTACCAAGCATTCTGGAAAGAATTTGGCTTGGTGCTTAAAGAAGGTCCAGCGGAAGATTACTCTAATAAAGAGAAAATCGCAGGCTTAATGCGTTTTACTTCAACACATATTGATAGTGCTGAACAGACCGTAGCACTTGCCTCTTATATTGAGCGTATGAAGGAAGGCCAAGATAAGATTTATTATCTAACGGCTGACAGTTATGCCGCTGCGAAAAATAGCCCCCACTTAGAACAATTTGAATCTAAAGGGCTTGAAGTTATTTTGATGGTCGATCGCATCGATGAATGGTTAATGAATTATCTGACTGAGTTTGATGGCAACCAATTTCAATCGATCACCAAAGCAGGTCTGGATTTGTCTAAATTTGAAGATGAAGCAGAAAAAGAACAGCATAAGGAAACAGAAGAAGAGTTCAAGTCGGTGGTTGAGCGTACCAAAGCTTATTTGGGAAATCGCGTAAAAGATGTACGTACGACTTTTAAACTAGCGAATACGCCCTCGGTAGTCGTCACTGATGACTTTGAAATGGGTACGCAAATGGCCAAATTATTAGCGGCAGCGGGTCAAGATGTACCGGAAGTTAAGTATATCTTTGAACTTAACCCTCATCATGACTTAGTGAAACGTATGGCAGATGAAGCCGATGACGTTGCTTTTGGCCGTTGGGTTGAAGTATTGCTTGGACAGGCGATGCTTTCAGAGCGTGGTGCAATGGAAGATCCAAGTCACTTTGTGGGTGCAATCAACGCACTTCTCAATAAGTAAAAATGAAATGAGGCTAGAATTTGTGGTAAAATTCTAGCCTCAAATGATAATAGGGCAGTAATCTTTGTGATGACAAGGATATACTACCGAAATCCTTATACCGAAACTTACCGTAGTGATCATTATTACAGTGAGCTTCGGTATAAAAATATTAATTAAGAGGAATAGTCATGCGCATCATTCTTTTAGGTGCTCCGGGTGCTGGTAAAGGTACTCAAGCTCAATTCATTATGGAAAAGTTTGGTATTCCGCAAATTTCAACTGGCGATATGTTGCGTGCAGCAATTAAAGCAGGAACTGAAATGGGCAAGCAAGCTAAAGCCGTTATTGATGCGGGCCAGTTAGTTTCTGATGATATTATTCTAGGTCTTATCAAAGAACGTATTGCACAAGAAGATTGTGAAAAAGGATTTTTATTAGACGGCTTCCCACGTACCATTCCACAAGCTGATGGCTTGAAAGAATTAGGCGTGAATGTTGATTATGTAATTGAATTTGACGTCGCTGATAGCGTTATTGTTGAGCGTATGGCAGGTCGTCGTGCTCATCTTGCTTCTGGTCGTACTTACCATAACATTTATAATCCACCAAAAGTGGAAGGTAAGGATGATATTACTGGTGAAGATCTGGTTGTTCGTGACGACGATAAAGAAGAGACGGTTCGTGCTCGTTTAGGCGTTTACCATGAGCAAACATCGCCACTTATTGCTTACTACAATAAAGAAGCTCAAGCAGGCAGCACAACTTATTTGAAGTTTGACGGAACTAAGCCTGTTACTGAGGTTAGTGCGGATCTTGAAAAAGCATTAACTAAGTAAAGATGCGGTTTAATGGAAGTTAACCTGTTCTGATAAATAGAATTTGTTATATTAAGCGACTTAAATAGTCGCTTTTTTTATACCATTTATTCGGTGTTGGGAGATTGCATGAACCATGTATCACAAGATTCGCCTAGAACTCAGGGCGTACTACTCGTTAATTTAGGGACACCAGATGAAGCAACACCCGCGGCAATAAAACGTTTCTTAAAACAATTTTTAAGCGATAAACGGGTTGTAAGCATACCAAGTATCGTTTGGAAACCTTTGCTAAATGGTGTCATTTTACCGCTTAGATCACCCAAAGTAGCTAAAGTGTATCAACAAGTTTGGATGGAAGAGGGGTCACCTTTGATGGTGTATGCTAAGCGACAAGCGGCGCAACTGAAACAAAAGATAAATATGCCGGTTGAAATTGGAATGACTTATGGTAATCCAAGCCTTGACGCTGGTCTAGAAGCATTAAAAGCCCAAGGTTGCAATGATATTACGGTTTTGCCTTTGTACCCTCAATATTCGAGCACGACTACAGCAGCAGTCTCTGACGCGTTTAATCGTGTTTTGCAAAAAAGCTTAGTGATTCCTTCGTATCGTTTGATTCGAGAGTATTACCATCATCCTTTATTTATTAAAGCATTGGCGAGTAAAGTTAAACAACATTGGCAAGAGCATGGGCAGGGTGATTACTTATTGTGTTCTTATCATGGCATTCCTAAAAGGCTAGCAGAACAAGGTGATGTTTATCCTGTCCATTGTGAGCAAACAACGGAATTACTTCGCATAGAATTAGGGCTTACGGAAAACCAAATGGGCATGAGTTATCAATCTCGTTTTGGGAAAGAAGAATGGTTACAGCCTTACACGGATAAAACGTTGGAAAGTTTGGCCAAGAAGTCAGTGGGAAAATTAGATATTATTTCTCCTGCGTTTGCTTGTGATTGCATTGAAACGTTAGAAGAGATTGCTATTGAGTGTAAAGAGATCTACCAAGGTGCTGGTGGGCAAGAATATCGTTATATTGAATGTTTAAATGATTCAGATGAGCATATGGAAATGATGGTAGCCTTAATTCGAGATGATTTTTAAAGTTTATCTTTGAATTGTATTTGAGATTATTTAGGCAAAAAATATCGCATAATGAAGTGACCCCCAATAGTTAGATAACCAACCTTGGGGGTTATTTATATCTGAATCAAGGTATTAATGAATGCCTTGATGTCTTTTGTCTAGGCGACGCATCAATGGAAGAACAGCTAGAGCGATAAACGTACAGACGACTGCCGCCATACCGAGCTTATTGAACAAGCTTGTATAAATATCTAAGGTTTCGAGTGGGTTACTCATCCCTTTTGGAATACTTGCAAAGTTAGCCACTACGCCACCTAAGTATTGTGAAATACCACAAGCAACATAATAAGCACCCATCATGAAGCCACCCATACGCTCAGGAGCATAGCGTGCGATCATTGCAAGGCCTAGGCCACTTACGAGTAATTCCCCTAAAGAGTAGGCACCGTAACCGACGATCATAACCCAAGAGGTTGTTTTACCATTAACCGCAAAATTACCAGCAAAACCGTAAACAAAGAAGCCGACCGCGACAACAGCAAAGCCTAAAGCAAATTTACCTGCAATAGAAAAGTCTTTATTGTTCTTACCTGCTTTTGTATAAAGGAAAGCTAGTATTGGACTAAGTAGCATAATCCAGATTGGATTCAATGCTTGGAATTGTCCAGGAGACCAGGTCATCAAGTTGATGCCGAATATATTGAAGTTAAGATCAACGTTTCGTAAGGCAAATAGAGCCAATGAGGTCGACATTTGCTGATAGAAAATGAAGAAAAATACGGTCTGAATGATTAATACTAGTGCGGCAATCAATCCTGCACGCTCATGCTTTTCACTGCTACGAATAAGATGAATAAAAATACCAAGAACGACAATACCTGCAACATAAACGAAGATTCGAGCCAGAGTTTGGTATTCAAGAATTAACGCTGAAATACCAACGGCTGCAACGGCGCCGGTAATCACCATCGCTAGTTTACGCTGATCTACGGGTTTGGTATCTGGTTTTGAACCATATTTACTCAGTGATTTTCGCATCAAAAAGTAGTTTCCCATACCGACTAACAGACCCACACAACAAACTGCAAAAGCCGCGTGCCAGCCAAATTGATTACCGTAATGTTCATTGACGTAATCTTTAATCCATGGTGTTAGTAGCATAGAGAAAGTTGAACCAACATTTACTGCCATGTAGTAGATGGTAAATGCACTGTCAATTTTTGAGTCATCGCCTTCATAAATTTTGCGCACAAGGTTACCAGCATTGGGCTTAAAGAAACCATTACCAACAACGATGATGCCTAAGGCAAAGAATAGTACCCATGTGTTTTCTGATGGAATCGTCATTACTGCATAGCCAAGCGCTAAGATAAATGCACCTAGGAGCATTGTACGCTTGGTTCCTAAAACTTTATCGCCAATCCAGCCGCCGATAGCCGGTGATACATAAATTAATGCAGCACAAGCCCCCCAAACTAAATTTGCTCGTGAGTCTTCAAAGCCTAGACGTTGGATCATGAAGTAAACGATCAGTGCTTGCATACCGTAGTAGCCAAATCGTTCCCATAATTCAATCATGGATACTGTCATGAATGACTTAGTTTGTGACGTTTGTGTTTGGTGTGTTGTCATGTGATTGTTCCAAATAATGAATACTTACTACCATCTTTGAAAAAGTTGGTGATTGCATACTAGGAGTCCGTATATTTAGAAAACTATTTTTTTTATCTTTTATTGATAGAAAAAAGAGCCCTCATCGCATAAGTTTTTTTAATGCTTAATATTACAGAATCTAATGCTTCTATTATATATACAGACCAAATTTTAAAACTACAATGATCTGAGACATTAGTTTTTACATCTACTTACTGATTGGATAAATAAAGAACGATAATGTTATTTTTATTCGATTGATGTTAATAAATTGCTTTATTTGTTGGTGTTCTTGATATTGATATGAGGATTTTAACCGTTAAGAGATGATGGTAGGATGGATTAAAATTTTTAAGGGTAAGTGATCATGGAATCCTGGTATTTACTTTATTGTAAGCGTGGCGAACAACAAAGAGCAAAAATGCATTTAGAAAATCAATCAATAGGTTGTTATTACCCTGAAGTAGAAGTAGAAAAAATTGTTCGAGGAAAAAGAAAGCGAGTTTTAGAAGCTTTATTTCCGTCCTATATTTTTATTGGTTTAGATATGTCAACGAGTCCTAGCTTTACGACGATTCGCTCCACTCGTGGTGTTATGGACTTTGTAAGATTTGGTGGGCAACCTTATCAAGTACCAGTAAGTCTTATCGAACAATTAAAGCAGTGTGAAAATCATGATGACTTAGATTGCACTCAATTACCTCAATCAGGGCAGGTTATTCAAATAAAATCAGGGCAATTTGCTGGATTTGATGCGATATATCAAGAACCTGATGGTGAAAAACGTTCTATTCTATTCATTACACTTATTAATCAACAGGTTAAAGTTAAAGTCGATAACAACGATGTGGTGTGGCGTTAACTTACTATCAAAGTCTTTATCTTTTTATTGGGGTAAGGTTTATAGGTAACGTTATTTTTTCCTCCTGAATCCCATGAATAAGATAAATAATGCCTCTTATGAATAAGCATTAGAGGCATTATATTTATGGTTATTAAAATCGATTAATAAGCGTCGTTATGAACCGATTTTATAGCACGCCCTGAAGGGTCAGCATTATTCTTGAATGATTCATCCCATTCAATGGCTGTTGCAGAAGAACAAGCAACCGATGGACCACCAGGGACACATTTGGCCGCAGATTCTAAAGGAAACAGTTCAGAGAAAATTTCACGATATACATAACCTTCTTTAGTCGTTGGTGTGTTATACGGAAACTTGAATGCTGCTGTTTCTAATTGTTGAATTGTTACTTTCTCTTCAGCTTGGGCTTTTAGTGAGTCAATCCAGTTATAACCAACGCCATCAGAAAATTGTTCTTTTTGGCGCCATGCAATAGATTCAGGAAGATAATGTTCAAAACACTCACGTAATATGTGTTTCTCCATCTTTCCGTTACCACACATTTTATCTTCTGGGTTCAAGCGCATTGCCACATCGATAAATTCTTTATCTAAGAAAGGTACGCGGCCTTCAACTCCCCAAGCTGCTAATGATTTATTAGCACGTGCACAGTCGAACATATTAAGAGCGAGTAGTTTACGAACGGTTTCTTCATGGAATTCTTTAGCGTTAGGTGCTTTATGGAAGTATAAATAACCGCCAAATATTTCATCCGCACCTTCACCAGACAATACCATTTTAATTCCCATCGCTTTAATCTTACGTGCAAGCAAGAACATTGGGGTCGAAGCACGAATCGTAGTCACATCATAGGTTTCGATATGGTAGATAACATCACGGATCGCATCAAGGCCCTCTTGAACGGTATAAGTCATTTCATGGTGAACTGTGCCAAGTTTCTCTGCAACTTCACGAGCTGCCTTTAAGTCAGGGGCATCTTCAAGACCAATCGCGAAAGAGTGCAGTTGAGGCCACCAAGCTTGAGATTGCTCATCATCTTCAATACGCATCGCTGCAAAGCGCTTAGCGACAGCAGAAGTGATGGAGGAGTCCAATCCACCAGAAAGTAATACACCGTATGGAACGTCTGTCATTAATTGACGCTTCACTGCATCTTCTAGAGCTTTCGTTAGATCTTCTTTATTTGTTAAATTACCTTGGACTGCTGCGTATTCCATCCAATCTCGTTGATAATAACGGACGGGTTCGGAATCATCTGAGCTATAGTAACTACCCGGAGGAAATTCACTGATTGTTTTACAAACAGGTACTAAGGCTTTCATTTCTGAAGCAACATAGTAGTTACCGTGTTCATCATAACCCTGATAAAGAGGAATAATACCTATGTGGTCACGGCCAACAAGGTACTTATCTTTCTCTTCATCATAAAGAACGAAAGCAAAAATTCCGTTTAGTTCTTCCAGTAAGTTTTCGCCTAATTCTTGATATAACGCGAGAATGACTTCGCAGTCTGAATCTGTTTGAAAGTTGAATTTATCCGCATATTTCGCTCGGATTTCTTTGTGGTTATAGATTTCACCATTCACGGCTAGAATATGTTTTTTATCTTCGCTATAAAGTGGTTGTGCACCACTATTTAAACCGACAATTGATAAACGTTCATGAGCGAGAATGGCGCTGTCGGATGCATAGATGCCAGACCAGTCAGGTCCACGGTGGCGAAGTTTTTTCGACATCTCTAGTGCAATTGGACGTAAAGCGGCTGGATCTGATTTTATGTCTAAAATACCAAATATTGAACACATACTCTTTCCTTAAAAATCCATTTTGAAGTTATTATTTTTTCGTTACATTCAATTTGCCAGTATCAATAAAAAAAGCAACCAATCATTGTTAAAAAAAACCTTAAACTACACCTGTGGTGAATATTTTTTAATTAAAATCGATTTTTGATTGATATTATCCATTTCAAGTTGGTTTTTATACGCACCAGTATCCAGCAAGCGGTTCCTCATATGTAGAATAATTAGGTTAAATCGTTTGTTTTGTCCCAATTTCCATGTTGCATAAGCTTAAACTGAGGGTTTAATTTATCACAAACATGTCGAGCAAAACCTGCCCCTGCTTCGTTGTATATATTAAATGCTGCATCCACGCCATTTTGTGTGAGTTCAGTTACTTGATCTGGGAACTCTGCAATGGCCGCAACTTGGCCTTTATAGTGTCGAGCCTTTAGTTGTTCTAAAGCCGATTGATTTCCTTGATGATGCGGCATTGCTAATAGCACGAGTTTTACATTGGCTATATCTAAAATCCGTTCCCAAAAATCAGAGTCAGTAGCATCGCCTTGAATCACATTTCGGCCGCTTTGTCGGTGGGTGTGGACAACATCGCTGCGAGTTTCGATACCCAAACTAATTTTGCCATAACGGGTTCGAATTTCATCATAGGCCCCGGTTCCAATTCTCCCCATGCCTAAAATTAATACTTGAGCGTTTCCAGAGTTTATTCTTTTATCCCGGAAGTGAAGCTTTTCATCGGCGCGTTCTCTTAGCCAAGGAGAAGTATATCGGTATATTTTATGGCTTATGTTGTTGATAGGTGCCGCGATGATAAAAGAAAGTGATACGGCTAAAGCAATCGCGACCATCATCTCTCCAGGTAACCAACCAAGTTTATAAGATAAGCCTGACACAATCAGTCCAAATTCACTATAATTTAGAAGGGTGAGGGAAGAGAGTAATGAAGTCCGTACTCTAAACTTAAATAAGTTGATCACCGCAAAATAGAGGATGCCTTTTATGGGCAGTAACAAGACTAATAAGATAGCTAAAATCAGTCCATCTAAGGTTGGTGTATTTGATAAGCCGATATTTAAAAAGAAACAAACTAAGAACAGCTCTTTTATATTGAATAGTGATTTTGAAAGCTCGGAAGCTTTATGGTGACCTGCGAGCAGCATACCTAAAATTAATGCGCCCAAATCAGCCTTCATACCGACGGCAGTGAATAAACCAGCGCCCATGACCAAGGCCATGAAAAAGCCATAAAGAAGCAGCACTTCTCCATGCCCACATTTATCGAGGATTTTATAAAAAAGAGGTCGAGCGAATGGTAAAAGAAATAACGCTATAGCATACCATTCGGGAATTTTGCCGGTTGAAATGGTCAGAAATAAAACGGCGAAGATATCTTGCATGATCAAGATACCAATGGAAATTGTTGCAAAGGTGGAGTTCATACTACCTTGCTCTTCTAAGCTTTTAATAGCAAACACAGTGCTAGAAAAAGACAGGACAAAAGCCAGTAGTAACAGTTGTAAGGAATCTATATCAGTAAATAATTTGATACCAATAGATTTTAATCCGATCAAAGCAAGCGTGAAAAATACAGTAGAAAGTACATTATGTAAGGTTGCACTGGCCCATATTTCTTTTGCTAATAATGATTTAACATCTAGTTTCAGACCAATAGTAAAAAGTAAAAAGTAAAAGAGTGACACCTAGATCGGACAAGGTAGAGATAACTTCATTGCTATGAAAATCAAAATATTGAAAACCAAATCCCGCAATAAGAAAACCAACAAGCGGAGGTAAATTGAGCCTCAGGGCAATAAAGCCTGAAACAAATGCAGCGATGATTAAAAAGATATCCATTTTAAATTTCCAGAGAATTAGGAGGGATAAAAGTAAAAAGCGGATATATCTTTAGATATATCCGCTTGAGATCATAGAGTTATTTGATTTAATTTTCTAATAGTTTTTGTAATAGGACGCCATTTAGCATTGCACGCTTAATCATGGCAAACGCCCCAATAGTCGGTTTTGTGTATAGCTGTGATTCAACAATTGGTAAGTTTTTATGGAAAGCTGCTAGAGAGTGGTTTTGTATATTTCGCTGAATCGCGTGAAAAATGATCTCTTTTGACTTAACGATTTCACCCGCAATGATGATTTTTTGTGGATTAAACAAGTTAACAGTCATCGCGATGGCTTTACCAAGATGATTACCCACTCGAATGAGTGATTGAGAAGCTAGCTCATCACCTTGATTAGCATGCTCACAAATAGCCGACATTGTTAGTGATTCGATTTGTGCCAAGCTTGATGGGTAACCCTGTTCTAAGCGTTGTTTTATATGAGCGATAATTGCAGGATTGGCGGCAACGGTTTCAAGGCAGCCAAAATTTCCACATTGACAGCGATCACCGAGTGGCTCAATTTGTATATGGCCGATTTCACCAACGTTTCGGTTTGAACCCAAAAATACTTGCCCATTTACGATGATACCTGCACCTGCACCACGATAAACACTGACTAATATTGAATCTTGGCAGTCACGACTAGCACCAAAGTAATGTTCAGCTAGTGCTAAACCGCGGATATCGTTTCCAACAAATACTTCAACAGAAAATGTTTTTTGTAATAATTTACCCAGAGATAAATTGTCAATTTCTGTGTTGGGCATGTACTCAACGACACCTGTTTCTGGGTTAACTAACCCCGGCAGGGTAACTCCAATTGCAATCAGTTGGTCAATTAAATTTTTATTTTGATTAATGAAAGCTTTGGTATGTAAAACAAGACCATCCAGTAAATCTTGTTGTTTGTCATATCGAAAAGGGGAGTGGTGATTCGATAATTCGTGGCCACTAAGATCGTACAGACTAATCTGAATATAATCGCGACCAAGACGAATTGCTATTGAATGGAAAGGTCCTGTTTCTGTGGTTAAAGAAATAGCACGTCGTCCACCGGTTGAGGCTTGTTGTGCTACTTCCTTAATTAAGCCTCGCTCTAAAAGCTGACGGGTTATTTTGGTGACACTGGCGGGGGCAAGTTGGCTTACATCGGCAACTTGGATCCTTGATATTGGACCTTGTTGATCGATCAAACGATATACAGCTGCACTGTTGAGCTGTTTTACTAAATCTACATTACCAATTTGTCCGCCATTCATTATTAAGTCTGCTCGTATTGTCCGTTAACAATCGTCGCTTTTACATTAAAGTCACGATCAAATACAGTTAAGTTTGCAACCATTCCTGATTTGATTACGCCAAGCTGCTTATCGACCCCAATTGCTCGAGCTGGATAAAGCGTAGCCATACGCAGTGCTTCGTCTAAAGCGATCCCTACATGTTCAACCGTATTACGTACGGCTTCAATCATGGTTAAAGCTGAACCACCAAGTGTGCCATTTTCATCAACACATTTGCCATCTCGGTAATATACTTTCTTACCAACAAAAATAAAGTGATCCATATCAGCACCTGCCGGAGCTGTGGCATCAGTCACTAAAACAAGCTTATCACCTTTAATTTTATGGGCGATACGGATGTTTGCATAATCAACATGAAAGCCATCAGCAATGATACCAGCATATACTTCTGCTGTGTCATATATCGCACCAACAACACCAGGTTCGCGGCCAACCATTGGTGTCATTGCATTGAATAAATGCGTAGCAAAGCTAATACCATGAGCAAAGCCTTCACGGGCTTCAGTATAAGTGGCGTTAGTATGGCCTATAGATACAACTATACCAGCTTCAGTAAGTTCTTGAATATGCTCAGATTTGTTTTGTTCGGGCGCTAATGTCACTTTTGCAATAACATCATGATTATCACACATCAATTGAATCATATCATCATCAGATTTCCTAATAAAATCAGGGCGGTGGATGCCCTTTTTCAAAACATTTAAGTATGGACCTTCTAAGTGCAAACCTAATGATTGATTTTTATATTGTTGTTGATATTCTCTGCCTGCTTTAATTGCTTGTTGCATATCTTCATTTGAAGAGGTAATTAAAGTCGGAGTAAAGCTTGTACAGCCAGATTTTAAATTGGCTCTATGCATAATTTGCATGGTTTCTGCTGTGATTTCATCATTCAGCATTACGCCACCACAGCCATTCAACTGTAAGTCAATGAAACCAGGACTGAGAATCGCACCATTTAAATCTTTAATTTCAATGTTTTTTGGTAAGTCTTTACTCTTGATGACAGATTTGATTTTGCCTTTTTCAATCACGACTGCGTGTTCTGTAAGCACGTCATGACCGGTGTAAATTTTGGCATTAATCAGAGCATACATAGATAACACCCTTTGTTATTTAAAATTCATGTTGGCTATATTAAAGATTTTTGATGTTTTCAGCTTCTAACTCACGGAAGTACTTAACGGTTTTAACTTTAAGCTCTTGAGTTGATGGTTCATCACATACAATGACAGATTTAGCATGCAATTGAAGTGCTGAAACGGTCCATAAATGGTTTACTGAACCTTCAACAGCTGCTTGTAATGCAAGTGCTTTATTGTGGCCGGTAATTAAGATCATTACTTCTTCTGAATCTAATAAAGTACCGACACCGATAGTAAGTGAGTATTTTGGTACTAAGCTGATATCCCCATTAAAAAATCGAGAATTCGCAATACGTGTGTCTTCAGTTAAGGTTTTGATACGAGTACGTGATGATAAAGATGATGCAGGCTCGTTAAAAGCTATATGACCATCATTGCCTACACCACCCATGAAAAGATTGATACGACCATAAGATTTGATTTTATCTTCATAACGTTTACATTCAGCATCATGATCTTCAGTGTTACCATTTAACAAGTTGATATTTTTTTCCTGAATATCAACATGGTTAAAGAAGTTTTCATACATGAATGAACGATATGATTCTGGATGGTTAGTATCTAGTCCAACATATTCATCCATGTTAAATGTCACAACGTTTTTAAAGCTTACTTCGCCAGCGTTATGAAGTTTTATGAGTTGCTTATAAGTATTCAACGGGGAGCCACCCGTTGGTAATCCTAATACAAATGGACGATCTTCGCTTGGTTGGAACTTGTTGATTTTATTTACTATATGGCGAGCAGACCAGAGGCCTACGTCATTAGCATTACTTAATGGAATTAATCTCACAGTGCACCTCTACTGGACATAAACTAAAAATTCATATGATAAGTCACTTTCATTATTTTGCATGATAAAATAAGTTTTGGAAACTATCTAGTACAAATAAGATAATGTGTTCACAACTATTACGCAAATAGGCAAATATCTCTTGATTAAGATCACAAATACTATGGTTTTAATTTGCGGACTAAAATTAATTAAATAGACTGTGCCTGTACTAATTTTTTTTATAAAAATAAGTTTGTATCTATTCATACAAAATCCATAGGGGGAATTACGGTGAATATTTTAGGATACTTCCAAAAAGTCGGTAAGGCGTTAATGGTACCAGTTGCCACTCTGCCTGCTGCGGCAATATTAATGGGTATAGGTTACTGGATTGATCCTAATGGTTGGGGAGCAAACAGTGCTTTAGCTGCGTTTTTAATTAAAGCGGGTGCAGCGATTATTGACAATATGTCATATCTTTTCGCAATTGGTGTTGCGTATGGTATGTCGAAAGATAAAGACGGTGCAGCAGCATTAGCAGGCTTCGTTGGTTATACGGTAGTTATTACTTTATTGTCTCCAGGGGCCGTTTCACAAATTCAAGGGATTGACCCGAGTGAAGTGCCTGCAGCATTTGCAAAAATTAATAACCAGTTTGTTGGTATCTTAATGGGTATTCTAACTGCTGAAATTTATAACCGTTTCTCTCATGTTGAATTGCATAAAGCGTTATCTTTCTTTTCAGGTAAACGTTTAATCCCAATTTTAACGTCTTTTGCTGGTATTTTTGTTGCCTTTATTCTGATGTACTTATGGCCAATCGTATACGGTGGCTTAGTACACTTTGGTGAATCAATCCAAGGTCTAGGCGCAACAGGTGCTGGTATCTACGCTTTCTTCAACCGTTTATTGATTCCTGTAGGGCTTCATCATGCACTAAACTCAGTATTCTGGTTTGATGTTGCAGGTATCAATGATATTCCTAATTTCTTAGGCGGTGCTAAATCCATAGCAGAAGGCACTGGTATTCCTGGCGTAACCGGCATGTATCAAGCGGGCTTCTTCCCAATTATGATGTTTGGCCTACCTGGCGCAGCACTAGCTATTTACCATACTGCAAAACTTAAGAATAAAGAAAAAGTCGCTTCTATTATGATTGCTGCTGGCTTCGCTTCATTCTTTACTGGTGTTACTGAGCCTCTAGAATTCTCATTCATGTTCCTTGCTCCACCTTTGTATCTATTGCATGCAATCTTAACGGGTATTTCAGTTTACATTGCTGCATCTATGCACTGGATAGCTGGTTTCGGCTTCTCTGCCGGTCTTGTGGATATGGTGTTATCATCACGTAACCCACTTGCTGTTAATTGGTTCATGTTGTTACTTCAAGGTGTTGTATTCTTTGCCATCTACTACTTCGTATTCCGTACAGTGATTACTAAGTTCAATCTGAAGACACCTGGCCGTGAAGATGATGACGTAGAATCTAAGTCGAATGTTAAGGGATCAGAGAAGTCTTCTGAGCTTGCCCGCCAATATTTAAAAGCCTTAGGTGGTCATCAAAATTTATCGAGTATTGATGCATGTATTACTCGTTTACGCTTATCTGTAAATGATATGAGCGTGATTGATGAATCTCAGCTTAAAGCATTAGGTGCGATGGGAGTGATTAAACTTGGTACAAATAATTTACAGGTTATTTTAGGACCATTGGCTGAAATCATTGCTGGTGAAATGAAGAATGTTCCAGAATCTGAAGATTTAGAAAGTGTGATGCTTCCTTAATCATTATTCTGTTACCATCATTCAAAAGCCTCGTTTATCGAGGCTTTTTTGTACACTTACCATTATTTTTTGCCGTTTGACTGGGTTTTTGTTCAATTAGCAAAGAAAATATCAGTTATTGTTGTGTATCAGGCTAGAATTGTGGATCATTAGCCATAATTATTTAAGGCTCTATTATTTTACTGAGGTACTGTCGATGAGTGAAGTTGAGGCTCGTCCATCTAATTTTATCCGTCAAATTATTGACAAGGATTTAGCTGATGGAAAACACACTAGGATTCATACACGTTTCCCACCTGAACCGAATGGCTATTTACATATTGGCCATGCTAAATCTATTTGCTTAAACTTTGGTTTGGCTCAAGATTATCAGGGTCAGTGTAACCTTCGCTTTGATGATACTAACCCAGCGAAAGAAGACATTGAATACGTTGAATCAATCAAGCAAGACGTGAATTGGTTAGGCTTTAATTGGGATGGCGAGATTTGCTATTCATCTAACTATTTTGATGCGCTATATGGTTACGCTGTAGAGTTGATTGAAAAAGGCTTAGCTTATGTTGATGAGCTGACTCCTGATGAAATTCGTGAATACCGTGGCACGTTAAAAGAGCCTGGAAAAAATAGTCCATACCGCGACCGCAGCGTTGAAGAAAACTTAGTGTTATTTGAAAAAATGCGTAACGGTGGCTTTGAAGAAGGTAAGGCTTGCTTACGTGCTAAGATCGATATGGCATCTTCGTTTATCGTTATGCGCGATCCCGTGCTTTATCGTGTGCGTTTTATCAATCACCATCAAACAGGGGATAAGTGGTGCATTTACCCAATGTATGACTTCACCCACTGTATTTCCGATGCGTTAGAAGGTATTACTCACTCACTATGTACGCTGGAGTTTCAAGATAACCGTCGTTTATATGACTGGGTTTTAGAAAATATTACGATTGATACTCGGCCTCATCAGTACGAATTTAGCCGTTTAAACTTAGAATATACGGTGATGTCTAAGCGTAAACTAAACCAATTAGTCACTGAAAAATTAGTGAATGGTTGGGATGACCCTCGTATGCCAACGATTTCTGGTTTACGTCGTCGTGGCTTTACTCCGGGTTCTATTCGTGAGTTTTGTTCACGCATTGGTGTCACTAAGCAAGACAACATGATTGAGTTTAGCTCACTTGAAGCATGTATTCGTGAAGACCTAAATGAAAATGCACCGCGTGCGATGGCGGTACTCGATCCGGTTAAAGTAGTGATTGAAAACTTTGAAAGTGAAGAAGTATTGACGCTCGCGAATCACCCGAATAAGCCTGAAATGGGCAGTCGTGAGGTTCCTTTTACACGCGAAGTGTGGATTGAAGCGGATGATTTCCGTGAAGAAGCTAACAAAAAATACAAACGCTTAGTTCTTGGTAAAGAAGTTCGTCTACGTGGTGCTTACGTGATTCAAGCGAATCGTATTGAAAAAGATGAGCAAGGTAACGTAACGACGATTTACTGTACTTACGATCCAGAAACTTTGGGTAAAAACCCAAGCGATGGCCGTAAAGTAAAAGGTGTTATCCATTGGGTTTCAGCTGAAAAAGGTTTGGCAGCAGATGTCCGCTTGTATGATCGTTTATTTACGGTGCCAAATCCCGGAGCTGCTGACGACTTTGCGGCAACCATTAACCCTGATTCACTAATGGTGAAAAAGGCGTTTGTTGAACCAAGTTTGATTAGTGCTAAAGCTGGTGTAGGGATTCAATTTGAACGTACTGGTTATTTCTGTATTGATTCAAAAGATTCATCACCACAAGCTTTAGTTTTTAATCGTACCGTCGGTTTACGTGATACTTGGGCAAAGATTGAGGTTCAATAATTATTAATCATTATGTAGGGAAGGCTTGCTCTTTCCTATAATGGATGTTGAGGATGTCTTGACAAGAATGAGTAAAATAAAAAACGCATCTTAATGAATAAGATGCGTTTTTTATGTAGCGTTATTGGTCACTGTGTAACTAGGATAACTAAGGCTTACTTTGTTTTATGTGCGTTAGTTTCAGTTTTACAATTGCCATCCGCACAACGACCATATAAATAGAGGCTGTGGTTCGTCAGTACTACATTATATTTTGCGGCAATTTCTTTTTGGCGTTCTTCAATAAGATCATCGGTAAATTCAATTACCTCACCACAATCCAAACATACTAGATGGTCATGATGATGCTGAGTGGATAGCTCAAAAACAGATTTACCACCTTCAAAATGATGTCGAGTGACTATACCTGCATCATCAAATTGGTTTAAAACACGATAAACAGTCGCAAGGCCAATTTCTTCACCAAGATCGATCAGCTTTTTATATAAGTCTTCAGCACTGATATGTTGGCAGTCAGGTGTTTGTAGCACCTCTAGAATTTTGAGTCGAGGTAAGGTGACTTTTAGGCCTGCTTCCTTTAGAGCTTGGTTGTTATCTGGCATTTTACTTTCCTGTGATATTCCGTTTTGTAACAGAAGGCGTGAATAACATGATTGTATGAATACCAATCGTAATAATTATTTTCTAGCAGATTAACATGTTGATAACGATGCTAGTGGTTGAGCTTATCTGAAAGTATTCGCTATTCTTCAGATATGTTCATTAGTACTAAAGTGACTATAGCATTAGACTTGTGATAACAAAAATCGCGTACATCTGAGATGTCTTTGTAAATCACAGTTAACCTATTAATCAGCAAGCTCTGCTAAACACATTTCATCATAAATCTGTTTTGACCACGTTTTTACGCGTTCATCAGTTAATTCTGGTTGGCGATCCTCATCAATGCAAAGGCCAATGAAGCTATTATCGTCGACAAGTGCTTTTGATGCTTCAAATTCATAACCTTCAGTCGGCCAGTAACCGATGATTGTTCCACCTTTAGCTTCAACGATGTCACGTACCGTTCCCATAGCATCACAGAAGTACTCAGCATAATCTTCTTGGTCACCACAACCAAAAATAGCAACGAGTTTAGTTGAGAAGTCTATTGCTTCAAGCTCAGGGAAAAAGTCATCCCAGTCACATTGAGACTCACCGTAGTACCAAGTTGGAATGCCAAGCAGTAATAGATCAAAATTATCAATATCTTCCTTGCTGCTCTTCGCAATGTCTTGTACGTGCACAAGTTGTTTGCCAAGTTCTTTTTGTATCATTTTAGCAACCGCTTCAGTGTTACCTGTGTCGCTACCAAAGAAGAGTCCTACACTTGCCATAGAAATATTACCTATTTATCTATTACCGGAAACGCCGGTATCAATCTAATTAAAAAGAATTCGTTACGATTGTACGATGGTTAGCCTAAGCCAGTGCCTTCCCAGCTCATTTGGATTAACCCTTTGGCGATAAAGCCCGCGCAACCTAAAAATAGAACAAGCCATACAATACGACGGCCAAACACCGGGACATTACCTTGTTTTAAAACATCTTTGATGGCTAAACCAATCAATAAAAATAACGATGCAAAAAACAGATCTAAGCCTAGAGATTCTATGGTATTGATATGTTCGTAAAGCATGCGTTTGATCACCGTTGTTTTTTATTCCCGAACTATAGCATTAATACAATTGAAAGTTAATGCGAAGTAGTCCGCCGAATAAGTGAAATGCGAATTATTTCTTAATGAATCGGCGAATAGAGCGCAATACCTCAATTGGCTTTTCTGCATGTAGCCAGTGACCGGTATTGGTAATGATATGGGCTTTACTGTTTGGGAACTGTTTTTGAATAGCAGCTTGGTGTTCTGGCATTAAGTAGTCAGAATCAGCACCTTTTAAAAATAAAGTTTCGCCGTTGAAAGGGGATATATCGGCCCAGTCTTGAATGTGCTGATAATTATTAATGATCCCCTCAACATTAAACAACCACTGTAAGTATCCATCTTTATTGTGTAACGATTTAGCTAGGAACTGGCGCACACCATCTATTTCAATATGTTGTGCCAAACAGTCTAAGGCTTGTTTGCGGCTTTGAGGTTTTTCGTTGATAACGGCTTTTAAACCTGAAAAAACATTATCATGGCGTCTTTGTTGATAGGCGACTGGCGCCATATCTAATACGATGAGTTTACTGACTTTGTCAGAGGCAATATTGCAAAGAGCCATCGCCGCTTTTCCGCCCATGGAGTGGCCAATAACTATTGCAGATGAGATATTTAAATCAATGAGCAGATGGTTGAGATCTTCTGCCATGGCAGGATAGTTCATAGCATCACTATGAAAAGAATGCCCATGGTTGCGTAGATCCACACTAATTACCGTATGGTCTTGAACTAAATCTCTCGCTAATAAGCCTAGATTGCTTAAACTGCCAAAAAGGCCATGAATCAGTAGGATTGCTGGGCCTTGACCTTGAATTGTATGGTTAAGCTGTTGGTAATTCATGATAATCCTGTAGCCGAAAGTACAAATTAGCATCATAATACAGCCATAATGAGAAAGTAATCATTTAATCTTTCAAAACTTAATACTGATGTGGTTGTTAAAGTGTGCCTGATGCGATGACCTTTAAACTGCAGTGGCGTGGTGATAAGTGGCCAGGGGATATGCAATTAGGTGAAAAAATTGCCTATAGTGGGAAAATGGAAGTCAATGTACCGTCTTGCGTTGCTTGTCATGGCCCTAGTGGAGTAGGCGTTAAGCCGGGTATTCCTCGTTTGGCTGGACAAAATGCGGCTTATTTAGTTAACCAAATGAAATCGTGGAAAGAAGATACAAGACCTGCTGGTGCAATGGCGATTATGGGGCCAATTGCCAAATCTCTAAGCGATGAAGAAATCAAAGCGGTTTCGGACTATTTTGCCTCGTTAGGGACACCGGTTGCGCAGAAAACTGCGTAGGTGAAAAAATGAAATACTTATTATTAAGCCTATCGCTACTCAGTGGGATGGCTTTTGCCAATGACGGACACAAAGATCTGGGTAGTGTTGATCCGGGTAAGCCACTTGCGCAAGGTGAGGCATATCACCAAGTACCCGATTGGGGAAATGTGCCAGAAGAGCATTTTGCTGAAGCAGTAAAACGTGGTTATTCAATATTTATGAATAGTCAGCAACTGAAAGCATCAGGTGAAGTCGGTAATGGTTTAAATTGTACTAACTGTCATTTGTCTGGCGGTCGTCTAGCTAATTCTGCTCCTATGTGGGGTGCTTATGTTTCTTATCCTGCTTATCGTGGTAAGAACAAGAAAGTGAATACCTACGAAGACCGATTGCAAGGCTGCTTTGCTTACTCAATGAATGGTAAGCCGCCAGAAGCAGTCAGCCAAACGATTTTAGACCTAACCGCTTATTCTTATTGGCTAGCAACCGATGCCAAGGTGAATGCGAAAATTGCCGGTCGTGGGTTCCCTAAATTAGAACAACCGGAACTTAAACCTGACTTTGTTCGTGGCGAAGTTGTCTATGCAACCCAATGCGCGCTTTGCCATGGCGATAATGGTGAAGGGCGTAAAATGGATAACCGTTACGTGTTCCCACCGCTTTGGGGGAAAGATAGCTATAACTGGGGGGCTGGTATGCATCAAATCAGTTCAGCGGCTAACTTTATTAAAACCAATATGCCATTAAGTAAGAGCAACAGCTTGACGGATCAACAAGCGTGGGATGTGTCTGTTTTCATTAATAGCCATGAACGGCCACAAGATCCTCGTTTTAGTAAATCAGTGGCAGAAACCGCAAAAGAGTTTCATGCCAAAGATTCACTTTACGGAACGACATCGGCATTGGATAAGCATGTGTTGGGTTCTAAAGCATATTAATCACTAATACTTAAACGACAAACCTCTATGAAAATTAATTCATAGAGGTTTTTTATTGGCGCTTATTTGTGCACATTCAACAATGTGACAAGAAGAAATAAAACATTCAGTGATCAAAACGATCTTTTTTATTACTAACACCGAGCGATTAGCATAGAGTATCCGGTCAGTTATAGGTATAATCATTCCAGAGTTTAAACAGATTGAGATTGTGAAAAGCCAATGAAAACCATTGAAGTAGATGAAGAACTTTATCGTTATATTGCGAGCCAAACCCAGCATATTGGTGAAAGCGCCTCGGATATTTTACGTCGACTTTTAATCGGTGAGCAGCAAGGATCACAAGCAAATGGAACAGTGACTAAGCCTGTTGCCGTTGATTCACTGGAATCAGCTAATCCAGCTAAACAAGAAAAACAAGATGGCGTGAAAGTCATGCGATCTTTACTTATCTCTGATGAGTTCGCAGAGAAAGATAAAGCGATTGATCGTTTTATGCTGATTTTATCTTCTCTGTATCACGTTGAAGCATCCAGCTTTGCGGAAGCGGCAAAAGTGAAAGGCCGTACACGTGTTTACTTTGCTGATAATGAAGAAACTTTGTTGGCTAGCGGTAAAACAACCAAGCCTCGTTCTATCCCAAACACACCGTTTTGGGTTATTACTAATAATAATACCAATCGCAAACGTCAAATGGTGCAGCAGTTAATGACTCAAATGGGGTTTCAAATAGATTTAATTGAGAAAGTATGTAACTCAATTTAGTTGAGCTTGTCATTAAGTAAGCATTTAGTCTCCCATTGAATCGAGCCTCATAATATTTGAATCATCACATATTATGAGGCTTTTTAATTTTGAAATTATTGAAAAGGACTTGTAATGGCTATTCACCCTAGAGCAGGCACGCACACTTTACCTAAAGATTTAATTAATATTCCTTCTTTAGTCAGTGATTACTTTTTAATTGAACCAAATGCTAAAAATTCCGCACATAAAGTGTTATTTGGAACATCAGGGCATCGAGGCAGTTCTTCAAAATCGACTTTTAATCAAACGCATATTCTAGCGATTACTCAGGCAGTGGTTGATGAGAGAAAAATGGCAGGTTTAACAGGACCTATGTTCGTAGGTAAAGATACTCATGCTTTGTCTGAACCTGCATTTCGTTCTGTGATTGATGTACTTATCGCCAATGATATTAAGGTCATTGTACAAGACAATAATGGCTTCACCCCAACGCCGGGGATTTCTCATGCTATTTTGACTTATAACTTAAAACATGCGGATAAAGCAGATGGTATTGTGATTACTCCATCTCATAATCCACCCCAAGATGGTGGGATAAAATATAACCCAAGCCATGGAGGTCCAGCCGAAGGTGAAATTACACAACGTATTGAAGATTTAGCCAACCAATACATTGTGCGCCAGCTGGAGGGTGTAAAACGTTCAAGCCAAGCGTTGGAAAAAATAGTTGAGATTGATTTTGTTCAACCTTATGTCGATGACTTAATCAACGTTATTGATATGGATGTGATTCAGAAATCAAATATTAAAATAGGTATTGATCCATTAGGCGGTGCTGGAATTGAATATTGGCGACGTATTGCATCGACCTATAATCTTGATATCACTTTGGTTAACGAAATAGTAGACCCATCTTTTCAATTTATGACGTTGGATAAAGATGGTGTTATTAGAATGGATTGTTCATCACCGTACGCAATGGCGAGTTTACTCGCGTTGAAAGATGATTATGATTTAGCATTTGGTAATGACCCAGATTATGATCGGCATGGTATTGTGACGCCACAGGGTTTGATGGATCCAAACCATTATTTAGCCGTATGTATTGACTATTTATTTCGCCACCGTAATGAGTGGGGAAATGAGGTTCAAGTTGGGAAAACCTTAGTTTCAAGCGCAATTATTGACCGTGTTGTTGCCGACCTTGGGCGAGAACTTTGCGAAGTGCCTGTCGGTTTTAAATGGTTTGTTGATGGCTTATATGAAGGTCGCTTTGGATTTGGTGGTGAAGAAAGTGCAGGGGCTTCTTTCCTACGTAAAGATGGCACGCCTTGGTCTACCGATAAAGATGGCATTATTCTATGCTTACTTGCGGCAGAAATTACCGCAGTAACAGGAATGAACCCTCAGCAATATTATAACCAATTGGCTGAAAAACATGGTTCATCTGAATATAACCGTATTCAAGCGGTAGCAAATATAGAGCAGAAAAATGTCTTGAAAAATATGTCGGCTGAAATGGTAAGCGCGGATAAATTAGCAGGGGAACAAATTATCGCTCGTTTAACTCATGCGCAAGGAAATGGCGCTGCGATCGGTGGGCTAAAAGTAACAACGGAAAATGGTTGGTTTGCGGCACGCCCATCAGGTACTGAAGATATCTATAAAATTTATTGTGAAAGCTTCAAAGGAAAGGAGCATCTAAAATTAATTGAACAAGAGGCGCAAGAGATAGTTAATCAAGTCTTTTCTAATGCGGATCTGTAAAGCGCGATGATATAAAAATGATTAGAAGCGAGAGCTAAGTGATACTTAACTTCTCGCTTTTTTATGCTCAGGACTTCTGCTATTAACATTTTTTTTATGGCTGGAATGGTTATATGGCCAGTCGTTTGGTAGAACAAACCAAAAATCACCAGACTTTGACTGACAATGTACAAATTCATCTGTTTCGGATGTTAACAGTTGATTGTTATTACTTCGTCCGGTTAGCCATTGCCCTTTTTTTAACACATAAAGTGGTTCTTCCACCTTTTCAAACTCACTCCAGAAGCACCAATATCCATTAATTTGGCTACTATTTATGCCATAACCCAAGCACGATGTAGGAATATGTTGTCTTCTAAATGGGTTGGTGTACAACCGACCTTGCAATAATAACTGTGGATGTATGTTTTCTAATCGAGGGTATTGTTGTTTAAAGCATTCATGATTGGACATGTTTAATTGATGCTCTAGCATGTGAGATAACTTTAAATCCAATCGATCTTTGCTATTAGGCCCAAACCATAAATCATCAAACAGAATATAAAACTTGATGGCGACTTCCCAGTGCTCGATGGTATCAGTTGGGAGATGTTTTACAATGAAGTCTATTGCACCGATGGTTCGTCCATTATCATTGAGTTGTATTTCTTCGTCAATTAACTGGTAATCAGGATGAGCATGAAAATGCTGCAAACACAAATGTTGGTACCAAAATCCAAGGCGTGAATTGCCAGCATAAGACAGAGAAGGCACTTCAGTACTTGAGTGGAAAGGTATTTCAGCTAATGTATTATTTGGTTTTAACAATGGGGGGGTACAAGCAATCCAATCACTAATTTTTTTAAAAAGTGCGGTTTGCTCATTGAGTGAAATAACATATTTTGATATCGGCACGCTTACAGGATCCCTTAATTTAGACTTTTGACCATCAGTTGCTATAAACTCGTTGTTATAAACGTACCATGGTTATAAATACATAATGGTTATAAACCTATAAGTTGTTATAAGCCAATAGTAATAACTTGCATTGAACAAGAAAAGTATTGCCCTCAAATGAATTATTTAATAAGGCCGTAGACATAATGAATAACATACAGCTTGAACAACTTTTAAATCAAACTCTATCACCACAACTGGTAAAAGACTATTGTCCAAATGGTTTACAAGTGCAAGGTTGTAAAAACGTTCAAAAAATTGTGACGGGCGTTACTGCCTCGAAAGCGCTTATTGAAGCGGCGATAGCGGCTAAAGCGGATGCTATGCTTGTACATCATGGTTACTTCTGGAAAGGCGAAGCGGAACCAATTGTTGGTATGAAAGGGGATCGTATTCGAGCATTAATCCAAAATGACATTAATTTATATGCTTACCATTTACCTTTAGATATTCATCCTCGCTTAGGGAATAACGCACAACTTGCTGGTTTACTTGATATTAAAGTGGAAGGCGGTTTGGAAGGTCATGCTCAATCTGTCGCTATGCATGGCTCGTTTCATGTCGCATTAACTGGAAAGCAGCTTGAAGATCGTATTGATAACGCCTTGAATCGTCAACCTTTACATATTGAGCCGAATGATGCTGATAAAAAAATCAAAACGGTTGGGTGGTGCACGGGTGGTGGGCAAGATTACTTAGAGTTAGCTTCCAAATTTGGACTGGATGCTTTTATTTCAGGTGAGATATCTGAAAGGACGACTTACATTGCTCGTGAGTTAGGAATTCACTATTTTGCTGCCGGTCATCATGCTACAGAACGTTATGGTGTTAGAGCGCTCGGTGAGTGGCTTGCTAAAGAGTATAATTTTGATGTTGAATTTATTGATATTGACAATCCAGTATAGAATTGTCTTTATATTCTTGATTTAGCTGAATAGAAAAACCACTGATTAAAAGTCAGTGGTTTTTTATTTCATACGATGATTAGTATCGTACTTCGATTATTCTCTTTCTTGTAATGGCTGGAAATCACGGCTTGATAGACCAGTGTATAACTGGCGTGGGCGACCGATGCGATTGTCTGGATCTGCATGCATTTCATTCCAGTGTGCAATCCAACCAATGGTACGTGATAGTGCAAAAATTACGGTAAACATTGAAATAGGAATACCAATTGCTTTCAGAATGATACCAGAATAAAAATCGACGTTCGGGTACAGTTTCTTCTCGATAAAGTAGGGATCTGAAAGCGCAATGCGCTCAAGTTCCATAGCCACATCAAGCAGTGGGTCTTCAATGTTTAGTTCTTGTAATACGTCATGACAAGCTTGACGCATTACCGTTGCACGTGGGTCATGGTTTTTATAAACGCGGTGACCAAAGCCCATTAAACGGAATGGGTCATCTTTATCTTTTGCTTTTGCAACGTATTCTTCAATATTATCAACGCTACCAATCTCTTCTAGCATACGAAGACACGCTTCGTTAGCGCCGCCATGAGCAGGCCCCCAAAGTGATGCAATACCTGCAGCAATACAAGCAAATGGATTCGCGCCTGATGAGCCGGCAAGACGCACGGTTGATGTAGAGGCATTTTGTTCATGATCTGCATGTAATGTGAAGATTTTATCCATTGCGCGGGCAACGACAGGGTTCACATTGTACTCTTCACAAGGATTTGCAAACATCATATGTAAGAAGTTACTTGCGTAATCTAAATCATTACGCGGGTAAATGAATGGTTGTCCAATCGAGTACTTGTAACACATTGAAGCCAATGTTGGCATTTTAGACAATAAACGGAAAGCTGTAATTTCTCGGTGAGTTTCATTATTGATGTCTAAAGAATCATGGTAGAAAGCAGCTAAAGCGCCTACCACACCACACATTACCGCCATCGGGTGAGCATCGCGGCGGAAGCCATGGAAGAAGCTGGCGATTTGCTCATGAACCATTGTATGGTTTGCCACAATCTTTTTGAATTTTTCGTATTCAGCGCGAGTTGGGGCTTCGCCATAAAGTAAGATGTAGCATACTTCTAGATAATCAGCATTATTAGCAAGTTGATCGATAGGATAACCGCGGTGTAGAAGGATACCTTTACCACCATCGATGTAAGTAATTTGGGATTCGCAAGACGCAGTAGCAAGAAAACCAGGGTCAAAAGTAAAATAACCACTAGCACCTAGTTTACGAACATCCACAACATCTGGACCATTAGTTCCGCTTAAAATCGGGAGCTCAATAGGTGCTTGACCTTCGATATGAAGGGTCGCTTTCTTATCCGCCATGACATTCTCCTTTGTATATTATTAATCCATCCAGGATTTTTTGTGTGGGGTTTTTGTACTTAGATTAGAGGTTAAAGTCAATTGTTCTCGTTGGTTATGTGTGCTGCTTTTGATTTTTAACATGGAAAAAGTTAAAAATATGTTCTATGTAGCATATTTTGTTACATCAATTGAATTCATATGCTAGCGGCCGTATAGTACATCAGGAGATATTAGTTAACGCCTTATTTTATCAAGAGTTTGGAAAGCTGAATGCTGATAAAGTAGAAATTTAATTAACATAAAATTCATAGATAAACTGGGTGTTATGGACTGAAGTTGTTAATTAAATAGTAACAAGGTGTTGGCTTTTCTATGTCGATGTCGATAATTATAAATAATAATGCTCTAGTATGGAGCTGAGTGAGCACACCCGTGAAAGAAAGAAAGTCCAGACCGGTTAACTTAGATTTACAAACGATACATTTCCCTATTTCCGCAATAGCATCCATTGTGCACCGTGTGTCTGGTGTCATTATGTTTGTTTCTGTTGGTATCTTACTATGGCTACTCGCCACTTCACTATCTTCTCCTCTTGGTTTCGCTCAAGCTTCAAATCTCGTTGATGGCTTTGTAGTGAAATTTATTCTTTGGGGCATTTTAACAGCGTTGGCGTATCACATTTGTGGTGGTATCCGTCATTTGTTAATGGATCTAAAGTATTTTGAAGAGTTAGAAGGCGGCGCCCTGAGCGCGAAAGTGGTTTTCGGTTTAACAGCTGTATTATCGGTATTAGCAGGAGTTCTTGTATGGTAAAGCACATTTCTTCATTCGGACGTAATGGAGTTCATGACTACCTCTTAATTAGAGCATCAGGCATTATCATGACGCTTTACACTGCGTATATGATTGGCTTTTTTGCTTTTGGACCAGATATTAATTACCTCGCGTGGCAATCGTTTTTTGGTGGAACATTTACCAAGGTTTTTACAATGATTGCTTTAGCATGTGTATTAATTCATGCGTGGATTGGTTTATGGCAAGTATTGACAGATTACATTAAACCAACCTTGGTACGTTCTTTGTTGCAGTTTGCCATCATAGTGACATTAGTTGCGTATTTCTTTTCTGGTCTATTTATTCTGTGGGGTGTTTAAGTGAGTATTCCCGTTCGTGAATTCGATGCCGTAGTCATTGGCGCTGGTGGTGCAGGTATGCGCGCTGCCTTACAAATTTCAGAGCAAGGCCTATCTTGTGCGTTGCTATCAAAAGTATTTCCAACCCGTTCTCATACCGTTTCTGCGCAAGGTGGTATCACTGTTGCGTTAGGTAATTCACATAAAGATGATTGGCAATGGCACATGTACGATACCGTAAAAGGTTCGGATTATATTGGTGACCAAAATGCCATTGAATATATGTGTAAGAATGGTCCAGAGTCAGTTATTGAACTAGAAAAAATGGGCTTACCATTTTCTCGCTTTGAAGATGGTTCAATTTATCAGCGTCCATTTGGCGGTCAATCAAAAGATTTTGGTGGCGAGCAAGCGGCTCGAACGGCTGCTGCGGCTGACCGTACTGGACATGCATTGCTTCATACGCTTTATCAGCAAAACATCAAGCACAAAACCACCATTTTCTCTGAGTGGTACGCGCTTGATTTAGTCAAAAATGAAGAAGGTGCGGTTTTAGGTACCACTGCGCTTTGTATGGAAACCGGTGAAATTTGCTACTTCAAAGCCAAGGCAACCGTACTGGCAACTGGTGGTGCAGGTCGTATTTATCAATCGACTACCAATGCGCACATTAACACTGGCGATGGTGTTGGTATGGCATTGCGTGCTGGCGTTCCAATGCAAGATATTGAAATGTGGCAGTTCCACCCAACCGGCATTGCTGGCGCAGGTGTACTGGTTACTGAAGGTTGTCGTGGTGAAGGTGGTTATCTTCTTAATAAAGATGGCGAACGTTTCATGGAGCGTTACGCACCGAATGCGAAAGATCTAGCCGGTCGTGACGTAGTAGCACGTTCAATGATGATTGAAATTCGTGAAGGTCGTGGCTGTGATGGTCCTTGGGGCCCCCACATTAAATTGAAGCTTGATCATTTAGGTAAGGAAGTTTTAGATGCTCGCTTACCTGGTATTTTAGAATTATCCCGTACCTTTGCTCACGTTGATCCGGTGAAAGAGCCGATTCCAGTTATCCCTACTTGTCACTATATGATGGGTGGCGTGCCAACTCAGGTTTCTGGCCAAGCAATTAAGCAAGATGCCAATGGTCAAGACCAAGAAGTTCAAGGCTTGTTTGCTTGTGGTGAAATCGCCTCAGTATCGGTACATGGAGCAAACCGTTTAGGAGGCAATTCATTACTTGATTTAGTGGTATTTGGCCGAGCAACTGGTTTGCATTTAGGTGAAACACTTGCGCTTCAAGCTGAAACGCCAGAAGCAACCGATGCAGATATTGAAGCTTCTTTAGCTCGCTACAATCGTTGGGAAAATAGCACTGGTGGTGAAGACCCAGTGCAAATTCGTAAAGACTTACAAAGCTGTATGCAAAATAACTTCTCGGTATTCCGTGAAGGCGATGCAATGGCGAAAGGCTTGGAAGAGCTAAAAGTGATTCGTGAGCGTCTAAAAAATGCTTATTTATCTGATAAATCGACCGAGTTTAATACGCAGCGTATTGAATGTTTAGAATTAGACAACTTAATGGAAACGGCATTTGCAACGGCAGTAGCAGCGAATTACCGTACTGAAAGTCGTGGTGCACATGCACGTTTTGACTTCCCAGACCGTGATGATGCAAATTGGTTATGCCACTCTATTTATAATCCGGTAACGGAAGCAATGTCTAAGCGTGATGTGAATATGCAGCCAGTACTGCGTGAAGCCTTTCCACCTAAAGCTCGTGTTTACTAAGGGAGATAAAGCAAATGAAAGTTAATTTCTCTTTGTACCGTTACAATCCTGATGCTGATAAAAAGCCTTATATGAAGGATTATGTGCTTGAAGTAGAAGAAGGCTCTGACATGATGGTGTTGGATGCGTTGATTTTATTGAAAGAACAAGATCCAAGCATTTCGTTTCGACGCTCATGTCGTGAAGGCGTATGTGGTTCCGATGGCTTGAACATGAACGGTAAAAATGGCCTTGCGTGTATTACACCCTTATCGGCATTATTAGGTAAAAGCAAAGTGGTCATTCGTCCACTTCCCGGTTTACCTGTCGTGCGCGATCTTATTGTTGATATGGCTCAGTTTTATGATAACTATGCCAAGGTTAAACCCTATTTGATCAATGATAGTGAATTACCACCATCACGTGAAAACCTACAATCACCAGAAGACCGTGCTCATCTAGATGGTTTGTATGATTGCATTATGTGCGCATGTTGTACGACATCTTGTCCGTCTTTCTGGTGGAATCCGGATAAATTTATTGGCCCAGCTGGTTTATTAGCCGCCTATCGTTGGTTAATTGATAGCCGAGATACGGCGACAGATGAACGCCTGTCAAATCTTGACGATGCATTTAGCGTTTTTCGTTGTCATGAGATAATGAACTGTGTCAGTGTTTGTCCTAAGGGATTAAATCCAACAAAAGCGATTGGTCACATCAAAACAATGCTGATTAATCGTTCAGTGTAAAAATTAAGAATTGCTCTGTATGAGCGAGGAACAGTCGGCTCGCATGAGTCGGCTATCAATTCGGCACTTATTACTCGGATAATTGGTAGTTCGAATAATAATGGTCGAGGCATAATTGAAACCTAACAGGTTAAGGGAAAATATGCACAACGGCGTGATGAAGGCATGGCTCGAGTCTTCACACTTGGCTGGCGCCAATGCAACTTACGTAGAAGAACTCTACGAACTGTATCTTAGTGACCCCGATCTAGTCGGTGACGAATGGAAACAAGTGTTTGATAGCCTACCAGTAGAAGCTCCTGCTAATGGTGAACAACCACATTCTCGTGTTCGTGACTACTTCAGACGATTAGCGAAAGAAACAAAGCATTACAATGTCCAAGTTAGTGATCCTGATGTCGATGCTAAACAAGTAAAAGTCCTGCAGTTAATCAATGCTTATCGTTTCCGTGGGCATCAAGCTGCAAGTTTAGACCCTCTTAATATCTGGAAGCGTGAACCAGTTGCTGAATTGGATCCACAATTTCATAACCTCTCCCCAGAAGACTTTGAAGAGTCATTTAATGTTGGTTCGTTTGCCGTCGGGCAAGACACCATGCCTCTTAAAGATATTTACCAAGCTCTAAATAAAATTTACTGCGGCTCTATTGGCGCCGAGTACATGCATATTACTAATACTGAAGAAAAGCGTTGGATTCAAGATCGTTTAGAATCAGTGATTGGAGAAGGTTCATTCTCTAAAGAAGAAAAGCTTACCTTTCTTGATGAATTGACAGCAGCTGAAGGTTTAGAGCGTTATCTTGGTGCGAAATTTCCGGGTGCAAAACGCTTCTCTCTAGAAGGCGGTGACGCACTTATCCCAATGATGAAAGAACTGATCCGTCATGCTGGCTCAAATGGCATGCGTGAAGTCGTTATTGGTATGGCTCACCGTGGTCGCTTAAACATGTTAGTTAACGTGTTAGGTAAAAAGCCACAAGATTTATTTGATGAGTTTGCCGGTAAGCATGGCGATTCATGGGGTACAGGGGATGTAAAATACCATCAAGGTTTTTCCGCTGATTTTGCTACCCCTGGTGGTGATGTTCATTTAGCACTCGCGTTTAATCCATCTCATTTGGAAATTGTTAATCCTGTTGTTATTGGTTCAGTACGTGCTCGTCAAGACCGCTTGAATGATAAGGATGGTAGTAAAGTACTTCCTATTACTATTCATGGTGATTCTGCGATTGCAGGACAAGGTGTTGTTGCGGAAACGTTTAACATGTCACAAGCTCGTGGCTACCAAGTGGGCGGTACGGTTCGTATTGTTGTGAATAACCAAGTCGGTTTTACTACATCGAATCCTCGTGATATGCGTTCTACCATGTACTGTACTGATATTGCCAAAATGGTACAGGCTCCGATATTTCACGTGAATGCGGATGATCCAGAAGCAGTTGCTTTCATCACACGTATCGCGCTTGATTATCGTAATACTTTCAAACGTGATGTTGTGATTGATTTAGTTTGTTATCGCCGTCATGGGCATAACGAAGCAGATGAACCAAATGCAACTCAGCCTTTGATGTATCAGAAAATCAAAAAACATCCAACGCCGCGTAAAATTTATGCTGATATATTGGTTGACCGTAAAACGATTGAATTAGAAGTTTCTACTCAGTTAGTTAATGAATATCGTGATGCACTTGACCGTGGTGAAGTGGTGGTTAAAGAATGGAGGCCAATGGCTCTACATTCCGTTGATTGGACACCTTATCTTGGTCATGAATGGAATGAAGATTGGAATAATGAAGTTGACCAAGACCGCTTAATTGAGCTTGGTAACAAAATTTGCCAATTCCCAGAAAGCCACAAATTGCAAAGTCGTGTTTCAAAGCTATATAACGATCGTGTTTCTATGATCAATGGTGAAAAAGCGATTGATTGGGGCATGGCAGAAACACTGGCTTATGCAACATTAGTGGATATTGGTAAACGTATTCGTATTACCGGCCAAGATTCTGGTCGAGGGACGTTCTTCCATCGTCACGCCGTATTACATGATCAAGAAACTGCAAGTACTTATATGCCTTTGGCACATGTGCATGATCATCAAGGTCCATTCCAAGTGTTTGACTCTGTATTGTCAGAAGAAGCGGTACTGGCATTTGAGTATGGCTACGCAACGGCTGAACCTGGCGGTTTAACGGTATGGGAAGCGCAGTTTGGTGATTTTGCTAACGGCGCGCAAGTAGTCATCGACCAGTTTATTTCATCAGGCGAGCAAAAGTGGGGCCGTTTGTGTGGCTTAACCATGCTTCTTCCTCATGGTTATGAAGGTCAAGGACCTGAACACTCATCTGCACGTTTAGAGCGATATTTACAGCTTTGTGCTGAGCAAAATATTCAAGTAGTTGTCCCGTCTACACCTGCTCAGGTTTACCATATGATTCGTCGCCAAGTGGTTCGCCCTATGCGTCGTCCGCTTATCGTTATGTCACCTAAATCATTATTGCGCCATCCTCTGTGTACTTCATCAATTGAAGAGCTCGCCAGTGGTACTTTCCAAGCCGCTATTCCTGAAATGGATGAGTTAGAGGCAAATAAGGTAAAACGTGTCGTAATGTGTTCAGGTAAAGTTTATTTCGACTTGTTAGAACAACGTCGTAAAAATGAACAACATGATGTTGCCATTATTCGTGTGGAGCAGCTTTATCCATTCCCATATGAAGATGTTAGTAAAGCCATTGAGCAATATACCAATGTAGAAGATTTTGTATGGTGTCAAGAAGAGCCGCAAAACCAAGGTGCATGGTATAGCAGCCAACATAATATGCGCTTTGCACTACCAAATGGTGCCACATTGAAATATGCAGGTCGACCAGCTTCTGCATCACCAGCTGTTGGTTATATGTCAGTGCACTTAAAACAACAAAAAGCGTTGATTGACGATGCTTTGAGTTTGGATTTTTAAGTTAATTGTATTTTGTTAAGTTAAACAGCTTACTACGCTAGTGAAATAAACTAGATAAAAGGATTAAACAGTTATGACAATTGAAATTCTTGTTCCAGATCTACCTGAATCAGTTGCAGACGCAACGGTAGCAACGTGGCACAAGCAGCCTGGTGACGCGGTTTCTCGTGACGATATTTTAGTCGAAATCGAAACCGATAAAGTTATTTTAGAAGTACCGGCTCCTGAAGATGGCGTTTTAGAATCCATCATTGAAGAAGAGGGTGCTACGGTGCTTTCAAAGCAATTACTCGCGAAATTAAAAGCGGGTGCAGTTGCTGGCGAACCGACGAAAGATAAAGCAGCCTCTACGGAAGCATCTCCTGATAAACGTCATACTGCGGCATTATCAGAAGAGTCAACCGATGCATTAAGCCCAGCCGTTCGTCGTTTGCTTGCGGAGCATAATATTGATGCTTCAGCAGTAAAAGGGACGGGGGTTGGTGGTCGTATTACTCGCGAAGATGTTGATGCTCATCTTGCTAAAAAATCTTCTGCGCCAGTGGCGAAAGAAGAAGCAATTGAGGCGCCTGCAGCCGCTCGTACTGAAAAACGAGTTCCAATGACTCGTCTTCGTAAGACCGTGGCTAATCGCCTGCTTGAAGCTAAAAATTCAACGGCAATGTTAACGACATTTAATGAAGTGAACATGAAGCCTATTATGGATCTTCGTGCACAATATAAAGATCAGTTTGAAAAACGCCATGATACGCGTTTAGGCTTTATGTCTTTCTACGTAAAAGCAGTTACTGAGGCACTTAAACGCTATCCAGAAGTGAATGCTTCAATTGATGGTACGGATATCGTATACCACAATTATTTTGATATCAGCATGGCGGTATCGACGCCACGTGGTCTTGTAACACCAGTATTAAAAGACTGCGACTTACTTGGCTTTGCTGACATTGAGAAAGGCATTAAAGAGCTGGCGATTAAAGGTCGTGATGGCAAGCTTCAAGTTGAAGATTTAATGGGCGGTAATTTCACCATTACTAACGGTGGTGTGTTCGGTTCATTAATGTCTACTCCTATCATCAATCCTCCTCAAGCGGCTATTTTGGGTATGCATAAAATCCAAGATCGTCCAATGGCGGTTAATGGTAAAGTTGAAATCTTACCGATGATGTACCTTGCTTTATCTTATGATCATCGTTTAATTGATGGTCGTGAGTCTGTTGGTTTCCTAGTAACGATTAAAGAATTACTAGAAGATCCAGCTCGTTTATTACTTGATGTATAAGCGTTAAGTACATCAGTGAGTAAACTTGAGTAGGTATAAATAGGTACCTACTTAGGTTAAAAATCAGTACACCTACATGACAATGGCATTTTAGATTAGATGCCAATGGAAATTATAAATCCCTACGGATAAGAAACGGAAGTATCACAATGAATTTGCATGAATATCAAGCCAAGCAGCTATTTGCTGAATTCGGATTGCCGGTACCAGAAGGTTATGCTTGCAATACTCCACTTGAAGCTTATGAAGCAGCAGGACGAATCTCAACGGCTAAAAAAGTGGTTAAGTGTCAGGTACACGCGGGTGGACGTGGTAAAGCGGGTGGTGTAGAGCTACATGACACTAAAGATGGTGTAAAAGAGTTTGCTCAAAAGTGGCTAGGTAAAAACCTTGTAACTTACCAAACAGATGCAAAAGGTCAGCCGGTTACTAAAATTTTAGTGGAAGAAGCATCAGATATCGCAAATGAATTGTATTTAGGTGCTGTTGTTGACCGTGGCACACGTCGTATCGTGTTCATGGCATCAACGGAAGGTGGTGTTGAAATTGAAAAAGTGGCGGAAGAAACGCCGGAGCTTATCCATAAAGCAGCAATAGATCCTTTAGTTGGTCCTCAGGCTTACCAAGGTCGTGAGTTAGCCTTCAAACTTGGCCTTAAAGGCAATCAAATTAAACAGTTTACGCAGATCTTCATGGGTCTGGCAAACATGTTTGGACAGTACGATCTTGCATTACTTGAAATTAATCCACTTGTGGTGACTGGTTCTGGTGATTTAGTTTGTCTTGATGGCAAAATCAACATCGATTCAAATGCAATGTACCGTCAACCTAAGCTACGTGAAATGCACGATGCTTCTCAAGAAGATGAGCGTGAAGCACATGCGGCACAATACGAGCTAAACTACGTAGCACTTGATGGCAATGTGGGTTGTATGGTTAACGGTGCTGGCCTTGCTATGGGAACGATGGACATCGTTAACTTGCATGGTGGCAAACCAGCTAACTTCTTGGATGTTGGCGGTGGCGCAACCAAAGAACGTGTTGCTGAAGCATTTAAAATCATCCTTTCTGATGAGAATGTAAAAGCAGTTCTTGTGAATATCTTTGGCGGTATTGTTCGTTGTGACATGATTGCTGAAGGCATCATTGGCGCAGTGAAAGAAGTTGGCGTTGAAGTACCTGTTGTGGTCCGTCTTGAGGGGACGAACGCTGAGTTAGGGCGTGAAGTATTAGCCAAATCAGGTCTAGATATCATTGCAGCAACTTCTCTTAAAGATGCAGCAGTTCAAGTAGTTAAAGCGGCGGAGGGCAAATAATGTCTGTTCTAATTAATAAAGATACGAAAGTTATTTGCCAAGGTTTCACTGGCGGTCAAGGTACATTCCATTCTGAGCAAGCTATCGACTACGGTACGCAAATGGTCGGTGGTGTTTCTCCAGGCAAAGGTGGGACAGAGCACTTAGGTCTTCCTGTGTTTAATACTGTTCGCGAAGCGGTAGAAGCAACGGGCGCAACCGCTACGGTTATCTACGTACCAGCCGCATTTTGTAAAGATGCTATTTTAGAAGCCATCGATGCGGGTATCGAGCTTATTGTTACTATTACTGAAGGCATCCCAACGTTGGATATGCTTGATGTGAAAGTGAAGCTTGAAGAAACTGGCGTTCGCATGATTGGTCCAAACTGCCCAGGTGTCATCACTCCTGGTGAATGTAAGATTGGTATCATGCCAGGACATATTCATAAACCAGGCCGTGTTGGTATTGTTTCACGTTCAGGTACATTGACTTATGAAGCCGTGAAGCAAACGACGGATGCTGGCTTTGGTCAATCAACGTGTGTTGGTATCGGTGGTGATCCTATTCCTGGTACTAACTTCATCGACGTATTGGAAATGTTCCAAAACGATCCAGCGACAGAAGCAATCGTAATGATTGGCGAAATCGGTGGTACAGCAGAAGAAGAAGCGGCAGCTTACATTAAAGCAAATGTAACTAAACCGGTTGTTTCTTACATTGCTGGTGTAACTGCCCCTCCTGGTAAACGTATGGGCCATGCTGGCGCTATTATCTCAGGTGGTAAAGGTACGGCTGAAGATAAGTTTGCTGCCCTAGAAGCGGCCGGTGTTAAAACCACTAAATCCCTTGCAGAGATCGGTGAAGCACTGAAAGAAGTTACTGGCTGGTAATATAGGTAAGGCTTCGATAATCAGCTAAAACTTAGCGTGATATGAAAAGAAACCGGAGTGCATGAATGTGTTCTCCGGTTTTTTATATCCTTTATTAGTCGTTAAAAATGGCTTAATAGCATTTAGAAACCATCACTTTTTCAGGTAACCCGGACTTGGAAAACTGAAGGCTCCAAACATATTTCCCTGATATTGGCAGTAGCGCTGCGGTGTCCTTGCCATAACCACCATATTTCATCTCACTGGCTTGACCTGATGTGAGCTCTAAACCGGTTGCCGTAAATTGAGGTTTCCAGTTCTTAGTGGCATATTGCATACGGTAGCTGCCTGCTTGTTCATCCACTACCACTTGGTACACACCATTCCCCCTGTATGTAAACTGACGATTATCAACGTGCTCCCAGCCTGAATCTGTAAAATCACCCACCACATATAGCGGATCATCTATAGGGCCATTTTCACTTATGATTGGGTTATTACATTGTGCTAAAAATCCTTGCCCGCTAATCGAAGTCTGTGGCTTTTCAATGATTAACTTTTCAGGTGTTTTAATACTAAGAAAGCGAGCTTCAAAAGGTTTTAATGAAATAGAGTATTGACCATGGTTAGGTTTAAAAATAGTGCCTTTGATAAGATCAACTAATTGGTCTGATGAACCGAGCTGATGAGTACTCAATTTGAGCATTTGTGGCTTGGTTGAGGTACTGACCATAAAAATCAACGATTGGTCTTGATAAGATTTATGATCCACATATACATCTTGGGTCGCGAGAACCGATGCTCGATCTCCTTGAGAGAGTACGGGATGTTCACCCCTCAGTTTCATTAATGCAGCGACTTTTTGTTTCAGATTTTGCTCTGGTAGGGATAAAGTTGCAGTAATACCTTCAATTTTGGCGCTAGAACGAGCGACATGGTCATCACATAAACCTTGTGCAGCACATATATCATCAGGCACTTTATCGTAAAAACCTTTTACTTCATCGCCAATCTCTTCGCCATAATATAAGGTGATAGGGCCTGAATAAGCTGCCATAAAAGAAATTGCGGCTAGGTGGCGTTGCCAATAGCTATTATCTTCTGGTTGTGCGATAAATCCACGTTGTAACAGATCGCCAAATCGTACCAAATCATGGTTTCCTAACATGAGGTTCGGTCTTGCGTGCTTTGGGTTTAGATCATGTAATTGCATTCCTTGTGCCAACCAATCGCCTCCTTTATTTCCATTACCATTCTCATTGACAGCAAAAGTTTCGACTAATCGATAGCGCATTGGAAAGTCAAAAGCAGAACATAATGCGGGATTGGTGTCACTGCCGTAGCCATTCTCGGTAATGTAATTTTGGCTATTCCAGATCTCTGCTACCATATAACCAAGCGGATTTACCATTTTACCTTTGGCATTTGCGTATTGAACCTGTTCCGATGCTTGTTCAACTGAGTGACGTAATTGAACCCAAAATTGAGTAGGGACTTGATAGGCTTGATCAAGCCTCCAACCATCAATTTTCAATGTTTTAATCCAATAGGTTGCCACCTCTTGATAAAATGGCAGGCTTTCGGGATAGCTGACAGGATTATCTTTTCCGATAGGCAATAAGCCTGAAGGTGATGGTTTAATATTAGATTTATGATGGCCAAATACACCATCAAAGAAAACGTATAATCCTCGTTTATGAGCTTCTTTGACTAAGGTTTTGGCTTGTTTTAATGTGCCAAACTTAGGATCAATTTTAAAGTAATCACTGGTAAAGTAACCCGTGGCATCGAGCTTATCATCCCAATGGGATTGCCCTTTAATCGGACTTGATTCAAAAATAGGGGTGAGCCAAATGGCGTTGACACCAAGTGATTGAATGTAATCAAGAGAGTCGATAATACCTTGTAGATCTCCTTTATGATGGCTCGTACCATAGCCAGTATTGTAATCGGCCTGTTTGTCACCATCGACAAAGCTTTCGACCATGATTTGATACATTCGAAGGTTATTGGTTTCTATTTGAGAAGGTTGAGTACAGACTGAATCAACACTGTTTTCATTCGCGAGTAAAGCATGTGATCCGCTCCAGCTGTTTTGGACACTGAGTTAAGTGAGTACAATCACTAACGAGGTGAACAATGACAACTAAGAAAACTAGAATTAAACATTCCCCTGAATTTAAAGCAGAAGCCCTAAAACTAGCAGAGAGAGTGGGAGTAGCTGCGGCTGCAAGGCAGCTTTCTTTACATGAATCTCAAATCTACGGGTGGCGGAAGAACTCGAAGAAAGACACCAATACTAGTCAGCGAGAACAAGAGCTAGCCGCAGAGGTTGCCAAGCTCAAAAGGCAGTTGGCTGAGCAAGCAGAAGAGCTAGAAATTGTAAAAAAGGCCGCCACCTACTTCGCGAAAAATCTAAAGTAAATTGCTACGAATTTATGCTCGAACACCTGATGTACTTCAATATTGTACGTATGGCTAAGGTATTCGGGGTATCCCGAAGTGGGTTTTATTACTGGGTTAAACATCGCCATAAGGCTAGCCAACGCGAGGCAGTTCGCCAAGAGCTTGATACAAAGGTCAAAGAAGCTTTTGATAACAGCAAAGGCCGAGATGGCTCAAGGCGAATCCAAAAAGAACTGTCTGAGAGCGGTGATAACCACAATGTGAAAACCATTGCGGCCAGTATGAAGCGTCAAGATTTAACGCCGAAAGCGGCACGTAAATTTAAGTGCACGACAGACAGCAAGCATCAAATGCCAGTTGCTCCAAACTTGCTGGCTCAGAACTTTAACGCAGCGGCTCCGAATGAAAAATGGGCGGGAGACATCACCTATGTTGCGACAAGCGAAGGCTGGTTGTACTTGGCAGTAATTATTGACCTTTACTCAAGACAAGTAATCGGATGGTCTATGGATACCAGAATGACGGCTACGCTGGTCTGTGATGCTCTATCAATGGCTTTGTTCCGTCGCGAATTTCCTGAGCAGGTTATCGTTCATAGTGATCGAGGTAGTCAGTACTGCTCAAAAGATTATCGAGACCTCATAACTGTTTATAATCTAAAGCAAAGTATGAGTAGGAAAGGAAACTGCTGGGACAATGCTTGTGTTGAGAGCTTCTTCCATTCGATGAAAGTTGAAGCGATCCAATATGAGCCGATTATGACGAGAGACCAGATGCGTCAAACGATCTTCGAGTACATAGAGGTTGATTATAATCGGACAAGAAGGCACAGTGCTCTTGGGTATCTAAGCCCTGTTAACTTTGAACAGCAAAATGTCGCTTAATGAAGTGTCCAGTCTGGCTGGAGCAGATCAATGAGCTGAGGGGGAAAGTAAGCTTAAAGCCATTGCAGAGGAGAGGATAGAATAAAGTGGTTTCATGCTTAATGTCTCTTATTATATAAATGAGGAATAGAGTCATTATTTATTAAGAGGATATGATTTAAACCCTCCTTGAATAAGATAATTTGGGCGTAGAGGAAAGGGATGAGAGAGGGGGATCACAGACAGCGTGGTGATAAATGAAAAGAATAAAATGAAAGTGAATGATGAGTGACCATTCACCTTCATGACAGGCCGTGAATTATGCGTTCGATTTTTTAAATTGACTGAGCATGAATAAAGCGGCGGCACAAATAACAACAGAAGGACCAGCAGGCGTATCATAAAGCCAAGATAATGATAATCCACATAAAACAGAGATAATACCAAGGCATGATGCACCAATGGCCATTTGTTCTGGTGTGCGGGCAAAACGTCTTGCGGTTGCCGCTGGAATAATGAGTAGAGATGTGATGATTAAAGCGCCAACAAATTTCATTCCAACCGCGATGACTAAGCCAACTAATAACATTAATACAATGCGCATTAGTGGTACATTGATCCCTTCAACACTGGCTAATTCTTCGCTGATTGAGGTTGATAATAAGGAACGCCAAAAATAAATTAGCAATGCCATGACCACTAGGCCACCTAAGTAAATAAAGAGCAGATCAGAAAGCGATACAGCAAGTAAATCGCCAAAAAGATAGCTCATCAGATCAATGCGGACATTATCTAAAAAACTGATTGCAACAAGGCCAAGGGATAAGGAACTGTGCGCTAAAATACCGAGTAGAGTATCAGTCGCTACGACTTTTTGTTCTTGTAAGGTCGCGAGCAAAACGGCAATTCCTAGGCAACATACGACCAAGGCTAAGTATAAATTCACATCAAGTAAGAAGCCTAAGGCGAGTCCGAGTAAAGAAGCGTGAGCTAAGGTGTCGCCAAAGTAAGCCATTTTACGCCACACCACTAAAGACCCTAATGGCCCGGCAATGATAGCAATACCTAGTCCAGCAAGAACGGAAGGGAAAAGAATATCAAACATACATTAATGACCACGCTTTTGCTGGGTAGTGGAGTGATGAGAACAGCTATTATGAGAACAGGACTCGGGCTCCCCCTCAATGGCTTCGCCCGCAAGATCATGGTGGTGATGATGCTCATGATGGTAAAACGCAAGCGTGTCTTTTGCAGTTTGGCCGAACATTGCAATATAAGAGGGGTGCTTGGTAATTGCCTCAGGCGCGCCAGAGCAACAAATATGATGTTGTAAACAAATCACTTCATCTGTCTGTGCCATGACCAAGTGTAGATCGTGTGACACCATAAAAACGGCACAGCCAAAACGCTGACGAATAGTATTGATCAGGGTATAGAGATCAATCTGCCCTTGTACATCCACGCCTTGAGCGGGTTCATCCAATACTAATAAATCAGGACGTTGCAACAACGCTCGCGCGAGGAGAACTCGTTGATTTTCCCCTCCGGATAATTTATGCATATCATTTTTATATAAACTTTCAGCACCCACTAAGCGTAAAGCTTCCATGCGCTCTTGAGTACTGTAACGCCCCGCGAGCTTTAGGAAACGGTCTACGGTGAGTGGTAAACTATCATTAAGGCGTAATTTTTGTGGAACATAACCAATGCTCAGATTCTTGCTTTTGGTGACAGTACCAGAATAAGTTTTAACTAATCCTAGCATCACTTTGACTAACGTTGATTTACCCGCACCATTAGGACCGATTAATGTCGTGATTTCACCTTTCTTTATTGAAATATGAATATTACTCAGTACTGCTTTGTTGTTGTATTGAACTGATATATTGTCGAGTAGAATTAATTCACTCATGGTTAAACCAACTTGATGATGTGTAATGTTATATAGTAACATTATCGAAAATGATTACCAATACAGAAATGGGTAAGAAATCTTACCCATTTTATTTATTCACATTATGGAGAATGTAGATGCGTTCAATTTTATCACAAGCTTGGCTTGCTATGGCAACACTCATTGCAATATTTGCCGTGCCAGCATGGGCAGAGGGGCAGCGGCCTCTTACCGTCATGACATCGATTAAACCACTTCAATTGATTACCTCAGAATTAACCAATGGTGTCACGAAGACAGAAGTCTTGTTATCAACCAATACTTCACCACATGACTATGCTTTAAAGCCTTCAGATGTTAAGAAGTTAAAAACGGTTGATTTGTTTGTATGGGTAGGCCCAGGCTTAGAATCGTTTCTGGAAGGCGTGATGCAAGGGAGCAAAAATTCACTGCAGTTAGATCAGCAATCCTCGATAGAAAAAATACAATATGATGAACATGAAGAGCATGAGCACGATGATGGCCACCACCATCATGGTAATTATAATCCTCATTTATGGTTAGGCCCTATTCAAGCAACACAAATGGCCAAGGTGATTTCAGATAAGTTAATCGCTATTGACCCAGTGCATACGAAAGAGTATCAAGCTAATTTCCAAGTCTTTATTCTTAATTTGAATACGACAGTTGACAGCATTAAGCATCAATTAGAGCCTGTAAAGTCACATGGTTACTATGTTTTTCACGATGCTTATGATTATTATGAACAATATTTTGGTCTGAATAATTTAGGACATTTTACGGTCTCCCCAGAACGTCGCCCAGGTGCAAAAACACTTATTAATATTCGTACAGCATTACAATCGGATAATGTGTATTGTGTGTTTTCTGAACCACAGTTTACCCCTGCGGTGATTGATTCTGTTATGCGTGGCACTAAAGCTAAGCATGGTGTATTGGATCCGCTGGCCAGTAAGTATAATGTCGAACCAGGTGCTTATTTTCAGTTTATTCAAGATCTTGCTAATAGTTATAGCGAGTGTTTAACACGTTAAGGTTTTACTTTGTATCATCCCATGCAATATAGAAAATGGAAGCATCAGCGTATACGTCGTAAGGCATATGTGTCGTTGTGGGCTATGTTGTTTGGGGTGATCATTGCAGGATTATGTTATTACAGTAATGTTTTTTCTTGGTTATCTTGGACACCGTCTACCGGATATACTGAACCTTATGGTGCCATTTTAGAAAAAGATGACCCTGAGTTTGCAGTACCGAAAGATGCGATAGAACAAAATCAATATAAAGTTACGAATACTCATAAGGTGCTAGAGCATCAAAGTTTAAGTGATATTTTTCAGCTTTATGGCTTAGACCCTAATGACTTATTAGGTGTAATAAAAGCTAATGCTCAAGCAACTCATTTGTCGGTTGGACAGGTCGTTGAGTGGGAGCAAGATCAACGTGGTGGTTTACTGTCTCTAACCATCTATCGGAATGCTCGCTTAAATAGCCGATATGTTCGAATTGATAATAAATTTGAATTCACTCCAAAGCGTGTTCAAGGTGATCGCAAAACACAGATTAAACGGGCTGAAGTCAGGCAAAGTTTTTATCAAGCTGCTCGTTCTATCGGGTTGTCATTGGATCAGATACAAGCCATTGCGAATGCATTGTATTGGCAAGTTGATGTGACGAAACAGGCAAGATTAGGTGACAAATTAGCGGTTCAGCTGTCCCTGTATTATGTTGGGCAAGAGACCATTGATACTGGCGAAATTAGCGCAATATGGTATCAGCATAATAATAAAAATTACCAGGTGATACGTGCTAGTGATGGTAATTTTTATCATTTAGATGGTTCAAGTATTGAGAAGCCATTGGATCGCTTCCCTTTAAAATCTGATTTTCGAATCAGCTCTAAGTTTAATCCTCATCGTTTAAATCCAGTTTCTTATCGTTACGCTCCTCATTATGGTACTGATTTTGCCACACCAATGAATACACCAGTGTACGCGACCGGTGATGGTATTGTGGTTAAAGTTGGTATGCACCCCTTAGCTGGGCATTATCTGGTTATTAAAAATGGGAGAACGTACAGTACCCGATTTTTACATCTAAATAAGGTGCTTGTTGACGTCGGCCAGGTTGTTTCACGTGGGCAAAAAGTGGCTTTTTCGGGGAATAGTGGCCGTTCTACGGGACCTCATTTACATTACGAATTAAGAAAAAATGGTCAACCTATTGATGCAATGTCTGCACCACTACCCGATGCTAATGGCATTCCTTCAGAGCAAAAAGTAGCATTCTTATCTTTAGCGCATAAGGTGATACGAGAAATTCGTGATCGCTTCTAGACTTATTCGCAGGTTATCTTTTCTTTATTAGGTAGGTGAACTAGTATATGTTTGTTTATTCTAATATTAATCGACACGAAATATCTATTTTGATAAGGTTTTTCATTACTTTGTCTATAAGGGTTACTGAAGTTTAAGGTTTGCTTGTGATGTCACGTATTGTGTCATGTATGATATTGTTAACTCTTTCTTTTTCAGTCTATGCAGTAGAAACCCGTTCCATTTTTTATTCTTTGCCTAGCCAAAATCAAGATCATTTTCTTACCGCTAAAAAACTTTTTCCAAACCCCAATGGTGGCGTATGGGTTCAGGATACCTATAACCATATTCATTTCTATGATGGGCAGCATTTACTACCAAAATCGAGCAGTGTAATTGATACGACAACGGATCAAGTTATCTATTTAGATGGGACGTTTTGGTATTTTGAAAATAATGATTTGTATCGAATGGATCCACTGGGACAAAAAACATTACTATTCACTTTACCAACGACGGATAAGTTTGAAAGTATAGGTGAATCTAATGGTTTCATTTGGCTTTATTCTGCGGGGATTTTTCATACTTTTAATCCTAAATCTGGTCAAATCACATCTTATCCGATTGAGCAAATCATTCAGGGCTCAATTACTGAAAATACAGTGATACAGGACGCGGTATACTTTAATTCGAGATGGTTAATTGCTACAAAATCATCACTGTATTATTTAGGCCAAAATGGTATTAAACGCGCTACTCCCACTGTTTTTTCAAATATTGCTCAAATTGTTTTTGACCCAAAACATAAGCAGCTATTAGTAGGGACCGATGAGTACTTATTCGGCTTAGACTTGAATACGAATCCTTTAGAAAAAAAGGTATTGGTATCGGGTAAAATTCAAGCTATTTTGGTTGCAGATGATGGGTATTGGGTAGGGACTCGAAAAGGATTATACGTTTACTCTTTTGAAAATAAAAACGCCATTCATATTAGCGCAAATTATCAAGATGAATACGCGTTATCCAATGACACTATTTTAGCTCTAACCGAAGATTCGAGTGGTGGTGTATGGATAGCCACGGCGAAAGGTGTTAACTATTATTCTCAAATTAGTGCTTTATTGAAAAGAATCCGGTTTGGTGACCGTAATGGATTGTTACCGTACAGCCAGATCCATCAAGTTCAAATTATGGATAATGGCATCATATGGCTTGCGACAGATATTGGTTTATTTAAGATCATTCCATCACAAGGTCAAACCCCAAACCAAGTTAAAAAAATACGAAGAGGTGAGATTAGTAATATTGCTCTAAATGATGGCGAGGTATGGTTTACAGAGGGAGATAAGTTATTCAAACTAACGATGTCTACTTCCACTATTGAGTCTGTGGCTCAAGATACTAAGTGGTCTGGGAATACTATTACTCACCTTGCTATTGGTAAATATAAAAATATATGGATTTCTACCTCAAAAGGGCTCTATCGTTATTTTCCTAAGCAACTAAAAAGCGAAAACTTTGGGAAACGCTGGATGGTGGATCAATATGAGAAATCAGACATTACGTCCCTTTATAGTGGGAGCAATGGCATCGTTTGGGTTGGTACAGAGCATGGTATCTATGAATATAAAGATCAAGAAGTAACATTTAACGCAAATAGTATAGGTTTGGGAAATACGATAAGTATTAGTGACTTTAATATGAAAACCTTATGGACTGCAAATAACTATGGTGTCCTTACCTTTAATATTGAGAATGGAAAATCGTTAAAGGTACCATTAAAAAATACTAATAGCGTACCTTTGTGCGTTGCTGCTTCGCAATATGGCACATGGGTTGTTACTTCTAAAGGGTTGAGTTTTTACAATGATGATGCTCGTTTAATGAAGCATTATTCATCACCGTTTGGTGTGATTACTAATGAATTTTTACCTAATCGATGTGCATTATCTTCTAATGGTGAGCATTTAGTACTAGCCAGTAAATTAGGTTTGGTTTTTGCCTCAACCAAAGGTTTGGAAGCGAAATCATTACCCGAGAACAAGGTATTAATAGGAGAAGTTCAGGTCGATCGAACTGTCGTCTCCGTTGCTCCATCACTCAAACAGCCACTTTATATTGAACCGAATAAACCGATTAGTTTCTTATTCGGTATTTTGCCTGACTTTGATACTCCCCACCTCCAATATCGCTTAATTGGCAGTAAAAACGAATTATGGACAACTTATAAAGGTTCACAATTGACTTTCGATTACTTGAACTCGGGTCAGTATACGCTTGAATTTAAAACGTTATCACAGGTAGGCAGTAACCAAGGAGGAACGCAACTGAGGTTTATTGTTAACAATAAATGGTATCAATTACCTTGGATGGTTTTTTTTCTTGGGGGGGGGATTTTAATATTGATTATCAGTGTGATAGCTTGGCGGTCACGAATCATGGTTCGTTCAAACTTTCGTTTACGACAATTAATTAATTTAAAAACACAGCAATTGAACCATCAAAGTCAATTACTCATTAGTACGAATATACAGTTAAAAAAGCAGACGAAAACCAGACAAATCCTCGTGAATAATATGGCAGAAAAAGTGAAGGCGTCTATTTATGAATTACAACAGCAGATTAGGCTGATCGGTAATGGTGCTCACAGTTTAAGTCGGTATTCTAATGAGGCTTTAGATAGAGTTGAACAAATTTTAGCGCTGCATTCTAATAACGCTAAGCAAAATACTTTGTTGGATGGGCAAGTTGTCTCTCTCGTTATTCATACGGTTATTAAAGGGTGGTTAGCCGAGATTGAAAAAGCCTCGGTGACATTAAAATTAGATGATTTAACCGAAGGTTGTACCGTTCAAGTGAAACACTTTAATTTAGATTCAATATTGAGCATGTTAATCGCGAGTGCGTTATCTCGGTCAGAGGCTAATCAAGTTATTTACCTTAAGGTTAAATTGGTTGATAACAAGCTACAGATTACACTACAAGATACAGGAAAAGATCTCACGGAGGAAGATATTCGAGATCTTGAAGCTTATGAGTATGGTTTGAAAAATCATGCTCTAGCATATCAATCATCAGAAATTTCTTTATCTGCGATAGCACATATGGTTATGGAAAGTGGGGGAAGGCTTAATTTTAAAACGAATCGTATTTGTAGAACAACAGAAGTGTCGGTTTCTTGGCCTATTGGATCGTGTCATTACCCTCGGCATAGTCACGGACGTCATCCGGATATTGGATTACAGAATAGTCAGTTAATAAAAAGAGAACAGATAAAAGGTGATCTCAATGAATGTGAAGAATCACTTACTCTGTCTGATAACTATAATGCTACTCTAGCATTAACCCTTAAAGATAAATGGTTGAGTAAAGTGTACGCTTTAGTCGAGCATCATTATCCAAACCCAGACTTTAGCACCAGTTCAGCGGCAAAGTTATTGTTTGTCTCTGAACGTAGTTTACAGCGGAAATTTAAGTACCTTACGGGTAAATCTTTTATGGATTACGTTATTAAAGTTCGATTGGATAATGCTTGCGAACGTTTAATGTTGGGGCAAAAAATTGCTGATATTGCTTTTGAGGTAGGATTTAATGACCCTTCTTACTTTAGCCAACGTTTTAAACATCACTTTGGTTTATCGCCAAGTAAATTCTTAGAGAATACGTCTAATAAAATGAATTAGCCTGCTCATTTGACTTCTACTGATATTGTAAACAATACCATTAACGGTCCTACCTATTTGGATAGAAACCGTTATCAATAATTAATTATTGATTTAAAACAAAAAATCGTCTCGTTTTATCACGAGGCGATTTTTTTTAAATAAAAAAAACGTGACACAACCGGGGGGATCATGTCACGGGTGTCAATGACACCATCGCTTGCTGCCGGAGTGTATCGGAGTGCAATACACATCAGGAATAAAAGGTTTGATACTTGTTATCAACAGGATTATTTGTAACGCAGACGCAGTTATTTTTTGTATAAAAATAACGACAATGTTTCATGATGATTGCGACAGTTTAACTCTTATGGGTTAAAATTCCTTTAAATCAATAGCTTAATTTGTTTTTGGTAAGCGTGATATGTTTTATAAATTAATCAACTTGAAAAATATTGACGTTTTTAACAAATTTAAATGTAACTGAAATGACGTTTTTAACGGGATGTAAATACGAATTAATTTCAAATGAACGATTGAATTGATATAACTCAAAAAAACTTACTGCTTTAAAGGTTATTATGAGTAAAAATAGAAATCATTATCATTAATTTTTGGTTTGGAATTTAAGCATGAAGTTAAATGAACTTAAAAATGGGCAGTCAGCTCGCATTGTTACTTTATCGGCGCTCTCTAGTGATATTCGAAAGAAATTAATGATTATGGGAATGCTTCCAAATACGGAAGTTAAATTGATACGTAAAGCGCCATTAGGTGATCCCTTACAAGTAGAAGTAAGAGGAGTCTCATTGGCTATTCGTGGAAAAGTAGCAGAAGTGATTGAAATAGAGGTTGATGCATGAGCTTTAACATATTAACTGTTGGGAATCCGAATAGTGGAAAAACCACTTTATTTAATGGCTTAACAGGTGCTAAGCAGAATGTAGGTAACTGGGCCGGTGTTACAGTTGAGAAAAAAACTGGCTTTTTTGAGTATCGCGATACTGAATTCAAGCTAACCGATTTGCCGGGCATTTATTCTTTAGATAGCGCCAATGATGCAAACAGTATTGATGAGTCAATAGCCTCTTCTGCTATTTCTTCAATGTCTGCTGATTTGATTATTAATGTAGTTGATGCGACAAGCTTAGAAAGAAGTTTATACATGACACTTCAACTTCGTGAGCTTGGTCGGCCGATGATCGTCGTCCTGAATAAGCTTGATGCTTTGCATCGCGAACGCCAGGAAATCGATGTTGACGCTTTACAAAAAGAGCTGGGTTGCCCCGTTTTTATTTTATCGGCTATTAATGCAAAGCAAGTGACTAAATTTAAAGATGATCTGTTTGGTCTTTTGCAAAAACCTTTGTTTATCGATGGGCTGACATTAGATTATGGCGATACGATAGAAAGTAGCATTGAAGCTTTGAATCCAATTTGGTCAAAAGACAGTATTATTTTGCCAAGAGCGATGTCAATTCGTGCTTTAGAACAAGATTCATTGGTTGTTGATCGTTTAGCCGATATTGACAAAGAATATTGTAGAGAAACTGTTCAGCGTTTAAATGCTGAGTTGGACTTAGATTTAGCGATTACCAATACAAAGTATAATTACCTTCACCAACTTTGCCATCAAGTGAGAAGCATTGATTCTAGTTTGAGTAAAAACTTTACTGAAAAATTAGACCAAATTGTATTAAATAAATGGCTAGGTATTCCTATCTTTTTTGTCATTATGTACTTGATGTTTATGTTCTCAATTAACATTGGTAGTGCGTTTATTGATTTCTTTGATATCGGTGTGGGAGCAATTTTAGTCGATGGTGGGCATTACTTATTAGATAGTCATTTACCCGTTTGGTTAGTCACGGTATTGGCTGATGGCCTCGGTGGCGGTATTCAAACTGTCGCGACCTTTATACCGGTTATCGCTTGTTTGTATTTATTTCTATCGTTATTGGAAAGCTCCGGCTATATGGCTCGTGCGGCTTTTGTTCTTGATAAAGTGATGCAAAAAATTGGCCTTCCGGGTAAAGCCTTTGTCCCTTTAATATTGGGCTTTGGTTGTAACGTGCCTGCGATTATGGCAACCAGAACAATGGATCAAGAACGGGAGCGTAAACTTTCTGCGGCAATGGCACCGTTCATGTCGTGCGGTGCTCGCTTACCGGTATATACGTTATTTGCAGCCGCATTTTTTCCAAATAACGGGCAAAATGTGGTATTCGCTTTGTATGTTTTGGGTATTTTAGCGGCCGTGTTTACGGGGATTATTCTTAAAAATACGTTATATCCAGGTAAGAGTAGCAGTTTTATTATGGAGATGCCGGACTATGAAATTCCAACAGTGCGTAGTATTGGTTTAAAAACATGGCAAAAATTAAAACGTTTTGTTCTTGGTGCGGGTAAAACGATTGTCGTAGTTGTCGCTATTTTAAGTTTTTTAAATTCATTAGGAACCGATGGTTCATTCGGTAATGAAGACAGTCAAAACTCAGTTTTATCAAAAGTTGCACAAGTTGTGACACCCGTTTTCGCTCCTATGGGGATAGAAAAGGATAACTGGCCCGCGACCGTGGGAATTATTACTGGGATTTTTGCTAAAGAAGCCGTTGTCGGAACTTTAAATAACTTGTATTCAGATCCTACGGATGAAGCGGTAGAGTTCAGCTTAACCAACAGTTTGCAAGAAGCATTACAGAGTATCCCTGATAATTTATCAGCATTAAGCTTTTCTGACCCATTAGGCATTGATGTTGGGGACTTAGCCGATTCAAACGTTGCGGCGGAAGACCAAGGGGTAAGTTCAGGTATTTTTGGTAACTTACAAGCGTATTTTATTACTGGTGGTGCCGCTTTTGCTTATTTGATTTTTATCTTACTCTACACACCGTGTGTTGCTGCAATGGGAGCTTATGCGCGCGAATTTGGCTCTAAGTTTGCTCGTTTTATTGGTTTATGGACTATGTTTCTAGCTTATGCTTCGGCGGTGATTTATTACCAAGCGAGCAGTTTTAGTTTACATCCTGTCGCCAGTACTAGTTGGATTCTTGGCATGACGCTAGTGATGCTGCTTGTTTATACCCGCTTAAAGCAGGTTGGTTTAAAAGAGCAAAAACTCCGTATTGATATCGTTAATATCACCTAATTAAGTGTATTAATTGTACCCTTCGTACTTTGGTATATATGATCCAATAATATCCAGGCTGCTGAAGTAACCGGCTAGTGTCTGGGTATTTTTTGGGTATCTTTATTGAGTATTCTTAGGGGACTTCTGACGCAATACCAAAGTGTTTTATACTATTAATATGTTTATACTATCAATGACTTAATAAAATCATACCGCACTGAATCCAGCGTATTTTTCCATAAATGCATGGCGTAACTGTGCCAGAACTAATTGGGTTGATTCTTGGTTTCTCGTTTTACCTTCGGTGTTTCCCCAAACTGGCTTTGGCCACGCGATATCGATATCAAAACGAGCGATATGATGAATATGCAATTGTGGCACCATGTTACCTAATGCACCTAGATTGAGTTTTTTAGGTTTATAAAGAGTCTCTAAACTTTCAAAGACGGTTTGAGATTCCACTAAAAACTGTTGTTGCTCTGCCATTGGTAAATGGTGCAACTCTTGGAGGTTGGGTTTTTTAGGGACCAAAATCACCCAAGGGCCGATGTCTTCCTTATGCAGTAAAGCTAAACACAATGGAAATTCACCAATGATATCGGTATCAGCTTGAAGTTGAGGGTGCAAAAGAAAACTCATAAAACAACCTTATATTTTTTGATTGGTATAAAAAGAATACCACTAAATGAATAAAAAAATCCCTTCGAATCTGAAATATCGAAGGGGTTCAGTTTTAGTCTATAAATAGGGTAAGACATCGTGGAGTAAGACGCCGAATAAGAACGAAATTACATGCGTTCTAAAGTCTTAATACCTAACAAGTCTAAACCTTGCTTAATGGTTTTTGCTGTTAATGCAGCCAGTTTTAAGCGGCTTTGTTTTACGGTCTCATCTGCGGCATTTAGGATTGGACAGGCTTCATAGAAGCTAGAAAATTGACCTGCTAATTCAAATAAATAACTACACATTAAGTGCGGTTGACCTTCACGAGCGACAGAAGTGACCGCTTCATCAAATTGCAGTAATTTAGAAATCAGTGCTTTTTCTTTGTCATCACCGATCATTATATCACCCGAAAGGCTGTTCATATCAATGTCTGCTTTAGCAAAGATAGAGGCCACACGAGTATAAGCATATTGCATATAAGGGGCAGTATTTCCCTCAAACGCTAGCATGTTATCCCAATCGAAAATGTAATCGGTGGTACGGTGCTTAGAAAGATCGGAGTATTTCACTGCTGCCATTGCCACTGTATTAGCAATGTTGGCTTTTTCTTCAGTTGAAAGCTCAGGGTTTTTATCTTCAATCAGTTTTTGCGCACGTTCAGTCGCTTCATCAAGAAGATCAGCTAAACGAACCGTACCGCCAGCGCGAGTTTTAAATGGACGACCATCTTTGCCTAGCATCATGCCGAAAGCGTGGTGTTCAAGTGAAACAGACTCAGGCACATAACCGGCTTTGCGCACGATAGTCCAAGCTTGCATTAGGTGTTGATGTTGGCGTGAATCAATAAAGTACAATACGCGATCTGCACCTAGTGTTTCATAACGATATTTCGCACATGCAATGTCGGTTGTGGTGTACAGGTAACCACCATCGCGTTTTTGTACGATAACGCCCATAGGTTCGCCATCTTTGTTTTTGTATTCATCAAGGAAAACGACTTGTGCGCCTTCACTTTCAACCGCTAAGCCTTTTTCTTTTAAGTCAGCGACGATAACCGATAACATGTCGTTATACATGCTTTCACCCATGACATCATCACGAGTTAACGATACGTTTAAGCGATCGTAGTTACGTTGATTTTGGATCATGGTGACATCCACTAATTTCTTCCACATTTTCGCACAATGCTCATCACCACCTTGCAGTTTAACAACGTAGGCACGAGCACGTTCAGCAAAGGCTTCATCTTCATCGTATAACTTTTTTGATTCGCGGTAGAAGCCTTCTAAATCAGCAAGCTCCATCGATACTTCGCCTTGCTCTTTTTCTACTCGCTCAAGGTTAGCAATCAACATACCAAATTGCGTACCCCAGTCACCAATGTGGTTAGCACGAATTACTTTGTGGCCTAAAAATTCAAGAGTACGAACCACCGCATCACCAATGATGGTTGAACGTAAGTGACCAACGTGCATCTCTTTTGCCACATTTGGTGCGGAATAATCGGCAACAATAGTTTGTTGAGCTTGAGTGGCAATCCCTAAACGTGCATCAGCCAATGCAGCAGAGGCTTGTTTGGCTAAAAAGGCCGGCTCTAGGAAAATGTTAATGAAGCCCGGACCCGCAATTTCAGCCTTGCTCGCGATACCGTCTAGGTCTAATACATCAATGACTTTTTGTGCAAATTCACGTGGGTTCATGCCTAATTTTTTTGCCACGCCCATAACACCATTGGCTTGGTAGTCACCAAATTGTGCTTTGGCTGATGGTCGGACGGCGGCTGGGCTTCCAGCAGGTGCGCCAGCGGCTTCAAGAGCCTGTGAAACTTTGTCATTAATGAGGGCTGCAATATTCACGTGAGCTTCCTATGTAGTAGCGATAAGAGTGGTTGTGCTTGAATAGACAACCAGTCAAAATTTTTAATTAGAAAATGTGATCCATGATACCAATATTTATCGACACATGAAAAACCTAATCGACAAAATAAAGGTATTTTGCTCGATTTATCGTCTTATTATTTGGTGTTAGGTCTTGGGTAGTTATTTCAATGGTTTTTGCTATCGCGGTATTTCAGATACACTTCGCAATATTCATCTTCATTTGGAACACAACAATTATGACGGCTTCACTATCAGCTCATCTATTTCCTAAAACATTATTGTCTGATTTACCTCGCTTCTGGGGGGATATTTTAATGTTAGCGAATGAGTTGGGCATTGATACTCCAGCTTTGGTGGCGGATCATATTGCGATGCGAATTAACGATCTCAACGTAGCAAAGTTGGTGCACCAAGAATGGCTCACTCAAGGAAAACAAATTTCTAAGGCGTTAATTAATGGCCGGCCGATTATTGTGATTGAGTTTGAGCAGCCATTAGTCATTGATGGACATCATATTGAATGTTTAGAACTGCCTTATCCAAGTGATAAAGCGTATCCAAATGAAGGTTGGGAGCATGTTGAGTTTGTCGTACCTAGTTCTGCGCAAACCGCACATGAATTTGTCGAAGAGGTAAAAGCTGTATTTCCGCAATTGTCGGGTAATTGGGATAGCTTGGCTGAAAAAGGGATCAAAGTGAAATTATCCAGCCCACAAGGAGAGGGGGAGCGTTTGGTCAATCCGACAGTGGCTTTCAAGAAAAATGGCGTGTGTATTAAGCTGCATCCACATTCTTTGAAAGAAGTGATTGCGAGCGAGCAAGTCTAATAAGTTTATCTTTTCTAAAATTAGCAGGGGCGCTCAGCTAAAAACCGAGCGCCCCTATTTTTGTTATAAATCGCTTTGCTATAGAATTACAGTCTTATTGCCGTAAACAAACACATGATCATTGACCACTTTGTTTAATGCCTTGCTCAATACATTCTTCTCTACATCACGGCCTGCTTGGGCCATATCTGCTGCGCTGAAATTATGATCGACAGGGATCACATCTTGCTTAATGATTGGACCTTCATCTAAATCGTTGGTTACAAAGTGCGCAGTAGCACCAATAATTTTCACACCACGGTCAAAGGCTTGTTGATACGGTTTTGCGCCAATGAAAGCAGGTAAAAAGCTATGGTGAATATTGATGATTTTATGTGGAAACTGAGAAACAAAATTTGGCGTCAACACACGCATGTATTTTGCTAAAACCACGTAGCGAGGATCATAACCTTTAATCACATCGAGCATTTTTTCTTCATGCTCTTCACGGCTTAAACCTTCATGAGAGATAAAGTGATAAGGAATATCAAAGCGCTCGGTTAAGGTTTGCAATTTATCGTAGTTACCCACTACCGCTGCAATTTCAACATCTAGGCTACCGTCGTAGGCTTTCATCAAAATATCACCAAGACAGTGCGCTTCTTTTGTCACCATAATCACGATTTTTTTGCACGATGAGCTAATCAAAGAACGTTTGCTACTCGCTGGAAGGGCGAGATCTAAATCAGCCAGTAATGTTTTATCATCAAAAGTGCCTTCCAGTTCGGTTCGCATGAAGAAGTGACCGCTGGCATTATCAACGAATTCATTATTATGAATAATGTTTAACTGATGTTTAAAGCAAATATTGGTAATTTTAGCGATTAAACCATGTTCATCACTGCAATGCGTTAGCAGTGTTTTTCTTTCTACGTTTTCCATATTCAATCCAAAAAGTGGCTATACCTAATAACGACAATACCAAATAGTAATAATATCGAACGGAAAGCTGATTTCTTGGTATCACTACCATTCGATTAAAAAGATTTACTTTAATATCAAATCGCCGTGACGTGGATGTCTGTCAGCATTTGATAAACAAAAGTAGCCGAACAATTTAACGGTCAGCCCGCCAATTGGCAAGTGGATTGAAAGCTTTTCTCTTTAACTGTCTACAATGTGAGTCTCCCATTGGATCTAGCATACCAAGTAAGTCATTTCCACTGCTTTAATAAAGCTGCCATAATTGCTCGCTCCTATAACGTCATTTGGGTATCGGCAATCCATGATCAGCAAAACTTTTTCTTCCTCTGGTGCACTTGGTAAAGCTATTCCGGGGTTTCAGCCGCGACAGCCTCAGATTGATATGGCTGAAGCGGTACACAAGGCAATTCAACATCAAGATCAGTTGGTAGTCGAAGCGGGAACTGGAACGGGAAAAACCTTTGCGTATCTTGTGCCTGCATTATTAAGTGGTAAAAAAGTAATTATCAGCACCGGCTCTAAGAACTTGCAAGAGCAGCTTTATCATAGAGATTTGCCTTTGATGGTGAGTGCCTTGGGTTTTATGGGAAATGTTGCATTATTAAAAGGGCGTTCTAACTACCTGTGTTTAGACCGTTTAAGCCGTCAATTGATTGAAAGTCATACCACAGAAGCTGACCCTGAATTGTTATCTCAATTGGTGAAAGTCCGTTCTTGGTCTTCGGCTAATAAAAGTGGCGATCTGGGGGAGTGTGATGCGATAGCTGAAGACTCACCGATCATCAGCACGATTACGTCTACCAATGATAATTGTTTAGGGAAGGAATGCCCAAGTTACCAAGATTGCTTTGTTCTTAAAGCTCGGCGCAAAGCCATGGATGCAGACATTGTTGTGGTTAATCATCATTTGTTTTTGGCTGATTTGGCGATAAAAGAAACCGGATTTGGTGAGTTAATTCCCGATGCTGACGTCTTTATTTTTGATGAAGCTCATCAATTGCCCGATATCGCTAGCCAATACTTCGGACAATCTATTTCAAGTCGTCAAATCCAAGAACTCGCAAAAGACATTGAAATTGGTTATCGCACAGAAGCGAAGGACATGCGTCAATTGCAAAAAATTGCTGTTAAATTAAACCAAACTTTCATGGATCTGCGTATTACATTAGGCGAGGTGAGTTCAAAAGGAACCCGATTTTCAGAAAAAGGCACTCGTGGTAATTGGCGTGAAGTGGTGAAAGCACCATCGGTGATACGAGATATTGAGCGCTTACATGATGCTTTAGACTTGGCTTTAGAGGTCTTAAAAATAGCGTTAGGTCGCAGTGAATTATTGGACGCTGCTTATGAGCGTACACATATGGTAAAAAGCCGACTAACCCGAGTCTGTGATGTTTCTATTACCGGTTATTCTTATTGGTTTGAATGTTCGCCACGCCATTTTAGTTTGCATATTACGCCATTATCGGTGTCTGAAAAGTTTAAAGAACAAATAGAATTGAAGAAGGGCAGTTGGATTTTTACTTCTGCTACGTTAGCGGTAAAAGATAACTTTAAACATTTTACGGATCGTTTAGGCATATCGCCAAAGCAACAGTTTACTTTACCAAGCCCGTTTGATTATCAAACTCAAGCGCTACTCTGTGTGCCTCGTTATTTACCAGAGCCAAACAGTGTGGGAATGGCCGAAAAATTAGCCGAAATGTTATCACCGGTGATCGTTGCGAATAAAGGCCGTTGTTTTTTCTTGTGTACGTCTCACCATATGATGCGACAATTAGCGGATTTATTTCGAGATCAATTAGATTTACCTGTATTGGTTCAAGGTGAAACCAGTAAACAAAAATTATTGAATGAATTTATAGAGCTGGGGAATGCCGTTTTGGTTGCAACTGGTGCGTTTTGGGAAGGGATTGATGTTAGAGGCGATACGTTAAGCTGTGTTATCATCGACAAATTGCCGTTTACGGCACCGGATGATCCATTATTAAAAGCTCGAATTGAAGATTGTCGTTTAAAGCAAGGCGATGCTTTTTCAGAAGTGCAATTGCCTGAAGCTGTGATTACCTTAAAGCAAGGCGTTGGTCGCTTAATTCGAGATCAGAACGATAAAGGGGTGTTGATTATCTGTGATAATCGTTTGGTCACCCGAGATTATGGTGGCATCTTTTTACAGAGTTTACCCCCGATACCAAGAACCCGAGACTTGAGTAAAGTATCGGATTTTTTATTAAATAATAATTGAAATAGCTTGAGGCTTTAATGAGCGCAAAAATTCTTGCCTTAGATACATCAACAGAAAACTGCTCTGTTGCACTGATGATCAATGATCAAATGTTCACACGTAGTGAAGTGGCACCACGCGATCATACTAAAAAAATTCTGCCTATGGTTGATGAAGTATTAAAAGAAGCGGGTATTTCATTACATGATCTGGATGCATTAGCATTTGGACGTGGGCCGGGTAGTTTTACGGGTGTTCGTATTGGTATTGGCATTGCACAAGGTCTTTCTTTTGGTGCCGAGCTCCCCATGATTGGTATTTCGACTCTAGCTGCGATGGCGCAAGCTTGTTATAGAGTGAATCAAAGTGGACAAGTTGTGACTGCTATCGATGCCAGAATGAGTGAAATTTATTGGGCTCAGTATATTCGTCAAGATGATGGTGGGTGGTCTGCGCTTCTCATGAGTGATTCTCAAGGTGAGTGTGTAATTCCACCACAGGAGTTGGTCGATAATGTGTTGACATCGGAAGGTCTTTGGGTACAAGCGGGAACTGGCTGGGCGGCTTATCATGAAACGTTATCTCATCTCCCGTTGAATATGCAATCAAGCGATATTTTGTACCCAGAAGCTCAAGACATTGCCGTATTAGCGCAGCTTGAGTGGAATAAAGGTAATACAGTCAACGCAGAACAGGCGAGCCCAACGTACTTACGCGATAAAGTTACGTGGAAAAAATTACCTGGCCGTGAATAAATGATGTGGAAAATACAGTATGGTCATTGTTGGAATGGATAAAAGGAGAGCGTATCTAGCTTTTATCTTATTGAAATATTAAGTCTTTTTTTATGCACTTTTCAAGCGTTAAAGCATTGAGATAGCGTTTTGTCTAAACGATAGGCTTACTTTAGCGAAAGGATAAATTATGCAACGTTTATTACTGATAACTTTAACTATCCTTACCTTAACGGCCTGCTCAACCTTACCTGAAGAGTTGAATACTCGTACCGCAGATGCCCCCATAACGGACTACCAGCAGTGGAAAAATACGCCACTAGTGTCTAAAAAAGAGGTTCGTTTAGGTGGTGTCATCACGAAAATCACCAATCAAAAAGATAAAACTCGTATTGAGATTGCGAACATACCGATTTCTAGCATAGGTAAACCGGATATTAATCAAGCGCCTGAAGGTCGATTTGTTGCATATGTTGATGGTTTTCTCGATCCTGTTAATTATGAAAAAGGCAGCTTGATCAGTGTGGTGGGTCAAACCATGCCATCCGAAAAAGGGAGAGTTGGTGAATTCGAATATACTTTTCCGGTTATGAAAGCCTATGGGCAGCGTTTATGGGTGATCCAGGAAAGTACTTATATCATGAATGATAATTATGGGATGGGAGGCTGTGGTTTTAGCACTTATCGTTGTCGAGGCTATGTTCCCATCAGGATGAATGTGATTAAAGAAGTCCGATAATGTTAAAAGAACGAAAGTTGCAATTGTCTAATATTGGTTTATCGGCACTTGAATATGGAAATGAGAGTGAGGCGCAAGCTGCTCTCATTTTTATTCATGGTTGGCTCGATAATGCCGCGAGTTTTACCACTACGATTGAATCTATCTGTCAAAAAGCAGAGGCGTCAAACTGGTACTTTCTATCGCTTGATCTTCCTGGGCATGGTTTGTCTCAGCATCGCAATCAGGATAATTATTATCCATTTCACGACTATATCTCCGAACTTCATGAATTATTAGCTCAAATAGAAGTAAAAAACTTAATTTTAGTAGGGCATTCTCTTGGTGCTTTAATCGCAAGTTGCTATAGTGCGGCTTTTCCGGAAAAGGTCCAGGGGGTCATTCTGATTGAAGGACTTGGGCCACTCACGGAAAGTGCTGAAAAATCGGTACAACGTCTTCGTAAAGGCGTACTGAGCCGACAACGTATATTAGCAAAACCAATACGCCGCTATGCAACACGTCATGATGCTTGTTTACATCGAATGCATGCGAATCAACTCAGTGAGTATCAACTTAAGCCGATCATTGAACGAGGTACACATCAAGAGGGTGAATATTGGTATTGGCGCTATGATCCTAAGTTGACGTGTGACTCTTTATTTAGGATGACGGAAGCACAAGGCTTAGCGTATTTATCAGCCATTGAGTGCCGTAACTTGTTAATTCTTGGTGACCAAGGTTTTCCGCAACTGGCAGAAGCGCAGCAAAGGAAAGAAGCATTAAAGTTTAATGAAGAAGTTACCGTGATGGGTGGTCATCACTGCCATATTGAATCGGTAGAAGAAGTAAGTGAATTAATCGTGACATTTGTCCGAAAGCAGCTCACAGAAATGTGATTTTATTACAGACGGTTAGTTCTCATACTCGTTAGTATTTATATAAGAATAATGTATTTAAATAATCTAGATTCGCCAGTGGATCTTATTCCAACTCAACGAGAATAAATTGAGTGAAAGAATGGTGATAAGAAAAGAGTACTGACGATTTAATGAAAGGAAAATATTGTGGAAAAAGCTTGGCTAAAACGTTACCCAGAAAACGTGCCGGAAACGATTGATCCAGACAAATATTCATCGTTAGTTGAAATGTTTGAGCAATCGGTACAAAAATTTGCGGACCAACCTGCTTTCATGAACATGGGTTCGGTGATGACTTACCGGAAGCTAGAAGAGCGTAGTCGTGCTTTTGCGGCTTATCTACAAAATGATCTTAAATTGCAAAAAGGCGATCGTGTCGCTTTAATGATGCCGAATGTTCTGCAATATCCTATTGCTTTATTTGGCATTTTGCGTGCAGGCATGATTGCGGTGAATGTGAACCCACTGTATACGCCAAGAGAACTAGAACACCAGCTAAACGACGCCGATGCAAAGGCGATTGTTATTGTGTCTAACTTTGCACATACCCTTGAAAAGGCCGTTGCTAATACGCCTATTAAACATGTTATTTTAACGAGCCTTGGCGAAATGTTGCCGAAAGTAAAAGGCACCATTGTTGATTTTGTCGTTAAATATGTAAAAGGGATGGTACCTAAGTATAATTTACCCGGGGCGATTTCGTTTCGTAAAGCATTGTATCGTGGTCGACGCTTACAGTATGTAAAACCATTTATTGAAGGTGATGACATTGCTTTCTTGCAGTATACCGGCGGGACAACCGGCGTAGCTAAAGGCGCTATTTTATCGCATCGCAATATGGTCGCGAATGTTCTGCAAGCCAAAGGAGCTTATGGTTCATTCCTACAAGAGGGGCGTGAAGTTGTGGTCACGGCGCTGCCGTTGTATCACGTGTTTGCGTTAACAATTAACTGCTTATTGTTTATCGAAATTGGTGCTCGTAATCTATTGATTACCAACCCACGAGATATCCCAGGTTTTGTTAAAGAGCTTCAAGGTGTGCCTTTTACGGCGATGACAGGTGTGAACACATTGTTTAATGCCTTAGTGAATAATGAAGATTTTAAAGAATTGGATTTTAGTCATTTACGATTTTCTGTCGGTGGTGGTATGGCGGTTCAGCGCGCAGTGGCTGAAAAATGGTTAAAGATCACCAAATGTTATTTACTTGAAGGGTATGGTTTAACTGAATGTGCGCCTTTAGTAGCCGCTTACCCATACGATTTGAAAGAATATAATGGGTCTATTGGCCTTGCAATGCCTTCAACGGATGTTCGTATTATTGATGATGAAGGCAATGTATTACCTTATGATCAAACGGGTGAGCTTCAAGTACGAGGCCCACAGGTCATGGAAGGGTATTGGAAGCGTTCTGAAGCGACCAAAGAAATTCTGACCCATGATGGCTGGTTATCAACCGGTGATATTGTTCGGTTTGATGAAGAAGGCTTTATGTATATTGTTGATCGTAAAAAAGACATGATTTTGGTGTCTGGTTTTAACGTTTACCCGAACGAAATTGAAGATGTGGTTGCGTTAAATAGTAAGGTCTTAGAAGTGGCAGCCATTGGCCAACCTAACGACGCTTCGGGTGAAGTGGTTAAAATCTATGTGGTTAAAAATAATAGTAGCTTAACAAAAGAAGAATTAATCGCCCATTGTCGTGAGCATCTAACGGGGTATAAAATTCCTAAAATTGTTGAGTTCAGAGAAGAGCTGCCAAAAAGTAATGTAGGTAAAATTCTTCGCCGTGAGCTCAGGGAAGAAAACATAGCAAATCTTTCAAAGAAATCAGCGGACAAGCAACCGGCTTAGCTTGAGGGATATGTGCTCAATAAATTTGAGTATACTGTAAAATTATTAAGTGATTAGAATGCCAGAAGCTACTTCTATTCTATCTAGTTTAGAGAAGGAAAGATCTGGCATTTTTATTTTAAGGAATGACGTGAACTATACCATCATCAAAGATACTCAAGCACTAGCTCATGTGTGTGAAAAAGCACGATTAGCGCAAGTGGTCATGCTCGATACTGAATTTGTCCGTACTCGGACTTACCATCCTCAGTTGGGGTTAATTCAGCTATTTGATGGTGAACAATTAGTATTAATCGATCCACTTGAAATTGATAACATGGACTCGTTTGCTGAGTTGTTACAAGACCAATCCGTGATGAAAATTTTACACGCCTGTGGTGAAGATTTAGAAGTGTTTCAGCATTCGTTTGGTTGTATTCCAAATCCGATGATTGATACGCAGTTAATGGCCGCTTTTCTCGGTCATGGATTGTCTACAGGGTTTGCTGCTCTAGTCAATGAGTACTTATCGGTAGAGCTCGATAAAAGTGAATCAAGGGCCGATTGGTTAGCTCGCCCATTAACCGATAAGCAACTTGATTATGCTGCTGCCGATGTTTACTACTTATTGCCTCTTTATCAGCAATTGCTGGAAGAAGTAGAGTCAAAAGGTTGGTTGGAAGCGGTTCAGCAAGAATCAACCCTTTTAATCAGTAAGCGCTTAAAAACAGTAGACGCTAATAATGCTTTTCTTGATGTTAAAGGCGCTTGGACACTTAACTCCGAACAATTGGCAATTTTAAAAGTGATTGCAAAGTGGCGTTTGCTAGAAGCGCAAAAGCGAGACTTGGCTTTAAACTTCATTGTTAAAGAAGCCAATATGCTAGAAATATGCCGCCTTAAAATGACCAGTTTGAAACAAATGAATGAAGCGGGTTTTGATCACCGTGAGATCCGTCGACATGGTAATACATTGATTGATCTTGTGAAGCAAGGGGTGGCAACACCGAAAAGTGAATGGCCAGATAAAATCACACGTTTAATGGATGATCCGACTTATAAACAACTGTTTAAACGACTTAAAGATGAAGTTAAGGCTGTGTCTGAATCAACTGGTTTGGCAACGGAATTTTTAGCCTCTAAAAAACAACTTAATCAGTTTATTTCATGGGTTTGGTTAGACGATCGTTCGGAAAGCAACCTTCCGGATGTGATGCGAGACTGGCGTAAAGATATTTTAGGGGAAATACTCAATAAACAGATGAAATAGCGTATTTCGATTTTCGTTATTTACCCTTTTAGACAATTTAAGCCGCTTTCATATCAATGTGAAGCGGCTTTCTTATGAGGAAGGTTTTACTCTTTTTCTGGTAGCTGAATGTTTAATTCTAGTACAGAAAGATCATCATCGCCTTGCTCTAAGCTCACGTTGACCATGGAAGGGTCAACCGACACGTACTTGCTTAGCACTTGCAAAATATCTTCTTTTAATTGAGGTAAATAAGAAGGGTTAGTACTGCCATGATTACGACGTTCAGCAACAATGATCTGTAAGCGTTCTTTGGCGAGGTTGGCGGTGTCTTTTTTCTTCGGTCGGAAGAATTGTAGTAGTGACATATTAACCTCCAAATAAACGTTTAAAGATGCCTTTTTTCTCTTCAGTTAAGAAGCGAAACTCTCTTTCTTCACCAAGTAGGCGGTCAACCGCGTCACTATAGGCAAGACCTGCATCGGATTCATCATCGTGAATTACAGGCACGCCTTTGTTTGAAGCATTTAATACGGCTTGGCTTTCTGGAATGACACCCAATAAAGGAATATGCAGAATGTCTTCAACATCGGTGACACTCAGCATTTCACCAGCGTTAACACGAGCAGGATTATAACGGGTTAATAGTAAATGTTGCTTAACCGGTTCAAGTCCTTGTTCGGCCCGTAATGATTTAGAATCGAGTAAGCCTAAAATTCGGTCTGAATCTCGAACCGAAGAGACTTCTGGATTGGTAGTAATGACTGCTTCATCAGCAAAGTATAGCGACATCAAGGCACCTTGCTCGATACCGGCAGGAGAGTCACAAATAATGAAATCAAACCCCATATCATGCAGTTCAGTTAAAATGCGTTTCACACCAATGTGAGTTAATGCATCTTTGTCACGAGTCTGAGAGGCCGGAAGAATGTATAAGTTCTCACAGCGTTTATCTTTAATCAGAGCTTGATTGAGTGTTGCTTCGCCATTGATAACATTTACAAAATCATAAACAACACGACGTTCACAACCCATAATGAGATCAAGGTTACGCAAACCGATATCAAAATCGATAACCGCAGTTTTTTTGCCTCGTAAGGCCAGCCCAGATGCGATTGCTGCGCTAGAGGTAGTCTTGCCTACACCTCCTTTACCTGACGTCACGACGATAGTACGTGCCATTTTTCCCTTTCCTTTTGTTAAATATGGATATTCACTTAGGTGCGTAAAATTCAAGATATTTGAGCTGAATGTAACATGGCTGCTTAAAAATATCTAAAGTGTTGCTGCTAATACGAAAGCGATTAATATTATGTTACTTTTTCAAACTGTAGCGTCTTATCTTGCAATGAAAGAATGACTTTCTTTTGCCAATATTCAGTATCAATTTGGTCACTTAAACAATAATTGCCAGCAATTGAAACCAATTCAGCTTGTAGATCTTGGCAAATGATTTTTGCATCTTGTTGGCCATTCGCGCCAGCAATGGCTCGGCCTCGACAAGTACCATGAATATGAATGCTTCCGTCGGCGATCACTTCTGCGCCGGCACTTACATGGCTTAAAATGACTAAATCTGTATCTTTGGCATAGACTTGTTGCCCAGAACGTATTGGTGTCCGAATGACTTTCGTTGGAACTAATTCTGCTGGGGGTTGATAGCTACTTTTACTGTTAGACATCACCGCAAAACCGGCATTAGTCACCAATGTTTTTACGTTATTGCTTTTACAACCAGTAACGCCAACTGGGATCATACCAGCCTTCACAATTCCCTGACGCAAGGCAATGAAATCTATGTCAATTTGCTGTGACTTTTCAATGTCGACGACTAAGGGTGCATGGGTGAAAAAAGCAGGTGCTTGATTGACTTTACTGTGTAAAAATTGAAGACAGTTTTCTACATTATCTTCCGTTAAATGAAGGACAGATAAGGCAAAGCTGCTTCCTTTTAAATCGGGTTTTGTAGCCATATAGACAATTACTCTAAAGTTGAATGCGTGTATTGAAAATACAATGAGTTAAATTTCAAACCATTGGTTACCAGTCGTCGGAATGTTTAACTTTAAAAAGGCTCTCAATGTTATAGTCTATATAAGACTTTACTGGGTTAATTGCCTGTCAAATGACATTATAATGATAAAAAACGGTGTTAATTCCAAGCGAAAGTCCATTTACCAGTTTAGATTGCTTATATTAAATGCAAAAAAGGATAGTTATGTTGTGTTCTGTGTATAAAAGCAGCAAGAAAGAAGGAATGTATCTTTATATTTCAAAGAAAGATGATTTTTCAGACGTTCCTCAAGCTCTATTGACAATGTTTGGTAAACCCATTTTCGTTATGGTGATGAAAATGGAAGGGCGAAAACTCGCATTAGCCGATATTGAAAAAGTAAAAATGTCTTTAAAAGACGACGGATTCTTTTTACAGCTGCCACCACCACAGATCAACTTACTTGATGAATATAAATCTCGTAAATCTCAATCGTAAACGTGTTGTAAGGGGAAGTATGAAAACCAAATTTATTGGTGTGGCTGCATTTTTGGTTGGAAGCATAATGAGTTTCCAAAGTTTTGCGACACCTGAAACTGATTTTGACGCTTATGTTCAAGGTTTAAAGCAAGAAGCGAAAGAAAAAGGCATTAGCGAGTCTACGATAAATTCAGCATTTAAAAATGTTCAATTTAAGCCCAAAGCGGTGGTTGCTGATAATAACCAACCTGAGAAAAAACTGACTTTGGATGAGTATATCCCAAGAGCGGTTCCTAAATGGAAAGTTCAACAAGGAAAGCGGCTTTATCATGAGTATTTTGATGATTTAAAACGTATTGGTGATGCTTATGGCGTTCAACCTCGTTTCATTGTTGCATTGTGGGGCGTTGAAAGTAATTTCGGGCGATTTACGGGCAATTACAATGTGGTGGAAGCGCTGTCGACTTTGGCGTTTGATGGTCGCCGTGAAGCGCTTTTTCGTAAACAAACCATGGCGGCATTACAGATCATTGATGAAGGTCATATCAGCGCTGACAATATGAAAGGATCTTGGGCTGGTGCTATGGGGCAGGCTCAATTCATGCCAACTTCATTTTTACATTATGCGGCTGATGGTAATGGAGATGGTAAAAAAGACATTTGGACAACTAAGGAAGATGTGTTTGCTTCCACAGCTAACTATTTAAAAACAGAAGGTTGGGACGATAAATACACGTGGGGACGCCAAATTCACGTACCGGCTGGCATCAACCCTGAACTTCAAGGAAGAGATGAAGAGAAAGGCAAATATTTACAAGAGTGGAGTAAAATCGGGATTACAAGTTTAGATGGGTCGCCATTGCCGGTTTTAAAAGAAGATATTAAAGCGTGGTTAATCATGCCCGATGATGAGATTGGTCGTAGTTATTTAGTCTATAATAATTACAACGTACTTATGCACTGGAATCGCTCTTACTATTTTGCGATTGCCGTGAGTACATTGGCTGACCGTATTGTACAAGATTAATGAATAACCTAACGCTTACCGAGTCAACATGGCTCGGTTATCGTAAATAAATGTAAACAAAGTGCCTTCTCATTTATTTTTAGGGGCGTTAGGTATATTTTTGCATACTTGGAAACATTTTTTACCTTTTTACTATTGCGATTTTGGATGGTACTAGTAAATAAATTTGAGAAACCATTATGCTCACCAAACGATTTTCTACCGGATCATTGTCCGTCTTATTACTATTAGTTTTAGTCGGTTGTGATACTAAGAATGATTCAGAAAAAACAACCTCTACCTCGCCACAAACGTTATCAGTCCAAGTCATCAACGTAGAGAAAAAACCAACGACAACGTTCACAGAACTTCCAGCACGTGTTGTGTCTCCGCGTGTTGCAGAAGTTCGTCCACAAGTCACTGGTATTATTGAAAAACGACTTTTTGAAGAAGGTCAGCTTGTTCAAAAAGGTGACGTGTTATATCAGATTGATCCTGCTACTTACCAATCTGATGTGAATAGTGCTAAAGCAGCATTACTGAAGGCTCAAGCGGATGAATCGGTATCAAAGAAAACCGCACTTCGTTATCAAAATTTAATTAAACGTAAATTAATTAGCCAAGAAGATTACGACACCGCAGAAGGAAACTGGAAACAAGCTCAAGCTCAATCGGCAGTTGCCAAAGCCGCATTAGATAACGCTGGAATTTTGTTGTCGTATACGCAAGTTAAAGCGCCTATCACGGGGCGTATTGATATTTCAAATGTCACTGAAGGTGCGTTAACCACGACAAACCAAGAAACTCCACTCACGATGATTCAAGCACTTGATCCTATTTATGTTGACCTGACACAATCGTCACTGGCGATGGCTCGTATCAAGAAAAATTTAGGTAATAATTCTAATCTTAAAGTGTCGGTTTCTTTGGAAGATGGCTCAAAATACGATCACGATGGTAAGTTAACGTTTTCAGGTACTCGAGTTGATCCTTCGACAGGAAGTGTCACTTTACGTGCTGTTATTCCCAATCCTAATTCAATATTGCTTCCAGGAATGTTTGTGCGAGCGCAAATAATTACCGCAAATAATCAACCCATGGTGACACTTCCTCAATCGTTGGTGACATTTAATAACCTAGGTAAAGCGACGGTTATGGTGGTAGAAGACGGTAAAGTGGCTGTGCGTCCAGTCGTAACTGGCGGTACGGTTAATAGTAATGAGTGGGTGATTACCTCTGGTTTGCAGGAAGGTGATCACGTGATTGCTAACAATTTATTACGTATCCGCCCTGGCATGCCTGTGGAAGTGTTATCTGATGAGTCTGTCAAAAAAGCCCCAGAAGCGCCTGCTTCAGCCAAATCCACTAAAGCCAACTAGTAGGTAGCTATCATGGTTAGATTTTTTATCGATCGCCCTATTTTTGCATGGGTGATTGCGATCCTTATTATGCTCGGCGGGGCACTGGCAGTGACAAGCCTTCCTGTTCAGCAATACCCAACCATTGCCCCACCTGCAGTTCAAATTTCGGCTGTGTATCCAGGAGCTTCCGCTAAAACTGCAGAAAACTCTGTGACTCAGGTGGTAGAACAGAATATGACGGGATTGGATAATCTGCTTTACATGTCCTCTTCAAGTAGTGCATCTGGATCGGTTTCAGTGACGTTAACTTTTGCTTTGGGCACGGACCCAGATATTGCTCAAGTTCAGGTGCAAAACCAGTTACAACAAGCGATGAGTCAATTACCTGCTGAAGTTCAACAGCAAGGTTTAAGTGTACGTAAAACGTCTTCTTCTTTTATGTCGGTGACGGCTTTCATCTCTCAAGATGGCAGTATGACGGGCGATGATATAAAAGATTATGTGAATTCTCATATCTCTGATCCACTCAGTCGAATTAATGGTGTGGGTGATGTTCAAGTCTTCGGTTCGCAGTATGCTATGCGTATTTGGCTTGATCCGTCTAAATTAACCAGCTACCAATTAACACCGATTGATGTATCTAGCGCCATTCAAGCACAGAATACCGAAGTAACCGTTGGTCAATTAGGTGGTGCACCGTCGGTTAAAGGTCAACTGATAAATGCCACTATTACGGCCCAAAGTCGGCTAGAAACCACGAAGCAGTTTGAAAACATACTACTTAAAGTGAATGCAGATGGCTCACAGGTTAGAGTGAAAGATGTCGCCCGTGTGGAGCTAAATGGCGAGGATATGAGCGTGCTTTCCCGTTATAACGGAAAAGGTGCCGGTGGGATTGCGATTAAACTTGGGACAGGTGCGAATGCCATTGATACGCAAAAACGTGTTGATGAAAAGTTAGCAGAATTGGCGAAATCTATGCCACACGGGCTCGTGATGGAAAAAGCCATGGACACTATTCCTTTTGTGACATTGTCTATTGAAGAGGTTGTGCATACTTTAATTGAAGCCATTGTCTTGGTTTTCTTGGTGATGTATCTATTCTTACAAAATTTGCGTGCGACACTTATTCCTACCATTGCGGTTCCTGTGGTATTGCTTGGCGCTTTTGGTGTTATGTCTGCATTGGGATTTAGTGTTAACACCTTAACGATGTTTGGTATGGTACTTGCCATCGGTTTGCTGGTGGACGATGCCATCGTTGTGGTGGAAAACGTGGAAAGGGTAATGGCCGAAGAAAAGCTGCCCCCATTAGAAGCGACACGTAAAGCAATGGGAGAAATATCCGGTGCATTAGTCGGCGTGGCGATGGTGCTTTCTGCAGTATTCATTCCTATGGCATTCATGAGCGGCTCTACAGGGGCAATTTATCGTCAGTTCTCGTTGACCATTGTTGCCTCAATGGTATTGTCGGTTATTGTTGCTATGATCTTCACACCTGCCCTTTGTGCCACAATGTTAAAGCCAAGCCATGGCGAAAAAACAACGGGCTTCTTTGGTTGGTTTAACCGCAAATTTAACCGTTCAAGTGAGAAATACACATCCGGAGTCGGTGGCATTTTAAAGCGCCCTAAACGTATGTTTATTATCTACCTTGCGTTATTGCCGTTGATGGGGTGGATGTTTACGTCAATTCCTGCGAGCTTTCTGCCAGATGAAGACCAAGGTAACTTTATGGTCATGGTGCAGCTCCCTTCTGGTGCGACCTTAGAGCGTACGGAAAAAGTCTTGGGCGAGGTGAGAGAATACTTTGCTACGGAAGAAAAAGAGAATGTTGAAGCATTCTTCCAAGTGAGTGGCTTTAGTTTTGTCGGTCAAGCACAAAATGCGGGTATGGGGTTTGTTAGCTTAAAAGACTGGTCTGAGCGTACCGACCCATCACAAGATGTGAACGCGATTATTGGCCGAGCAATGAAGCATTTTAGCCAAAATAAAGATGGCGTTATATTTGCGATTAACCCACCCGCCATACGCGAACTAGGGCAAGCAACCGGTTTTGATTTCTATTTAGAAGATCGCTCAGGAATGGGGCACGATAAATTGATGGAAGCACGTAATATGTTGCTTCAAAAAGCCGCACAAAGCCCAGTGTTACAAAAAGTGCGCCCAAATGGATTAGAAGATACTGCTCAATTTTATATTGATCTGGATTATGAGAAAGCCAAAGCCTTAAGTGTCAGCATTGATGATATTAATAAAACATTATCTATCGCATGGGGTTCATCTTATGTGAATGACTTTATAGATAGAGGCAGAGTTAAGCGTGTGTACATTCAAGCCGATGCGCCTTATCGTATGACACCAGATGATCTGGATAATTGGTATGTGCGTAATAATGAAGACAAGATGGTGCCATTTAATGCCTTTAGTCACACGCATTGGGGAACCAGCTCGCCTAACTTACAACGTTATAATGGTAACTCTGCCATTGAAATTTTAGGTGAAGCCAAAGCGGGTTACAGCACCGGAGATGCTATGGATGCTATTGAAGAGATAGCTAAAACCTTACCAGATGGTGTTGCCGTTAGTTGGACCGGAATGTCGTATCAAGAGCGGATGTCAGGTTCACAAGCACCGATACTCTATGCGATATCCATGATTGTGGTTTTCTTGAGTCTAGCGGCTTTATATGAAAGTTGGTCAGTGCCCATGGCGGTTATTTTGGTCGTTCCGTTAGGTGTATTAGGTGCGCTTGCGGCGACGATGATGCGTGGGTTAGAAAACGATGTGTACTTACAGGTAGGTCTATTAACCACCATAGGGTTATCGGCTAAGAACGCCATCCTAATCGTCGAGTTTGCTAAAGACCTTTATGACAAAGGTATGGGGTTAGTCGAAGCTACGATGGAAGCATGTCGTATGCGTTTACGCCCGATCTTGATGACCTCTTTGGCCTTTATTCTTGGCGTATTGCCGTTGGCAACCAGTACTGGTGCTGGTGCTAATTCTCGCCATGCTATTGGTACTTCGGTTATTGGTGGGATGTTCACAGCGACTTTCTTGGCCATATTCTTTGTCCCTTTATTCTATGTAGGGGTCATGAAAATTTTCGGTAAGAAAAGGGAAGAACCAGAAGAAGCAGCCAGTACAAGACAAAGATAAAACGTTAGAATAAAAATACGTAAGCCGTGCTAAATAAAAAACCCCTTGCTAATCACTTTAACTTAGCAAGGGGTTTGTTTTATGCTTTAAATTCGAAAGATTACTTTGAAAACTTCTCACAAGCGAGCATGGTGTTTTCGATCAAGCTTGCCACTGTCATAGGACCAACGCCACCGGGTACAGGAGTAATATGGCTTGCTTTTAATTTTGCAACGTCGTATTCCACATCACCAATGAGCTTTCCATCTTCCATGCGGTTAATGCCCACATCGATCACAATAGCGCCTTCTTTAATCCAAGCACCAGGAATAAAATTCGGTTTACCAACGGCAACGACTAATATATCGGCTTGGCGAACATGGCCTTCCAAATCCTTAGTGAATCGATGACAAGTGGTGGTGGTGCAACCAGCAAGTAGCAGCTCTAATGTCATTGGGCGCCCCACAATATTAGAGGCACCAACAATCACAGCATGCTTACCATAACAATCAACATTATAACGCTCTAACAAGGTGATAATACCTTTAGGAGTACAAGAACGAAGTTTTGGCATACGTTGGCATAAGCGACCGACATTATACGGATGAAATCCATCAACATCTTTTTCAGGATGGATATTTTCTAATACCTTCGTGCTATCAATACCCGCAGGCAGGGGGAGTTGAACTAAAATACCATCGATTTCAGGATCACTGTTAAGCTGCTCAACAATTTCTAGCAATTCAGCTTCGGTTGTTGTCGTGGGCAAATCAAATGACTTTGAAATAAACCCAACCTCTTCACAAGCGCGGCGCTTACTCCCCACATAAACTTGAGAAGCTGGGTCACTTCCTACTAACACGACAGCAAGGCCGGGAGCACGTAAACCAGCCTCAACACGAGCTTGGACACGAGCTTTAACTTCCGAACGAACGGTTTGAGATATTAACTTTCCATCAATAATTTGAGCAGTCATGGTTTTCTTTACTATCCTCATTAGACTAGCAGCAGTTGACAACGCGGCGTATTGTCGCAAAAAACGTGATCAATATCTATGCCGCAAACGTTTGCATCATCAACTTAATTTCTAACTTATTTATTACAATGCGCTTTTTTTCAGCAATCAAACCATTATATAGAATAAAGGCGTTGACCTAACGCGTTCATCTCGTATAATTCCCCACTTAAAGCGCCCTTAGCTCAGCTGGATAGAGCACCTGCCTTCTAAGCAGGTGGTCACAGGTTCGAATCCTGTAGGGCGTACCATATACAAAAGAAACCCCAGATAGCTTAATAAGTTATCTGGGGTTTTTGTTTTTTATTTATTTATTTATTTAATTTCTCTTCTCTGTCATGAATTGAAGATTTTAGGCATAGGACAAGCCGTGACTTTTTCATCGTTGTATTTTTAGTATTGATTAAAAGCCCTTAAATAACGTCATGAAGTATTTGAGGGCTTTTAGCCATTCAGTATGTAGGTTTGGTTTTAACGAATGATCATTTGCTCACGTTCTGGGCCAACAGAAACCATGCTAATAGGGACGCCCATTAATACTTCAATGCGTTCAACATAGTGTTGCGCTGCAATAGGAAGGCTATCAAACGTGCGGCAACCGGTGATGTCTTCATCCCAGCCTTGCATGTCTTCGTAAACAGGGCTTAGTGCTGCGGTTTGTGGCCAAATCGGGTTTTCACTGTGATCGCCGGCATAAGCGACACAGATTTTTAAATCTTTCATACCAGATAAACAGTCGATTTTGGTTAATGCAATCTCAGTTGCCGCTTGTAATTCCACACCGTTACGAGTGGCAACGGCATCGAAATAACCCATGTCACGTGGGCGACCGGTTACTGCTCCATATTCATTGGCACTTTCACGGAAATTATCTTGTTCTTCCATAGCGGTGACCAAAGTGCCTGTACCCACAGATGAGCTAAATGATTTCGCGACAGCAACAATACGCTCTGGGCGCAGGGCTGGTAAACCACTACCAATACCGGCATAAGCGGCAGTTACATTGGAAGAGGTGGTGTATGGATATTCACCATATACCAAATCACGGCCTGCACCGAGTTGGGCTTCAAATAATAGGTTGGCATCTTGTTTTTGTAGTGCTTTTAAAGGTTCAGTGACATTACAAATAAATGGTCGCCAAGCGGCTGTAACATCTAATAGCCATTGGGTCATCTCTTCTGCGCTTTGAGAAAAATCACAGCTTGGGTAGAGGGCTTTTAGTTGAGGCATTTTCCAATCAAGCATGAATTGAATGCGCTCTTGTAATACTTCTGGCTGGTTTAACCAACCAACCAAAATGCCTTTCTTCATGACGCGATCGCCATACGCCGGTGCAATACCTTGTCTCGTTGAGCCGTAAGCGGCATCACCTAATCGTTGTTCTTCTAGTGTATCTTCAAGTGCATGTAAAGGAAGGCACAGCGTTGCGCGATCAGAAATGCATAATTTTACATCAACTCCAGTGGCTTTAACTTCAGCCATTTCTTCGCTTAATGCCGCGGGGCTTATCACCATGCCTGGGCCAAGTACCGCAATACAATTTGGATTGAAAATACCACTCGGCAGTTGGTGTAATTTAAAGGTGCCAAAGTCGTTTACAACAGTATGGCCGGCGTTATTACCACCTTGAAAGCGAATGCTAGCGGAAGCATCTTCGGCTAAAAAATCAACGATACGGCCTTTACCTTCGTCACCCCAGTTTGCACCTACAACCACAATAGACGGCATAATTTCATCTCCAAATTGATTTGAATAAACATGGTAGGCGCTCTATCTAAATAAGAGAAATTAATTATAATTATGATCTTGATAAGTATTTCATATCAAATTTTGAGTTGAGAGGTTCCATTAAGGTGAAGGTATGTTAGATATTCATTGGTTAAAAACATTTGTGACGTTGGCTGAATTAAAGCATTTTGGTAAAACGGCCAATGCATTACATATGACGCAACCTAATGTTAGCCTGCACATTAAACAACTTGAAAAAAACACCCGAGTGAAATTGATCGAGCGCAATCCATTTTGTTTAACACAAGCGGGGTTACGTTTATTAGTATCGTCGAAAAAGGCACTGTGGGAATTGCAGGTTTGTCAGTCGGATTTGAATGCGATTAATGATTTGAGCCAAGGCACATTAACCATTGCGGCGAGTGACATTATTTCTCGATTATTGCTTATTGAGCCTTTTCAGCTGTTTAAAGCCGAATTTCCGGGGATTGATTTTTCTTTGCTTAATACCACTTCATCGCAAGCATCTAGTTTGGTAAAGAGTGCGGAAGCGGATTTAGGATTTGTGATCGCACAAAAAGAAAGTGAGCCTTTGCATTTCACTGAGCTTCAGCAAGTAAAATGGTGTGCATTAGGCAATGATTTAGAGTTGTGGCAACAAGCAAAATACACCGATGATGCGTCCCTGACCGATCTACCAACATTGATTTTATTAGGGCACGATACCCGGACCCGAGACTTACTGGATAGCGCGTTACCATCATTAAATTTACCTAAATATCGGATTATGGAAGTGGGCAGTGTGGATGCGCAGATAGACTGGGCAGAAGCGGGGTTTGGCGTTGCGATTGTGCCGGAATTCTCACTTTATACGAAGCCGAGTTTAACCACAAAAGTTACCCAATTACCGCAGTTCCCTAGCACTAGTTTGGGTTATATTGTGCGGCAAAATCAGGTGTTATCTAAGGCGACTAAGCAGTTGTTGCATTGGGTTAATGAGGAGATTTCACGCAGGCAATAAACCTGGCACAACCAACCTGAACGCGATGAAATGATAGGCCGAGTGATCTTAATGGTGTTTAAATGATGGGATTTACTGCTATTTATTGATTGTTTTTTGATATTGTATCAGTTAACTAGTTTACTAGTGTGGTGGATGTCGCTACTATAAGGGCATTCATCAGCACAGAAACGGGTTGCCTTTTTCTTGAATACCATTTATGGCAACAACCTTCCTTCTTCAGCTTGATGCTTGTTTGTTTTTGAGTCAGCACAATGGCTTAATTTAGCGTAAAGAGAATCTATTATGACAACCATGGCAACAAAGAAACCCTCGTTAGTTGGTGGTGCTTGTATTATTGCAAGTGTGTGTGTTGGGGCAGGAATGCTTGGTTTGCCAAGTGCTGGTGCGGGTAGCTGGACGCTTTGGTCTATTTTAGCCATTGCATTAACCATGGCGGTAATGACGGTTTCGGGTTGGTTATTACTTGAAGCATTTAAACATTATGATTTGAATGTATCATTTAATACTGTGACATCTGATTTGTTAGGTGAAAAAGTTAATGCTTTTAATAACTTAACCGTATATTTTGTGGGTGGGATTTTATTGTATGCCTATACCACTTCTTTTGGTTTAATTTTGCAAGGATCGCTTGGGTTAGAAAGTAAAACTGCCTCGATTATATTTGTTTTTCTTGCTTCTAGCGTTGTGTGGCATTCAACTCGCGCAGTGGATCGTATTTCCGTTGTCTTGATTTGTATCATGCTGTTTAGCTTTATTTTCGGTGTATTTGGTTTGACGGTTCATGTGGATTTTTCGAAATTGACTGATGCCGTTAATCAGAATGGTGAATACGCAAAGTATGCAATGGCGTTACTCCCTATCGCGTTAACCTCATTTGGTTATCATCATTCAGTGGCTTCAATGCGGTCGTACTATGGTGAAGAACGCAAAGCGAAATATGCCATTTTAGGCGGTACGTCGATTGCGTTATTTCTTTATGTTATTTGGTTAGTGAGCATTTTTGGGCATTTATCTCGTGATTCGTTTGGTCCTGTAATTGCTCAAGATGGCAATGTGGATGTTTTACTGAGTGCGTTAGGTACAGTGGTCTCTTCAGAAAAAGTATCGCAAGCGATTAATGTTTTTTCAGTTTCCGCGATTTTATCTTCGTTTATTGGTGTGGGGTTAGGCGTATTTGACTACATTGCTGATTTATTCCACTTTGATAACCGCAATAAATCGGGCCGTACGAAAACGTGGGCAGTCACGTTTATGCCACCACTGGTATTGTCTTTACTTTTCCCATTTGGTTTCATTTTGGCAATAGGTTATGCGGGAGCAGCCGCCACGGTTTGGACTTGTATTATTCCTGCTTTACTCGTATTGAAATCTCGTCAACGAGAAGGCAGTGAGAAAGGCTTCTTAGTTAAAGGCGGAAAGATTGTTCCTTATTTTGTATTGGGATTTGGTGTGGCAACGGCAATATTTCACTTCTTAACGATGGTGGATGTGTTACCCGTATTTAGAGGTTAAATCATACTCGATAGCATTAACATATAATGCAATGTAGTTAGTGTATAAAGTCCTTGAATCGATAAGTAAGCTTCAAGGGCTTTTTTATTTGTAATTGGTGTGGTGTTGAGAGGCAAACATACTCAGATAACTTGTATACCCAAGTAACTTTAACTTGCCTTACGGCGGCATCTTGACATCACTTAGGTATATACTGAATACAAAATGACTCATTAATGATAGACAAAGAAAAGGAAATGGGGATGGCAAAGATTTCTATCGTTATTCAAGCGTGTTTAGCGGCGTCGATTTTTTATTTAGGGTTCACCATTTATAGTTTCACTAACACGGTGAATAAAGTCGTGGATACTTACCCTGCAATCTTGGCTGATTTTAATCAAACGACTGCAAATTTAGACATTGAAGGTTGGCTGGATGTGGCAAATAAATATGCAGAGATAGCACCTAACGCATTGAAAGTGGCGCAAGATGCTAATGTCACAGCCTCAGAAATCAATAAAACCATGGTTTCAGTCAATAAAACGGTAAGTTCAGTAGATGAAAAATTACCGAAAATATTGTCAGAAGTGCATGGTGTGCGTACGGAAATGGTACCAGCAGTATTAAAAGAGTCGGCTTCGCTGCGGCAGGCTCTTCCTCCTATGATCACCAAAATTGATGACATTGTAGAGAAAAGTGAAGAGATTAGTCGAAATGCAACTGAGGGAGCAGTAAAAGGCGTTATTTTATCACCAATTAATTTATTGAAAGATGCGGGAAGTGGTTTGAAGTCGAAAGTATCTCAATAATCATTGAACGATTAATCGCGTAGTATCTCAATTTTTAGCGCTAAATTTTTGATTTTTCTTCTAATTCATTAATACTTAGTAAAGATGATAATGTTGAGGTGAATAGAATGATGGTCTCTAGTATAGAAAATATCTTAGATGCAAAGACGCTTTCTCTCGTTTTTGAAAATATTGATACGGCCGTTTTTATTGGAAACCTCTCACGACAAATTGTTGCCATGAATACTGCTGCAGAAGACTTGTTTGGTTATAAAAAAGAAGAGTTAATTGGTCAAAGTACCCAAGTGTTGTATGCCAAATCATCAGATTTCAATAAACAAGGAACGTATCGTTTTAACGCTGAGTCTAATTTAGTGGATGATTCTTATTCTATGGATTATCGGAATAAAGCAGATAAAACCTTTAAGGGACAAACTACTGCTGGGGCTATAAAAGATAACTTGGGAAATACGCTATTTTTTGTGGTGATGATTAAAGATGAATCTTCACGCCTTGCAGCAGAAGGTGCATTAAATAAGCTCCATACTATAACTTCTTCGAGGTCATTAGATTTTACTCAACGTGTAGATGAAATTTTAAAGTTAGGTACTGAACACTTTGGCTTACCGATTGGGATTTTTAGTAAGGTTGTTGATGACGAATATGTTGTTCAACAAGCGATTCACCCTGATGGTGCTTTAGATTCAGGAATGACGTTTGATCTTGGTATTACTTATTGTTGGCATGTATATCAATCTAATGACGTACAAGGCTTTCATCATGTATCTCAAAGCACAATTGTGTCCCATCCTTGTTATCAAAGTTTTAAGCTAGAAGCCTACTTAGGTACGCCTATTTTCGTTGATGGGGCACGTTATGGTACGCTTAATTTTTCAAGTCCTGAACCAACGAGGCCGTTTATACGCCAAGATTTTGAGTTGATTCGTTTGTTTGCAGAATGGATTGGACATGAGATCGCTCGAAATAATGACTTACTCGAACTTAAAAATGCGCATCAACAAATGAGAATTCTTGCCGATACCGATGCATTAACAGGGTTACCAAATCGAGGCTGCACTGAGCGTGTGATGAATCAATATTTAAATCGGGTGAAAGGCTCTGCATCTAGACGAAAATTGGCGTGTGCTCTTTTTGATTTTGATTATTTTAAATCCATTAATGATAATTATGGGCATCATATTGGAGATGAAGTACTTAAATTATTTGCCCAGAGTGTGCAAATAGGCTGCCGAGATGATGATCATTATGGTCGTTGGGGCGGAGAAGAGTTTTTGGCTATTTTTCCAGATAAATCAGCAGAGGATGTTCTGCCTATTTTACAAAGATTAAAAAAAGAAATGTATGGCAGGCCAATTCGTAGTAAAGGCGAAGTAATCGTACCGACTTTTAGTATTGGGTTAACGGATTGCCAAGGTGATTCAATAAATGAAGTCCTGAAGCGTGTGGATGGGCTTTTGTATAAAGCTAAAGACAATGGACGAGATAGAATAGAAGTTGGTTAATCGTTAATTATTGTTTAAAGCATTAGGAGTTTTTATGCTGAAATGGAATAAACAAATCTGGCAAAAGTGGTGTCTTGCTTTATTTGTTACGTTTGGGTTAGCGGCTTGTTCAACAACGTCTTCAACGAATGCCTCTTATGTATACACTGATAGTTGGTGGTATGACGATTATTGGTATTATCAAAACCACGTTTATCCTAATTGTTGTCATGGTGACGGTGAATTTAAAAATGCAGTGAATAGTTGGTGGCACACTCTTGATCCTGATCAGCAAGCTGAGATCAAAGATAAAGTCGATAACTGGAAAGAAGGGCTCGGCCCAGATGTTTCAGCTCTAAAATCAGACTTTAATAAAAAATGGCAAGCTTTACTACCTGAAAAGCAGCAAAAAATTAGTGAGAAGCGCCAAGAAATTCAAACCAAAATGGGTGGAAATGGTCTTTCGAGTGAACAGAAAAAAGCAGTAAAAACGAAATGGCAAAGTAAAAATCGCCCAACATTACAGCGTTCTCAAATTCATCGTCCGATCAGGATGCCGGCTTCTCGACCTTCAGGTTTTGGTGGTGGCGGCAGATTGGGAGGCGGTGGCTTGAGGCGTTGATTTTTTCCCTTTCCACATTGACCAAATGTACTATTTGGTTGTTGTCTAGCTTAGAAATACCACTCTAATCATTGAGTGGTATTTTTTTCTTGGCTTGATAAACACTGCAAAAGGATACCGACGTCAAGTTATTCTGATTAATATCCATGAAACCCTAGTAATGTTGCAAAATTGTTTATTATTGTATGGACACTTAACGAGAGGTGAACATGCGAGATCATAAGCAAATTTTAGTGGTGGATGACGATAGAGAGATTCGAGATCTGCTCGATGAATACCTTTCTAAAATGGGCTTTACTGTTGTGACGGCGTGCGACGGCGTAGAAATGCAGTCTCAAATTAGTCAAAGTGGCTATCCAGATTTAATCTTATTGGATGTAATGCTTCCAGGTGAAGATGGTTTTGAACTTTGTCAGAGAATCCGTAAAGATTCGATGGTACCTATCATTATGTTAACGGCCGTGTCGGATGAAACTGATCAAATTATCGGCTTAGAAATTGGTGCCGATGATTATATTGCCAAGCCATTTAGCCCTAGGCAGTTAATGGCGAGAATTAAAGCGCTTTTACGTCGCAGCCATAATGAGGAGCAAGTGAATCCTACCACCATTTATTTTGGCAATTGGGCGTTAGACACATTGTCCCACACGGTTTTTAATCAAGAGACTCAAGATAAGGTGGAGCTTTCGGGCAGTGATTTTTCTTTATTAATGCTATTTCTATCCAAACCCAACCAAGTGTTAGATAGGGATACCATTTCTTATGCTATTAAAGGCCGAGAAACATTGCCTTTAGAGCGTGGGATTGATGTTCAATTGAGTCGTTTACGCCAGCGCTTAGGCGATACGGGAAAGCATCATAAATACATTAAAACCATGCGTGGTAATGGGTATATATTTACAGCGTCTGTTCATTACGGACATTAATTTATGTTTCGATTTTGGAAATCACAATCGCTCGTTTCGCGAACCTTATTGTTGACGTTATTAACAGTCGTCATGGCGCAAGGTATTTCAACGTCTATTTGGTATACCAATTCTCGCCAACAAGAAATTCAAGGTATTACCACGGCAACGACGAGTATGGCGTCTTTGTTTGCCTCGACGGTTTCTTATTTTCAATCACTTCCTGTGAATTACCGACACGTGATTATGGAGCAGTTGCGCAAAATGGGAGGAACTCGGTTTTTTGTCTCTTTTAACCATGAATTTTTGCAGTTATCTCCTCTACCTGATAGCCGACTAAAACAGGTCGCGATAGATTCAATGGAGCAGGCATTAACGGATAAGTTAACCAATGTGAAATCGATTCATGTGGAATTTTCTGAACCGGATAAATTAAAAATTTTGAAAAATGACATTTACCTCAGCGATCTTCCTAAATCTTGGGCGCACTACACCTTAACGTTAGAACCCTTAAACCCACCGATCATGGTGGTGCAAATTGAATTAGGTTCTGATGAATGGATTTATATTGCTGCCTTATTACCCCCTCCGTATAACACCTTAGAAGATAATATATTACCGCCATCACAGTGGTTATATTTGCTTCTTTCAACCGCATTATTGCTGTTCTTTACTTATTTCATGGTACGCAGACAAGTTCGACCTTTGCGTAATTTAGCTAAAGCTGCGAATCAAATGAGTGTGGATGGTGACCAATCGCCATTACCTGAAGAAGGGGCTAATGAGTTGGTGACGGCTACGTTAGCATTTAACCGTATGCAACAGCGAATTCGCCACTATGTAATGGATAGAGAGCAACTATTTTCGGCTATTTCTCATGATTTAAAAACACCAATTACTCGTTTACGATTGCGAGCTGAATTATTAGAGAATGACTCTAAAAGAGCGAAGTTTAATCAAGATCTCGATGAGCTTGAGATGATGGTGAAAGGCGCCTTGCAGTGTGTCCATGACACCGAACTACACGAGAACTCCAATCTGGTGTATTTAAATGAATTGTTGCTTGCTGCGGCGGAAACCCATAACCAAAATGAGATCAAAGTCGTACTACCGAAAGAAAGTATTCGACCAGTGTTAGGCAAACCACTGGCATTAAAACGGGTAATGACCAACTTGATTGACAACGCAGTGAAGTATGGCCATAAGGTTGAGGTGAGCTGTGAACAAACCAAGACTTATGTACAACTTAATATGTTAGATGAAGGGGATGGGATTCCTGAGGAGCAGCTCGAATCGGTATTTGAGCCTTATGTACGCTTGGCTAAAGATAAAGATGGCCATGGTTTAGGGTTAGGTATTTGTCGTAATATTTTGCATGCTCATGGCGGCACAATCACAATAAAAAATTCTTATACTAAGGGGCTGATTGTGCAAATTGTTCTGCCCTTTAACACGAAACTTCCAACCATAAAATAACTAATGTAACGACATTGTTACATAATTGTTACTCTTTGTGCCGAAGCCATCCTCATTCTTTATTTATAGTTATTGGGTTGTTTCTATAGGCGACATCGGATCGAGTGCCTTTTAGAAAATAAAAATAAAGCGTTCAACATGTATTAACGCAATATTTAATATTAATACCCTATTTTTATTCAATAACTAACACATGGACGATAACAATGAAAATAATCAAGAAAAGTCTTTTAACGGTCAGCTTATTTTCTGCCGGTTTGCTTTCTGTTACTCAATTTGCCAATGCAGGTGAGGTTGAAGTTTTACACTGGTGGACTTCTGGTGGTGAAGCGAAGTCGGTTTCTGTTTTGAAAGATATGATGGAAAAAGAAGGCCATACTTGGAAAGATTTTGCTGTCGCCGGTGGGGGGGGTGAAAGCGCAATGACTGTCTTGAAAACCCGTGCGGTATCAGGAAACCCACCCGCAGCAGCACAAATTAAAGGACATAATATTCAAGAGTGGGCAGAACTTGGATTTTTGACTAATTTAGATGATGTTGCCAAGCAAGGAAATTGGGACGGCATCTTACCGAAAGTGGTGGCTGATACAAGTAAATATCAAGGTCATTATGTTTCGGTTCCGGTTAACGTTCACCGTGTAAACTGGTTATGGGCAAATAAAGCGGTATTGGATAAAGCGGGTGTTGAAGTTCCAACCTCTTGGGATGAATTCTTCACCGCTGGGGATAAATTAAAGGCTGCAGGAATTATACCGCTTGCTCATGGTGGCCAGCCTTGGCAGGATGCAACGTTGTTTGAAGCGATCGCTCTCGAAACATTGGGTAATGCCGATTACAACAAAGCTTTTGTCGATCTCGATCAGACGACATTGTCTGGAGATAAAATGGTTGAAGCCTTTACGATCTTCAAGAAAGTGCATGGTTATATCGATAGTAATTCACCGGGTCGTGACTGGAATGTGGCGACTTCTATGGTGATTAATGGCAAAGCGGCTATGCAAGTGATGGGTGATTGGGCAAAAGGAGAATTTAGTGCGGCCAACAAACAACCGGGCACGGATTATGTTTGTGCGCCAACGCCGGGTACGGATGATTCTTTCACCTTCAATATTGATAGTTTTGCTTTCTTCAAAATTAAAGATAAAGCGAACCAAAAAGCACAACAAGATTTAGCCAAAACTATCCTTTCAAAAGATTTCCAAGAAGTCTTTAACCTTAATAAAGGGTCGATTCCTGTTCGTTTAGATATGGATATGTCTAAGTTTGATCAATGTGCTTTAGATTCAATGGCTGCGTTTAAAGCCACGGCCGATACGGGCGGTTTAGTTCCAAGTATGGCACATGGCATGTCGACAACGAGTTATGTTCAAGGTGCGATGTATGACGTCATTACTAACTTCTTCAATGATGCTGACGCCGATCCTAAACAAGCTGCTCAGAAGTTAGCAAAAGCAGTCAAAGCTGCTGAGTAATCCCTTTATTCATCTATTTTCTTTGACTTAAAAAGAACAAAAGGCTGTGTTGATAAGTGATTTTCACGCAGCCTTCCTTTTGCTCAACTCAATAAAAGTTAATGAGTAACAGAGCAGTAAGGATTTCAGAACCAAAGGATCGGTTATGGACAACGCTTTCGATTCCACAACGCAAAAAGTGGGTGCTTCTAAAAAAGGCATGCCAATACGACGCGCCGCCCCTAAGCCAAAGCTGAAGGATCGGTTGCAATATTTATTGCCTAAAATTGTACTTGCCCCAACCATGGTGATTACGGTGGTGTGCATTTATGGTTATATATTTTGGACGGGAGCACTGTCGCTGACGAATTCCCGTTTTTTACCGAGTTTTAACTTTACTGGATTTGGTCAATACATCAAATTGATGGAAAACGATCGCTGGATTACCTCAATAACCAATCTAGGGATTTTCGGATTACTGTTTTTAGCTATTGTGATTGTGCTTGGGGTTGGGCTGGCGATTTTCCTCGACCAGAACATTCGTAGTGAAGGGGTGATCCGCAGTATTTATCTCTACCCAATGGCTCTGTCATTTATTGTGACCGGTACTGCTTGGAAATGGATATTAAACCCAGGTCTTGGCATTGAAAAAATGGTGCGAGATTGGGGCTTCACGGATTTCAAATTTGACTGGATAGTCGATTCTGACATGGTGGTTTACACCTTAGTGATTGCTGCGGTTTGGCAGTCTTCTGGCTTTGTTATGGCGATGTTCCTCGCTGGGTTGCGTGGTATTGATTCTTCAATCATCAAAGCCGCGCAAATTGATGGTGCGAGTTTGCCTCGTATCTATTGGAGTATCGTTTTGCCTTGCTTGCGTCCTGTCTTTTTTAGCGCGGTGATCATCACGTCCCATATTGCGATTAAGAGTTTTGATTTAGTGACGGCGTTAACCGCTGGTGGGCCGGGTTATTCTTCTGATTTACCTGCTCTGTTTATGTATGCGTACTCCTTTACTCGTGGTCAAACGGCATTAGGGTCTGCCAGTGCCATGATGATGCTTGCTGGGATCCTAGCGATTTTAGTGCCGTATCTCTATTCAGAATTAAGGGAGAAAAAATCATGATATTTTCGGCTAACAATAAATCTGCTATGAATAAGCCCTTGATGGGAAAGCAACGCTATTTTAATTCGAAGCGCATCGGGCGAATTGCCATTTATGGCTTACTGTTGTTTTTTTGTGTGCTTTATCTGATGCCATTATTTGTCATGGTGATCACCTCTTTTAAAAGTTTGGGGGATATTCGTACCGGGAACTTGATGTCTTTACCCACGGAATGGGTGCTTGATGCTTGGCATAAAGCGTGGTCGACATCATGTACGGGTGTGAAATGTGAAGGGATTAAAAGCTATTTTTGGAATTCGTTCCAAATGGTGATCCCAGCGGTGGCGATATCAACACTGATGGGCGCATTCAATGGTTATGTGATCAGTAAATGGCAGTTTAGAGGTTCTAATTTGCTGTTTAGTTTATTGCTGTTTGGTTGCTTCATTCCGTTCCAAGTCGTGCTTTTGCCAATGGCGGCGACATTAGGATTTTTTGGACTAGCCAATACCACAACAGGTTTAGTGGTTGTTCATGTTATCTATGGACTAGCTTTTACGACATTGTTTTTCCGTAATTTCTATATTGGTGTGCCAGATGAATTGGTGAAAGCCGCTAAGCTGGATGGCGCGGGGTTCTTTACAATTTTCTTCAAGATTATGCTGCCGCTTTCTACCCCGATTATCATGGTGACGGTGATTTGGCAGTTTACCTCTATCTGGAATGATTTTTTATTTGGTGTGGTGTATTCAGGTTCGGAAACTCAGCCAATTACGGTTGCGTTAAATAATCTAGTGAATACGAGTACAGGGATCAAAGAATATAACGTAGACATGGCTGCCGCCATTATTGCTGCATTGCCAACCTTGTTGGTGTATGTCGTGGCAGGGAAGTATTTCGTTAGGGGATTAACCGCAGGTTCGGTTAAAGGTTGATACTCTTCGTACTTGAAGTTACAGCTTTGTTGACGGCACTCATTCGCCCCAATCACTTAGACGAGCCCTTAGTTTTATAAATAGGGCTCATGGGGTCTCATTCATTTGTCGCCGCGCTGTAACGTCAATTACTTTGAGTATCGATTTAAAAAGAAAATTTATATGGAATCGGCTTAAAAGGAAAATAATAATGGCTGCTTTAGAACTAAATCAAATTCGTAAAACTTATCGCAATGCCGATACGGAAACGCTTAAAGGGATTAATATTCAGATTGAATCCGGTGAATTTTTAATTCTCGTTGGCCCGTCTGGTTGTGGTAAATCGACCTTAATGAATACCATTGCAGGGCTGGAATCGATAAGCTCAGGTGAAATTGTCATTGATGGTGTTGATGTATCCAATGTTGAACCGAAAGATCGTGATATTGCGATGGTGTTTCAATCTTATGCGTTATACCCAAATATGACGGTGCGTGGCAATATTGCATTTGGCTTGAAGATTCGAAAATTACCGCAAGTAAAAATTGATGCAGAAGTGAACCGTGTGGCAGAAATGCTGCAAATTGATCATTTACTGGATCGCAAACCTGCGCAGCTTTCTGGAGGGCAACGTCAACGAGTAGCAATGGGGCGTGCATTGGCTCGGCAACCTAAGTTGTATTTATTTGATGAACCGTTATCGAACCTTGATGCAAAATTAAGAGTAGAAATGCGTACTCAAATAAAACGATTACACCAAAAATTAAACACCACCATTGTGTATGTTACTCACGATCAAATTGAAGCCATGACCTTGGCGGATAGGATTGCGGTAATGAAAGATGGCGAACTGCAACAATTGGGGACACCAAAGGAAATCTACAATCAACCCAATAATATGTTTGTGGCGGGCTTTATGGGTTCACCTTCAATGAATTTTATTAAAGCAAGCGTTGGTTTGGATACGGATGATCATCCGCAAGGTGAAATCTGGACGGCAGATGGGCAATCGCACACCATCAAGTTACCGGCTCGTTTACGTAAGTTTGATGGGCAAACGGTGATCATTGGTTTAAGACCGGAATTTATTACCGATCAATCTATTGCTGCGCAATTAAATGATGAAGATAAAACCTTGACCGAAATCCCAATGCAAATTGAGGTATTGGAGCCCACAGGGCCAGATACCATCGCGATTGTCGAAATAAATCAAGAGCATGTGGCGTGCCGGTTATCGGCTGAATTTGATGCGAAAGTGGGCGAAACGGTGTCTTTGTATTTTGATCTTTCTAATGCGGTATTTTTCGATGTCAGAACGGAGATGAGAATTTAGTTCGGCGTGAGTTTTTGTAACATTGATTTTTGTAACATTGGGGTTTTGGTAACATTGGTTTTTTGGAACATGAACCTTTTATAACATGAGCCTTCTGTAAAATTGGCGGTTTTTGACCCATTCAGCTTTGATGCGCCGGTCAAAATCCGCCATTTTTTATGCCTGCGATTAAAAAAAAGAGAGGGGTTTTATTTCAACGGTTTGATTGTTAATGAGTTGTTAATTTATTGAGGGGTTGGTACGGCATTTGCTTATATGAGATACGGCTTTAGAAAAAGTCGATTATCATAATTAAGGAGAACAAAATGTCTAAAAAATCTCTTATCGCTGTCACCTTAACTGCAGCATCGGTACTGGCTAGTTTTAATGCGGCTGCATCCGACTCCTGTGACTCTGGTGAATTGGTGATTAAATTTAGCCATGTAACCAATGCAGACAAACATCCGAAAGGCATCGCCGCTTCTTTATTGGCAGACCGTGTTAATAAGGAAATGGACGGTAAAGCCTGTATGCAGGTTTTCCCGAATTCAACGCTTTATGATGACGATAAAGCACTTGAAGCGTTATTAAATGGTGATGTTCAGCTAGCAGCCCCTTCTTTATCCAAATTTGAAAAATTCACCAAAAAATTCCGCATCTTCGATCTGCCTTTCTTGTTTGATGATGTTGAGGCGGTCGATCGTTTTCAAAATTCAGAATCAGGCGATATTTTGAAAAACTCGATGACTCGCCGTGGCTTAAAAGGTTTGGAGTTTTGGCATAACGGTATGAAACAAATGTCGGCTAATAAACCGCTGATTCACCCTGAGGATGCTAAGGGGTTAAAATTTCGCGTTCAACCTTCCGATGTATTGGTGGCTCAGTTTGAACAACTAGGCGCTAACCCTCAAAAAATGTCATTTAAAGAAGTATATGGCGGCTTACAAACCAAGGTTATTGATGGTCAAGAAAATACATGGTCGAACATTTATGGTCAGAAATTCTTTGAAGTACAAGATGGCGCGACGGAAACAAATCACGGAATTCTGGACTACTTAGTGGTGACCTCAAACTCTTGGTGGAATGACTTACCGGATGATATTCGTAGCCAGCTTAGTCAAATTCTGCATGAAGTGTCGGTGACCCGTAATACGGAATCTACCCGTGTCGATAATGAAAGTAAGAACAATATTTTAGAAGCGGGTGGTGTCGTACGGACGCTGACTCCGGAGCAACGTCAAGAATGGGTCACTGTGTTAAAACCTGTTTGGACAAAGTTCGAAAAAGATATTGGGTCTGATTTGATTGACGCAGCATTAGCCTCAAACAAATAACCTCACGGTTTAGCAAATGGGCATGGCTAATTAATTGTAATGACTGAATAATTGCAATTAAAAGCTATGCCATTTTAATGATGACAGGGAGGGAATATGTCTCATTCTTTGATGGATAAACTGGGCCAAATAACCGACTCAATAGAAGAATCGTTGATCGCTTTATTTTTGGGCTTAATGACGGTACTTACTTTTATCAACGTAGTCTTTCGTTATGTGCTAAATGACAATATTTTATGGGCGCTTGAAGCCACGGTATTTTTGTTTGCGTGGTTGATTCTAGTCGGTGCTTCATATGGCGTGAAAAAGCAGTTTCATATTGGCGTGGATGTGGTGATCAATCTTTTGCCTACTCATTGGCGGAAAGTTTTTGCTTTAATCGCCGTTAGCTCCTGCCTTGCATTTTCTATTTTGTTATTGATTGGCTCTTGGAATTATTGGTATCCATTTGTTACGGAGCGAGCATGGTATGAAACCGATGATATTCCTATGCCAGACTTTTTACAGTTCTTGTCTACTTGGCTTAATGAAGGTGAACGTTATGAAAAAATGCCACGTTTCATTCCTTATATGGCGCTCCCTATAGGAATGTTATTACTGACCTTCCGATTTCTTCAAGTAGCTTACTATGTTGTGACGAACCAAAAGGACCGCATGATTGCGAGCCATGAAGCAGAAGATGATCTCGATATACTAAAAACACAGAACAAGGAAGACTGAATCATGGATATTATTTTATTGTTTGTCATGGTGATTGGCTTCATGGTGTTTGGTGTTCCTATTGCTATTTCACTTGGTTTATCAAGTGTTCTGTTTCTACTCGTTCATTCAGATACTTCACTCGCGTCGGTGGCTCAAACACTATTTAACTCATTTTCTGGGCATTATACGTTATTGGCTATTCCATTCTTTATTCTTGCTTCTACTTTCATGTCGACAGGTGGGGTTGCTCAGCGGATCATTCGTTTTGCGATTGCAATGGTGGGTTGGTTTCGTGGTGGCCTTGCTATGGCGTCGGTTGTGGCGTGTATGATGTTTGCGGCGTTGTCTGGGTCATCGCCTGCGACCGTCGTGGCTATCGGTAGCATTGTTATTGCCGGTATGGTGAAAAATGGTTATTCAAAAGAGTTCGCAGCGGGTGTTATTTGTAATGCGGGAACATTAGGTATTTTGATCCCACCTTCTATTGTTATGGTGGTATACGCTGCAGCGACGGACGTTTCCGTTGGTCGGATGTTTCTAGGAGGGGTGATTCCTGGGTTACTAGCCGGTGTGATGTTAATGGTGGCGATTTATGTTGCTGCTCGCATTAAAAAACTGCCGGCTCAACCTTTTGTCGGTTGGAAAGAAGCATTTTTAGCTGCAAAAGGGGCAAGTTGGGGGTTATTGCTTGTTGTGATCATTTTGGGAGGGATTTATGGCGGGATTTTCACACCAACAGAAGCGGCTGCGGTGGCGGCCATCTATGCCTTTTTGATCGCAAATTTTGTGTATAAAGATATGGGGCCTTTTGCCGACAAGGAAAGCAAATTGCCGACGATTGTGAAAATCGCTTATGCATTTGTGCATCCGGATACTAAAAAGTCGTTATTTGAAGCGGGTAAGCTTACTATTATGCTGATGTTTATCATTGCGAGTGCATTGATTTTAAAGCATGTGTTAACCGAAGAGCGCATTCCTCAGATGATCACCGAGTCGATGCTATCGGCAGGTCTAGGGCCAATTACGTTTTTGATCATGGTGAACATTCTACTGCTGATTGGCGGCCAATTTATGGAACCATCAGGTCTGCTCATTATTGTTGCGCCTTTGGTTTTCCCGATTGCCATAGCATTAGGCATTGATCCTATTCACTTTGGTATAATGATGGTGGTGAATATGGAGATAGGAATGATCACACCACCAGTGGGTTTGAATTTATTTGTGACTTCTGGTGTGGCTAAAATGTCGATGCTTAATGTGGTAAAAGCGGCGCTTCCTTGGGTCGGTGTGATGTTCTTATTTTTAATTATTATCACCTATGTTCCCGTTATTTCAACGTGGTTACCAACCTTGTTAATGGGGCCTGAGATTATTATAAAATAATCAATTTTTTACTGGGGACTTGGGTATGAGAGTTCAAATACTTTAGAAACCAGCATCAATAATAGGTTAAGTAAGTAAACGCCCTGAGAGACTCTGGTGATGGTTTGTCGTCATCATTTGGAACCCGGGGCGTTTTTTATTTATAACTATCTTTATCTATTTGATAGCGTTGCATTTTGTCATATAGGGTCTTACGTGGCAGTTTAAGGTTTTCCATTGCCAGTTTTATACTGCCATCAACTTCCGCTAGGGTTTGTTCAATGAGCATTTTTTCAAATTCCGCGATCTGTTGCACCAAGCCTGTGATAGGGGCTTCGGCTTGGCTTCTTTCTAATATTTTGCCATTAAGATCGCTCAGTTTTCCCAGTAATACAAAACGTTCGGCAGCATTGCGTAATTCTCGTACATTCCCCGGCCAATCATGGCCCAGCAACCGCTGCAAATCGTGAGTGGAAAGACTGGTGGCCGTTTTGCCATAGCGGGCAGCTGCAACCAATAAAAAGTGATGAAAGAGCGCGGGGATATCTTCACGGCGCTGCCTCAATGGCGGAAGCTTTAAAGTGACGACGTTCAGTCGATAATAAAGATCTTGGCGAAAGATTTGCTGTTCGGATGCTTGCCTTAAGTCGGTTTTAGTGGCGGCAATTATCCGGATGTTAATGGGTATTGTTTGATTGGAACCAATGCGTTCAATATGACGCTCTTGCAACACTCGTAATAAGCGGATTTGAGCTTGCATCGGCATCGATTCGATTTCATCAAGAAAAAGAGTCCCACCATTGGCGTATTCAAATTTACCGACTCGGCGACTTTCTGCGCCGGTAAATGCACCTTTTTCATGCCCGTATAGTTCACTTTCGATTAAGTTTTCAGGCACGGCGCCGCAATTCACTGCAACAAAGTTTTGATCACGTCGGCTGCTTTGTTCATGTAAGGATCGGGCGACCAACTCTTTTCCTGTCCCTGTTTCACCATAAAGCAGAATATCAGCATGAGTATCGGCAATATGGTTAATAGCTTGTCTTAATTGTTCAATGCTAGTTGTATTACCGATGATACGTGGCCCAAGGGTTTTATTGGCTTTTAATTCAATTTTTAGATGTTTATTTTCCAGTAATAACTGGCGTTTATCGATAGCACGTTTGACGGTTTCAATTAAACGTTCAGATCCAAATGGCTTTTCTATGAAGTCATAAGCACCATTATGCATGGCTTGTACCGCCATAGAAATATCGCCATGACCAGTAATTAATATGACTGGTAGATTAGCATCTTTTTTTTGTATGGTTGCCAACATGGCTTCACCAGAAATACCGGGTAAGCAAATATCACTGACCACAACTTTAGGTATGTTACCTTCTTGAATCGCGATCAATGCAGATTCAGCATCAGCAAAAAACTGGGCACTAAGATCGGCCAGTTCGAAGCTTTGTTCCACAGCCATCCTAAGATCATGTTCATCATCAATGAAAAATACATCAGACATTATGTTTTCCTTGGTTACTTTCTATGGCGGTATATTGTTATTCGTTGGGTCAATATTCGATGGCTTTCCATTTTTGGGAATCGTTAATGTGAATTGCGCACCGCCTGCTTCTTTATTTTTGGCAGAAATAGAGCCCTTCATACTTTGCATTATCTGCTGAGAAATAGACAAACCTAAGCCTAAGCCATTTTGCTTACTGGTATAAAATGGTTCAAATAAATGATCAAGTTGTTCATGGCTGATACCACATCCATTGTCTCGAATATGGATAAGAACATGTCCTTTTTGTTCGAGTAGCTCAAGTTCTATTATTTTGGAGTGTTGACCGGAAACAGCATGAATTGCATTAGTAATCGTGTTGATAAGGACTTGTTCTAAGGCGATGGTGTTAATTTTTGCCGTAACAGTTTGAGCCGGAATCAGAAGCTGCAGAGTAACGTTATGGACTTTAAGTTCGGGCTGCATTAATTCATCAGCCGATTTAATAACGGCATTAATACTGCTGTTGATTAAGTCATGGGTTGAGGTTCGTTGGGCGAAATGCTTAAGTTGTTGACTTATTTTAGCCATTCGAACCGTAAGGTCGGAAATTCGCTCAAGGTTTTGTTGTACTTTTTCATTGTCCTGTTTTAGCAGAAACTGACGAGCATTATCGGAAAAACTGCGAATAGCTGCTAATGGATTGTTCAGTTCATGACTAATGCTGGCTGACATTTGTCCGAGTACTGCTAGCTTAGCTGTTTGAATTAATTCATTTTGTGTTCGTCGCAAGGTGTTTTCCGTATCTATACGGGTACGAATTTCACCGTGTAATTCGGATGTTCGTTCTAAAACTTGAAATTCAAGTTCTTGCTTCGCTTGTGATCGGATCCGTTCAATTTGTAATAATCGACTTTTTCGCTGTCGGTAAAACATAACAACAAGAAATAATAAGATTGAGACGAGCGTTAGAGTTAAAAGCACGTTTAGAACATCCCAAAGAATTAACATTTTAGGAATCAATATACGGACATTCAGATCTTGCTTAGGTAAATATTGCGAAATAGAAAGAAAACCATTAAACAAACTTGGTTTTTTGTTGATAGTGATTTCGACGGGGTTAGTGTTGATATCGCCCATAAAATCGAGAGAAGAAATGTCTTTATCAAGGTATCTTTGCCCGCGGCGAATTTTTAATAATTGCTCTTCTGGTAAATGGATTAAGCTTTTGTATAACCATTCATCTTGGTTGGTCATCATGACAATATGGTTGTTGTCACTGACTACAAAGCTATTTTGTGTATCATTCCAATTGTCTTCAATGGTGGATAATTGAATTTTAACTACCACCACTCCAATGATCTCAGTGTGATGTACAATAGGGGATGAGTAATAATACCCTCTTAGACCCGACATTGATCCTAATGCAAAGTATTGGCTGTTTTGACCAGAAATAGCAACTTGGAAATAAGGCCTAAAGGTGAAGTTTTGACCTATAAAAGTGACACGCTCTTGCCAGTTACTTGCCGCTATCGTGTTGCCTTTTTGGTCAATTAAGTAAATATCTGAGGTGTTAACCAACTGGTTAATTTGCTCAAGATAACGGTTTGTATTGTTCAGTTGAGAGGTGTTTTCTATGTCCAATAGGGTATTGGTCAGGCGTTTATTTTGAGCCAGTAATTGAGGAATAAAAGCGTATTTTTCTATTTGTGTCAGAAAATGTTGAGAGAATTGTTGGAGCTGAAGATCACTCGCTTTGAGGCGTGATTGGTAATAATGTTGCCACGAAAAAAAAACGGCACAAATGGCAACTGAAAAATAAAGAATAAATGAGACAACAATAAAACGCTTTGGCTTTCTCACAATGGGTACTCATGGATAAACAGCCTCTAGAATAAACGGCAAATAACAAGTTACCAGTTTAACCAATGGAAACCTGAGCTGGATCTCTTTTTATGAGTTTAGTTAAAAAAAGCATTAGATTCCCTTGAAAGGTGAGGTAACGTCCCCCATTTAGTTACATATCTCAATAATTAATTATTTGAGGTGAGAATTTAGGACTTATCTCGACAGCGAGGATTCAGATCGCTAGAATGACGCGTTGAAATTTATCCTGAGACTAATAGGAGAGGCCTTTATCTTACGTTTTTATTGTAGATTCTGTCTTCATATAAAGATGAAAAAGGTTTCGCTCATTAGTTCAATCATCGTAACGTGCTGTGTATCAGTTTAATTCGTTGATTGATGCTCACTATTTTTTTATGTGTTCAATTGAACGCAACACAAGAAATGTAGCTACACGACTCTTTAGACGAATATTCTTTAGATGACCCGTTTAGTTCATATGCTCATAATTACTGAGCCAGTTTTGAGGTTTATAAATAATGCAAGCTACTGTTGAAACTCTAGAAGGCCTAGAACGCCGTCTTACTATTACTGTTCCTGCTGCTAACATCGAAGATGCAGTAACAGCTGAATTGCGCAACATCGCGAAAAACCGTCGTTTTGATGGTTTCCGTAAAGGTAAAGTACCGATGAAGATGGTTGCACAAATGTACGGCAAAGCAGTACGCCAAGACATCATGGGCGAAGTGATGCAACGTCACTTTATTGAGTCAATCGTTAAAGAAAAAATCAATCCAGCGGGTGCGCCAACTTTCGCACCAGTTGACATGGGAGAAGGCAAAGATCTTGTCTTTACTGCAACTTTTGAAGTTTACCCAGAAGTTGAATTAAAAGGTCTAGATAACATTACTGTTGAGAAACCAGCAGTAGAAGTAAAAGAAGAAGACGTTGCTGAAATGATCGAAACACTTCGTAAACAACAGTCTACTTGGGCTGAAGTAGAGGAAGCTGTTGGCGAAGCTAGCCGTGCAACTATCGATTTCGTTGGTTACATCGATGGTGAAGCATTTGAAGGTGGAAAAGCAGACGCTTTCCCTCTTGAAATGGGCCAAGGTCGTATGATTCCTGGTTTTGAAGATGGCATTTTAGGTAAGAAAGCGGGCGAAGAATTTTCTATCGACGTTAACTTCCCAGAAGATTACCACGCTGAAAATCTAAAAGGTAAATCAGCTAAGTTCGATATTAAATTGAGCAAAGTTGAAACTCGTGAGCTTCCTGAGCTAACTGACGAGTTTGTTTCTAAGTTTGGCGTAACGGAAGGCGGTGTTGAAGCACTTAAAGCTGAAGTTCGTAAGAATATGGAACGTGAACTGAAACAAGCTATTAAAGGTCGCATTAAAGAGCAAGCGATTAATGGTCTTGTTGAGCAAAATGAAATGGACGTACCTTCAGCACTTATTGATCAAGAAGTTGAAGTTTTACGTCAACAAGCAGCACAACGTTTCGGTGGAAATCCTGAAGCTGCTGCTCAACTTCCACGTGAGTTATTTGAAGAGCAAGCTGCTCGTCGCGTGAAAGTGGGCCTACTTCTAGGTGAAGTTATTAAGACTGAAGAATTGAAAGCTGACGACGAGCGTGTTAAAGCGCTTATCGAAGAAATGGCAACAGCTTACGAAGATCCATCAGAAGTGATCGCTTATTACGAGCAAAATGAGCAGATGATGAACAACATTCGTAACGTAGCGCTTGAAGATCAAGCAATTGATGCAATCATTGCTAAAGCAAAAGTTTCTGATAAAGAAGTAAGCTTCAATGAGTTAATGAACCAGCAACAACCTGCTTAATCACTCAAAATATTAAGTGAAATCAGGTTTCGCTGAGTAGAAGAGTTGACAGCGTTTTAACTCTTTTGCTAACAATGGCTCGATATGACTCTCTTTATATGAGCAGCTCATTCGAGCCATTTATTTTTATAGCTTGCTGCAACCATCGTTATTCTCGGTTGGCATAGGTAAGCATCTAGGTTTATGATTAACCAATAATTGCTATCGGCAAGAGTTAGTTATGAACTTATCTACTACAGGGAAAGCGAATATGAGCTACCAAGAAAATAATTCCATGTCTCCAATTGTTGATGCGCTTGTACCAATGGTGGTAGAGCAAACTTCTCGTGGTGAACGTTCATACGATATCTATTCTCGTTTATTAAAAGAACGTATTATTTTTCTAACTGGGCAAGTAGAAGACCACATGGCAAACCTTGTCGTGGCTCAGTTACTATTTTTAGAATCAGAAAGCCCAGATAAAGATATTTTCCTTTATATTAATTCACCGGGTGGTTCTGTAACTGCGGGAATGTCGATTTACGACACCATGCAGTTTATCAAGCCAAATGTAAGTACAGTGTGCATGGGACAGGCGTGTTCTATGGGCGCATTTTTACTTGCTGGTGGGGAAAAAGGTAAGCGTTTTTGTTTGCCAAACTCGCGCGTGATGATTCACCAACCGTTAGGTGGTTTCCAAGGCCAAGCGTCTGATATTCAAATTCACGCGCAAGAGATCCTAACGATTAAAAAACGTCTAAATGGTCTACTTGCTGAGCATACCGGCCAACCGTTAGAAGTGATTGAGAAAGATACCGATCGTGATAATTTCATGTCGGCACAACAATCAGTTGATTACGGTTTAGTCGATGCAGTATTAGCAAATCGTCCAGCGTAAATCATAAAGAGATACGCAATATTTTAGAATGAAAGAAAATCGACTTTTATAAGGTCTGTTCTCTAAAGTGTTGCATTTTTCTTTAGCTCAACGATTTACCACAAAGCATTGTGTCTAAAATTGTTGTAGACTGAATTTAAGATTTAAAGGCTAAGAGGTTAGCGAATGACAGATAAAAGCAAAGAGGGTGGTAGTACTAAACTGCTATATTGCTCTTTCTGCGGTAAAAGCCAGCATGAGGTTCGCAAGCTGATCGCAGGTCCTTCCGTATATGTGTGTGATGAATGTGTTGATTTATGCAATGACATTATCCGCGAAGAAGTAAAAGATGTGGTTCCGAAAAAAGAATCGGAAGCATTACCGACGCCAAAAGATATTCGTGAGCATTTAGACGATTATGTTATTGGTCAAGATTACGCAAAAAAAGTGTTATCAGTTGCGGTGTATAACCACTACAAACGTTTACGTAATGGTGATAAAACTAAAGATGGTGTAGAGCTAGGTAAGAGTAATATCTTGCTTATTGGACCTACCGGTAGTGGTAAAACGCTGCTAGCTGAAACATTAGCACGTTTCTTGGATGTCCCTTTCACTATGGCCGATGCAACCACGCTGACAGAGGCGGGTTATGTAGGTGAAGATGTTGAGAATATCATTCAAAAGCTATTACAAAAGTGCGATTACGACGTTTCTAAAGCAGAGCGCGGTATAGTGTATATCGATGAAATCGATAAAATTTCACGTAAAGCGGAAAATCCATCCATCACTCGTGATGTGTCTGGTGAAGGTGTACAACAAGCTCTACTCAAACTGGTTGAAGGTACGGTTGCCTCAGTTCCGCCTCAAGGCGGTCGTAAGCATCCTCAGCAAGAGTTTTTACAAGTTGATACGTCTAAAATTTTATTTATCTGTGGTGGTGCATTTGCTGGCCTAGATAAAGTGATTGAACAACGTGTCGCTGTTGGTACCGGCATTGGCTTTGGGGCGGATGTTCGCAGTAAAGACGAAAGCAAAACTATCAGTGAATTATTCAAGCAAGTAGAACCGGAAGATTTGGTAAAATATGGTTTAATTCCTGAATTTATTGGTCGTTTACCGGTAACCACTACGTTGACAGAGTTGGATGAAGACGCATTGATTCAAATTCTTTGCCAACCAAAAAATGCATTGACCAAACAATACGGTGCACTATTTGATTTGGAAGGTGCTGAGCTTGAGTTTCGTGAAGATGCATTAAAAGCGATTGCGAAGAAAGCCATGGACCGTAAAACAGGTGCTCGTGGACTTCGTTCAATTTTGGAATCGGTATTACTTGAAACCATGTATGAGTTGCCATCAAATAAAGATGTGACCAAAGTGGTTATTGATGAATCAGTAATTAAAGGTGAATCTGAGCCTTTATTGATTTATCAAAATACAGAAAACCAACTCGCAAGCTCTGAATAAAATAGACTAAAAGCGAAAATATGAAGAATAAGGAGGCGATAAGCCTCCTTTTTTTATTTATGTTATTGAAACTAGCAAGATAGCCCCCATATACTTTTCAATGAATGTGCAAACGGAATAGAGAGAATAATATGAACTTGGAGCGTTCCGAGCGTATCGAGATTCCCGTATTACCCCTACGTGATGTTGTGGTATATCCACACATGGTCATTCCACTTTTTGTTGGCCGTGAAAAGTCGATTCAATGTTTAGAAACCGCAATGGATACTAATAAGCAAGTCTTATTGGTTGCTCAAAAAGATGCGGAAACTGATGAGCCGGGTGTAGATGATCTGTTTTCAACAGGGACAGTAGCAACGATTTTACAGTTGCTAAAATTACCTGATGGAACGGTGAAAGTGCTTGTCGAAGGGCAACAACGTGCCAAGGTGCACGCTTTTTCAAATGAAGAATTTTTCACGGCTGATGCTGAGTTTCTGGTCACCCCAGAGATAGATGAGCGTGAGCAAGAAGTGATTGTACGCAGTGCTATCAATCAGTTTGAAGGCTTTATCAAGCTGAACAAAAAAATCCCACCAGAAGTATTAACGTCATTAAATGGGATTGATGAAGCTGCTCGTTTAGCCGATACCATTGCCGCTCACATGCCACTTAAACTGAATGATAAGCAACGAGTGCTTGAAATTTCAAATGTGGTTGAACGTCTTGAATTTTTAATGGGAATGATGGAATCGGAAATTGACTTATTACAAGTTGAAAAACGTATTCGCGGTCGTGTTAAAAAACAGATGGAGAAGTCTCAACGTGAGTACTATTTGAATGAGCAAATGAAAGCCATTCAAAAAGAACTGGGTGATATGGACGATGCACCTGATGAGTTTGAAGCCCTGCAGAAAAAAATTGAAGCCGCTAAAATGCCAAAAGAGGCACGTGAAAAAACGGAGCAAGAACTGCAAAAGCTGAAAATGATGTCTCCGATGTCAGCCGAAGCGACCGTTGTACGTAGCTATATTGATTGGATGGTGGGTGTACCTTGGAGCAAACGCTCTAAAGTGAAAAAGAACTTAGCGAAAGCGGAAGAGGTCTTAAATGAAGACCACTATGGGTTAGAGCGAGTCAAAGAACGTATTCTTGAGTATTTAGCCGTTCAAAGCCGAATTAATAAGCTTAAAGGTCCTATTCTTTGCTTAGTCGGACCTCCCGGTGTGGGTAAAACGTCCCTTGGTCGCTCCATTGCTGCTGCAACAGGTCGTCAATATACTCGTATGGCATTGGGTGGAGTACGTGATGAAGCGGAAATTCGTGGGCACCGACGCACCTACATTGGTTCTATGCCTGGGAAGCTTATTCAAAAAATGTCGAAAGTGGGTGTTAAAAATCCATTATTTTTGCTAGATGAAATTGATAAAATGGCATCAGATATGCGAGGTGATCCTTCTTCGGCTTTACTTGAAGTGTTGGATCCTGAGCAAAATAACTCGTTCAACGACCATTACCTAGAAGTCGATTATGACTTGTCGGATGTGATGTTTGTAGCAACGTCAAACTCGATGAATATCCCTGGTCCATTATTGGATCGTATGGAAGTGATTCGTTTATCGGGTTATACCGAAGATGAAAAGCTTAATATTGCTAAAAAGCATCTGACTAATAAGCAAATTGAACGTAATGGTTTAAAACCTTCAGAGATCACAATCGAAGATTCAGCGATTATAGGTATTATTCGTTACTACACTCGTGAAGCTGGTGTGCGTAATTTGGAGAGAGAAATCTCTAAAATTTGTCGTAAAGCAGTGAAAAATATCCTTCTGAATCCAGTGTTGAAATCCGTTACGGTGACAATGGATAATTTGAGAGATTACCTTGGTGTGCAACGTTGTGACTATGGTAAAGCTGATGATAGTAATCGCATTGGCCAAGTGACTGGGCTTGCTTGGACAGAAGTTGGCGGTGATTTATTGACAATTGAAACGCAATCCATGCTTGGTAAAGGTAAGCTCACTTATACCGGTTCTTTGGGTGATGTTATGCAAGAGTCGATTCAAGCAGCGATGACCGTTGTGCGTTCCCGCGCAGAAAAATTGGGTATTAATCCTGATTTTTACGAAAAGCGTGATATTCATGTACACGTACCTGAAGGGGCGACACCAAAAGATGGTCCAAGTGCCGGTATCGCAATGTGTACTGCATTGGTTTCGAGCTTGACAGGTAACCCTGTACGTGCGGATGTTGCAATGACCGGTGAAATCACACTGCGCGGAGAGGTATTACCAATCGGTGGATTGAAAGAAAAACTACTGGCAGCACATCGTGGTGGAATTAAAACCGTTTTGATTCCAAAAGAAAATGAACGTGATTTAGAAGACATTCCAGCAAATGTGATAGCAGACCTTATAGTTAAACCTGTCCAATGGTTAGACGAAGTTTTAGTTGTTGCCCTGGAAAATGACCCAACAGGTTGTGTGATTGATGTCACAAAGTAGTGATATTAAACAAATTTAGTTGAAAGTTTGACGCTGACAGGACGGAAAGTACTTGTCAGCGTTTTTTTTCAAGGCTAAGTTAAGTCCTGATAGACCTGAGCTGGTAGTCATTAAAGACGTTGAATTAAAAACAGTTCAGTCTAATTTTAATCTTTATGGAACGTATATTGTTAATAACTAAAATTGACAATGAAAAGGGGAACAACAAGTGAATAAAACTCAATTAGTAGAAAAAATTGCGGGTGATGCGGATATCTCTAAAGCAGCAGCGGGCCGTGCACTAGATGCATTTATCGAAGCAGTAACAGAAACGTTGAAATCTGAAGAGCAAGTAGCGCTAGTCGGTTTTGGTACTTTTAGTGTTCGTACTCGTGCTGCTCGCACTGGTCGTAACCCTAAAACTGGTGATGTCATTCAAATCGCTGAAGCTAAAGTACCTGCATTCAAAGCTGGTAAAGCACTTAAAGATGCTTGTAACTAATATCCCTGATGGTTTTTGACCGTCAAAGAGTGAACAGGCTTGGGATTTTTACGAATAATCTCAATCTTTACCTATCAAAAAGCGCATCTTACTGGTGCGCTTTTCTTTTTCTGATATTATCGAGGTAATATTTTTTTCGACCAAACGTGTTGTTTCTTTCTCGTATTTTTACAAGTGGTTTCGACAGTTGGTAACAGTCAGTATTAAGAGAGCAGTTAGATTATGATGGATCGACTACGCGAAGGCGTAAATGGCATCGCAATTAAAATTATCTTAGGATTAATTATCCTTTCGTTTGTTTTTGCTGGTGTAGGCAGTTATTTAGTGACAGGCGGTAATAATACGGCCGCTAAAGTGGGTAATACTGAAATTAGCCAACGTTCATTTGAGCAAGCGTATCAAAATGAACGTAATCGTATGCAGTCTCAAATGGGGGATTATTTCTCAACATTAATGGGCGATCCTCAATACGTTCAATCTTTTCGTAAAAGCGTGCTGGATCGAATGATTAATGATGTGCTGCTTGAAGAGTATGCAAAGTCATTAGATCTGCGTGTCAGTGATGATCAAGTCCGTCAATTGATTGTGACTATGCCTCAGTTCCAAAATGATGGTAAATTTGATCAAGATTTTTACGCAGCAGCCTTACGTCGTGCTGGATTCAGTCCTGATAGTTTTGCAGAATATTTGCGAAAAGATACTCTTCGTCAGCAAGTATTGTCTTCATTGGAAGATAGTGAATTTACTTTACCGAATGAAGTCGCTCAGCAAAGCAAGTTATTAACTCAAAAACGTGATATTCAATCAATCGTGTTAAATGTTGCTGATTTTGCTAAAAAGGTCGATGTGACGGATGAAGAGTTACAAACCTACTATAAAGAGCACATGGATCAATATGCTCGTCCGGAGCAAATGAAAGTCGCTTATGTTGAACTTTCAGCCGAGCAACTTAAAAAATCAATTAAAATTACTGAAGTGGAAGCTCAAAAATATTATCAAGAGCATTTAGATAAATACTCAACGAAAGAACAGCGCAAAGTTCGCCATATCTTAGTCAAAGATGAGAAGAAAGCGGATGAAGTGCTTGCTAGACTTCAATCAGGTGAAGATTTTGCTCAGTTAGCGGAAGAAACCTCCGAAGATGTAGGAAGCGCGAAAAATGGTGGTGAACTTGGCTGGATTGAAAAGGGTGCGATGGACCCTGAGTTTGAAGCTGCTGCATTTGAATTGAAAAACAAAGATGATATTTCATCTGTTGTGAAATCTAATTTTGGTTATCACATAATTCAACTAGAAGACGATAAAGCACCCGATGCTAAGCCTTACTCAGAAGTGGTTGACGAAATTAAGTCAGATCTAACGGATGAAAAAGCTTTAGATCAGTTCTATAAGCTACAAACGAAACTGGAATCGGTTTCTTTTGAATCACCAGATTCGTTAGATGATTCGGCTAAAGCGATTAATCAAAAAATTCAAACGACAGAGTTTATTTCATCTGAAACTGCGCCTGATGTTTTGAAAGTACCTGCGGTGGCAAAGGCACTTGAAAACTCTGATGTTAAAAAAGAAGGTTTGAACTCTGAAGTACTTGAAGTGGCGCCTGAGCATGTGATTGTTGTTCGTGTCAATGATCTACGTTCTGAAACGATATTGCCACTTGACGATGTTAAAGACAAAGTTAAAGCGCAACTTGCCGCAACGAAGGGTGAACAAGATGCATTAAATTTGTCGTCTAAAATTGTGGATTCACTGAAAAAAGGTGATGACTCAGTATTAGTGAGTAATAATCTAACGTTTGGAGACTCTCAAAATATTGATCGCCGATCGCCTTTAGCCGCTCAAGCTTTTGCTCTACCTCATCCTGAAGAAGGTAAAGCTTCTTATGGGAAAGCAAAAGATGAGAACGGTAATATTGTAATTTTGAAACTGAATAAAGTAACGACTAGTGATGATCCTCAGTTCCAACAGCAAATTGCTTCCCAATTGTTACGCGTTAATAATCAACAAGATTTAGAAGTGGTTCTAGATTCTTTACGTAAAACGACAACGATTAAATACTATGCAATTGAAGAGCAACAATAACTCCTCTTTCAATACATAGAAAATTAAAGAGCTGCCAATGTGCAGCTCTTTTTTATATTTCAATGCTGAATATTTTATGTAATTGATATATCTGTAGTTTCTTTAAAATTTGCTATGCATCGAATGTCCAAATTTGAGACAAATCGACATTATGCTTTGAATTAATCTGGTACTCCTTTTTTATTACTGGAGATATTGAAATGACATTTATTCGAACTGTTTTTATGACGTTATTGTCTATGGGGTTGATGTTTAATATTGCTTATGCAGAAGTTAAAGCCGAAGAGAGTAGTGAAGTAAGTACCAATAAGAATACGCAAGAAAAGCATGCAGGTATTAATATTACTGTTAATGTGAATACTGCTAATGCTGAGGAAATTGCCTCTATGCTTAAAGGTATTGGGGCTAAGAAGGCACAAGATATTGTTGATTATAGAAATGAGCATGGAAACTTTATGTCATTAGAGGACTTAATGAACGTTAAGGGGATTGGTCAAGCGACCGTGCAAAAAAATCAGGATCGCATTTTGTTGTAACGTTTTTTATTGTTCTGGGCATTTTAATAATGGATGAATCTGTTATTGAGTTGCCCTTATTTATTCACTAAGTTTTAGAGGCGATGCTGGTTTTTTTAGAAGACAAAAACTTAAGATATAACCTGTTAAGCATCCAAATAAATGTGCATTGATTGCGACACTCGCGCTAATCAATTCTTCACTTCCTGTCGGTGAGCCAAACAGTTGCTCCCATAATATTTTCGTAAGTAGACCTAAAACAAGCCATAAACTGGCTTTCTTACCTTTTCTATACTCCGTGAGTGCATAACAAGCAAACAAGCCATGTAATATACCGGATAACCCAACATAAATGTACATGGACGTTGTGAGTAGCAAGGTTCCCACTGCTAATGCTAAGCAACCGATAATCAGTAAAAAAGATCGAGGTTTGAGTTCTGGTCTGAATATAGAGCAGATAAGCCACAAACCGATGAGATTCATACCTAAATGATAGATATTGGTGTGAGCAAAGTTTCCTGTTACGATTCGCCACACTTGGCCCGTTAAAATGGCGTCACGATCCCAAAGCATCCAGTCGTTGATAATAGGAATTTGGAAAAAGATCATAATTGCGCTAATGATGAACAGTAAAAGGAACAATCTTTACCTCATGTCTCGATATTGTTTACAGTGTGGAAAGGCTAATAATGCCTGTATTTGTAATTGGATTAAACCAATAGATTCACAAACGCAGTTAGTGATACTTCAGCATCCGTCTGAAACTAAGCGCCCAATGGGTACGGCGAAAATATTGCACTTGAGTTTACAAGGTTGTGAGTGTCTTGTGGGTGAAAATTTTTCTTCTAATATAAGGTTGAATCAATTATTACTTGATGAGGAATATGTCTCGATAGTACTTTATCCTAGCCAAGAAAGTTGTTTATTATCGGAAGAGACTCTGAATGTAATAAATCCTTCGGATAAAAAAATTCGGTTAATTATAATCGATGGAACTTGGAAGAAAGCCTATAAAATATGGCAACTCTCGACGAATTTGCATGGCTTAGCTCAAATTGCTTTGCCTAAAGATTTGGTCGGTAATTATCGTATTCGTAAGGCGCCAACTGAGCAGCACTTATCGACGGTTGAAGCAGGGTTTCATGCATTGAGCTTAATTGATCCAGAAAATGACTTTTCCCCATTAATGCATACGTTTACTCAAATGGTAGATTATCAAATTACTCAAATGCCTGAAGGGGTATTTGAGAGTAACTATGTTCGGTATAGTAACAATAAAAAAAATAATTAATGGGATAATGATGGGTTGTTCTTGTGTCTAATGTACGGTATTCGCTACACTTCTAGCACCATTCAAATAGCATACAAAGTTGTACAATGAAGAAGTTAATTCCTTTTATTGCCTTATTGGTCACGGTTAATGCACATAGTGCTGCATTTGATCTGAAAGCGACCATGAAAGAGATGAGAATCGAGTTTAAACAGGCGGCTGAAGCCCAAAATATCGACGAAATGGAAACCTCAATTACTCATTTGACTGAACTGGTTAATCAAGCTCAGCAGGGTGCTTATCCATTAGAAAAACAAGACTTATATTTAGAAGGTTTCAATAAATTGACTATTGCTTTGGCTAATGTAAAAGCAAACCTAGAAGCTGGGGAACTTGATCAAGCGAAGGCAGCGCTACGTACAGTTGATGATCTTCGTATTGAATATCATGATAAACGTAACCCCAGTATATGGAGTAAGTTGTTTGGTTGAGTGGTATAAACTTATCTCCCTTATTATTTAAAATAAGGGAGATGTCTCTGCTAATAACTAAAACAGCGAATGAGAAGAAAATAACTGCTGATGCATTCGCTGGGCATAGCCGTCAGTCATGGCTGATATATAGTCGGCGAGAATGCGGGTGCCACCTTTATGGTCGTCTTCGGCCTCTTTCCATTTCTTTTTGGTGGTATCGGGTAATAAACGCATTGGATCGGCATTAAAGGCTTCGAAAATATCCATAATGATTTGTTGGCCTTTATATTCAAATTGCTGTACTTCTGGTACATGGATAACGTAGCGGTTGACGAAGCTTTTGAAAACGTCTAATGCATACGCCATTGGGGCATCAAGATATGCATTAGTGTTAAGCAGTGGGGCATCAAATGCAGTTTCGGCGTAGACTGGTCTTAGTTCAATACTGGTTAACAATGCATTTACAATGCCGCCAATGGCATCTTTACGCTCATGGTGCTTGCCTGAAAATAACTTTTCGCTAAGTTTATCGATATTCCTTTCAAACCATTCGTCGCCACATTCTGCTAGCTTACTGGCGGCCCCTTCTTGCCATTGTTTGCGGTTGACCATTTCAAGCACTATGGCATCTTCTAAATCATGCACGCCATAAGCAATGTCGTCTGCCAGTTCCATAATAGAGCAGTCTAGCGATTTAAAGCGTGTTTTTTGATGTTCGAATGGATTGCTATCACTTTGTTTACGTTTGGCGGAGAGTAGTGCTTTATCGTGCTCTGAGAGTGGTTGTAAAACCCAATCTAAAAAAGGCAAATCAATATCATAGATTCCTTTTGCAGGTAGCCAATCGGCGGCTTTTAGTTGACGAGGTGCTGCAATGTCATCTGGACGCTGCTGGGCATGTACTTGGCTTATTAGCGCTGGGTATTTGAGTAAGCCGAGTAATGTTCGTCTTGCTAAGTTCATGCCATGGTATTCAGTGTAAGGTTCGATTTGAGTGACAATACGAAACGTTTGAGCGTTGCCTTCAAATCCTCCATGATTACGCAACATATAATTGAGTGCTACTTCACCACCATGACCAAATGGTGGGTGACCAATATCATGGGCAAGGCATAAGGTTTCAATTAAGCTGGCCGGCGGGAACAAACCTTGATATTCAGGTTGTTTACGTTTCAGTTGCTCTAAAATACCAGTCCCGATTTGAGATACTTCTAAAGAATGGGTGAGGCGAGTTCGGTAAAAATCATTCATGCCAGTACTGTGAACTTGCGTTTTGGCTTGTAGACGGCGAAAAGCAGCCGAGTGTAAAACTCGTGCACGATCTCGTTGGTATACATCTCTGTGATCATTACGTCGAAGTTTTTGTTCGTTATTGATTCTTGCTTGCCAAGTTTCATTATTTGTCAGTTTAAAAGCACTGTTCTGGCGAGATGATTGTTCTTCCATATTGCCTCGTTGTGTTTGATTATTTTTTTATATAGTCCATTAAAGTTAGCTGATTTCATCTAAAGTTAGCTCAAAGCTCGGTGCAAAAACATCTAAGAAATATCTCATTTCAGGTGTTTCACGTTCTTGCAATGTTTTTTCTAAACGGCCTTTAGCTTGTTCATATTCGTGATTGCCTGCCGAGAGTTCTTCTAAACATTTTAAGTAAGCGCAAAGGCTGTCAGCTTGTTTTACCATTGCTTTGTCTTCAAGATTAATTGAATCGCTGAGTAGAAAGGGGGCAAAGTCTTGCTGGAATTCTTCTGGTAGCATTGAAACGAGTTTTTTTTCTGCCGCTAATTCTATTTTTTTATATTCGTTGGCAATGGCCGGGTTGTAATACTTCACGGGGGTGGGCAAATCTCCCGTTAACACTTCACTGGTATCGTGATACATACCAAGTAGCGCGATCCGTTCGGGGTTTGTTTTACCGCCAAATTTTTTATTTTTAATGATAGCTAAAGCATGGCCGACAAAGGCGACTTGTAAGCTATGTTCCGAAATGTTTTCGGCTGAAATGGAGCGCATCAAAGGCCAGCGTTGAATCAGTTTCATTCTGGCTAAATGGGCAAAAAAGTGGCTAGGTTGAGATTGAGTCATAATATCTCCAAACAAAGTTTATGCCTTTGAATACAAAACAGGCTTCTCGTTATAAGAGAAGCCTGTGGAACGCATTATTGTGAATAAGTCGATAGGAAACGTTCAAATCGTCCAATTGCCGTTTCTAAATCTTCGACATGTGGCAGCGTTACAATACGGAAATGATCGGGTTGCTTCCAATTAAAGCCTGTCCCTTGTACCAGCAGTACTTTTTCTTGAACTAAGAAATCGAGTACCATTTTTGCATCGTCTTTAATGTTGTATTTTTTCACATCAATTTTTGGGAATAAATACATTGCCCCTTTCGGTTTAACACAAGTAATGCCAGGGATTTGCGTAATAAGCTCGTAAGCTCGGTTACGCTGCTCTAACAGCCGACCACCGGGTAGAATTAATTCATTAATACTTTGGTAGCCGCCTAAGGCTGTTTGAATTGCATGTTGCATTGGTACATTGGCACATAGACGCATTGAGGCAAGCATATCTAATCCGTCGACATATCCTTTTGCAAGATGTTTAGGGCCAGTCAAAAACATCCAACCGCCGCGAAATCCACAGACACGATACGCTTTAGATAACCCATTAAAAGTCACCATTAATACATCGTCGGCCAAGGTGGCAATAGAGGTATGGGTTGCACCGTCATAAAGTACTTTATCGTAAATTTCGTCAGCAAAAATAATGAGGCTATGTTGACGAGCAATTTCAACCACTTCTAATAAAAAGTCTCGGCTGTAAACCGCGCCTGTTGGGTTGTTTGGATTAATCAGTACAATGCCACGAGTTTGCGGTGTGATTTTGCTTTTAATATCATCGAGATCAGGATACCAATCAGATGACTCATCACAAATGTAGTGTACTGGTTTGCCACCTGCGAGTGAGGCGGCGGCTGTCCATAGTGGGTAGTCGGGAGCCGGTATTAATATTTCATCGCTGTTATTGAGCAATGCCTGCATCGACATTACGATCAATTCTGACGCACCATTACCTATGTACACGTCTTCGACTTCAAGCTCGCGGAGTCCCAGCTTTTGATAATGCTGAACGACAGCTTTACGCGCTGAATAAATACCTTTTGAATCGCAGTAACCTTGAGATGTCGGTAAGTTACGAATAACGTCAACAAGGATTTCATCAGGGGCATCAAAACCAAATGGGGCAGGGTTGCCAATATTTAGTTTCAGAATTTTTTGCCCTTCCTCTTCCATGCGCTTGGCATGTTTTAGGATTGGCCCTCGAATGTCGTAACAGACATTATCGAGTTTTGATGACATCTCGATGTGGTTCATAGCCTTATACCCATAATGAAAATTGTTTGTGACCCATCAAGTTACACTATTTTTTATACTCAAACCATATGAAGATGCTTTGTTTTACGGTATTCATTCGCTTTTTCTTTCTATCAATAAAAAATGATTATCATTGCGATAAAATACGCTTAATCATCTCCTTTCTTTTTGGAGATTAACTATGCTTAAAATGTCACCGTCGTAGAGAAATCAATGTTTAAATTATGGTTATTACTTGATTTGCCGTAAGTGAAAACTTAGAGTAGGCGCGGTAGGGGTTGTAATGTTTCAAAATGAATATGCTTCAATAGTTTGGGGCTAGAATGAGAATATTGAGAGGTCGGCTTGTCTGGATTAAATCAGGTGATTGAATCACTGATAGAAAAGATTAGAAATGGACAAGTTTCGAGTGAAAACCGAATTAGTCAGCCAGTCAATTTTCCGGCTAGTTTTAATGCTATAGATTGGTTGCAAGAGCAAATATTATACCCTCGCTTTTATTGGCAATCACGAGATGAACGTGAGGAAGTGGTTGCGTTAGAGCAAATCCACACTTTCACCGACCCAATAGCAGCTTACGCTATCCTTGGTCCGCAACAGCGTGTGTGGGGGGGGAAAGCGTTTGATAGTGAACATGCGAAAACGCGCCATCAGTCGAGTTATTTCTTCTTACCTAAAATTGAATTGATGCGACAGGATGATAATTGGTCTCTGAATGTCAATTTATCGGATGACCATGAACGTACTATTCGGGACCTCAAAAAGCTGAAAGCCGATTATCAACCAAGTGCGCCATTACAACCTCAATCGAGTACGGTGCATTATTCGCCTCAATGCGATGAATGGAAACATATCTTAGAAAAAGCATTGATAGCGATCGAATCTAAAGAATTTGAAAAAGTCGTCTTGGCTCGTAAAACCATCGTGGAACTTGATCAACCGATTCAAGCAGCCCAGTTGTTAAAAGCAAGTCGTGTACAAAATCGTAATAGTTTTCATTTTTTAATGTCGCTCTCACCTAATGACAGCTTTCTTGGGTCAACGCCTGAACGCTTATATCACCGAAGTGGTGACATGTTAGAAACGGAAGCATTAGCTGGGACGATTGGGCGAGATGATAATCCTGAAAAAGACAAACAATTGGCAGATTGGCTACTTAATGATGATAAGAACTTACGTGAAAATCAGATCGTTGTTAATGACATTATTGAGCGATTAACGCCTTATACTGAAACTATTGATGTGCAACCTGAAGCACAGTTAATCCAGTTACGACGCGTACAACATTTAAAGCGTCATATTAATGGTAATTTATCACTTGGCGTGAAAGGGGTTCAGTTGTTAACCGCCCTTCAACCAACAGCGGCTATTGCGGGTTTACCTCGTGAAGCATCTTTAAATTTCATCCGAGTTAATGAGCCTTTTACTCGTGGTTGGTATAGTGGTTCTTTGGGGTATTTTGGCCACCATAAAGCGGAATTTTGCGTATGTATTCGCAGCGCAGTTGTCACTGAGAATACGGTTAAGTTGTATGCAGGGGCTGGCATTGTTCCAGGATCTGAAGCTGAATTTGAATGGCAAGAGTTAAACCGTAAAACAGCCACATTATTAAATTTAATTTCAGATTACCCTATTGAAAACGATCACTGTGAGGGTCTATGAGCCAAGCGGGACTTAACCGAATTTGGGCGCAAGCTCTATTGGAAGCGTTATATTCTCAAGGTGTAAAACATGTTTGTATTGCACCGGGTTCGCGCTCAACCCCGTTGAGCTTAGAAGCGCTAGAATTGGCAGACCGAACCGATCTGACTATTAATACTCATTTTGATGAAAGAGGGCTGGGCTACCTGGCCTTGGGTCTGGCGAAAGCGAGCGGGACACCTGTCGCGGTGATTGTGACTTCGGGCACGGCGGTGACGAACTTATTACCTTGTACAGCTGAAACTGGCTTAACGGGAGAAAAGCTGATTTTATTAACAGCGGATAGGCCACAAGAGTTGATTGATGTTGGGGCGAATCAAGCGATTCAACAAAAAGGGATTTTCTCCAGCCATGTAATCAAAAGTGTTATGTTACCAAGCCCATCGATTCAACAGGACCTAGGCCAGGTACTGGTGTCTGTACAACATGCAATGCTTTATCAGAAGGTCAGAGGTGGTTCCGTTCATATTAACTGCCCTTATCCAGAGCCCTTATACATTCAATCTATACAAGAAAAAGAGCATTATGTTTCTTATTTTGAGAATGCCAAACATGCTTCTTTAGTAGAAATGCCATTGGATGAATTGTATACAAGTTACAATGTCTCAGAATTAACCAACCATTTCCAACAACATATTCTTAATTATATTTATGACCTAAAAGTCGTGGTGGTCATTGGAAAAATGCCTTTAGAAGAAGCGCTGAAAGCCAAAGCCTTTGCAGAAAAATATGGATGGCCTGTGTTATGCGATCCACAAAGTGGTATTAGCAGCGACTGGGCTCATTTTGATTTGTGGTTGCAGTCTCCCCATTATATGAGCATGTTGTCACAAGCAGAGTGTATTTTTCAGTTTGGTGCGCGATTAGTTTCTAAGCGTATAGGGCAATGGATCAAACATGTTGTCTCTCAATACCATTCACATTATTGGCTTTTTGATCCCACGCCTAGTGTATTAAACCCTGATCATTTATCGCAATTAAGAACCGTGGCTTCTGTTTCCGATAGCATTGATATGCTAAATAATGCTATTTCTCCTGCTCTTAATAATGCGGTTCCTCAATCGGGTTGGGCTGATAAACTTAAAGAGGCTAGGCAAGTCATTCAATTTTCCGCGCAACCTCACAAAAACTCAGAATACCTAACGGAGTGTCAGTTAGTTTTGTGTTTGGATGATCTACTTCGTGTGATGGGCAAGGGGAATATGTTCATTGGTAACAGCTTAATTGTTCGTTTGGTGGATATGTTGTCTACAATTGATCGCAGAGAAGTTTATACCAATCGAGGGGCATCAGGTATTGATGGTTTAATTGCAACAGCGGTTGGTATTCAGCGCCATCAACGCCAAACGATGCTGACGCTAATTGGTGATACGTCATTATTGTATGATTTAAATTCTCTGGCTTTGTTGAGACAGATTGAACAACCCCACGTTGTGATCGTGACGAATAATAATGGTGGTGCAATCTTTGATTTACTACCTGTACCAGCTGAACAAAAGCAGACTCTATACCAAATGCCTCATGGCTTAACGTTTGAATTTGCAGCAAAACAATTTGGTTTGGGTTATTGCCAACCCATAACTATGGCGCAATGCATAGAAAGCATTGATAGCTATATTAAGCAACACCAACAGGGTATGGTTCATTCTGCGTTATTAATTGAAGTGCTTACGCTACCAGAACAAGCTTCTCAACATATTAAAACAATTGTACAGGCGGTAAAATCTCATGCTTTATAGTCAAATGGTTGAAAGAAATGATAGTGGAGAGATTGAAGCGCAGCAGCCTATTCCTGTGTTTTTACATGGATTCTTAGGTTCAAGCTTAGATTGGAACAATTGTTTATCACATTTGAATTTGCCACATGCAATTTGCATCGATTTACCTTGTCATGGCTTAAGTAAGTATTGCGAAGTGCAAAACTTTGAAGAAGCTTGTCAACAAGTTCAACTGACGGTATTAAGTAAGTTGAAAAAAGAAAAGCGCGCGCCTAATACCCCTTTAGTGTTTGTTGCGTATTCATTAGGGGCGAGAATTGCAATGTTTGGCATGGCAAAACAAGCTTTTCCAGATTTAAATATTCAAGGTGCAATTCTAGAAGGTGGTAATTTTGGTCTGATTCAAGAACAAGAGAATGTATTGCGTTGGGAAGATGATAAACATTGGTCAAAACGTTTTGCGACCGAAGCAATTGAAGACGTCTTATATGATTGGTACTTACAAGGTGTATTTAGTTCTTTAGATGATGATCAACGAGAAGAATTAGTTGAGCTAAGAAGTGATAATCTGGGGTCACAATTAGGATGTATGTTACGAGCGACATCATTAGCGAAACAGCCATATTTACTTGATGATTTAAAGCAATTGTCAGTGCCTTTACTATATGTCTGTGGTGAGAAAGATCAGAAATTCAGGATATTAGCTGAAAAAAGTGGCTTGCCATATCAACTGGTAAAAAATGCAGGACATAATGTTCATCATGAACAGCCACAACAATTTTCCAGCATAGTAAAAGCATTTGTTGATACGTTGTAATTCAGATGACTTAAACTTTTTATAAAGGCTGAAAGATTTAGATAAAGGCGTGTCTTAAGACATGCTTTTTTATTTTCTTTATATTGGTATTAGTGAGTAGTTATGTTTAAGAAGAGCCAGTTTTCACGTCAAGTAACGTTATATCGTTATCAACTGCCGATGGACAGTGGTGTGATTGTTCGCGAACAACGTTTATTACAACGTGAAGGCTATATTATTGAGCTTTATGAAAATGAACATGGTGGACTAGGCGAATGTGCACCACTGCCCACTTTTAGTTATGAAACACTAGAGCAAGTCGAAGCACAATTATTACCAATATTATCAACATGGCAAAAAACGGGTGAATGGCCTGATTTCGAAAGCTTATTTCCATCGGTCTCTTTTGGATTATCTGCGGCGAAATACGAGCTTGAACAGACATTGCCTCAAGCAGGTGAATATCTTGTAGCGCCTTTATGCAGTGGTGATCCGGATGAATTAATTCCCGTGTTTCAAAACATGGCGGATAATGACCGTCAAAAGGTTGCCAAAGTGAAAGTAGGTTTATATGAACCGATTAGAGACGGGATGCTAGTGAATTTATTTTTGGAGTCTATCCCAGAATTGAATTTACGTTTAGATGCCAATCGCAGTTGGAGTTTGGATAAAGCACTAAAATTTGCGCAATATGTTACGCCGGAATTACGCCGTCGAATTACTTTCTTAGAAGAGCCTTGCCATACCCCTGAGCTTAGCCTTGAGTTTGCTCGTCAAACCGGGATCAAGATTGCTTGGGATGAAACGTTGCAAGAGACTATCCATACTCCAAAATTCAATGTGACAGAGTTTGATGTTTCAAATTTTTTTAATGATCAATTGGGCGCATTAGTGATTAAGCCTACTTTAATTGGTTCCATTGATCGATGCATTAGGCTTATTGATTACGCTAAAGCACAAGGCTTGCAAGTGGTGATCAGTTCTAGTCTTGAATCAACGATAGGCTTAACGCAATTGGCTCGATTATCAGCATGGCAAACACCACACCAAACGCCGGGTTTAGATACTCTACAGTTATTCCAATCTCAATTAGAACGCTCTTGGCCTAATAGTGTTTTGCCTATGGCTTTCTTAAGTGAACAAGCGCTTATTTGGCGATCTTGAATTAAGGTGAAATCGCCATGGATATGATTCAAAAATGGGCTCAAGAAAAGCCACAAAAAATTGCTTTGATAACGTCGCTTAAAACATATAGCTGGAAAGCGCTTGATGACACTATTAGCGAATTATGCCATCAACTCACTTTACAGAACCTTTGTCAAGGAAGTGTGGTAGCGCTGATCAGCAAAAATGAACCCAAAGCGGTTTTGTTGTATTTAGCTTGTCTTCGCCTTGGCGCGTTATGTGCTTTAATGCCGCCTCAACCGTTACACTCTATTAAACAAAAATTAATTATTATTCAAGCCGATTACTGTTGGTTGGGTGAGTCGACCTTAGACGTTGAACCTTCCATTTTATGTCCATTATTGTCTTTTGATCTTGATAATACTTCCTTCTGTACCGGCTTTGAAAGGCGTGAAATATTTTGTGGAGAGCAGCAAGCCAGTATTATTTTTACGTCAGGATCAACCGGTACCCCTAAAGCGGTTGTCCATTGTGTCAAGCATCATTTAGCAAGTGCGCAAGGACTAACCGAGGCTTTTAAGTTTGAGCACAATGATTCGTGGTTACTAAGCTTGCCTATCTATCATGTTTCTGGGCTTTCGATACTCTGGAGATGGTTATGCAAAGGAGCGCAACTGGTTATTGGAGAGGATCTTTTACACGATTTACAGCATGTAACACACGCTTCGCTTGTCCCAACTCAGCTTCAGCGTTTACTTGATCAGCCTTATGAAGCGACCTTAAAAAGAGTGTTACTTGGTGGAGGGCATATTCCTCTTTCTTTAACCCAAAGGGCTAGTGTTAAAGGTATTGAGTGCTGGGTGGGCTATGGCATGACAGAAACGGCTTCAACCGTGATAGCGAAACAAGTGGATGGTTCTCCTACCTCTGGATCGTTATTACCACATCGTAAAATAAAAGTTGAAGGCTCGAAAATATTTGTAGCAGGTGAAACGTTAGCGCTTGGCTATTTGTCAGAAGGCAAACTAACGCCATTAGTTAATCAACAAACGCCATGGTTTGATACCAAAGATTTGGGACGAGTGCATTTTATTGAAAATCAAGCCGATGAGATTGAGATCTTAGGGCGTGAAGATAATCAGTTTATTTCTGGTGGTGAAAATATTTATTGTGAGGAAATTGAAGCGGTTTTGAATCGTCATCCCAATATCAAACAAGTGATAGTAATTCCCATTTCAAATGTTCAATATGGGCACAGACCCATTGCTTTTATTGATGGTATTATCGAGCTATCCAATGAGGAATATCAGCAATTTTTGGTGCAGTACCTCGATAAGTTTAAGTGTCCAGATGCTTACTACTTGTTACCAGAAAATTTAATGAATACTGGAATTAAAATTGCTCGAGTGGATTTAAAACGCTACTACCAACAACACTATGGTGAGGAAAGGTATACAGACAAACCCTAGGTCGATCATTCACAAAAGTTATTTAATAGTCCAAAACAGAATTTATTGCTTAAATTTGATTCAGCCATACTAGAGTTATCGTGGTTAACGCGTCGAAAGATGGTTTAAATTTAAGGGAATAAAATGAAGGCTTTATTGATATTGGCGGTTGCCGCTTTTGTTGTTCTGTCTATTTATACAGAAGGGTTAGTCTCGGCTTTAGCTGAATTGGCTGCATTTGTTTCAATCATTGTGTGGGTCTTAAAGCGCAAAGCATCAGTGAAACATGACCATGAGGCTCCAATTGAACCCCATGTTTAGTGGTGTTTTATTCAGTTACTTTTATGTTGATGGTTACTGAATGTGCGTCATTATATAGCTTAAAGAACTGACGGAAATAATAATCCAAAGTAATACACCGAACAGCATTGGTCTTGGGCCAGTTTCTTTTAATTTATTTACCGAGATCCCACAACCGATTAAAAACAAACAAAGTACCAAGCTCTGTTTGGCAAAGCTGTAAATACCGTAGTAGAGCGTTGAAAATTGAGGTACTTGGTCACTAAACACTATTGCTGCGCAGTAAAATAAAATGAAGAATGGAATCGTAATTTTCTTACTGTCATTTTTAAACATAAGAGCGCTGATAAAAGCCACCGGAACAATCCATAATGCTCGTGCTAGTTTAAGCGTCGTTGCAATTTGAAGAGATTCTTCACCATATGCTTGAGCGGCTCCGACGACCGATGAGGTATCATGAATAGCAATAGCAGCCCAAGTACCAAATTGTATTTGGCTCATATCCAGAGCATGTCCAATCACGGGAAACAGAAATAGCGCGAGTGAGTTTAGAACATATATTACTGCTAATGACATTGCTACCGGTTGATCTTTTGCGTTAATCGCTGGAGCAACAGCAGCAATAGCACTTCCGCCACAAATTGCCGTCCCAGAAGCAATTAAGTGCCCAGTCTCTCTTTCTAACCCCATTCTTTTTGCAATGAAAGCACCGAGAATTAATGTGCTGAAAATAGTCGTCACAATAATCCCAAAGCCATTTTCGGTTGCAGTAATCGCTTGGTTAATATTGATACCAAATCCTAAACCTACAATAGAGTAGGCCAGTAGTTTTTTAATAATTTTAGTTAAAGGGATAGTATGAGGAACAAAGCCAAAACTGGTTAATAGAAAACCGAAAATCAATGCAATAGGTGAACTAACCCAAGGAGTGAAGCAAAATAGCGCTCCAATAATAAATAAACCATAATTACGTATATGTGCAAACATAGCTTGGCCTGAAAGGTAGTAAGAAAGTAATGCGGAGAATATCTCAATTTCATAGTTAAGTAAGTATTGATATTTTTAACTTGTCGTTAAATAAAAATTAACGACAAGTGCTTGGTTTGTTCAAGAAGACGTTAATGACTTTCTGGTGTCATGGTTTGAGGCTTATATCGATATAAACCAAAAATGACGAGTAAATTGAGTATCCCAAGAAAAATAAAAAATTGATGTATGGCCATTGAGAGTAATGATAAGCAAACAATACTAATGATTGCGCTACCTACCATAAATAATGCGTTATAAATATTATTTGCAGCAATCACTTGCGCTCTTGTTTCTGTTGAAGCGAGAGTTTGCATTAATGTATATAAAGGTACGATAAAAGTCCCGCCACACATACCTAAAAAAAATAAACTAAAGAAGATTGGAAGATAGTTGGCCGAACTTAATAGATTCGTAATTGAAATCATGTCATTGGTTGACGTCGTTTGAATGAGTATTGAAAACAAGCCGAGTAATACACTAAATATGCTGATACCAACGCCTCCTAATCCTACAAGCTTTAGGTTGATTTTTTGATGGGATAACTTGGCACAAAGTAAAGAGCCGATTGCGATACCAACGGAAAATAATGCCAATAGAAAAGAGACGCTGGTGCTATCTCCTTGAATATAGGTTTTACTGAAATTAGGAAATTGAGTTAAATAACAAGCGCCTAGAAACCAAAACCAACTGATGGCAATAATAGACAGGTGAATAGTTCTATTTTGTTTGGCGATATTTAATGTTTGTTGTGTATGAAAAATGGGTTTCCAAGAAAATTGATAGTGGTTTGGGCTAGGTAATGCCTTAGGAATAAATAGGCTGGCGATAAAACCCAATACGGCAAAAAAAACAACGGATACAGCGGTTAACCAATAAGCATTTGGGGTAGCGACAATGATTCCTGCCCCAATGGTTCCGAATAAAATAGCCAAGAAGGTCCCTGTTTCTACCCATGCATTGCCCTTTAATAATTGCGCTGGTTTTAAGTGCTGTGGTAATAAAGCATATTTTACTGGGCCAAAAAATGCTGATTGTGTTCCCATTAAAAACAATAATATTAGTAGTGCAAGGTAACTTTGGTAAAGAAAGCTAATGGCACCGGCAATCATAATGATAATTTCAGCAAATTTTATCCAACGTATTAGCTTTGATTTTTCATACTTGTCAGCAATTACGCCTGCTGTTGCAGAAAAAAGGAAAAAAGGGAGAATAAAAATACCGGCAGCAAGATTGATGAATAAGGTGCTTGAAATTGGTAATTGATTGGCGCTTGCGAAGGCGACAAAAATCAATAATGTATTTTTATAAATATTGTCGTTAAAAGCGCCGAAGAATTGAGTAACAAAGTAAGGGAAAAATCGCTGTGAGAAAAAAACAGTGTCAGATTGAGAGTATTTATCCATAAATGTGCCTTTATGCATTCCTTTTTATCTATAAGCAGTGTAACGGTATTAGGTTTAATAGATAAATGAATTTATTATAAATATGTTGAAGTGTGATGTATTAATGCTCAGCATGACACCTTGCAATATTCTGAAACATTGCTGTTGTGTACTCATGGCTTATTCAAGCTATGATGAACTTAATTTCGTCATTAATAGTAAAGGGATCCTATGAACCGACTTTTTGTCATGGTTGCATTGATTATGGTATCAATGGTAACGGCACCATTGGCTGAAGCAAAGCGCTTTGGTGGTGGTAAGTCTTTCGGTAAAAGTTTTAAAACCGCGCCTGCTCCAAAACAGAACGTACAAAATACTAATACACTAAATAAAAAGCCTGATGCAACCAATACTCGTCGTGGTGGCATGATGGGCGGCATGTTAGGTGGTTTATTAGCTGGTGGCTTGCTTGCTTCTTTATTTATGGGTGGTGGTTTTGAAGGCATTCAATTCTTTGATATTTTAATCATGGGCTTGATTGCTTTTGTCGCATTCAAATTCTTACGCGGCATGATGGGGGCAAAGCAGGGTTCAATGAACCGAGGGCCGCAAGCTGCTTATTCTGGCGCATCAAACCGCCAACAGTTTGAACAACCGAATGTGCAAAACTTTGAACAGCCTCAAGCTTCAGGTGGTTTTGGTGCAACAGGTCAATCTGATGTGCCGCATAACTTCCCTCCAGGTTTTGACCGGGTAGCATTTGTGGAAGGTTCTCGTGAACATTACCGCACACTACAAGGCGCTTGGAACTTTAACCAGCTGGATAAAATTGAAGAATATGTTACGCCAAGTTTGTTTGCTGAATTAAAAGCAGAACGTGCAGAGCTTCAAGGTGATCAACATACGGATGTTATGTATGTGGATGCTGAGATTGTCCGTGGCGAATATGATGCTTCTAAAGCTCAACTTAGTATTCAATTTACGGGCCGCTACCGTGATACCGCAGAAGGTGTTGAAGAAGATATTGATGAAGTTTGGCATTTAGAGCGTGATCTAATCGCCAATAATGCACCTTGGTTGATTGTTGGAATTCAGACAAACTCTTAATCATTAAGATTCGTTTTAAATATACAAAGTCAACGAAGTCATTCGTTGGCTTTTTTATTGGTAAGTGAAAAGTAAATAAAAAATCGTATCAGTTGGAAATAAACATGCTGATGGATGTGTTAGTTATACTGTAATTGACAGAGTCAAAATGAGGATTTTTTGGTGCCAGAAATTAAAATAATGGGGCTGTTTTTTATTACTGCAATTGCTGAAATACTTGGATGCTACCTGCCTTATTTGTGGTTAAAAGAAGACAAATCAATTTGGTTATTGCTACCAGCCGCCTTTTTCCTTGCTCTATTTGCTTGGTTACTTTCACTACACCCTACAGCAGCGGGTAGAGTTTATGCTGCCTACGGCGGAGTATACATATTCGTCGCGATACTTTGGTTATGGGTTGTTGATGGCATTCGGCCAACACTGTGGGATGTAGTTGGTGTATCAGTAGCGTTAGTTGGTATGACCATTATAATGTTCGCTCCTCGAAGTTCATAGTTAAAGGCATCGTTCAAAATATCCAATGATAAAAATGAGCTACATGCTTCTGGCATAAAAAATCCCCGCTGATATTCATCAACGGGGATTGTTTGTTTTAGCTTACAGTGAATAGCTTATTCAGCTTGTGCTGCTTGAATTGCTGTTAGTGCAACGGTGTAAACGATATCGTCTACTAGAGCGCCGCGAGACAAGTCATTGACAGGCTTACGCATGCCTTGAAGCATTGGACCGATAGACACTAGGTCTGCAGAACGCTGTACCGCTTTGTACGTTGTATTACCCGTATTTAGGTCTGGGAATACAAATACAGTTGCTTTACCAGCTACAGGCGAGTTTGGCGCTTTAGAAGCGGCAACGTTTTCCATGATAGCGGCATCGTACTGTAGAGGACCATCAATGACTAAGTCAGGACGTTTCTCTTGAGCAATGCGGGTGGCTTCACGTACTTTATCTACATCAGCACCCTTACCAGACGTACCGGTTGAGTAAGAGATCATAGCTACACGCGGGTCAATACCGAATGCTTTTGCTGAATCTGCTGATTGAATTGCTATTTCAGCGAGTTGCTCTGCGTTTGGATCTGGGTTGATCGCACAGTCACCGTATACCAATACTTGGTCAGGCAATAGCATGAAGAACACAGAAGATACGATAGACGCACCCGGTGCTGTTTTGATGATTTGGAATGGAGGAACGATAGTGTTAGCCGTAGTGTGAACCGCACCTGATACTAGACCATCAACTTCGCCAGCTTCTAGCATCATAGTGCCAAGGAATACAGAATCTTCCAGCTTCTCACGAGCAACGACTTCAGTCATACCCTTTGCGCCACGTAGTTCAACTAGACGTGCCACGTAGTTTTCTCGTACTTTTTCTGGGTCAATAATTTCAACGCCAGCACCAAGTTCCACACCTTGTTGGGCTGCAACACGACGAATTTCTTCTGGATTACCTAAAAGCACACACGTTGCGATACCACGTTCAGCACAAATGGCTGCCGCTTTTACCGTACGTGGCTCATCACCTTCAGGAAGTACGATGCGCTTGCCTGCACGACGAGCAAATTCTGTTAACTGGTAACGGAATGCTGGTGGGCTTAGGCGGCGGATGCCTTGAGTACCTTCAGATAGAGAATCAATCCAAGGTCCATCAATGTGGCTTGCAACATGATCATTGATGAATTCGATACGCTCTTTATCATCAGCGGGCACTTCAAGGTTAAAGCTTTGTAGATTTAACGAGGTTTGCCATGTGTTGCCTTGCGCTTTGAAGATAGGTAAACCGGCTTCAAATGCTGGCTTACATAAATCAGCAATAGATGCTGGAATATCGTAGCCGCCGGTTAGCAAGATCGCACCGATTTCTACACCATTCATTGAGGCGAGAGCAGCTGCAACGATAACGTCTGGACGATCAGCAGAAGTGACAAGTAATGAACCTGGCTTAAAGTGCTCAATCATGTTTGGTAGAGAGCGTGCACAGAAAGTGATGCTCTTAATACGGCGAGAGTTAATTTCACCAGTATTAATTATGTCTGCATTTAAGTGTTTCGCCATATCGATAGCACGGGTAGCGATTAACTCAATTTTCCAAGGTACGCAACCGAGCACGCGAATTGGGCTAGAGTTGAAGATTTGCATTACTTCAATGTTGGCTTGTGTGGCGTGATCGTTTTCATCAAAAATTTCTGACAAGTCCGGGCGAGTACGACCTGCTTCATCAACGGGAGCGTTAAGCTTATTGATGATAACGCCAGAAATATTTTTGTTTTTAGTGCCACCAAAGTTTGAACAAGCAACATCGATTCGTTCTTTTAACTGCACGGCGTTATTGGTGCCAGGGGTCGCAACAAATACGATTTCTGCGCCAAGTGTTTTTGCAATTTCTGCGTTCACTTGGTTAGCAAATGGGTGCTTGCGAGTTGGAACTAGGCCTTCAATTAATACCACTTCAGAGTGATTACTGATGGCATTGTAACGTTCAACGATTTGCTCAAGCAGGACATCCATTTTTTCATTACTGATGAAGGATTCTGCTTCAGACATTGGTGTTGGCTCAGCCACTTTCATATCACTGTTTGTAGAGATAATGGTAGAGGTTAGATCAGGAAGATCAGCACCGCTACGTGGTTGTGCGATAGGTTTGAAGAATGCAACATTTACACCCTTACGCTCCATAGCGCGTAAGACACCTAAGCTAACGCTAGTTAAACCAACACCAGCGCTAATAGGAACAAGCATAATAGTACGAGACATGGATAAGTTTCCTCTAACTATTGAAAATAGCTGAGCTGGATAAACTCAGCCATAAAGAAAACAGGCTAACTTGATGTTAGCCTGTAAAGATTAAAGACTCGCTAAGCGTGCAGTGTCTTCTGCAATAACCAATTCTTCATTGGTTGAGATGACCATTGCTGGTACGCGGCTATTTTCTGTTGTGATTACACCTTCACCACCAAAACGAGCGGCTAAGTTTTTGTCGTTATCAACTTCGATACCAAAAATACCAAGACGATTAAGAACGAGTTCACGGATAGGACCTGAGTTTTCACCAATACCACCAGTGAAGACGATGGCATCTAGGCGGCCTTCAAGTGTGGACGTGTAACCAGCGATGTATTTTGCTAAGCGGTGACAAAATACGTCCATCGCACGTTTTGCTTCTGGTTTTTCTTGATAATTATCTTCTACGAAACGGCAATCAGATGTTACTTGAGTCAGGCCAAGCAGACCCGATTCTTTTGTTAGCATCGTATTGATTTGCTCAACCGAGTAACCAAGTGAGTCATGTAGGTGGAAAATAACAGCAGGGTCGATATCACCACAACGTGTTCCCATCACAAGACCTTCAAGTGGTGTTAGACCCATTGATGTATCAACTGATTGGCCATTTTTGATTGCACAAACAGAAGCACCGTTACCTAAGTGACAGTTAATAATGTTTACTTCTTCAACTGGCTTATCCATGATGCTCGCAACTTCACGAGTAATGAATAGGTGCGAAGTACCGTGCATACCGTAGCGACGGATACTGTTTTCAGTGTATAGGTTGTATGGGATAGCATACAGGTAAGCTTCTTCAGGCATGGTTTGGTGGAATGCAGTGTCAAAAACAGCCACATTTTTCAAATCAGGGAATGCTAACTTAGCCGCTTCTATACCTGCAATAGCCGCAGGGTTGTGTAGTGGGGCTAGCGCGGTAACGTCTTTAATTTCTTGAATAACAGCTTCAGTAATCAACACTGACTTGGTGAATTTTTCACCACCATGAACAACGCGATGACCAATAGCCCCAACGCCTTCGCCTAATTCTGGTTTAGAAGCAAGAATGGTTTCTACGATAAAGTTTAATGCTTCAGCGTGCGCTGCACCGTGACCAAGTTGTGCTTCATGCTTTCCATCTAGTTTCCATTTGATTCGTGCTTCTGGAAGACCTAAACATTCAGAAAGGCCGCTAAGAAGCTCATCGCCAGACTCCGCATCAACGATTGCAAATTTTAGTGAAGAACTACCGCAGTTTAAAACTAGGACTAGCTTTGACATGAGTGAATACCTGTATTCGTTCAAAAATGACTGTAATGAAATAAAACAATTTCAAGAATAGACGACAATCTAGGATCAACGTATTATTCTTTAAAGTAGACGCGCACAATTGAATCTGACATTCTTTGGGCGTGCTTAAAATTTTAATTTGTGCGACATATCACTCAGTTCAACCTAAGAATTTGGTGACGGAGATCATGAAAGCGTGCAAAGGATAACGATTATATCTCAATATAACAAAAAATATTTTAACCAATATTAACTTTAGTCAATTTTATTACGATTTTATTTGATTTTTTACTGGGATTTTTTATAGGTAAGGAGGGTATATGAGTCATAAAAGTTTTATCCACCGCTTAAAAGATGGGCAGCATTACATGGACCTCTGGCCTGTTCGTAAAGAGCTCGCGCCTATATTTCCAGAGCAACGCATAATAAAAGCAACTAGGTTTGGCATTAAGGTTATGCCTGCTATTGCTGCTATTAGTGTGTTAATGCAAATGAGTCTACAAAACTATGGTGCGATGCCTCAAGCTATTGTTATCGCTCTATTTGCGATTAGCTTGCCGCTGCAAGGTATTTGGTGGTTAGGAACACGTTCGAACACATTGTTACCACCCAGTTTAGCAAATTGGTATCGTGAACTTTACCAAAAAGTGGCCGAATCAGGAGCTGCTCAAGAGCCAATAAAATCAAAACCTCGTTATAAAGAGCTTGCTGCGATGCTTAAACGAGCATTTACTCAATTAGACGATACTGCTTTAGAACGCTGGTTTTAAGCGCCAAACCCCTCTATTTTTCTCATAAAACAAAGCCCTAATAATCCGTTATTAGGGCTTTGTTGCTATTTTGTAAACTGCCACTTCCCTTTGTCCAGATTAACTGGTAAGAATATAAGCTCAATGTAAAGAGTAATAATGAAAATAGCATTGCCCAGCTGTAAATTTATTTGTACAGATCGATAATAATAAATCAAATACAACATTCTATTGCTGAATCAAGGAGTCAAGATGAAAGCAAAACAACTTTTCGCTACTGTTATTTTTGCAGGGGCGGCATTAATGTCTGCAACAGGTGTATCCGCTAAAACTTACAAAGTAGATGTCTCACAAATTGTTGAGCACCCAGCTTTAGATGCAGCCCGTAATGGCTTAATCGATGGATTGAAGGCACAAGGGTATGAACAAGGCAAAAATTTAAATTTAGAATATCGCACCGCACAAGGCAATCCGGCTATTGCTTCTCAAATTGCTCGCCAGTTTGTTGGTGAAGGGCCTGATGTTTTAGTCGGCATTGCTACACCTTCAGCTCAAGCGCTTGCGGCTACAACAAGAAATATTCCCATTGTTTTCACTGCAGTAACCGATCCTGTCGAGGCTAAACTCGTAAAATCTTTAGATAATCCTTCAGGTAATGTTACCGGCTTGTCTGATCTGTCACCCGTTGCACAGCATGTTGAGTTGATGCAAGAGTTCAATCCTGAGTTAAAAAGTATTGGTGTGGTTTATAACCCAGGAGAAGCAAATTCTGTTGCTTTGATGACGTTACTTAAAGCTGAAGCCGCAAAACGAAATATTACGGTTCATGAAAGTACTGCGCTTAAAAGTGCTGATATTAAATCGGCTACCCAGGCGATCGTGGCTAAGTCTGATGTCATTTATGCAATGATTGATAACACGGTAGCCAGTGCTATTGATGGTATGGTTGCTGCTGCAAATCAAGCGAAGAAACCAGTATTTGCCGCCTCCACGACGTATATTGATAGCGGTGCAGTCATTGGTTTGGGAGCAGATTATTACCAAGTTGGTATCCAAACGGCAGATTACGTAGCGGCAATTTTAGAAGGTAAGAAACCAAGTGATTTACCTGTGAAAATTGCCAAGGCCTCTGACCTTATTATTAATAAGCAAGCGGCAGAAAAATTGGGCATTAACATCCCACCGTCTATTCTAGAGCGAGCTAAAGAATCGACAAAGTAAAATGATGAAAAGGTTATTGAGTCTCACCGCTCAATAACCAATTTGTTGGCTTGTTACTTTCTTGTGTCCATAACAAATAATTAAATGGATTTTTATTCCTGCCATGTGATTGGCCGGAGTGTTTATGTCTGTCATATGATTTTCATTGAGATAGATATAGTAAGCAGAGAAGGAGTTTGTATGTCTGCTTTTGCCTTTTACGGCGCTTTAGAATTAGGTTTAATATATGGCCTAGTCGCTTTAGGTGTATACATTACATTTCGAGTTTTAGATTTTCCAGATTTGACGGTTGATGGTAGTTTTCCTATGGGGGCTGCGGTTGCCGCAACGGCATTAGTTTCAGGCGTAAACCCTTGGGTTGCTACTGTGATGGCGTTCTTTGTTGGAGGATTAAGTGGTTTCGTTACTGCTTTCTTGGCCGTACGCTGTGGTATTTTGCATTTGTTAGCTTCTATTTTGACTATGTTGGCTGCCTTTTCGATTAACATTCGAATTATGGGGCGTCCAAATTTATCCCTTCTTGGTGAACAAACGATTTTCACACCTTTAGATGACCTTGGCGGTGCCTTATTCATTCGCCCACTCGCTGTTGCTATTTTAGTGATTGTTTGTGCTTTGGTGATTATTCGCTTATTAAATAGTGATTTTGGTTTGGCTTTAAGGGCGACAGGTGTGAACGCTCGTATGGTTGCTGCGCAAGGTGCAAGTACTGGTTTCTATACCTATTTTGGTTTGGCTTTATCGAATGGCTTAGTGGGTTTTTCTGGTGCAGTTTTAGCTCAAACAAGTGGATTTGCTGATGTGACGGCAGGTGCTGGCACCATCGTCGTTGGTCTTGCGGCTGTGATTCTTGGGCAGACGTTAATTCCAAGTCGAAAAATTTGGGTGGCAGTGGTGGCTGTTATTGTTGGCTCAATTTTATACCGTATAGCGATTCAATTTGCTTTGAATACTGGCATGTTTGGTATGCAAGCTTCTGATTTAAACTTAGTCACTGCTTTGCTCGTGGCTATTGCCTTGGTTGCGCCAAAAATAAAGAGCAATATTAAAGCGAAACGTGCAGCGAAAGGGGCGGCATTATGATTGAATTGAAAAATATTGAAGTCACGTTTAATCCCGGAACTGTACTGGAAAATAAAGCGCTTAGAAAAATCTCGCTTAATGTACCTCAACATCAATTTTTAACCGTTATTGGTTCCAATGGTGCGGGTAAATCGACCTTACTTGGTGCAGTCACAGGGGAAACACCAATGATAGGTGGGCACGTTGTGATAGATAATATCGATGTAACGAGACGGTCGGTTGATCAGCGTGCTCGTATGTGTGCAAGAGTCTTTCAGGATCCATTAGCGGGGACTTGTGGTGATCTAACCATTGAAGAAAATATGGCTATTGCCTATATGAGGGGGAAGCGTCGAGGTTGGGCGATGTCTTTATCTGGTCAGCGACGTAAGCTTTTTCAAGACAGAATAAGCATTCTTGATTTGGGGTTGGAAGATCGCTTAGGCGATAATATTGGTTTGCTTTCTGGTGGGCAACGTCAAGCAGTTAGTTTAATAATGGCAACGTTGTCGGATAGTAAATTATTGTTACTGGACGAACATACTGCCGCGTTGGATCCTAGGATGGCAGCTTTTGTTATCGATTTAACAAAGAAAGTGGTGAAGGAATTTGATTTGACCGCAATGATGGTGACTCATTCAATGAAAGATGCACTAGATTGTGGAGATAGAACGATCATGCTTCATCAAGGTGAGATTGTTTTAGATGTTGATGGCAAAACACGTAAAGGGATGCAAGTTACTGATTTGTTGGATATGTTTAGTAAGGTCAGAGGTGAGGCGCTAACCGATGACAGCTTATTGTTAGGTTAACTGTACACTTTTCACTGTGTATTCGTTGCTGTGAAAAGTGTTCTTCTAATCTAATATTTTGTTTATAGAGTGGAATCCCTGATACAATCGAGGCTGTTATCTTAAATAAAAGCCTCATGATCCAATATAATTCTCAGTTAACATTCAAGCGTATTATTCTTGCCCCATTAGTTTTAGCATTCTGTGTTGTGCTTTTATTGGTATACAAGTATACGCAAGGAGTTAGTGACGATATTGAAGCGGAATATAGTAAGGTGACTCAAGATCTTGCCCATTCAGTGAAATTACTAGGATCTTTAAACTATAGTTTTTCCACCTATTTCACACATGAGTCGGAATTACTACCAAGTAAAACTGCCTATAATAAAAGTATAGAACAAGATGGTTTTTGCCTTTGGACACCGTCTGATGAAGCGATCCAGTCGGCTTATCGTGCAGATGCTCGGAAAGTGCTTGAAATCGATTATGCCGTAAAAGCTTTACCAAAAGCCTGCCAATCGAATAGTCCAATTTATAACGACATTTTAAGCAAGTTATTACTTGCTCCTACATTCTCATTTTTAAATGGCCTTGAAGCGTATATTTCGGGTTTATACTATCTATCTCCTCTTGGTTATATTATATCCTCACCTGCAGATCTTGTGACCAATATACATAAAGATGCTATCCCAATAATGCAAACTCGACCATATTGGCTAGAAGCAAAAAGTGGTAAAAGTGTTATTCGGCTGACTGGACCTGTCATGGATGTTGCAACCAATAAGTTAGTACTAACCATTTCGACAGGTTTGTTTGATCAAAATAAATTTGAAGGGATGGTATTGGTCGATATTATTATTTCAAAGTTGTCATCGAATAGAGCTCCATTATATCAACACATTACTTTTCAGGTGTTAGGAAAGGATCCATTACCAGAAAATGCATGGTTACCACGGAAGGTGTTGATTGGTGGTGTGAAAACTAATCAAGTTATGTATTTTAAATTTGATTGGGAAAAAGAAGTATCTTTATTTTTTGTAAGAGAAAAAACCTCGTTATTTGAAATTTTTGTTTTGTATTTTCTTACGGTTCTGAGCTTAATCTACTGGCGTGCGAGAGATGAAAAACACCATTTTCATATATTAGCGTTACATGATCCTATGACAGGGTTACTTAACCGACGAGGTTTTAACCAAGAATACCAATTGAAATGCCCTTTATCATTTGAAGCTGTGACGATTTTTGATATTGATAACTTTAAACAAATTAATGATACTCATGGGCATGATGTAGGAGACCAGGCCATTATTTTTGTGGGTAATGCACTTAAAATGAATACCAGAAATGATGATATTGTGGCTCGTTTTGGCGGGGAAGAATTTATTGTTTATATGCAATCAGAAACGATCGATACAATGAACTTGGCAATGGAAAGAATTCGTAAAGAGATCGAAAGTGGTTCATTAGAGGTTATTCCTAGTGGGTTTACAGTTTCAGGTGGTATTGCTATCCAAGATAAAAAAAGAACACTTGGTTTAAGAGAATTAATTAAGCAGGCCGATGAGAAGCTTTATCAGGCAAAAAAGGCAGGTAAAAATAAAGTTATTTATTAGTACGCTGATTTTTCACTAAAATTATCATCTCACGATAAGCAGTGATGTGAGAAACCTCTGTTTTGATTAACAGTCTAAACCTACAATAAAACTAGCAACTTATAATCTTTTGTATAAATGATTTAAGCCTGTTTGGAGTATGAAGTGGACAGTGAGCGTATATGCTCTGCGATAGGTTCGGCTTTGTTGAAACGACGAATATTACGAAATAGTTCATCAGCTGCTTCATATTCATGTCGGAGATAGGCCAGCCATTGCTTTATTCTATTCGGGTAGTAAAGCCCTTTATCGCCTTTAATTTCAAATTCAGAATATTTGAGCATTAATTCTATCACTTGATGCCAAGGCATTGCTTCGTGATTATATTTTACGACATTGCCTAAATTCGGGAGGTTGAAAGCGCCACGACAAACCATAATTGCATCCGCTTTGGTTTGATTTAAGCAATTTTGCCCGTCTTGAAAATCCCAAATTTCTCCGTTTGCAATAATGGGGATTTGGCTTTGTTGTTTAATTTTCTCAATATATTCCCATTTAATTTCACTAGCTTTATATCCTCCCATTTTCGTTCTTGCGTGAACAGTCAGCTCGCTCGCTCCTGCTTGCTCTATGGCATCCGCAATTTCCAAGCAATCTTGTGGGTCATCCCACCCTAATCGAATTTTAGCCGAGACAATGACATCATCTGGTACGGCATCTCTACATGCTTTCACTATTTTATACAATTGTTCAGGATGCTGAAGTAGGGCTGCGCCACCTTTGCTTTTATTCACCATTTTAGCCGGACAACCAAAATTGATATCAAGGCCTTGGGATCCCAACTCAACCGCTCGAACTGCATTTTCTGCCATCCAATTGGGTTCTTGTCCTAGTAACTGTAATCGAACAGGTGTACCCGATCGAGTTTGGCTACCGTGTTCTAATTCTGGGCACAAACGGGTAAAAACGTGTTCGGGCAACAAGCGGTCAACCACGCGAACAAATTCTGTCACACATAAGTCGTAATCATTGATGTCAGTGAGAAGATCTCGCATTAAATAATCGAGAACACCCTCCATTGGGCCAAGAACGACACGCATGTTTGTCTCCAGATTGATGTGATATATAAATTGGTAGTACCAAGGATGCGAGATTGTAGTGTCTTAGAATTAAAATGTCACTGTGATTACACTATGGCGTGGATTTTAAGAAACTATGACAGGATTAAGGGCTTAACTATTATTGGTGATAAGTGTTTTAGCCGCTACACTATGGGCATTATTTTTTGCGGTAGTACAGTTATGACTCAATTGATCAATGTTTCTTGTTTAGAGACCACAGACTACACCCCTGAATTTATTGAAGGGGCGGTATTGGCAGCAAACATGACACCGAAAGCACTTGATCCCATGATATGGATTGCTCCATTAGTTGAATTAGATAAAGAAAGTGCGCAGTCTGCACTCACTCAACATTTTGAAGCTCAATATTCTCAACTGATGTCGTGCGATTATGACGTATTGAAGTTGTTGAATATGGATGATGGCGCTAATGGTGGTGTCGTCGACTTTGCTGAAGGCTTTATGACGGTGTGGCCTGAGATTGAGCCGGGTTGGAATCAAGTGGATCAACTTTCTGATGGTACAGTTCGCATGCTGCAAGGATTACTCACCACATTAATGTTAGTGATTGATGAAAAATCAACACACCAACAAATGAAAGACGTGGGTATAGACCAGCCACCAACATTAGATAAGATGCTGCCTCAATTAAACTTGATGATTAATGAAGTCAGTAAAGCTGCGAATGATGCGCTTCAAGGCGATCAATCGGTACGCGTGAATCCATATAAAAACATTGGTCGAAATGATCGGTGTGTTTGCGGCAGTGGTAAGAAGTTTAAGCAGTGCTGTGGTGGTTAATTTATCGATGGTCGTTAACCTGGCTATTGAAGAAGGTTAACGACCCCTGTTGACTATTTGCTTTTAAAAAATTGAGCAATAATGACAAGGCTAAGAACCACTAAATTTGCGCTAAATATCACGACAAGCCATTGTGGCATAGATAAGTTGAGAAATTGCCAAACGATTTTTGAGCAATCTCCAGTAGGTTCAAACATCCACGGAGCCAATTGATTGAGAGGGGCCCAGCTTGGAAATTGTGGGAAAATATCACAAGTTGCGAAAGGTGAAGGGTTAAATTGATAACCGACATGCTCTATAGCTAATTGTAATCCTCTAAATGAGGTATATCCCCATCCGGCTAGACTTAACCAACGGATTAAATGGTTTTTAGGTTGAATAAGCCCAACCATTGCCGCGGCTCCGACTCCCATCATTGCAACCCTTTCATAAACGCACATGACGCATGGCGCTAACATTAAAACATGTTGAAAATAAAGCGCACAAAGCTCAAAGAACACGACAAAAAGAAGTAACAGCATCCATGATAGACGTTTTTTTGAAAATGAATGAATGGTAGAAAGCCAAGACACAGGTATATCCTTATAAAAAAGAAAGCTCTGATTCCTCAGAGCCTTAAACATCAGAATAGTTCAAAATTATGAAAGACTATTCAAGTACTGTAAACCTTTCTATTTTTGTACATCCATTAAGTTAGTGACCGATTATTGGTGAACCTTGAGTCGCCACTTCAATCGTAGCTGAGGTTAACCAACCAATTTGATGGAAATAAACGGTTATAGGTTCTAATAGAAATTGAATGCCTAAGTAACCGACTACCGCTAATACTACGGTATAAGGTAGGGCCATAATAACCATTCTACCGTAGGATAAGCGTATTAATGGTGCAAGAGCTGAGGTTAATAAGAATAAAAATGCAGCTTGTCCGTTTGGTGTGGCAACAGATGGTAAATTTGTACCGGTGTTAATAGCAACAGCTAGCAGGTCAAATTGCTCACGGTTAATGGTTCCGTCAAGTAATGCCATTTTGACTTCATTAATATACACGGTGCCCACAAAAACATTATCTGAGACCATCGATAGAAGTCCGTTTGCAATATAGAACATGGTAATTTGCTTATCACCTTCTAATTGCAGGACCGCTTCAATAATCGGTTTAAATAAATGTTGGTCAATGATGACCGCGACTACAGCAAAGAATACGGCGAGCAATGCAGTAAATGGTAACGCTTCTTCAAATGCTTTACCTAAAGAGTGCTCTTCAGTAATCCCTGTAAAAGCGGTTGCTAAGATAATAACAGATAGGCCAATCAAACCGACGGCGGCTAGATGCCCTGCTAAACCGACAATCAACCAAACAGCAATAAAGCCTTGAATGTACAGTTTTGCGATGTCTTGCTTGGTACGTTTCTTTTGCTCTTCGTAATCAACTTCGATAAGAATCTTACGAACATTTTCTGGTAACTTAGCGCCATAGCCGAACACATTTAATCTTTCCACTGCAACACAAGTGAGCATTCCAAAAATAAAAACAGGAAAAGTAACAGGAGCCATGCGCAGAATGAATTCACCAAATTGCCATCCAGCTTGATCTGCGATGATTAAGTTTTGAGGCTCACCAACCATGGTCATGACGCCGCCTAAAGCGGTACCAACACCTGCATGCATCAGTAATGATCGTAAGAAAGCACGATAATCTTCTAAGTCCGTTCGAGTGATTTCTGGAATCATTTCATCGGTAGTGTGATCGTGATGTAGTGTTGCTTCTGGGTTAGAAACCACTTTGTGGTAGATGGCATAGAAACCAATAGCAACACTAATGATAACGGCAATAACGGTTAATGCGTCTAAGAAAGCGGAAAGAAATGCTGCCGTGACACAAAAAGCAACCGATAGAAGTGTTTTTGACCGAACACCTAATAAAATCTTAGTAAACATGAATAACAACAACTGCTTCATGAAGTAGATACCAGCCACCATAAAAATAAGCAGCAATAACACTTCAATATTGGCGGCTAATTCGTGTTTTACTTGTTCGGCGCTAGTCATACCGATAGCAACGGCTTCAATGGCAAGCAAACCACCTGGTTGAAGTGGGTAGCATTTTAAAGCCATTGCGAGAGTAAAAATAAACTCGACAACAAGTAACCAACCAGCAGTAAAAGGATCGATTAAAAAGAATACGATGGGATTAAGGATCAAAAAGGCAATAATGGTAACTTTATACCAATCAGGCGCCTTTCCTAGAAAGTTTTTAACAAATGCTTTTCCTAAAGACATGGTCATGAATTTACTCTTTTAAGTCAAAAAAATGAATTTAAATACAGTATGCCGTGTTTCTGATTGCAAGATGTGAAAATAATTAAATTAATTTAACTATTCATAATGTAAATCAAGCTTGCAACACTATAGTTTTATAATTTTGTTAATGATTTTTTGTAAAAATGAATACGCTTAATCAATTATGTTTGAAATGCGTTAGATTTGTGCGGAAGACAATACACGCTGTGTTTAGATAGTAAACTGGAAAAATGAAATTTATCGAACTGGATTATATTTTCATACAAAGATCAGAATAATGTCTGGTATTTATTGAGCGAATGTTATTGATGTAAAGTTATCATACGAGCGAGTGATAATATTGCTTGTTTTAAGTCACTGACAAGTAGTGGTATGATGAGTGCAATTTTTATTTCTGAACTCGGAAAAGTGAACACATGGTCATTAAGGCAAAAAGCCCTGCAGGGTTTGCAGAGAAATACATAATAGAGAGCATTTGGAACGGGCGCTTTCCTCCTGGTTCTATTTTACCCGCAGAACGAGAGTTATCAGAATTAATCGGTGTGACTCGAACGACCTTAAGAGAAGTGCTTCAGAGATTGGCTCGTGATGGTTGGTTAACGATTCAACATGGCAAACCAACAAAAGTGAATAACTTTATGGAGACATCAAGTCTGCATATTTTGGATACTTTAATGACGCTTGATAGTGATAATGCAACTAGTATCGTCGAAGATTTACTTGCCGCTCGTACCAGTATTAGTCCTATTTTCATGCGTTATGCCTTTAAATTGAATCCAGACGCGTGTATTAAAACACTAAATCGTGTTATTGATTCTTGTGAAACCTTGCAATCTCATGATTCTTGGGAATCCTTTATTGTTGAATCGCCTTATGCGGAAAAAATTAAACAATCCGTTAAAGAAGATAACGAGAAAGATGAAGCTAAGAGAGACTATATTCTGATTGCGAAGACGTTTAACTTCTATGATTATATGCTGTTTCAACGTTTAGCTTTTCATTCTGGTAATCAAATCTATGGTTTGATTTTCAATGGAATGAAAAAGCTTTATGATCGTGTTGGTAGTTTTTATTTTTCAAACTCAGAAGCAAGATTATTAGCTATTAAGTTTTATAAAGAGCTTTTAGCGGTATGTGAAAGTGGTAAGACTGAAGAACTTCCTGCTGTAATTCGCCAATATGGCATTGAGAGTGGCCATGTTTGGATGACAATGAAAGAAAATTTACCATCCAACTTTACTGAAGATGATAGCTAAACATTTAGTCTTTAAATAAGCCTGCCCATCCGCAGGCATTTTTTATCTATTTTGAGGAACTAAAGGTAAGTAAATACTTTCACAAATATCAGATAGTACTTGATCATAAATATTAAAAATAATCAAAGATGCATCTAAAGATAATTGATAAAGTTCAAGCTTAGACAGTTCAATAGTATCGTTATCCTGCCATTGCTTGAGTGTGTGAATCACGCCACTTTGATCACTATCTGCGGTTGTTAATGGGCAGATGAGGGACAGTTGGTTCATTTTCCTACTCAATATTGAAGCATGGTGCCTAAATCGTTTCTTACCTAAATCTGTATCTACCTCTTGAATGCTGATGCGAAGCATAGTCAGAACTTCTAAAGTATCTAATACCTTTTGCCAGCAATGGTGGTAATCGGCTGCAATATCATCATGGTGTGAATCGACTAACCAACTAATGAGTAATTCATCGATGAGAAAGAGTATTTGTCGAATTACCCGTCCGTGCTGCAACTGATTTTTAGCTACACTGAAAGTCGTCCATTGGTAAAGAAGGTTTTCTACTTTTTCTTGAAGTATACGAATTTCTTGTTTGGTTTCAGGACCAGATTGCGCCTTAAGTTGATTAAATATATCGAGAATTTTAGCATTAACTTCCTTTAATGCACTTGGTGTATAAGGTGTTTCTGTTAAGTGAGAGTGAGTTAATCCACGATGTTCACGTACTGAAAAAATTAGTGTTCTTAGCTGGCTGATTGAGGCGTAGCGAGATTGATTACACTTCTCTCTCACCGCACTAAAATGGAATAAAAAACCTATTATAATGGTGACAATAAATAAACTTATCGAGATAAACATACTAACCTCGTGCTTTTTACATAATTCAAAGAATTAATAAAGCAATTTACGTACCAATACACTTTGCTTATGAGTGTTTTACTCGAAGAATGGAGCCGTCGTTATTGGAATGTTGCGTGTATTCATTGATGATCTGGAAGATAGAACTGAGGGAAAGAATACCGCTACTAATATGATGGAAGCGTGTTTGTTTTGTGTGCAGTAACTCATTACGTTACGCTCTAAGATGGTGCGTTAGTGATTAATGTTTAGCTTTTTTGGGGAAATGGAGTTTTTTGATGGAGCTATAGTGAGTGCTTAAGTTTATAACTCACAAAGAAAAAGGCTACTAACGATAATGAAGTAAGCTTCATTCGTTGCAGCCTTTTGTGAGCTTTAGTTGTCTTCTACATGTAAGCGATAGGTTGAGAATGGCGTTTACATTACGCGCATGCCTGGTTGAGCACCGTCATGAGGTTCTAAAATCCAAAGATCTTTACCTCCAGGGCCAGCAGCTAAAATCATACCTTCAGACATGCCAAATTTCATTTTACGTGGCTTCAAGTTAGCAACCATTACCGTTAACTTTCCTTCCAGTTCTTCTGGTGTATAAGCTGATTTGATGCCAGAGAATACTTGACGAGTTTCACCACCGATATCCAATTGGAATTTAAGCAACTTATTCGCTTTAGGCACTTCTTCACAAGAAATGATCTTGGCAATCCGCATATCAATTTTAGCAAAATCGTCAAATTCTATTTCAGGTTCAACCGGTTCTTTATCAAGTTCCGACTGTGTTAATTGTTCGGCTTGTTCTTTGGCTGCCATCTCAACCGCGGCATCTTCTTTTGATGCTTCGATCATCGCTTCAACATGTTTTGGATCGATGCGGTTAAACAAAGCTTTAAATTTAGTCACTTCATGGGCGGTTAGTGGTGATGCGATACCTTCCCATGTCAGAATATCATTTAAGAATGCTTCCGTACGAGCGGCAAGTTCTGGCATGACAGGTTTCAAGTAAGTCATTAGTACTCGGAATAGGTTAATACCAACGGTGCAAATGTCTTGTAGCTCTTGATCTTTCCCTTCTTCTTTCGCGATAACCCAAGGAGCTTTCTCATCAACATATTGGTTTGCTTTATCAGCCAATGCCGTAATTTCACGAATCGCACGACCAAATTCACGCGTTTCATATAAGTTCGCAATACGATCAGAAGCATCGACAAATTCTTGGTATAAAGCAGCTTCAGAAAACTGAGTGGATAATTTTCCGTCAAAACGTTTAGCAATAAAACCAGCATTGCGTGAAGCAAGGTTGACGATTTTATTCACGACGTCTGAGTTTACACGTTGAGTGAAGTCGTCTAAGTTTAAATCTAGGTCATCAATTCGGCTGTTGAGTTTTGCCGCGTAGTAATAACGTAAACATTCTGGATCAAGGTGCTTAAGGTAAGTGCTAGCTTTAACAAAGGTACCTTTAGATTTTGACATCTTAGCGCCGTTCACCGTGACATAACCATGAACAAAAATATTGTTTGGCTTACGGAAACCTGCGCCGTCTAACATAGCTGGCCAGAATAAGCTGTGGAAATAAACGATATCTTTACCGATGAAGTGGTAAAGCTCTGCGGTACTGTCTTTTTTCCAGTACTCATCAAAGTCTAAATCATTGCGCTTATCACATAGGTTTTTGAATGAACCCATGTATCCAATTGGAGCATCTAGCCAAACATAGAAAAATTTGTTTTTCTCACCAGGAATTTCAAAACCAAAATAAGGCGCATCGCGAGAAATATCCCATTGTTGAAGACCCGATTCGAACCATTCTTGCATTTTGTTGGCCGTTTCGGTTTGTAATGAGCCAGAACGAGTCCATTCTTTTAGCATGCTTTGAAACTGTGGTAAGTCGAAGAAAAAGTGCTCTGAATCTTTCATGATAGGGGTCGCGCCAGACACCGCAGATTTTGGATTGATCAGATCAGTTGGACTGTAAGTTTCACCACATGCATCACAGTTGTCACCATATTGGTCTTCGGCTTTACATTTTGGGCAAGATCCTTTTACGAAACGATCGGGTAAGAACATTTCTTTTTCAGGGTCAAACAATTGAGAAATGGTGCGGCTGGTAATAAAACCATTTTCTTTTAGGCGAAGATAAATATCAGAGGCTAAATCGCGGTTTTCGTCACTGTGGGTGCTGTGATAATTATCGAAACTGATGTTGAAACCTGAAAAATCTTGCTCATGTTCTTTTTGAACCGCTGCAATCATTTCTTCTGGATCAATACCTAGTTGCTGAGCTTTCAGCATGATTGGGGTACCGTGTGCATCATCGGCACAAATAAAGTTCACCGCATTACCACGCAAGCGCTGGTAGCGAACCCAAACATCGGCTTGAATGTGTTCTAGCATGTGTCCAAGGTGAATAGAGCCATTGGCATAAGGGAGCGCACAGGTTACGAGAATTTTTCTTGGGTCAATTGCCATTTTTATCCATCACTTCTTATTCTGGGGTGAGTTCGATGCTGAGATTGATTTTCTATCATACCCAGACGGATTCGAATCAGAGACTTTCTCCGATTCTACCTTATGCAGGCCATGACTCCAAGAAGTGCAAGGTTTGAATTCAATGATATTTTTCATCAATATACCCAAATAGTTCTGGTTCAATGGCGAAGATGCTAGGATTAGTTTATTCAACTCATGATTTGAGGTCTTATGTCTCTATTTTCTTCGTATTCATCATCAGGTGCTTCGTTACCGTCTTCTGTGTTAAGTCAGTGGCTTAATCAATTTGAACACCCACAGTTAATCCCACAATGGGCTGATACGGCGGGGTTAGTTTCTGTGTTAGCAGATGGCAGAGTTCAAATCCGATTACCTTTTTATGGGCAAGGTTTACAAGGCCAACTTCAGTCCTGGATTGATGTTCAAAAAAAAATTCATGACGATTTGCCTGAAATTGTCGTTTGTACCCAAGTCAAAACAATGAAAACGCCTCACGGGAATCCTGTGAAAGGAGTAAAAAATATTATTGCGATCACGTCAGCCAAAGGCGGGGTTGGTAAATCAACCACGGCCGTCAATTTTGCATTAGCATTGCATAAATTAGGCGCTAAAGTTGGGTTGCTTGATGCGGATATTTACGGGCCTTCCGTTCCACTTATGCTGGGTACAAAAGGCAGTAAACCAAAGGTAATTGATAACAAATGGATGACTCCAATTGAAGCGCATGGGTTGTTTACTCATTCAATTGGCTATCTTGTGGATGAAAGTGATGCTGCGGTTTGGCGTGGGCCAATGGCGTCAAAGGCATTAGCGCAGATTCTAAATGAAACATTATGGCCTGATCTAGATTACCTTGTGATTGATATGCCACCGGGTACGGGCGACATTCAATTAACTCTGTCACAGCAGATTCCTGTTACTTCTGCACTTATTGTGACGACTCCCCAAGATCTTGCACTTGCGGATGCAATTAAAGGGGTGAATATGTTTGATAAGGTCGGTGTTCCTGTCTTAGGCATTATTGAAAATATGAGTTACCACATTTGTTCTAACTGTGGGCATCATGAAGATCTTTTTGGTCATGGCGGTGCTGAAAAAATGTCACAACAAATGGATCTGGCTCTGCTTGCTCAAATTCCTCTTCACATCGATTTACGGGCCGATATCGATAATGGTTATCCTACGGTTGCGGCCAAACCAAATAGTGAATATGCACAAATTTATATTGAGTTAGCGGCCCAAGTTGGTTGTCGCCTATTCTGGCAAGGTGAGCCAGCGTCTGATGCGATTATGTTTACTGACGTCACATAACGGAGTCATTTACACTTCGCGATACTTACTATAGATAAAAAGAATGTACTTATTTTCTTGGTACTCTTTTTATTGCTGGGGTTAAAGTGAATAATCATTTTTAGTCGTTGATGCTTACTTTTTCTACATGGATGATTTTATGTGCTGAAAAGTCGCTTATTTTTCTACTTTTTATCGTCGATTAGGTGTATTGGAAACTCCCTTTTTGATGCATAAAGGTATATAATCAGGCGGTTTATTTCCCCTCTGGGGGTCCTGTTATTATTGAGCTTGGGTGCTTTACATGTCAGAACAACGAATGCCTGAAAAAAACAAATGCGTCATCGTAGGAATCGCCGGCGCATCGGCATCAGGGAAGAGCTTAATTGCGAGCACCATATATAAAGAATTACGAGCAAAAGTGGGTGATCATCAAATTGGGGTGATTACTGAAGATTGCTATTACCGTGATCAAAGTCATCTAAGTATGGATGAAAGGGTAAAAACCAACTATGACCACCCAAGTGCGCTTGATCATGATTTATTGTGTGAGCAACTTGAACATCTTGTGAAAGGTGAGTCGGTGAATATTCCTGAGTATAGCTATTCCGAACATACTCGGACTGAAAATACGACGTTAATGACACCTAAAAAAGTGATCATTTTAGAAGGCATATTATTACTCACAGAACCGCGTTTACGAAATCTAATGCACGCCTCTGTTTTCATGGATACACCGCTAGATATTTGTCTGCTACGCCGTGTGAAACGTGATGTTGAAGAACGCGGACGCACTATGGATTCAGTATTGAAGCAGTACCAGAAAACTGTTCGTCCAATGTTTATGCAATTTATTGAACCATCTAAACAACACGCTGATATTATTGTCCCTCGGGGCGGTAAAAACCGCATTGCTATTGATGTATTAAAAGCACACATTGCGAAATTACTAAAATCATAATATGGCTATTTTTAAGAGCTTTGTGCTTTGCAAAGTGACTTTAGGAGATTGAATTGTGAGATTGTGCGATAGGGATATAAAAAAATATTTGGCAGAAGGAAAAATAACCATCACGCCAGCTCCGTCGGAGGAAAGTATTAGTGGTTTAACTGTCGACGTACGGTTAGGTCATAAGTTTAGAGTATTCAACGATCATAGTGCGCCATATATTGATTTGTCGGGTAAGAAAGAGCAAGTGACAGCTCAACTTGAAAAAGTAATGAGTGATGAAATTGATATTTCAGATGATGGAGAATTTTACCTTCATCCTGGCCAGTTAGCTTTAGCTGTGACTCATGAATCGGTTGATTTACCTGCCAATATTGTTGGTTGGTTAGATGGCCGTTCGTCGCTTGCTCGCTTAGGCTTAATGGTGCATGTAACCGCACATCGTATTGATCCTGGCTGGTCTGGGCGTATCGTTCTTGAATTTTATAATTCTGGTCGTTTACCTCTTGCCCTTAAGCCGATGATGCCGATTGGCGCATTGAGCTTTGAAGTTTTATCAGGTGATGCAGATAAGCCGTATAACAAACGTGATAATGCCAAATATAAAAATCAACAAGGTGCGGTAGCAAGCCGCATAAATGAAGATTAAAGGTTACGTAGAATAGCTGTGTTTGGGTATTCGCCTCAGCACAGCTTTAATTTATCTATATGACTCGCCTTACCAAACTGAAGTAGGGTTTGCTATATTATTAACGTTACTTCCTGTCATATTTTGTGCGAGGGATCCCATGAAAAAAATACTCATAATTATCTCTATTCCTATTGCTGCTATTTTGATTGCCATTCTAGCGTTAGTTCTGTTTGTTAATCCAAATCAATTTAAGCCACTTATTATCGAACAAGCGAAAGCTCAGACTGGATTTGATCTTGTCATTGACGGTGATATTAGTTGGAGCTTTTTCCCGCATATTGGATTTAGCATTGGCAAGACTCAAGTTCTTAACCCAAATGGTTTCAAGCAGGATCAAGTGGTAAAAATTGACGATGCGGCATTAGATATTTCGGTGCTACCTTTACTCGAGAGAAAGCTTGATATTGGTAATGTCACATTAAATGGTGCGGATATTTTTATTCAAACACTAAAAGATGGCCGTTCTAATTTAGATCTTGTTAAGCAATCGGTTGAAGAGAATGCAATTAACGGCACTTCTCCAGATGCTAGTGTTCCTGCTCAGCCAGATTCAACGAGTGTTAGTGGAACCAGCGAAGGATTAGATTCTCCATGGCAAGTAAGTTTAGCGGGTATTACCGTTAATAATGCTAAATTGCAAATGCTTGATGATAAAAATGGTTCTGATTTGTCCCTTTCTGATGTTAATTTTGCATTATCTGAATTTAAATTTAATGAATGGAGTAAAGCTGAATTCAATATCAAAGGAAAAAATAACCAACAGATTTTTTCCGCTGCTGGTGACACTGAATTTAAAGTATCCACAGATTTGACGGATTATGAACTTCAAAAAACACAAATTGAAGCCAAATTTAAAGATGTTTCAACTAACATTGAAAAATTGACCTTCAATTTAGACACTTTTAAGTCTGATTATGCAAATAACATGGAAGTAGGTATAAAAGGTCAAGTTTCTAACATGAATATTGATCTGAACCAAACGGCATTGTTGACCGTGAACAAAGAAATATCATCAGTTCGTTTAGATAATATGACAGTAAAAGGGAAGATTGACGGTAAAGCATTACCATTGAGCCCGATTGCGATTGATATGGTATCAAATGTGAGCTTTGACCTCACAAAGCAATATTTGAATATTGCATTGAAGAAGCTTGGTATCAACGAGTTGGTATTTGATGGAAGTTCTCAAGTTAGTCTTGCTTCAACCATCCCTAAAGTAGAGTTTGATTTACATAGTCCTGAAATCAACGTGGATGCGCTCTTAAAGCAAATGGATAGTGGTAAGTCTTCAAGCGAACCAAAGTCTACAGGTAAAGTGACAGCTAAAACGGATAGTAATACGGTACAAAATGAACCTGATTTAACCGTGACACGTACTTTGGATGTTAAGGGTAAAATTTCAATTGATAAACTGACAGCCAGTAATGCAAAAATGCAGAATGTAGTCACTCAATTTACCGTCAACAGAGGTGTGATTGATTTGCAGCAACTTGCCGCTAATTTATATGACGGCTCTGTTAGTGCTAAGGCTCGTATTGATGCGCGTAAAAATATACCCACTTATACTCTTGGCAGTGAAGTAAAAGGTGTGAAAGTGCAGCCTTTACTTAAAGATATTGCGGACATGGATTTTGTTTCAGGTACCGGGAATATTAAAGCGGATCTTACCGGTCGGAGCTTAATTACTGATAAAGCGAAACAAAATCTTGCGGGTGTGATTAACATTAACTTTGCGGACGGATCACTTTATGGTGTCAACGTCGCGCATGAGATTAGAGCAGTACAAGCCATTTTTAACGGTAAAAAAGCCGAAGCTGATACGGTGAAGAAAACAGATTTCAGCGCCTTAACCACGACAATGAATTTATCAAAAGGCGTAATGAAAACCAATAACTTGGCATTGCAATCACCTTTATTACGTATCTTAGGAAATGGTGAAGCAAATTACGTGAATGAAACCGTTGACTTCTTGGTGAAAACATCGATTGTAGGGACGCTAAAAGGTCAAGGTGGTAAGGATACCAACGATCTAAAAGATATTACCCTACCTATCAGTATTAAGGGTTCGTGGACTGAGCCTAAGATTCGCCCTGATTTAAACGCGGCTTTAGATGAACAAACAAAGCAAAAAGCCAAAGAAAAAATTGATGAAGCGAAGGGAAAAGCAAAAAAAGAAGTGGATAGAAGCATTGATAAATTATTAGGTGGGAAAGATTCTGATAAGAATGATGATGTAAAAAAAGCTGCTGGTGATTTACTCAATAATTTATTTAAGTAATCACTTAACCTATAAAATGTGAAGTGATCAATTAGCGTTGGACATTTCTGATTAGCTGCTTTCAGGCCTGATTTCGGTATTTTACCGGAGTCAGGCTTTTTAATATAAAGCATCCTGACTCCTTTTTGAATATTTACCAATCAACGCCTTTTAATGCTTTGACTCCAGCGTCAAAAGCATGTTTTACATTCCTTACTTCAGATACGGTATCGGCGGCTTCTATTAAGCGGCGATGGGCAGCCCGGCCTGTTAATACTACCGATTGCATTTTTGGCCGTTGTGATAAAGCCTCTAATACCTCATCTAAATCAATATAACCATAAGTGACCATATAGGTTATTTCATCCAATAAAATAACATTGAGGGAATCATCTTTAAGCATACGTTTACACTCTTGCCAGATTTTTTGAGCTGCTAATGTATCGCCTTCTTTATCTTGAGTTTCCCATGTAAAACCTGTCGCCATGACTTGAAATTCAACGCCAAGTTTTTCTAATAGATTTTTCTCACCGTTGTCCCATGTTCCTTTGATGAACTGAGCTACTGCACAATTAAAACCATGGCCAACTGCACGTGCAATCGTGCCAAATCCTGCGGTAGTTTTCCCTTTACCATTACCAGTAATGACAAGTATGAGGCCTTTTTCTTCTTGAGCGGCTTCGACTCTTTGATCTACCTCTTGTTTGATTTTTTGCTGACGTTCTTGGTGTCGATCTTGTTTTTGTTGTGCCATAGATAGATTGTCCCATATCAGAGTTTTTTAGATGATAGCGAAATAAGAGCAGTTTAAATACGGATAAATGATAAAGAAAAGAATTTTAGGTATGACAGAAAAACGAAAGCCCAACATTGAAGTTGGGCTTTAGCATTGGAAAGACGATTGTAAGATTGAAAGTTAATCGGCTAGTAAATTATCAATGACTTTATACGTTGGATCTTCTTTCACGTTTATTTCGACTAAGCTACCCGCTTTATGCAGAAGCGTTTTGCAATCTTGACTCAAGTGACGTAAATGAAGTGTTTTACCTAGCTTCGTGTAGCGATCGGCAATGGTTTCAATCGCTTCAATGGCGGAGTGGTCGACAACTCGCGATTGACTGAAATCTACGATTATATCCATAGGGTCATCTGCGGCATTGAATAATTCGGTAAAGTTAGCTGCTGAACCAAAGAAAATAGGGCCATTAATTTGATAAACTTTAGATCCTTCTTCGTTAATGTTAGTTACTGCATTGATGTGTTTTGCATGCTGCCAAGCAAACATTAAAGCAGAAGCAACAACACCAACACCGACAGCAACGGCAAGGTCAGTCATAACGGTTACGATAGTGACCAGTATAATGATAAAGAAGTCTTGTTTTGGTACTCGGCGAGCAAGCTTAAAGGTTGCCCATTCAAATGTGCCAATGACAACCATAAACATTACACCGACTAAAGCAGCGAGTGGGATCATTTCAATCCATGCGGCTGTGAACAAGATAAAGCAAAGTAGAGCTATAGCGGCAGTAATACCAGAAAGACGACTGCGTCCACCAGAATTAATGTTGATCATCGATTGGCCTATCATTGCGCAGCCACCCATTGCACCAAACATAGAACACGTTAAGTTACCTAGCCCTTGCCCAATACATTCGCGATTACCTTTACCGCGAGTATTGGTCATTTCATCGACAACCGTGAGTGTTAATAATGATTCAATCAAGCCAATAGCGGCAATAATCAAAGCGTATGGGAAAATGATTTGTAAGGTTTCTAAATTAAATGGAACAGCTGGAATTGAAAATGTTGGTAATTCACCAGCTAAAGTCGCATTCACATCACCAGACATGGTGCGAAGAAAGTCCACGACCGTGCGGGTATCCAAATTAAATATTTGCGTAATGGCTGTGACGGCAACAATAGCGACTAATGAAGAAGGAACGGCTTTGGTCAGTTTAGGTAAAAAGTGAATGATAGCCATCGTTAAGGCCACAAGGCCTAACATAATCATCATTTGTCCTTGTGGTAACCAATTCATAACACCATTCATATCAGGTGACTTGAACTGGCTTAATTGAGCCATAAAGATAACAATCGCCAAACCGTTAACAAAGCCAATCATGACAGGATGAGGAACAATACGGATAAATTTTCCTAGCTTTAATAAACCAGCGAGGATTTGAATGGCACCAACTAATAAAACAGCAGCAAATAGATACTGCACTCCGTGAACGGCAACGAGGCTGACCATAACAACGGCAGTTGCACCGGTTGCACCCGAAATCATCCCTGGGCGGCCACCAAAAATGGACGTCATTAAGCCCATAATAAAAGCGGCATACAGGCCAATCATTGGATCAACTCCAGCCACAAAAGCAAAAGCAACGGCTTCAGGTACTAGGGCAAGGGCAACCGTTAAACCGGACAGCACATCATTTTTAATAGATTGGCTAGATATTTGTGGAAATTCGAACATGGGTACTCAGTTAATAGTAAAGGAATAATGGCTTATACCAATTAAATAAAGTGGAAGTAATACAAGCAGTAAAGCCAGTATAAAAAGGCATCAACGTCTAATCGGTAAAAAGCACGTGTAAAATTGTTGACGGATGTTACAGAATGGTTGAAAAAACTGCAACTGCTTCTGCAAGCTGAATTCTAAGAAACCATAAATGCAATATTCACGGTATAATTAATCGAACTGGTGATGATCGCTGTTGTGCTCTAGCGTATTTACAAAGAAAAAATAAGGCCACATTATGTGGCCTTATTTATATTAGGGTAACAACTATATTTAGTCGCTTAATGTTTTTGACATGCCAGAAGATGACTGTCCAGAAGCCGCTTGGCTACCGGCTGATTTCCCAGAAAACTCAACGTAACGGAAAGAGGCGGCAACAACAGTGATTTCATTTAATTTACCAGTACCTGATGCTTTTGCCATCGGGGCACTTACGTGTGATTTCACTTGTAATGCATTTGCCTTTGTCGCTTTCGGAGCTGTAATTTTCGCTTTAACTTCTGCTTTTTTAGTTTCCGTTACTTGCGTAATTTCTGCTGAAAGAACAACTGGCTCTTCTATCGTTTTATTTACATTTACATCAGCATTGGCTTGGACATCAGTTTCAGCATGAGTGATGGATTCGTTTGATACTGTCTCTTCAATCTCGACCGCTTCAATGTGTTTTTCAGTTACAGCAGGGATATTGGCTGCTGCAATGTTCGTTTGATCCGCTACTTTCACATCATCGTGTTGTCGTTTGTCTTCAACTACTTCTGATCTTTGTGTATCGACAAAGCGAGAGATGATGATTTTTCCCATAGACATTTCAGGGAAAGCAAAACCACCAAGAGCTACTGGTTCTTTTTTAGGCGCTTCAACTGATTCTGTCACAGCTTTTTCTTTGTGTGTGTTTTTTTCTGGCGGCACATATTGAGGCCAAACTTTACCCATCGCCATTTCTGGTGATGCTACACCGCCAGTGCGGAGACGGTACGGGTTAGGGCGACGATCACGAGTACGACGACGACGTTGACCGCTTGCACGAAGATGACGTGGTGAACGGCGATTACGACGTTGTTGGCCGTCTTCTTTCTCTGATGTATCGACTTCAGGAACGGTGTTCGCTGTATCTTCAGCAATCACTAGCTCTTGAACGGCCGTTTCTTCAGCTTCTGTAACCTGTTCGCTCACACGTACCTTTTTCTTCATTTGACGACGTTGGCGACGTTGCTTAATTTGAACGGTTTTTTCTTCATTCGAAGCGATTTCAGGCTTAACTGTTTGTGCTTCAGCGGCAAGTTGTTGGCCTTGTTCTACAACTTTTGATGTTGTTTTACTTGGCTTCTTGTCTTGTTTTGGCTTGCGTTTTTTCTCGTTACGGATTTCAGCTTGTGGTGCCTTTACTTCCGTTTGTTGTTTATCTTCGAGTGTTTCTGTACGAGGTTTACGACGTTTACGCTGCTCATTGCTTCTTTCATTGCGGTCACGATTATTACGACGACGGTTATCGCGTTGCTGATCATTGCGCTGGCGATTTTGTGTCGCAGGAGCTTTATCTTCAGTTGACGTGACTTCGTCAGCTTTATCATTTGAGCCAAATAAGAAGTTACCGATGGCTTTAAAAATACCGCCAATCCCCGATGATTCAGATTGTTTCTCTATTGTTTGAGTTTTTGCAGTAGGGGCTGCTGTTGGGGTTGGAGCAGGAGCACTAGATGGTGCAAAGCCTTTCAGCATAGGTTCTTCGATACGACGAGGCTTAAGATCTGAAACAACAGGTTCTTTGCTTTCTGCTTCTTTAAATGCTTCGATACGTTGAGGCATTAGATAAGACAAAATTTGATGTTCTTCACCATCACGTAAACGAACGACTTCAAAGTGAGGTGTTTCCATATCAGCATTTGGTACAACAATGATGTTTACATCTTGATGTTTTTCAATATGCTGAATTGACTTACGTTTTTCATTTAATAAGTAGGACGCAATCGATACAGGAACAACGGCCAGTACTTGTGAACTATTATCTTTTAATGCTTCTTCTTCAATTAAACGAAGAACAGAGAGTGCTAATGATTCGTTATCACGTACAACACCAGTACCAGTACAGCGAGGGCAAATATGATGGCTTGCTTCTGCTAATGATGGGCTAAGGCGTTGACGTGACATTTCTAATAAACCGAAACGAGAGATCCGGCCAATTTGTACGCGAGCTCGATCCATTCTTACCGCTTCACGCATGCGAGTTTCTACTTCACGTTGATGACGAACGGGCGTCATATCAATGAAGTCGATAACCACTAGACCACCTAAGTCACGAAGGCGTAATTGACGAGCTATTTCATCCGCTGCTTCAAGGTTGGTATTGAGCGCTGTCTCTTCAATATCTCCGCCTTTTGTTGCACGAGCAGAGTTGATATCAATAGAGGTTAGGGCCTCGGTTGGGTCGATAACAATTGAACCACCAGAAGGCAGGCGTACTTCACGTTGGAAAGCCGATTCAATTTGGCTCTCGATTTGGTAATGACTAAATAGTGGTACATCGCCATCGTATTTTTTAACACGAGAAACGAAATCTGGACGAACCAATTGGATATGATCACGAGCTCGTTCATAAATGGTGTTGCTATCAATTAAGATTTCACCAATATCACGACGTAGATAGTCACGGATAGCACGTACAATAACGTTACTTTCTTGATGAATTAAAAACGGTGCAGACTCAGTCTCAGAAGCTTCTTTTATCGCTCCCCAGTGTTTTAATAGGATGTTTAAATCCCATTCAAGCTCTTCAGCACTTTTACCAACGCCAGCAGTACGGACAATCAAGCCCATGCCTTGTGGTAATTCAAGAGTACTTAATGCTGCTTTTAATTGAGTGCGTTCATCACCTTCAATGCGGCGAGAAATACCACCAGCACGAGGATTATTTGGCATAAGAACTAGGTAGCTACCTGCTAAAGAAATAAAGGTAGTTAATGCAGCACCTTTTTGACCACGTTCTTCTTTTTCTACTTGTACGATAACTTCTTGGCCTTCTTTTAGAACTTCTTTAATGTTCGGACGGCCTTGATAGGTGTAACCAGCAGGGAAGTAGTCGCGGGCAATTTCTTTAAGAGGGAGGAAACCGTGACGGTCAGCACCATAGTCTACAAATGCAGCTTCTAAACTTGGTTCAACACGTGTGATACGGCCTTTATATATGTTAGCTTTTTTAGATTCATGTCCAGGACTCTCGATGTCTAAATCAAACAGTTTCTGACCATCAACTAATGCGACGCGCAACTCTTCTTTTTGAGTTGCGTTGATCAACATTCTTTTCATTTTAAATTCTCGTTGTTTTTCTTCGTGATAATTGCTTATCGCTTTTGTCGTATCAAAGGTGCCAGATCCCATGGCTTTGGCTGCAGCCTCACGGCTGTATAGGGGATGCTCTGGGGCACGATAGCTACCAAACACTCATACCTGTCTTATTTGAAACCGTTAATGAACCGTTTCAATTACTTTGGGTAGAACAAGAGTGCCTGGTCCGATTCTAGTCGGTATTACTTCTGCATTGATAACGTGAGTAGGCGATAAGTTGATCTTCTTCGGTGGTGTCTTACGCCTAATGCGGCACAACGGTAGGAAGCGTTCTACTCATAATCGCAAATGGATGACATTAAATTTGCATAGAAAATGTTCAATACAACCATTGCAGCTGTGAACTATAGCAGTGAGAAGAAATATCAGCAATCAGCTTTGTTGCAAAGTACATAAATAAATAGGAAAACCTGTGGTTAACTTTATATTTAATTTCAATTAAATGGATATTCATGAAAGGAAAGTTATTTAATTTTCATGTTCTTATGTGATTTTCTGTTTCGATTTTATACACTTCTGTTAGAAATCTGTACGTGGGGGATAAAAGCAAGGGTATAATTTTGAGATTGTTATCACACTCACCTAGATTTGAATGCTAGAATAGCAACTATGACTGATATTAAAACTGAAGTGAAATTTGTTGATATTGATGCTGATATGGCAGGACAAAGAATAGATAATTTTTTGCGCAATCAACTTAAGCAAATCCCAAAAAGTATGGTGTATCGCATCTTGCGTAAGGGAGAAGTACGCGTTAATAAGAAACGTGTAAAAGCGGAATATAAATTACAAGCAGGGGATATGGTACGCATCCCCCCTGTACGTATTTCATCTGAAGAAAATGCCGCGCCAATCAGTACTAAATTAGATAAAGTATCTGAATTAGAAAGTTGTATTATATTTGAAGATGACAGCTTGCTGATTTTAAATAAACCATCAGGTACGGCGGTGCACGGTGGAAGTGGTTTGAAATTTGGAGCTATTGAAGCGCTAAGAGCGTTACGCCCTGATGCCCGTTTTCTCGAATTAGTGCATCGTATTGACCGCGACACGTCGGGCATTTTATTAGTTGCCAAAAAACGATCTGCTCTACGTCATTTACAAGCTCAATTTCGCGAAAAAACTGTGCAAAAGTATTATTTTGCATTAGTCATGGGTGAGTGGAAATCAAGCTGTAAAGTGGTGAAAGCACCATTATTAAAGAATGAAGTAAATAGTATCGTTCGAGTTAACCCAAATGGTAAACCGTCCGAAACACGCTATAAAATTTTAGAGAAATTTAGCCAAGCAACATTGGTTCAAGCCAGTCCTATTACTGGCCGGACCCATCAAATTCGAGTTCATTGTCAATATACTGGGCATCCTATTGCGTGGGATGATCGATATGGTGACAGACGTTTTGATGCTTATACGCGACAAATGGGACTCGATCGCTTATTTCTCCATGCAGCCAATATTAAGTTTGTTCATCCGGCCACAGAAGAATCTATGGATATTTCGGCACCGATGGAATCGAAATTAGAGCGAGTATTGCTAGCGTTGAGAAAATACAAGAATGAGGCGCAATAGCGATTAAAGAACGTTGACTCCCTGTTTTTTGAGCATATCAATTAAGGTAATAAGCGGTAACCCAATTAATGCATTCGGATCTTTACCTTCTAAACGCTCAAATAATGCAATGCCAAGGCCTTCACTTTTAAAGCTGCCAGCGCAGTAGAGAGGTTGTTCTTTATCGACGTAATTTTCTATTTGTTGTTGTGTTAGTTGTCGGAAGTGTACGGTGAAGGTATCGAGTTCTACGTCTGTCGTTTGATTGAAAGAATTAAAAATTGCGATGCCAGTATAGAAAGTGATGGATTTTCCCGAAGCTTGCTGCAGTTGTCGTATAGCATTTTTTCTATTTAGAGGTTTACCGATAATTTGTTGGTCGATAACACAAACTTGGTCGGAGCCAATAACTAAGTGAGGTTTATCGTCATTTAGTAAGCAAGATTCGGCTTTATTTTTGGCTAAACGTAAGACGAGTGATTGCGCTGATTCGTTGATGAAAGGCGTTTCGTCACAATTCGGGTTCTTAGCCTCAAATGGAATAGATAGTTTTTCTAATAATTGTTTTCGATAAATAGAAGTTGAGGCTAAAATTAATTGAGTTTCAATCATGTCTATCTCTTGGCATCAGAATTTAATTTAATAAGTGATACAGTAAACCAATTGTCTAGAGACGTCATTGATATTTACATGTAATGACTTTCAACATACAAAAATAAGCGAGTAAGAGAAATGCAAGTTTTTTGCCTTTTTCTTTGACTAAATTCATTTTGGAGGATAATATTCGCGCCCTATGCAAAAGGTAAAAATACCGCGTACAGTAGACCCGGCAAAATCTGCTCAAAAACGCTTAGGTTATCAAGGTATAATCCAAGTTAGTTTATTAAAGCGACTTGCAGAGTTCACTGAAGGCGTCAAACGCGACGCAGAAGTTACATTGTCCTTTGAAATGGATGAACAACGATTAGTCGTTATCTCTGGTAAAGCTAACGTCGAAGTCGATTTAGAATGTCAACGCTGTAATGAGATATTCGCGCATTTGTGCGAAGTTGAATTCACTACTACTCCTGTTTACAGTGAGAAGAGTGAACAAGACGCACCAGAAGAGTACGATTTGGTAGATCTGAACGAGTACGGTGAGTTGGATCTGATTAAACTAGTGGAAGACGAGTTCATTCTAGAATTACCTCAAATTGCAATGCATGACGAATCTGAATGTAGCGTACAATCAAACAATATGGTGTTTGGGGATCTTCCCAAAGAAGTTTTGGAAGAAAAACCGAATCCATTTGACGTTTTAAAAAATTTAAAGCGCTAGTGCTAATTTAAGCAGTAGAGTTTAAAAACGAAGGAGTAGGGTCATGGCCGTACAAAAGAGCAAAAAATCACGTTCAATGCGTGGCATGCGTCGTTCACACGATGCGCTAACAACTAGTGCATTATCTGTAGACGCAACTTCAGGTGAAACTCACCTACGTCACAACGTGACTGCTGACGGTTACTACCGTGGCAAAAAGGTTATCAACAAGTAAGGTTGACCTTTGCAAACTATTACCGTTGCACTTGATGCAATGGGCGGGGATTTTGGTCCTCGCGTAACAGTGCCTGCCGCCGTGCAGGCATTGTCACATTTCCCAGAGCTGAAAGTTATCCTGGTTGGTGATCGTGAACAAATTACGTATCAACTGACATATCTCGGATTTACGCCGACCTCTCGTCTCATCATTAAACATAGTGAGAGATCGATTTCTAATTGTGAAAAACCCTCTTTAGCTTTACGAAACAGTGTTGGTAGTTCGATGCGAATTGCCTTAGATCATGTCGCTAATGGAGAGGCTGATGCTTGTGTAAGTGGTGGAAATACCGGTGCCTTAATGGCGTTGTCTAAATTTTTCCTCAAATTATTACCAGGGATTGATAGGCCTGCTTTAGTGAGTGCACTTCCTACTATTTCTGGTAAGAGAACTTGGATGCTTGATCTTGGTGCCAATGTTTCAGTTGATGCTGATACATTATTCCAATTTGCTGTAATGGGGAGTGCTTTAGCGCAAGTCCACATTGAAAAAGCGCCTCGAGTTGCTTTACTTAATGTGGGTGAAGAAGAAATAAAAGGCAATGATTTGGTTAAACGTTGCTCAGAATTGTTGAGTCAGACAAAAGAAATCAACTATTCTGGCTACATTGAAGGAAATCAGCTTTTTTATGACGTTGCAGATGTGATAGTTTGTGATGGTTTCGTTGGGAATGTGTGTCTTAAGTCTTGTGAAGGCGTTGCTCATTTATTCCATCAAAAGCTGAAAAATCATTTTAGCACTTCAACATTTAAGGGTTGGATTGCTCAAAAAGTGTTTTCTCATTTATTTAATGAGCTAAAAACACTGAACCCCGACCAGTATAATGGTGCAAGTTTGCTAGGATTGCGCGGCATTGTTATCAAAAGCCATGGACAAGCGGACTCATCTGCTATCATCAATGCTATTGGTGAGGCGGTGTATGAAGTTAAACAACAGGTCCCAAGCCGTATAAGCGATCGTTTAGAAGCGGTTTTACTCGAGAGGCATTATTAGTCTTCATGAATAGCAAAATTTTAGGAACTGGTAGTTATCTACCGACTCAAGTGCGTACTAACGCTGATTTGGAAAAAATGGTTGATACTTCTGATGAGTGGATTGTCACTCGAACAGGTATTCGCGAGCGTCGTATATCAGCAGATGATGAATCAGTTGCCGATATGGCTTATCAAGCATCAGTCAATGCGATTGAGATGGCTGGTATCGATAAACACGATATTGATTTGATTATTGTTGCGACGACGAGTGGTAGCCATAAATTTCCATCTTCAGCTTGTCAAGTGCAAGCCGCATTAGGTATTAAAGGTTGTCCTGCTTTTGATATTGCTGCTGCATGTTCTGGATTTGTTTATGCCCTGTCTGTTGCTGATCAGCATATTAAAACGGGAATGGCAAAACATGTCTTAGTCATTGGTGCGGATGCCTTATCTAAGACGTGTGATCCGACAGACCGCTCAACCATTATTTTATTTGGTGATGCGGCTGGCGCCGTTATTTTGGGGGCAAGTGAAGAGCAAGGTATTATTTCAACACATCTACATGCTGACGGCCGTTTTGGTGAATTACTCAGTTTGGAAGAGGCTAAGCGTGGAGAATACATTGACTCGTGGCTGCATATGGCCGGTAACGAAGTCTTTAAAGTCGCAGTTACTCAACTGTCTAAACTTGTTAAAGATACATTAGAAGCGAATGATATGGCCAAAACTGAACTGGATTGGCTAGTTCCTCATCAAGCCAATCTACGTATCATTTCAGCCACAGCTAAAAAACTTGCCATGTCACTTGATCAAGTGGTGGTAACGTTAGACCGTCATGGTAATACCTCTGCCGCTACGGTTCCAACCGCATTAGATGAAGCCGTTCGCGATGGGCGCATTCAACGTGGTCACATGCTGTTATTAGAAGCGTTTGGTGGTGGTTTCACATGGGGCTCTGCGCTCGTTCGATTCTAATTGTTAGGTTTATCTACACGATAGGTAAGCTAGATTTTAATTTTAAGGAAATTTTCTATGAGTAAGTTTGCTGTTGTATTTCCAGGGCAGGGCTCTCAAACTGTTGGCATGCTAGCGGAACTTGGCGAACAATATGAAGTTGTAAAAACAACGTTTGCCGAAGCATCAGAAGCGCTTGGTTATGATTTATGGGCCTTGGTTCAAAATGGTTCTGTAGAAGATTTAAATGAAACACACCGTACTCAACCTGCTTTATTAGCTGCATCTGTAGCGATCTGGCGTGTATGGCAAGAAGTCGGTGGCGAGCAACCTCAAATGGTAGCTGGTCATAGCCTAGGTGAATATTCAGCATTAGTGTGCGCGGGCGTTATCGACTTTAAACAAGCGATTAAGCTAGTAGCACTACGTGGTGAACTTATGCAGCAGGCCGTTCCTGCTGGTGTTGGCGCGATGTATGCCATCATTGGTTTAGATGATGATGCTATTGCAAAAGCTTGTGAAGAAGCTGCACAAGGTGAAGTAGTTTCGCCTGTAAACTTTAATTCACCTGGGCAAGTTGTTATCGCAGGTAATAAAGCGGCTGTTGAGCGCGCAGGTGAGCTTTGTAAGGCAGCAGGTGCTAAGCGTGCATTGCATTTACCGGTTTCTGTACCTTCACATTGTGCGCTGATGAAACCCGCCGCGGATAAACTTGCTGAAGCACTAGCGGATATCGAATTTAACGCACCGGTCGTACCTGTAATTAATAACGTAGATGTGATTGCAGAAACCGATCCTGCGAAGATTAAAGATGCGCTTGTTCGTCAATTATATAGCCCAGTTCGTTGGACTGAAGGCGTGGTTGTGATGCATGATCAAGGCGTAGAAAACTTACTAGAGTTTGGACCGGGTAAAGTATTAACTGGTTTGACAAAACGTATTGTAAAAGCCTTGAGTGCACAAGCGGTGAATGATCCAGCTTCTCTCGATGTAGCTCGTGGTTAATACTGATGGCATGGCTTGCGCTGTGCCGAAGTACATATTTTCAGTCATAAAGAGGATTTATAATGAATCTTGAAGGTAAAATTGCACTAGTTACTGGTGCCAGTCGTGGTATCGGGCGTGCTATTGCCGAGCTTTTAGTTTCGCGCGGTGCAACGGTGGTTGGTACAGCGACAAGTGAGTCTGGTGCACAAGCGATTACTGACTACCTTGGAAGTAATGGTAAAGGTTTAGCATTAAATGTAACGGATGCAGATTCTGTTGCTGCTACAATTAAAACCATTAATGAAGAATTCGGTGGAATTGACATTTTAGTGAATAATGCCGGTATTACTCGTGATAACTTGTTGATGCGTATGAAAGATGACGAATGGCAAGATATCATTGATACTAATCTAACGTCGATTTTCCGTTTGTCTAAAGCGGTTCTTCGAGGCATGATGAAAAAACGCTGTGGTCGCATTATCAATGTTGGTTCTGTTGTAGGAACAATGGGTAATGCAGGTCAAGCTAACTATGCAGCTGCGAAGGCCGGTGTGATTGGCTTTACTAAATCTATGGCTCGCGAAGTCGCATCTCGCGGAGTAACGGTAAATACTGTTGCACCCGGTTTTATCGAAACTGATATGACAAAAGCGCTGAATGATGACCAACGTGCTGCTACACTATCTCAAGTGCCAGCAGGTCGATTAGGTGATCCGCGTGAAATAGCATCAGCAGTTGCATTTTTAGCTTCTGATGATGCCGCCTATATTACTGGCGAAACACTTCATGTGAATGGTGGCATGTACATGGTTTAAATTATTTAGAGTGCTTTTTAAACAGCACTTTGCATGATTTAGGTCAAATACGTACCAAATTTCAGTGAAAAACCTGAAATTTGTGGTTTGACCAGCAAGGTCAGACTTGCAACTTTTCAAAGATTGAATAAACTACGGGCAACATCGCATTTAAGCGAACTCTCTGTAATAGGAAAAGAAAAATGAGCAACATCGAAGAACGCGTAAAAAAAATCATTGTTGAACAACTAGGTGTAGACGAAGCTGAAGTTAAAAATGAAGCTTCTTTCGTTGATGATCTAGGTGCTGATTCTTTAGATACAGTAGAGCTAGTAATGGCTTTAGAAGAGGAATTTGACACTGAGATTCCTGACGAAGAAGCAGAAAAAATTACTACTGTTCAAGCTGCTATCGATTACGTAAACAGCGCACAGTAATAACACCCCCAGGCGGTCTCCTTGACCGCCTGAGTTTTATCTTATACCTTCCATCTCTACATTATCTCAATATTAATTTCCGGAGAAAGAATCGTGTCCAAACGTCGTGTAGTTGTTACAGGCATGGGGATGTTGTCACCGGTAGGCAACACAGTTGAATCCTCTTGGAAAGCCCTTTTAGAAGGTCAGAGTGGTATCGTAAATATCGAGCATTTTGACGCTACAAACTTTTCCACTCGCTTTGCTGGTCTTGTAAAAGATTTTGACTGCGAAGAGTACATGTCAAAAAAAGAAGCTCGCAAAATGGATTTATTTATCCAATATGGTATTGCTGCGGGTATCCAAGCATTTAATGATTCAGGTATTGAAATTACCGATGAAAACGCACCTAGAACCGGTGTTGCTATTGGTTCTGGCATCGGTGGTATTGGCTTAATTGAAGATGCCGCGACTTTGTTGCATGAACGCGGTCCGCGTCGTATGAGCCCATTTTTTGTGCCATCAACTATTGTGAATATGATCGCCGGCCATCTTTCTATTATGAAAGGTTTGCGTGGTCCAAATATTGCGATTTCGACAGCCTGTACCACTGGTTTGCATAACATCGGTCATGCTGCGCGAATGATCGCTTATGGTGATGCAGATGCCATGCTAGCAGGCGGTGCTGAAAAAGCCTCTACACCTCTTGCTATGGGGGGGTTTGCTGCTGCTAAAGCACTTTCTAGTCGTAATGATGAGCCTCAATTGGCTTCTCGTCCTTGGGATAAAGATCGTGATGGTTTTGTTCTTGGTGACGGTGCCGGCATGATGATGGTCGAAGAATATGAACACGCTAAAGCCCGTGGCGCAAAAATTTACTGTGAAATAGTCGGCTTTGGTATGAGTGGTGATGCTTATCACATGACATCACCAAGCGCGGATGGTTCAGGTGGTGCTCTTGCGATGGAGGCGGCTATTCGTGATGCAGGCATTACGGGTGACCAAATCGGTTATGTTAATGCTCACGGTACATCTACCCCTGCTGGTGATGTGGCTGAGACACTCGGTATTAAGCGTGCTTTAGGTGAAGAAGCTTCTAAGAAAGTTTTGGTATCTTCAACGAAATCAATGACAGGCCATTTACTTGGTGCTGCAGGATCGGTTGAGGCAATCATTACTGCGATGAGCCTTGTTGACCAAATTGTACCACCAACGATTAATCTAGATAATCCTGATGAAGGTTGTGATCTTGATTACGTTCCACATACTGCTCGCAAAGTCGAAAACATGGAGTACGCTTTATGTAATTCATTTGGCTTCGGTGGCACGAATGGTTCGTTGATTTTAAAACGCATTTAATTCTTTTAAAGCCAGTAATCTGGTGATATTAAAAAAGAATACATTTTATAAAGCGGCCTAATGTTATAGCATTAGGCCGCTTTTTTTCGGTATGATGTTAGGTTCAACCAACAGGCTCAAGCATTAAGTGAACCCCTATGTATTTAGTTAATGGGCAACAGACAAACGTAACGTCGCTAGGTGATCGTTCATTTAATTATGGCGATGGTTGTTTTAGCACAATACTGGTTAAATCTGGGCGAGTTGACTTATGGGCCTTACATCAAAAAAGAATGAGTGAAGCCCTACAACGTCTTTTTATTGAAGAACCTGATTGGGATTGTGTCTTGCAGTGGATAGCTGATGCTATCTCAATTCATCATTCAGATTTTGTTCCTTACCTAAGTGGTATCAAATTACACGTAAGTCGTGGGACGGGGGGGCGAGGCTATAGTCCTTTTGGTGTGAATAATCCACAGGTAACTATTCATCCTTTTGATTACCCTGAACATTATACTCGATGGAAAGCGAATGGAATTCATTTGGGGTTATCTAGCGTTCATTTAGGCCTTAATCCGTTACTTGCTGGATTAAAGCATAATAACCGTTTAGAACAGATTTTGATTAAAGCTGAAATGGAAACACAACCTTTTGATGATAGCGTGGTTTTAGATATTAATCAGAATGTTATTGAAACCAGTGCATCAAACCTTTTTTGGGTTAAAAACGATATTTTATATACTGCTAATTTAAGTCAATCTGGCGTGGCAGGTATTATGAGAGCTTATATTCTAGAGCGAGCATCAACTTTTGGATTAAATATCCATGTTGGCTCGTACACCTTAACGGAATTTATGAATGCTGATGAAGTGTTTACCACTAACGCATTACATAGTGTGGTACCTGTCATAGGTTTTGAAAATCATTTTTTTGAAATTGGCGTCTTAACTCGAACTCTACAGGAGAAAATAAACCCGTGATAAAAAAATTAGTCATCTTATTTATCGTCATTGTTATAGTCGTTATTGGCATGGTTTTTTTTGCTAAAAGTGAAGTGAACGATTATTTGGGGCAAGAAGTTTATGCTCAAGGCGATAGACTCGTGACAATAAAGCGTGGAAGTAGTTTGAGAAGTGCGCTTTGGCAAATGGAGCATAAAGGAGCAATTGAACGAACTTCTTTTTCCCGATTATTGCCTTACCTTTATCCTAATTTAGTCAATATCAAAGCGGGCACTTATCAAGTTCAGGAGCAAGCAACTTTAAATGATTTATTGAAGGAAATGGTTGCTGGTAATGAATTCCAATACACCGTTACTTTTATTGAAGGCAGTCGTTTTAGTGAATGGCGTACTCAGCTGTCTTTAGCGAAAGGTTTGCAACACAAAACTCAAGAGATGACGGAATCTGACATTGCTAAAGCAGTTGGGATTGATAAAGATAAGCTGGAAGGACTCCTATTAGCAGAAACGTATCATTATACTACTGGTATGAGTGACTTGGATATTTTAAAGCGTTCACATAATGCTTTGATGCGCGTATTAAACCAAGCTTGGGAGACTCGTAAACAAGGCTTACCTTTAAAAACACCATATGAAGCATTAATCCTAGCATCAATTATCGAAAAAGAAACGGCGATAGAGTCTGAACGAGAAAGGATTGCTTCTGTATTTGTTAATCGTTTAAATACAAACATGCGGTTACAAACGGACCCTACCGTCATTTATGGGCTAGGGGATAAATATGATGGAAATATTCGAAAGAAAGATCTTTCGACACCAACAGCTTATAATACCTATGTAATAAATGGCTTGCCGCCGACACCAATTGCTATGCCTGGAGCTAAATCGATTAGAGCGGCACTTAATCCAGAAACGAGTCGTTATTTGTATTTTGTTGCTAGTGGTGATGGCGGGCATGTTTTTACTAAATCATTGCCTGAGCATAATCGCGCAGTACGTAATTATTTAAGAAAATTAAGAGCGAATAAGAGTAATTAATGAGTAAAGCTAAATTTATCGTGGTAGAAGGCCTAGAAGGTGCAGGTAAAAGCTCCGCTATTAGTACTATCATGCACGTACTGCATCAACATAATGTTGATGATGTGGTTCAAACTCGTGAACCCGGTGGGACGGTATTAGCAGAAAAACTTCGCACTTTAGTGAAAGAAGAACATGAGGGCGAAGTACTATGTGATATTAGTGAACTTCTCATGATTTATGCTGCGCGTGTTCAACTCGTAGAAAATAAAATCAAACCCGCTTTAATGAAAAATCAATGGGTATTGGGGGACCGTCATGATCTCTCTTCTCAAGCTTATCAAGGTGGTGGGCGTCAGATTAGCCGTGACATTATGTCGAGTTTAAAACAAACCGCTTTGGGCGATTTTAAACCAGATTTAACATTGTATCTAGATATTGACCCCGAAATTGGTCTGCAACGAGCTCGTAGCCGTGGAGAACTTGATCGTATTGAAAAAATGGATTTGAGCTTTTTTGAGCGAGTGAAAGCCTGCTATCTTGAAGCAGCAAGTCATGATTCATCAATTATTACCATTAATGCTAATCAAACAATTGAAAAAGTATCAAAAGACATTACGTCAGCGCTTGACCAATGGTTTGCTAATGGGCAAAAAAACTGATCATGAACGATTTATACCCTTGGTTGTTGCCTGTATGGAAACGCTGGCAATCAATGCTAGCAACTGATGCAATTCCTCATGCTATCTTATTTAGTGCCGCTTCTGGGACAGGGATTGAAAAGGTTGTTTCAAAACTAGTCTCAGCAATAGTGTGTAAAAACTCTGATGATGATGCATGTGGGTTTTGTCATAGTTGTGAGTTGAGTCTAAGAGGACATCATCCTGATATCCACTGGGTTTTACCGGAAAAAGAGGGTAAAAGGATCAGTGTTGATCAAGTTCGAGAAGCTAATAGAAGCGCGCTTGAATCTTCTCAGCTTGGTGGTAAAAGGGTTATTATAATTAATCCTGCAGAGGCGATGAATGAATCGGCTTCTAATGCTTTATTAAAAACGCTAGAAACTCCGCCAGAAAAATGCGTATTTATTCTATTAACGCAAGATAAGCACAAGTTATTACCTACTATTATCAGTCGTTGCCAAAGCTGGCAGTTGCCTTTAGTTGAGCAATCCGTTTTGATGAATTGGCTGGACTCGCATGCCAGTATTCAAAATAAACAGCCTATTGATTGGTTTTGTTTAAAAATGTATGCGCAATCACCTGTGACAGCATTACATTTTATTGAACAAAATAAACATGTTGAGTGGGGGAAATTATTGAGGTTAACGCTGAATAGCTTTAAAACAAAATTAATCCCATTTACTGAATTACAGGGCTTTTTTAAATCGGAGCCATATGAAAAATTGCTATGGTTGATGTATCTATTTAGTGACATCCAAAAAGCACATTTTGGTGTGCTAGAACACCCAGCTCCTTTTATTTTCAATGAGCTCGTTGAGTTGATTCCTTATCAAACAGCTTATTCTCATTATCATCGTTTACAGAAACTGCATTTATCTTTAACAACATCCAGCGGATTAAATGCAGAACTTCTTATTTTAGATTGGTACATTGGTTTGGTTGAAGACGCGTAATTATCGTCTATTATTTGAACTACACATTGCTAATCAATATCTTATTCTAAGCATAATTTTGGGAGCTATGAATGTTAGTTGACTCGCATTGTCATCTCGATAAGTTAAATTACGATAATTTACACACTGATGTATTTGATGTCGTGAAAAAAGCGAAACAAGCTGGCGTAGAGCAGATGCTGAGTGTGGGGGTGACCTTAGAAGCTTTTCCAAATATGTTGGAAATGATTAGCCCTTTTGATCAGGTTCATGCTTCGTGTGGTGTTCATCCGTTGGATTGTGATAGTGATTTTAATTTGTCGCTGTTTAAACAATACGCTTCTCATCCAAAAGTGGTCGCGGTGGGTGAAACTGGCTTAGATTTTTTTTATCAACCAGAAACATCAGCTCGTCAGATAGAATTATTTGAGCATCATATTGATGTTGCTAATGAATTGAATAAGCCACTGATTATCCATACCCGTAATGCACGGCAGGAAACGCTCGATGCGCTGAGAAATGGTCATGCAGAGAAGTGCGGGGGAGTTATTCATTGCTTTACAGAAGACTTGGCTTTTGCGAAGTCAGCGATGGAGTTGGGTTTTTATATATCCCTGTCAGGGATAATTACGTTTAAACAAGCAGTTGAACTTCAAGAAGTGGTTAAACAATTACCTCTTGATCGTTTATTGGTTGAGACAGATTCACCTTATCTTGCCCCTGTACCTCATAGAGGAAAAGAAAATCAACCAGCTTATGTACTAGAGGTTGTTAATTACCTTGCTCAATTACAACAGTGTTCAGTAGCAGACGTGATTACGAAGACAGGTAAAAACTTTACAGATTTATTTATTAATCGTTAATAGTGGATAGCGTGGCTTTAACGAATGATTAACAAATGTAAATTGTGAAAAAAAGATGAAAAAGGGCTTGTTTTTTTTGAAGGGCGAAATTAATCCAGCAGAAAAATCTACTAAGATCAAAAAAAAATCACTTAAACATGACTTAGTCAGTGAACAGATTGACAAAAAAAATCGACAAGACTAATGTACGCCTACAAAAATTATAATTGTAAAAAATAGTAAAATTAAAATCAAAGGAGTAGGGGTTATGAAGGCCTTTTTTAGTAAACTATCGCAAGCATTGATGCTGCCGATAGCACTGCTTCCAGCTGCAGGTATTATGCTGGGTATCGGGGGGAGTTTCACAAACCAGAGTATGGTTGAAGCTTATAATATTTCAATGTTACAAGATGGCACCATGCTGAATAATTTCTTGCAAATTATGACCGCTGCTGGTGACATCGTATTTGGTAACTTACCATTAATGTTTGCAGTCGCCGTCGCTATTGGTTTTGCAAAAACAGAAAAAGGTTCAGCTGCACTCGCATCGGTTATTTCTTTCCTTATCATGAATGTGGTAATTGCAAAGTCTATGGCGGTGGCTGGCATGGTTGATGGCTCATCAATAGTGCTTATGGGAAACCATTACCAAGGTATTTTGACCGACATGTTAGGTATTCATAACACAATGAATATGGGTGTGTTCGGGGGTATGATTGCAGGTGCTTTCACTGTTATTTTGCATAATAAATACCATGATGTGAAGTTACCTGATTATTTAGGTTTCTTCGGCGGTGCACGTTTTGTTCCAATCATTAGTGCATTTGCTGCTTTATTCTACGGTATTGCTTTAGTTTTCATTTGGCCATATATAGGTGCATTCTTTGGTTCTATCGGTGCCGGCCTTGGTGAACTAAAAGATTCTGGTTATGGTTTCATCGCATCATTTGCATTTGGTATTATTGAGCGCTCTCTGATTCCTATCGGTTTACACCATGTATTTTACTTACCTTTATGGCAAACGAATATTGGCGGTACTGCCGATATCGCAGGTCAGGTTGTAGCTGGTACTCAAAATATTTTCTTTGCTTCATTAGCAAATGGTGATTACTCACAATTCTCTTCAACTAACTTTATGACGGGTAAATTCCCGTTCATGATGTTTGGTCTTCCTGCGGCTGCATACGCTATGTATACACTGGCAGATGATGAGAATAAAAAAGTAGCTGGTGGTATGTTGTTCTCTATCGCATTGACAGCATTCTTAACAGGTATTACCGAACCAATTGAATTTACTTTCTTATTCTTGGCTGCCCCACTTTATTACTTCATCCATGTGCCATTAGCTGGTATTTCATTCATGTTGATGGATTTATTAAATGTGAAAGTAGGGATGACATTCAGTGGTGGCTTCATTGATTTCAGCTTGTTTGGTATGTTACCAGGCCTAACTGGTACGCTTAATAATTGGTATTATATTCCGCTTGTTGGTGTTATCTATGCGCCAATTTATTTCTTCCTTTTCCGCTGGTATATCGTTAAATTCGATATAAAAACACCAGGTCGAAAAGGCAGTGCAGTCGTTACTGTATCGAAAAAAGATTATCAAGCTGCTAAAGCTGCGGGTAAATCTGGCGGTGATGATGCTCAAGTCGATGCTATGATCGAAGCGCTTGGTGGCGCAGAAAACTTAGTGGATGTTGATGCATGTATTACTCGTTTACGTATCACTGTTAAAGATGGTGAAAAAGTAAAAGATAATACATTCTGGACAGAAAACCTAGGTGCAAAAGGTCTTGTTAAGATTGGTAATACGGGTATTCAAGCTATTTATGGTGCTCAAGCGGCCGTCTATAAAGCTGCTATTAATGCGAAGCTTGGTCGCTAATTGAATGAATTTTAAGCATAAATATAAGCGAATTGGTTCTTTCGTAATTGATCTTGCTATCGTGCAGATGTTTGCCATGATAGTGAGGGATATCTACCTAGGGGTGCTTGCTTATGCATCCCAAGGTACAGGAGTTTCTGTTTCGTTTAATGATGCAATAGCCTTACCTGTGATTTTATTGGTTATTATCGGAGTGATGTTAATTACTATCGGTGTTTATATGGCCTATCACTGGCTTTGTTTTCGTTTGCTTGGAAATTCATTCTCTCGATATTTTTTGCGGTTATCGGTTGTGTCAGTAACGAATAAATCAATGACTGAATCACGCTATTTGAAGCGCGAATTTCAAAAAATATATTTGAGTGTTGCGACGTTAGGCTTATATGTTTTATATAGTGGTGCTCAATTTTTAGCGCATAGCAATCCACCTTGGCATGATAAAAAATTCGAAACGAATGTTGTCGAATATTAATCAGTCCAGTTGGTAGCTTTTAAAACCAGTGATAACATCACTGGTTTTTTTATATTTGAATGTTATGCATAGAATACAAACAAGGTATTTCTTATGTAAATATTTGGTTATTTTATATTGATTTTGCCGTGGGATTACACAACCCTGAAAATAAATCTTTACAGTAGGGATATTGTTATTGAAGATTGAGAACTAGAGGATTTATGAAAGTACGCCTAAGTACGATAATTGTAGCATGCTGTTTTGTAAATACAGCATTTGCAGATGAAGGAACGAAAAATAACACGACACCAGTCTCTTATACGAATCATTCCCCTTTCAAATTTGGTGTTGGTATCGATCAAGGTTTCAGTATCGTTGGTCAGTTATACGACAAAGTGAATATTGCAGTTGGTGATGATGGGATTTCAGCTGATTACATTTTCTTAACCGGTAAATTTAATCAAAACCTTCCCTTTACATGGTACGCCTCTGTTGGTGGATGGTATGAATGGGATAAGACTTGGCATGGGGGGAACTGTAATTATTACAATAATCAGGGGTTCTGTGTCGATAATAATCATGATGACCATTTTCGTGATTATGGTGTCAGAGTACCATTTGGGCTAGATTGGAATTTTGCTAGTCGCTGGGATGCTTACATACAATTGAGTCCCTCTATTAGTTTCCCTGATGATTTTGATGTGGATTTTCAGGCGGCAACCGGTGTTCGTTACGCTTTCTAATAAAACCTTAGTTTATTTATGATTCTAAATAAAAACCAGCTAGGTATTCCTAACTGGTTTTTTCATTAAAGTGTCTGTTTTAACCTATTTAATAAAGCTTATCATCATATGTTTCAGCTTCAGATTTTAGGATTTATTTGACATCGCTTTTCGGATGCAAAGAGCGGCTCCGCCCCATGTTATGCCAAGGCCGATAATCATCATAATGATTGCACCAGTCGTCATATTATTAAGCCTCTTTTGTTTTTTTTGCGTTAACGGTAATAGCGATAACGAGCATTAATGCTAGTAGTCCCCAGCCAAGTAATAAAAGATCAGACATTGCATAACCGCCATAACCTTCATTTAAAGTATCGACAATCTTATTACCTAGAATGATTGCAATCATAATCGGTGTGATAAAACGGATACAAAGCTCGAACCAAATACCTATACTAAAGTCAGAAATGTCATTAGCGTGCTGACGGATATCAGCAATTTTGAATAACCAACCGACAAGTAATAACTCAATTAAGCAGCTTGTTAATAAGGCAAGGTTGTTAATAAAGTAATCAACCAAATCCAATAGGAGTAAACCGCCGTTAGTGGCAAATGATAGGGATACTAATAGACCTACACCGCAAACAATACTTGCCGCTTTCTTACGAGACCACTTCAACTTATCCATAAAGGCTGACGTTACCGCTTCTAGGATAGATATATGTGAGCTCAAGCCTGCAACAACTAGTGCAAGAAAGAATAGTGGACCCAAAATATAAGGAGCAGGTAATAAGTTAATGGCTGCGGGAATGGTGACAAAGGCTAACCCGACACCCGCGGAGACAACATCAGTTAATGGTTTGGCTTGTTCTTGAGCCATATAACCCAGCACAGAGAAAATAAGTACCCCTGCAAGAATTGAGAAACCACAGTTAATCAATACGGTCATTAAGGCGTTATTACTAATATCCGATTTTTCAGGTAGGTAACTTGAATAAGCTAGCATGATGGCGAAACCAACTGACAGAGTGAAGAACATTTGGCCATATGCAGCTGACCAAACCGATGGGTCTGTAAGTTTACTGAAATCTGGCTGGAATAGATAATTTAAGCCATCAACAGCACCGGGTAAGAATACCATACGGCCAATAAGTGCAAGTACCATAATGAACAAGATAGGCATCATGATTTTACCCGCTCGTTCGATACCACCCTTAACACCACTGTAGATAGCACTAAAAGTGATTGCCCAAGCCGCTATCATTGGAATGGCAATATGCCACTGAATACCGCCTAGCTTACTTGGTGAATTGTCTCCACCTAGTTGTAAATACTCACCAAAGAAGTAAGCATTTGGATCGCTTCCCCATCCTTGAGTTACGGCTAAGCCAGTATAAGAAATTGCCCATCCAATGATTGCCACATAGTAGACACCTATAACCGCAGCAATCATCACTTGGAACCACCCAAGCCATTCAAATTTACTGTTAATTTTAGCGAGTGTTTTAGGTGCAGAACCACGGAACTTGTGCCCCATGGTAAATTCTAAAATCATAAAAGGGATACCAGCAGTAAGCATGGCTATAAGGTAAGGAATAAAGAATGCACCTCCACCATTTTCATACGCCATGTATGGAAAACGCCAAATATTACCTAATCCAATAGCCGATCCTACGGCTGCTAGAACAAACCCCGCACGGGAGCCCCATTGTTCTCTTTTCATGTACAAACCCTCTGTAACTGATGATGTGGATTCCTAATTCTAGAATAGAAATAGCCATGTCCTTGGCTAAATATTCTAATTACAACATTAAGATCCAGTTTATTATTCTAATTATATTAATGTGTGTTTGCATAAAGTGGTATTTCCACCTATACATGGTTTGAGATTACATAGTGAATATAAAGAACGCAATAGATGAAGGATGGGCAAGTTAATTATTAACTTAATCAATAAATCTTTCTATTGGTGGTGATTTGTAATAATTATCTGTTTATTTATTGGTGGGTGGTGATATTGCCTGCTTATTATGTGTTTTTTGTGATAATAATGTTGTTGAAATGTTTGGTCTATATGATGTTTTAATATACAAAATTATGACTTGAAGCAAAACTTTGTTCTACATTAAGGCTTCAAATTAGTCTGATAGATTAATGTCTATATCTTTTATTTGCTTCGGCTTAGGCTTGTTAAAGCTTCAAATGAAAACTCATGCTAGAATTTGATTGTTTTTACTATCTGGAGTTTTATTATGAATTACGATTTTAAAATTGCTTTATCTATTATGATTTGCGAATTAGCCTTTATTGGTGCCTATGCGTTGATAGTGGTAACTCATTAATATACTGAATGTCCCTATAAAATTAAGGAGGGTGTGTGAAAAACAGTGGTGTGATTACCGATATAGGTATTTCTGTTGATTCCACAACGCTGAGCAAATACACCAACGGTAAGCATGCTCTTGTCGCCCAAGGCGGGGGACAGAAAGGAATATTTACGGCAGGTGTTCTCGACAGTTTACTCGAAGCTGCTATGGATCCATTTGATGTGTTTTATGGTACCTCCGCAGGTGCGCTTAACCTTACATCTTTTCTTTGTCGTCAAAAAGGTTTGGGTAAGGCATTCATCAGCGAACTGACAACTCGGCCTGAATTTTTTCGTCTTTTTACTCATATTCGACGTAAACAAAGACTTGATTTAGACTGGGCGTTTGAACAACTTAGTGCACCACCTTATCTGCTTGATGTTGATGTTGGTCGTTTTGTTCTTGGCGATAGAAAAGCTTTTGCTGCGGTGACGAATGTCGAGAACCTACATGACGAGTATTTACCTATTATGGTTAATGAGTGGATCGATGTGCTTAAAGCAACTTGTGCTATTCCCGCGCTATATAGGCACGAAGTCGAGATTAACCACAAATGTTATGTTGATGGTGGCGTTTCTGCGGCCATTCCAGCGCAAGAAGCCTGGAGGCAAGGTGCAAGGTTAATTACCGTCATTCGGACCGAACCAGTTGATTTAAATGCAGAAATGGCACCTGAACCTACACCAGCTAATGAATCTTCATTTTTAAGTAGAGTAGGACTTGATCAACATTTTGAAGCTATTCAGAATAGTATTGCTAACCGTACTGCAGGCTGGAAAGTGGATTTGAACGGTTTTCTTCAAAATCGTATAGCTAAATCCCAATTGATTGAAACTGATAAGCTTAAACCACTGCTAAATGGTGGAAGATGGTTGTTTGGTAGTGGTGATGTTTATCGATTATGCCATTTGTTAGGTGACCAATTTGATGCCGGCATTATGGATATGCTCATGGTTCATCATCAAACGTTTACCTTAACGCATAATTTTATGCTTAAGCCACCGGATGACTGCTTTATTTTACAAATTGCACCAGAAGAACCATTGCGATCCTCTCCTTTGCTAAGTAAAGCGGAAGATTTAGAGTTTGATTATCAAATGGGTATTCAAGCAGGGCGTAATTTTATTGCTCAATTCTCTTCTCTGAGCTCTAAGCCAGATATTATTCATCAGAGTGCTTATACTAATATGTAATACATTGTAGCCACTTCCTTGTCATTGAGTGTGGCTACAATTATTGAGGTTAGTTAACTGTGTCGCATATTCAAAACTAGAACTTTTCCCTCCTTCGCTTTTCCCTCAACATCCAGTTTACTCAAATTATTCCTAGACTTATATTCCTTGCCATTGTGATACACCTTAAATCACGTGAGACTGATTAATTAGACACTAATCAATAATATATTGTTGACGTAATAGCCGTTGGTTGTATGGAAATATAAGTGATTTTATTGTCGTAAATTGCTGTACATGGAGTGACTATGGAAGAGCACACTTTTCTTACTTTTGTTGTGATGAACACTCGTTTGTTAAAAACGGGTGGAGCTGCGTCTCATCAATTCAAACAAGAGGGAGGCTATATAGGTAATGATGAGTCATGTCATTGGGTGTTACCTGATCCCAATAATGCCCTTATAACACCTTACTGCCAAATAAAATTTCAGAATGGTCAATACCACCTTGTTGACATTCAAGGTGGTATTGGCGTCAACGAGCAAGATCCCCAATTTGAACAGAATAAAGCCATTATCGTTCATAATGGGGATGTGTTTAGAATTGGGTCTTATCAACTTAAAGCCCACTTGAAAGTGGTGGAAGTTGAAATGGAACAATCCTACAAAAGTATGAATGAGTCTGTTGAAAAAGATTCGCCACACACCTATATACCTCAGCTCGATATAGATTTACCGCCATCAATGGATGTTTCTGTCTCGTCATCTGAGATTACAAAACCTCGCATTGAACCCGAAGCGAACAAGGAGAAAGACATGTCGCCAACGTCAGATTTATTAAGGAGTGAGCAATCTGAAGTCGAATCGTTAAAAGCTAGTATAGAAGGGTTAGTTTCTATCCATAGTCGCCAAGATAGCTATTTCCATTTATTAAATCGTAGTTTTCAACCAATACAAGATAACCCATTGCAAATGGGGCTTAGTGTTAATGAGACGGAAAAGTTGATGTTTGGTCAGAATAAAAGTTTATTTCACCTAGACCCTGCTCAAGCTATTTCAACAAGTTTGCAGTCCATTGAAAACCATAGTGAAAGAATGCATCAATCTACCACCATTGCACTGAAATATATTCTTAATGAACTGTCACCTGACGTTCTACTTAAGCGTTTTCAAACTTATAAAAAGAACGCACCAGACAACGTTGACTCTGATGCTTGGGCTTGGAAAATGTATCAATCGTACTTTTCAGAATTAACTTCGGGTCGTCAAAAAGGTTTTGAAAAACAGTTTTGGGAAGTGTTAGAGCGGTCTTACGATAGTATCCAGCGTCAGGATAAAGGTTGAACATTTTGATAGATGTTCGGATAGAGTACAAGGTGGTATTTGTCTTGATGACCTGCCAAATAAAAAGAGGAGCCAATCCAATGGGCTCCTCTTCTTTTACTTTATTCGAAGCCGTTTATTCAACTTCAATAATGCGCATACAGTTGGTTGAACCAACTAAATCCATGATGTCACCTTGGGTAATAATGACTTTGTCCCCTTTGGCTATTAAACGTTTTTCTTTTAACGTTTCAATTGCGGCAAGGGCACAAGGTAGGCCTGAACCTGCCTCATGTTCAAAGAATACCGGTGTCACACCGCGGTAGAGTGTTGCACGGTTCAACGTGCTCTCATTACGAGATAACGCAAAGATTGGTAACCCTGAACTGAGTCGAGACATCATTAGAGGTGTTCTCCCTGATTCTGTCATCGAGATCATGGCGGTAATCCCTTCCATGTGGTTTGCAGAATACATCGTTGCCATTGCGATGGTTTCTTCAGCCGAGTCAAACTTACGATCTAAACGATAGTTCGAAACATTAATAGAAGGCATTTTTTCCGCGCCTATACAGACTTCAGCCATTGATTTCACTGTTTCAATCGGGAAGTCGCCAGCCGCGGTTTCTGCTGAAAGCATAACCGCATCGGTTCCATCTAATACCGCATTAGCGACATCCATCACTTCAGCGCGTGTTGGCATAGGGCTTGTGATCATTGACTCCATCATCTGTGTTGCGGTGATGACGTTTCTATCTAAGCTACGAGCGCGGCGTATCAATTGTTTTTGTACACCAACCAATTCGGCATCTCCAATTTCGACACCTAAATCACCACGAGCGACCATCACAACATCCGAGGCTAAGATGATGTCATCCATGCTTTCTTGGCTAACTACGGTCTCTGCTCGTTCTACTTTTGCGACTAATTTTGCTTCAAGACCGGCATCACGGGCTAAGCGACGTGCATAATGCATATCTTCACCATTTCGTGGGAAAGAAATCGCAAGATAATCGGCTTTGATTTTGGCAGCAGTAAGAATGTCTTGCTTATCTTTTTCAGTTAATGCGTCAGCTGACAGACCGCCACCTTTTTTGTTAATCCCTTTATTGTTAGATAATGGCCCTGCAACAGTGACTTCGGTATGAACTTTATTTCCCTCAACTCGAGTGACTTTTAACTGCACTCGACCATCGTCTAATAAGAGTACATCACCAGCACCAACATCTTTTGGAAGTTCTTTATAATCAAGCCCAACGGCTGATTGATCACCTTGGCCTTTTTCTAAATCACTATCTAAAGTGAATTTGTCACCAATTTTTAATTGAATTTTGCCATCTTTGAAGGTAGATACACGAATCTTCGGGCCTTGTAAATCACCTAAAATGGCGACATGAATGCCTAGTTTAGCTGCGATATTACGCACTTTTTCAGCACGTAGAATATGGTCTTCTGCTGAGCCATGAGAAAAGTTCATTCTGACAACATTGGCTCCAGCTTTAATAATCTCTTCTAGGACATTCCCTTTGTCTGTTGCTGGGCCTAAGGTGGTAACAATTTTTGTACGTCTAAGTCTCTTCGACATGAAAAACTCCATCTTTGATTTGTTAAAATAATCTTATTTCAAGTTATCATCAATTGCGTTGCTATTTCATTACTTTGTTCCGCAATATTTGATTCAACGTACATTACTTTTGCTGTTTTAGGTTTTAAGTTAAATATTTATGGGCTATTTCTTTATGTCTTAAAGTTGTTAAAACAATCAGAATAGGAATAATTTACTTTTTAATCGTGACGCTTATCACGCTACTATGTTACTGAGCTTCACAATTAGTTTGCAGTGTAAAAAAATTAGCCCCTGTTTATAAAGAGGGATAAATAATGTACATGGCTCAACCTGGTCACATTGATCAAATCAAGCAAGTCAATACAGGTCGTGTATATAAACTTATCGATCAATTCGGTCCTATTTCTAGGATTGATCTATCTAAATTGAGTGGCCTTGCTCCTGCGAGTATAACGAAAATTTCTCGTGAATTAATGGAAGGGCATTTGATCCATGAAACGGTTGTCCAAGAGTCAATTACACGTGGTCGTCCAGCCGTTGGTTTACAAACAGATAATGTTGGCTGGCATTTTCTTTCTATTCGTTTAGGTAAAGGCTATTTAATCATTGCGCTTCATGAGTTGGGGGGTAATGTTATTGCTGATTATAAAGTGGATATAGAAGAAAAAGATCAAAGCGCGTTACAAGCACGAATTTTAAGTGAAATTGAATATTTCTTTGCCAATCATTCTCACTTAGTTGAAAGGATGACGAGTATTGCCGTAACACTGCCGGCTTTAGTGAATTTTGCTGAAGGCATCGTATTGCAGATGCCTTATTTTAATATTGAAAACTTAGCGCTAGGCCCCGCAATTTATGAAAAAACAGGTGTGCCAGTCTTTATCGCAAATGATACCTGTGCTTGGGCTCTAGCCGAAATGCTCTTTGGGCAATCACAAGAAGTTGAAAACTCATTATTGATCAGTAACCACCAAGGCGTTGCAGCAGGTGTTATCCTCAATGGTAGGCTAGCTTATAGTCGCAATGGCAACATTGGTGAGCTTGGGCATATACAAGTTGATCCTAATGGCGACTTATGTGAATGCGGTAAGTACGGTTGCTTAGATACAGTGGCCTCTTCTGAGGCGGTCTGCCGTAGTGTGATCAAACAATTAGAACAAGGCGTACATTCAACAATATCAATACATGATGTCTCTATGGAAAGGATCTGCTCTGCGGCCATTGGAGGTGATGTATTAGCCACACAAACGATAGAGCAGATGGGAAAAGATTTAGGCAAAGGTATTGCAATTATGACTAATATCTTCAGCCCTGAGAAAATTTTGCTTGGTGGAGCGTTAAATCATGCAAAATCGATATTGTATCCTGCTATCGAACAAGCATTACAACAGTATAGTTTGCCTATTTTCCATAAAAATGTGCCTTTAATTGAGTGTAAATTTTTCACTCAAACGACGATGCCGGGCGCGGCTTTAATCAAACAAGCGCTTTATGACGGGTCGTTACTATTAAAAGTGAGTGAAGGGTAACATTTAGGGAGAGAAAGAGAGTATTTTCTTAGTTATGCTCTAATCATAATATTTGTAAACTCAATAAAAGCCAGTATTGTACTGGCTTTTATTTCTTGAAAATTTAATTAGTATTATTTTTTTGGTTGTGCATCAATGCATTGACCATGAATTTCTTTCCCTTCTTGAGCCATTAAATACACATACAATGGCATAATATCTTCCGGTGTTTTCAATTCATCAGTGTCTTCTGCTGGGTAAGCTGATGCTCGCATTTTGGTACGGGTTGCGCCTGGATTGATAGCATTCACTCTAATCGGTGTGCCGCTTAGTTCATCTGCTAGGATTTGCATCATGCCTTCAGTGGCAAACTTAGAAATCGCATAGCTTCCCCAATATGCTCTGCCAATGTGCCCGACAGTTGATGAGGTAAATACAATGCGGCCATCGTCGGATTTTTTTACTAAAGGAAGTAATGTTTGTGTCATTAATAATTGCGCTTTGACATTAACTTGCATGACATCATCAAATGCAGTTTCTTCAATTTGCTCAAATGGTGTGATTGAGCCAAGTAGGCTGGCATTGTGTAAAATACCATCTAGTTTCCCAAATTGATCTGAAATGGTGTCTGCCATGTCTTGATAATGCTGCTTGGTTGCGCCTTTCATATCTAATGGAATAATAGCAGGTTGAGGCCCGCCATTTTTTTCTATCTCATCATAAGTTGCTTCTAGCTTGGACACCGTGCGACCTAGCAAAATAATAGTAGCACCATGTTTGGCATAGTGAATGGCGGCGCATTTACCAATGCCATCACCAGCGCCTGTTACTAAAATGGTTTTTCCAGTAAGAGCTGCAAGGGGAATAGAATAATTCACAGTATCGAATCCTTATCTAACTTTATGTCGATTATTAGTTTATATCGAAGACACTTTAAGATACTGTTTCACCAATAAATGACGCATCTTGAAGTCACTTCGGTATATGCCATAATGTACCGCTATTTTGAATAATAAGTGGTTGGCATCATTTTACGGGCTTACCATACACTAAACCGCGAGTTTTGAGGGAATGATATTGGAATTTTTGTTGGATTATGGGCTGTTTCTAGCCAAAGTCGTGACGTTCGTCGTTGCGGTAATTGCATTGTTTGTTGGCATTAAAGTATTAGGCGGAAAAGGCGGTCATGCAAAAGGTGAATTACAGATCACTGACTTGTCCGAAAAGCATACTGAAACAGTCGCACAATTAGAAGAACACTTGCATGATGAAGCGTATTTAAAAGCTCGTCATAAAGCTCAAGAAAAAGAGCAAAAAGAAAAGAACAAAAAAGAGGCAAAAGACGCGAAAAAAGCCGCAAAATCCGGTGAATTGGTTGATACCCGTAAGCCTCATTTATTTGTTTTAGATTTTAACGGTAGCATTGATGCCAAAGAAGTCTCTTCTTTACGTGAGGAAGTCACCGCGATTCTTTCTGTGGCTAAAGAAGGGGATGAAGTACTACTTCGCCTAGAGTCTGGCGGTGGGATGGTTCATGGTTACGGGCTTGCTTCTTCACAGCTTGATCGTTTAAAAAGCGCGAATATCCCTTTAACTATTTCAGTCGATAAAGTTGCGGCTAGCGGTGGTTATATGATGGCTTGTGTCGCGGATAAAATTGTGTCTGCACCTTTTGCTATTGTGGGTTCGATTGGTGTGATTGCTCAAATTCCTAATTTCAATAAATTACTGAAAAAAAATGATATTGAATTCGAGCAAATGACTGCCGGTGAATATAAGCGTACGCTGACTATGTTTGGTGAAAATACTGATAAAGCACGTGACAAATTTAAACTTGAGTTGGAAGAAACACACGTGTTGTTTAAAAACTTCATTCGTGATCATCGTCCAGATTTGGATCTTGAAAAAGTTGCGACCGGAGAACATTGGTTTGGTTCTCAAGCCCTTGAGTTAGGCTTGGTGGATGAGATTAAAACCTCAGATGATTTGATTGTCGAAGCGACAAAAGAAAAGTCTGTATTAGCGTTGCACTATGTACGTAAGAAAAAGCTGTCAGATAAAATCTCTGGCACGGCAGCAAAAACAGCCGACAGTGTACTATTGAAATTAGTTTCACGAGGTCAAAGACCCATTGTGTAATCCTACTCATTAATAGGTAGGTAATAAGAACTGATTTATATCAATCTTTGTTTAATTAAGCTCACTTCGGTGGGCTTTATTTTTATCTGAAATTTCTTGATGAATTTGAATTTTGCACCATTTTTTAGCAGTTTACAGCTTTTTCTTGTCTTTTTTTGATTATTAGCGGATTAGGTAATTATTATTGTGTGTTTTATCGGCAAGTTTGAAACTTGAATTTGATCACACTAAAGGGCAATAATCAGCCATCTTCTGTTAGTTTGTATCTAATTGTTACGAGAGTGAAAATGGACAATAATCAATTTGAATCGTTAATGCCTCCTGAAATGGCCGAAAAAGCCGCTGCCGCTGGTGTATATAAAGTAAATAAATCTTTCTTCAAAACTTTTATGCTGGCGGTGACTGCCGGTATGCAAATTGGCATTGCATTTATCTTTTATACTACGGTAACCAGTGGTACTGCTGATGTGGCGCCTGGTTTTTCACATTTTGTGGGTGGCTTAGCATTTAGCCTTGGTTTAATTCTTGTGGTTGTAACAGGAAGTGAATTATTCACAAGCTCAACATTAGTTGTTGTTGCAAAGGCAAGTGGCTTAGTGACTTGGGGGCAGTTAATTAAAAATTGGCTTCAAGTTTATTTTGGTAACTTCGTGGGTTGTATTTTGCTAGTAGGTATAATGCTCGTTGCTCAACAATATATGAGTGATGCGGGTGGTATTGGTTTGAATGCGATGCACATTGCTCAGCATAAAATGCACCACTCCTTCACATCAGCGGTTGCGTTAGGTACCATGGCTAACTTACTGGTATGTATCGCGGTTTGGATGTCTTATGCTGGTCGTACTCTAACTGATAAAATGCTAATTTTGATTTTACCTGTTGCGATGTTTGTATCATCAGGTTTTGAGCATAGCATTGCAAACATGTTCCAAATCCCATTTGCGATTGGTATTAAACACTTTGCCCCTGATGAATTTTGGGAAATGACTCACACTACAGCAAGTCAATTTGCCGATTTAAACATGGCAGACTTTGTAATAAATAATCTTATTCCAGTGACCATCGGGAATATTATTGGCGGTAGCGTGTTTGTTGGCCTTTGGTTCTGGTCTATTTATCTACGTAAATAATGGTGAGTAAAATGACATCAATGCCCTAGTCTCAACTAGGGCATTTTTATTATTAGCGAGTAGTATTTTCTAAAGTGAATTCTTTCGAAAGATGGTGTGCTAGATATTTGAACATATTAAATACCGCCGTAGTGTTTTCAGTCGGTAATCCTTGTTCATCTAAGAAATATTCACCTTTAAAAATAAGTACTTCACCTTTTTCTATCACTGATGTGGCGCGCATTCCTTCCATATAATTGTCTTGTTCTTGAATGACTTGGTTTGCAATTAGAAGGAGTTCAAATTCGGAGATGGCTTTTTTACTACTCATTGTGGCCTACTTAGAATGTCATTATTGAAAATTGTAAGGTTTGGTTGAATATCGTTAAATAAGGCGCTATTGTCCGCCTCAATTTGATGCCAAAGTTTATACCTAACTCGTTGCTTGGTATAGCGAATGGCAGTAAAAAATCCTGAATTTTGTTTTTCAAAAATCGTAGTAGGTGGTCAACCATCTTACAGGATCTTAGTTGGCTATATGTCGTTCACTCAGCATGAAAAGTGAAAAAACAGGTTGATCTTATTTAAAACTCACTCGATAGTAAAAAAAGAAGCAATTAATTAAAGCAGCGTGCGTAATCAATAAACGCGACCTGATGAGGATGTTTAGAATTAGTTATGGGCAAATCTCTTGTTATTGTAGAGTCACCAGCTAAAGCGAAGACTATCAATAAATATCTTGGAAAAGATTTTGTTGTGAAGTCGAGCGTTGGCCACGTACGTGATTTACCAACTGCTGGACAAAGCAGTGGAAAAAAAGCGACCCCTATTTCAACCAAAGGTATGAGCCCTGAAGAAAAAGCTCGTATCAAAAAAGAAAAAGACAAAGCGGCACTTATTAAAAAGATGGGTATCAACCCTTACCAAGGTTGGGAAGCGAACTATCAAATTCTTCCGGGTAAAGAAAAGGTTGTTGCTGAATTACAAAAACTCGCCAAAGACGCCGATTGCGTTTATCTCGCAACCGATTTGGACCGCGAAGGAGAAGCTATTGCGTGGCACCTTCGTGAGATTATCGGTGGTGATGATGCGCGATACAAACGAGTGGTTTTTAACGAAATTACTAAAAATGCCATTCAACAAGCATTTGAAACGCCAAGTGAATTGAATCTAGATGGCGTGAATGCTCAACAGACACGACGCTTCTTAGACCGCGTGGTGGGCTTTATGGCTTCACCTCTGCTTTGGAAAAAAGTGGCGCGTGGCTTATCTGCAGGCCGTGTTCAATCGGTTGCAGTAAAACTATTGGTTGAGCGTGAACGTGAAATCAACGCATTTATTCCAGAAGAGTTTTGGGATATCCATGCCGATACGACAACACTAAATAATACTGATTTTCGTTTATTAGTCGCTCAACAAGGTGGTTCTGCTTTCAAACCCGTCAATGAAGCGGAAACCAAAGCAGCATTATCGGTGCTTGAAAAAGCGATTTATGAAGTCTGTAAGCGCGAAGATCGCCCAACGTCAAGTAAGCCTTCTGCCCCATATATCACCTCAACATTGCAACAAGCGGCAAGTACTCGCTTAGGCTATGGGGTGAAAAAGACCATGATGCTCGCTCAGAGACTCTATGAGGCGGGTTACATCACTTATATGCGTACTGACTCAACTAACTTGAGTAAAGAGGCTGTAGAGGCTTGTCGTGAGTTTATTCAATCTGAGTTTGGTGACGCTTATTTACCTGCAAGTCCTTTAGCTTACGGTAGTAAAAAAGGCGCTCAAGAGGCGCACGAAGCGATTCGTCCATCTAGCGTCGAAGTAAAAGCCGAAGATTTGAATGGTATGGAAGCCGATGCCCACAAACTTTATGCACTGATTTGGAATCAATTTGTTGCCTGTCAAATGACACCTGCAAAATACGATTCAACAACAGTGAGTGTTAAGGCTGAGGACTTTACGCTAAAAGCCAAAGGTCGCATCTTGAAGTTTGACGGTTGGACTCGTGTTCAGCGTCCAATGGGTAAAAATGAAGATCAAATTTTACCTGAAGTGAAAGTTGGCGATACGTTGTCGCTAAAACAACTCGATCCTAAACAGCACTTTACTAAACCGCCAGCACGTTATACCGAAGCCGCGTTGGTTAAAGAGCTTGAAAAACGTGGTATTGGTCGTCCTTCTACTTATGCATCGATCATTTCAACTATTCAAGATCGTGGTTATGTAAAAGTTGACCAACGTCGTTTCTATGCAGAAAAAATGGGTGAGATTGTTACCGACCGTATGGATGGTAGCTTTAATGATCTGATGGATTATGACTTCACTGCCCGCATGGAAGAAAAACTCGATAAAATTGCCGAAGGTAGTTTAACTTGGACGCAAGTTCTTGATGAGTTTTTTGATGCGTTCACCGCTGATTTGGACAAAGCAGAATTAGACGAATCTGAAGGTGGCATGATGCCAAATAAGATCGTTGAAACGAGCATTGAATGTCCAACTTGTTCACGTCCTATGGGCATTCGTACTGCCTCGACAGGTGTGTTTCTAGGTTGTTCAGGTTATGCGCTAGCACCAAAAGAGCGTTGTAAAACCACTATTAACTTAGGTGATGAAGAAGGCGTAATTAATGTTTTAGAAGAAGATGTTGAAACCGCGGCTCTTCGTGCTAAAAAGCGTTGTCCAATTTGTGAAACTGCAATGGACGCTTACCTGATTGATGACAAGCGTAAGATGCACGTTTGTGGTAATAACCCGAACTGTGAAGGTTATGTAGTTGAATTCGGTGAGTTCAAACCAAAAGGCTACGATGGCCCATTAGTTGAGTGTGATAAGTGCGGCTCAGATATGGTTCTGAAAAATGGCCGTTTTGGTAAGTACATGGGTTGTACTAACGAGGAATGTAAAAACACTCGTAAGATCTTACGCAATGGCGAAGTTGCGCCACCGAAAGAAGATCCAGTACATTTCCCTGAACTGCCTTGTTCTAATTCTGATGCTTACTTCGTGCTACGTGATGGTGCATCCGGTTTATTTATGGCTGCGAGCAATTTCCCTAAATCTCGTGAAACACGAGCGCCATTAGTGGCAGAAATTGCTGAGTACAAAGAGCGCATTCCTGAGAAATTTCAATATTTAGCGTCTGCACCAGTGGCGGATCCGGATGGTATTCCAGCATTGGTTCGTTTTAGTCGAAAATCGAAAGAGCATTATGTTCGCTCGGAAGTTGATGGGAAACCTTCTGGCTGGACAGCGCTTTACGTCGATGGAAAGTGGGAAGTCACTGATAAACGTAAAAAACCGAAAAAGTAATTGATACGCTTTAGAGTGATAAATGATAAGAACCCCAATCACAGCAATGATTGGGGTTCTTTTTTATACGATGGTTTCAATCGTTGAGGTTTTTGGGAAGCGTTTAAATCATCTCAGTGATTAATGCCGGGGAGCCACTGTGGAAACGAAACTCAGAATCGTGCCTTTCAATTAATTGCGCTTCACGTTCCCCGATTAAACGAACCCTTTCGCTAATGTCCTCTTCTGAAATTGCCTGAGCCAACGCAAGGTAATCTTGATAATGACGAGCTTCAGAACGAAGTAAAGAAACGTAGAATTTATTCAATTCATCATCTAAAAATGGTGCTAACTTGGCAAAGCGTTCACAAGATCGCGCTTCGATATAAGCACCTATGATCAATTTATCAATTAAGGCTGCAGGCTCAAAAGTGCGAACCATCTTCATTAAACCTTTAGCGTAAGTTCCAGCCGTCATATTTTGATACGGAATGCCACGACTTTCCATGATCTCTAATACTTGTTCAAAGTGGTGAAATTCTTCTTTAATCAAACGTACCATCTTGTCAACCAGATCTTGTCCATGCACAAACCCGTCTTTTACGGTTAGGTTATTTGATTGCATGATACTCTTTTCTGGGAATTCAACATTACGTATGCATTTGTACACATAGTCTTCATAAGGCTTTGCCCATTCTATTAAGGTTTGCCCACTTTGTTGGTCAACGGCGTATTTTCGCACCATAAACATGGCGGTTTGAGCCGCTTTAAGCTCACAATTACAATGGTCGATCAATAACGTCACCAATTGCTCTGGTTGCTTGGCTTTTTCAATCCAAGCATCAGGAGTGGGGCATTTTAAGAATGAGTTGATTGGGGTTAAGAGCGTTTGATACATCGTAGTCATTTCGGTTAGTTTAAATAAATGATGAAAGTGATCTTATCATGGAAACTGCGACATTTTTGGAGCGATGCATATTAAATATTATTATTCATTATGCTGAAGTATACCTCCAATCGGTGATGGTACATCGATTGGAGGTATCCGTCATTAAATGGAGTGGAAGAAGTAAAGTTGAGATTTCATTCTAATGATAATCCCTCGTATGGCATCAAGAAATCCTAAGAATGCCATAGGTTTTTCGCCACTTATCCAAGCTAGACCTACCGCACCAACAGGCAAATTGTACTCTTCGGTTTCTATAATTTTTAAACGTACAAAGTGGTGCTTATTTTGTACGTTTTTGCCAGTTGTGGCTCTAATTGACTGATCAAGCCCCAGTAAATTACTTTGTGCCTCACCCGTTGCTTCGATAATACCTTCTACTTCGGCTGCAAACACCTTACCGGGATAAACTGAAGAGGAAAACTCTGCCGCTTGGCCAACTTTGATATTTCGGATCGCTTGGTGATTCACTCTCATCAACACATATTTTTCTTCGGTGTACATTTGTAGCCTAGAGATTCGAGATACAAGCTGACCTTCACGAAGAATAAAGTTAGTCACAAAGCCATCAGCAGGAGCTTTCACTTGTGTGCTGGCCAAATCCCACTTTGCTTTTTCAATATTTTGCTTTTTATCATTTAAATCCGCTTGTCGGCTTGCGACGGTTAATTCCGCTTGAGTTATTTGTAATTTGGCTTTATCGGCATCGACGGTTTTCTTGGCCAGTTGAAACTCTAATGTGCTGACTTTTTGTTTCGCTATTTTTACTAGGCTGATTTGTTTGTCGATTTCACTTTCCGTAATTGAGTTTTTTGCTACGCTATTTTGCTTTTGATAACGAGAAAGCATCTTTTGTTGTAATTGATAATCAGCTTTGGCGGAAGTTATCTCACTGTGTGATGTCGCAATATCATGGAGCATTGATTGATAATGAGATTGAGTGATCGAGACTTCTTGCTTTGCAGTAGAAATAGATATTTGGGCATTATCAAATGCGGCTTTAGCTTGTTCTAATGCGATTTTATAAGGCGTACTTTCAATATCATAAATAAGTTGGCCTTCTTTTATTTTTTGGTTGGGTTTTACATAAATATGTTCCACTTTACCTGTGATATTCGGCATGTTTGGGCGTAATTGAATGTGTGGTGATTGCACCACAGACCCGCCAGATAAGTCCATTGGTGCATAGTTGATTAAACCAACCCAAACAAACATTAACCACCCGGTACCACCAAGATAAGCAAAACTTTTTGTGCCTTTATTCCAAGGCATGCCCACGAGGCGTAATAAATAAATAAATAGAGCCCAAACGGCTAAACCTTCTAACATTATGCTTCCTCTTTTTCTTGAGCAGCTTGTGGAGTGCCTTTCCAAGTGTCGCGTAAGCTAATAATTGCTTTTTCCATATCAACAAAGGCAAGAATAACGGCAAGAACCCAAACCCAGTGCCAAATGAAGCCAATCCAAGTGAGAACTGTGATTAAGCCTATTTGATGATGACCTTTGCTATGTGCTTTATTGATTGGGAGTTCATGGAACTTCCAAAAGCCAAATAATGCCGCACCAATGGTGGCAACTAATACAACCGTCGCGACAACATATAAAACAGTGTCAACGTTGGTATCGACAAATGGCATACTGATTAAACTCATCTCAAAACCTTGCTATTTAAGTTGACGGTATTGTGCTTATTCATTTGAGGTTTTAATCGAAATATGACAAATTACTTTAAATTATCACCATTATTGACTTTATTTGTAGGATGATATGAAGGGAATACATTTTATTCGAGCCATCGCTTTTGTGAACTTGTATCGGCACGTTTGCCAGAAATATCACATTAAGGCTGAACAATTAAGCCTACCTGAGTCGGTATTTATTAATCCGATGGCGTTAATTCCATTGTCGGAGTTGAATATTTTCTTTAAAGAATTAGAACAATTAACCAATGATCCCGATTTTATAGTGAAAGTTATGGTCGGGACTAATGCAAATGAGTTAGGAGCGATTGGGCGGTGGATTTTTTCTGGTCATGATCTCGCAACTACCATTCGCCGAATCAACTATGGTTCAAATTGTTTGCAATCTGGTGCATTTATGACAGGTTCACAAACAGGTTCAATTATCAAATGGACCTACCATAATCCGTTTATTACCAATGATGTAAAAGTTCATGATAGCGTACGGATAGCGTCATTTATGTTGAAGGTTATTCGTCGTTATGTTGGTGAAACGTTTTCTCCCATGCGAGTAATGCTCTCAGGTTCACGGGTTAACCAGCAAATTTATAAAGATTATTTTGGTTGTGATATTGGCTGGAATTATAGTCAAACGGAGTTATGGTTTCATTCTGATACGCGTTTGGCCACCATACAAACTGAAGTCAAACCAAAGCAAAAATTGGCGATGAGCTCTCATGATTTGGACGAATTTTTGAATATGCCTCAATCGGATGATGAAATGAAGGTGATTTATGAAATCGTCAATTATAGTTGTCACTATGGCTTGCCGACATTGAATAGAGTTGCAACGTTACTGGGGTTGTCGGATCAACAGTTTCAAAGGAAGTTACATAAAATCAACCTGAATTTTACGATAATTTGTGGTTATGTTCTGAGCAATAGTGCGGTGAATTTAATAGCGAAATCAGTGCCTGTTGAAGAAATAGCCGGGCGATTAGGCTATCGTAATATTGACAGTTTTAATCGTATGTTTAAAAAGCACCGTGGTGTGACACCAGCTCAATATGTTGATTACTTTCAAGAGTATTTTTAGAGTGCTTATTTATTTCCACTATGAAAAAACTTCTATAAGCGTTATAACTGATACTTATAAGCCGCAATCACATACCTTGGGTGATTTGGGGGTTGTTGTGTCTATCGAGAGGGAACGAGCATGAAGTTACAACAATTAAGATATATCGTTGAAGTGGTTAATAATAATTTAAATGTTTCTGCAACGGCAGAAAATTTATACACATCTCAACCGGGTATCAGTAAACAAGTGCGCTTGTTAGAAGATGAACTTGGTATTCAAATTTTTGAACGCAGTGGTAAGCACTTAACCACGGTGACGCCCGCTGGGCAAGAAATTGTCAGAATTTCACAACAAATTCTTTCAAGAGTGAGCAGCATTAAAGCCGTGGCGGGAGAGCATACTAATCCTGAAGTCGGCACTTTGAATATTTCGACCACACATACTCAAGCACGATATGCTTTACCCGATGTTATTAAAGGCTTTACTGCTCGTTACCCAAAAGTCTCTCTGCATATGCACCAAGGTACTCCAAGCCAGATGTCGGAAGCGGTATCAAAAGGCACGGCTAACTTTGCTATTGCAACAGAAGCTCTCCACCTGTATCAAGATGCTATTATGTTGCCTTGTTATCATTGGAATCGTTCGATTGTAGTTCGCAAAGATCATCCTTTGGCACAATTAGGAAAAGTGACAATTGAAGAGTTATCCAAGTACTCACTTGTGACGTATGTCTTTGGCTTTACTGGGCGCTCTGAGCTTGATACCGCATTTAATGAGGCAGGTCTGAAACCTAAGATTGTATTTACCGCAACGGATGCCGATGTCATTAAAACTTACGTACGCCTTGGTATTGGTGTTGGCGTCTTTGCGAGTATGGCGATTGATCAAGAGCAGGATAAAGATTTGGTCGCGATCGATGCCAGTCATATCTTTGGTGCGAGTACCACCAGTATTGGATTTAAACGAGGTACGTTCTTGCGTACTTATATGTTCGATTTTATGGAAAGGTTTGCCCCTCACTTAACACGTCCAGTTGTTGAGAAGGCAATCGGCTTAAAAAATAATCAAGAAATTGAAGCGATGTTTAAAGATATTCAGCTTCCTGTTCGTTAAATCATGTTGTTACTTAATCAACGTTTTGACCTTCTGGATCAACTGCTAGTCGATACCCAACTTTTGTGGCGGATTGATCCTTTTCAATTAAGCATTAATCCGCATTTTCCTTGGCAAGAAAATGCTCCAGAACTATGTGTTTTTTTGGAACAATTAACTGATAATCAAGTTTTTGTATTTAAGCAAGATACACCTCGTTTGATCGCTGCTTTGCAATCTTTTATCCCTCAATTAGATGATTTATGGAAAGCTTGCGAACTTGATCGTTTGAATGACAGCTCTCTCAATAATGTCGAACAACTCAACGTAGGTATTCCTGGACGTAAGTGGCAACAAATTTGTGCGATGGGAGCAGCTGCGCTAGAAGTGAGTGAAGGGACTCAATGGCTTGAATGGTGCTCTGGTAAGGGGTACTTAGGGCAAGTATTAGCTCAACAGTCAGGCTATCCCGTGACGAGCTTCGAATGGCAACAGAGCTTATGCGATTCAGGCCAATATTTAGCCGATAAACACAAGCTTGCCATGACGTTTGTGCAAGGTGATGCATTGTCTGAAAGTGTTCAATCCATTTTTAATTCACAACAACATGCTGTCGCGTTACATGCGTGTGGTGATTTACACGCTCAGCTCATTAAACATACTTGCCGTGAATTTTTACCAGCATTGACGCTTTCCCCATGTTGTTATCATCTAATTGAAGGTGAGCAGTACCAAGCGTTATCTCTTAAAGGTCAGCAATCAGAGCTTAAGCTCAATAAAAGAGAATTGAGGATTCCCTTGCAAGAGACGGTGACAGGAGGGAGACGTGTTAGACAGCATCGTGAACTTGAAATGACTTATCGACTTGGCTTGGACTTGTTACTGCGCGAAAAAATGGAACACACTGAATATACATCGTTACCAAGTATCAAAAAATCCCAATTAGGCTCCGGTTTTTTTCATTTTTGCCAATGGGCTCAACAACAAAAAGAATTGAACTTACCTATTGATGAGTTTTGTGATTTGTCCATATGGGAAGAAAAAGGGCACCGTCGCTTTGTTCATATGGAAAGAATTAGTCTTGTCCAACAAGTGTTTCGTCGCCCATTAGAGATGTGGTTGGTATGCGATAAAGCACTGCGTTTACAGCAACAAGGCTATACGGTTTCGTTGAAAACGTTTTGTTCTAGACATGTCACGCCACGTAATTTGATTATTCAAGCTGTTTCACCTCATCAACAAATTTAATCCATGGTTTCGTTTATTCATACTTGAACGCGTTGCCTTCATACGCTGATTTTAAAGCTTCTTCTGGAGAAACGTATGGAAGGCTAAGGCTCTCTGCAACTTCTTTTAGAGTGATTTTTCCATCGATTATATTGAGACCTTTTAATAAGCCAGAATCTTCCAATAACGCTTGTTGGTAGCCCTTGTTAGCCAGTTTGATAATGTAGGGAAGAGTGGCATTATTTAAGGCAAAAGTTGATGTTCTCGCAACTGCGCCTGGCATATTTGCAACACAATAGTGAACAATGTCATCGACAATGTATGTTGGTTCAGCATGAGTGGTTGGTGCTGAGGTTTCGAAACATCCACCTTGATCGATGGCAACATCAACTATTGCTGATCCGGCTTTCATATTTTTTAAATGTTGTCTGGAAATGAGCTTGGGTGCTGCCGCTCCAGGAATAAGAACTGCACCAATAATCAGATCTGCTTGTGTGGTCAGTTGATCTAAGGCTTCCTTGGTTGAATATACGACTTGAGCTTTACCTTGAAATTCTTCATCTAGTTTGCGAAGTGTGTCGATATTTTTGTCTAAAATTGTCACGTTGGCTCGTAATCCAATCGCCATTCGTGCGGCATTCGAACCGACGACACCGCCACCTAGAATTAAGACATTGGCAGGTGCAACACCCGGAACACCAGATAAAAGCAAACCACTGCCGCCGTGAGATTTTTCTAATGTTTGCGCTCCAGCTTGGATGGACATTCTACCTGCGACCTCAGACATTGGCGCTAATAGTGGCAGACGACCCATATTATCTGTTACAGTCTCATAGGCTATACAGACGGCTTTGCTCTTGATTAGTGCTTCGGTTTGTGGAAGATCGGGTGCTAAGTGCAAATAAGTGAATAATATTTGCCCTTTTTTGAGCAGGGTTCGTTCAATGGATTGAGGTTCTTTGACCTTAACAATCATGTCCGCGACAGCATATACGTCTGCTGCGGAGGGTAGAATGGATGCGCCAGCTGCCATGTAATCATCATCATTAAAACCGATGCCGATTCCTGCGTGAGTTTCGACGTAAACATGGTGACCATGAGCGTAGAGTTCTCGGACACTAGCAGGAGTCATTCCAACACGGTATTCGTGATTTTTGATCTCTTTTGGTACGCCAATTTTCATTCCAACCTCTCTTTACTTAATGGTTGTTATGCCTATTTTTAGGCTTATCCACTGGGCTAATGTAAAGTGTAGTCGTGTTTTGGTAATATTTGATTCTAAATACAAAGAGAATGTAGAATATATTTTTGCAGGGAAGTAAATAAGGTGAAAATGAATGACAGATAATTATAAAAAACCGTCAAAGGACTTAGACAGGATTGACCGTAACATTCTTAATGAATTACAAAAAGATGGTCGTATTTCAAATGTGGAGCTTTCAAAGCGAGTTGGTTTATCTCCGACACCATGTTTAGAGCGTGTTCGCCGTCTTGAACGTCAAGGCTACATTACCGGTTATACCGCGTTATTAAATCCTCAATATTTGGATGCATCATTGTTGGTTTTTGTTGAGATCACATTGAACCGTGGTGCGCCAGATGTATTTGAACAATTTAATACCGCAGTACAGAAGCTAGATGATATTCAAGAATGCCACTTAGTTTCTGGTGACTTCGATTACCTATTAAAAACTCGTGTGTCTGACATGGGGGCTTATCGTAAATTATTAGGCGATACATTATTACGTTTGCCGGGTGTTAATGACACTCGAACTTACGTTGTTATGGAAGAAGTTAAACAATCAAATCAACTAGTGATTCAAACCCGATAAACAAAAACTGTCCAGATGATGTCAAGATGTGTTCAAATCTGCCTCTTGACGCCTTTTGGGTATAGGATTTTTTACCTGTTTCGGTTATTGTTATCGAGTGTTGTCTACCGAGCGGCTTAGGCCGCTCGTCGTATTTTAGGACTACCGAGCTAATCTTTTCTTATTTTTTATCAACTGACTATTATTAATGCAGTCAAGCGGATAAGACGACATGTCTTCAAATAAGAAATCACTCTGTTTAATAGCTCGGAATAGGGGAAAATTTTGTTTACGTCCAGCAAAAACATGTTCAAGCAAAACAAAGCGAAAACCATTACCGTGATCAAAGCGAAAGACACTAAATTGAGGCCTCGTCTTAATGGTTCTCAACGTTTGAAAGAATGCGGGCTTATTCTTGGCTTGTTGGTTGCTATCTTAATGATGGTTGCTTTATTTTCATTTAATCCAGCTGATCCGTCTTGGTCGCAAACCTCGTGGGGCGGTACCGTCCATAATGCTGGTGGATATCTAGGTTCTTGGCTTGCTGATACCCTATTTTTTACCTTTGGTGTTTTTGCTTATCCGCTGCCTTTTATTATCCTTGGGGCGAGCTGGGCATTTTTCCGTTCAAGAGATGATGAGGATAGAATTGATTTTCTCTTGTGGGCGACTCGCCTTTTAGGCTTAACCATTATGTTATTAACGAGTTGTGGTTTGGCCGATATTAACTTTGATGATATCTGGTATTTTTCATCGGGTGGTGTTTTAGGGGATGTTATTACTTCGTTTGCAACACCAGCATTAAATATTTTGGGTTCGACGTTAGTCTTTATGTTTCTTTGGGGCGCCGGTTTTACTCTGTTAACTGGGATTTCATGGCTGACCATTGTTGAGAATCTAGGACAAGCCGCATTACGTTTTATGCAGCGTTTATTTAATCGCACGAGACAATCAGAAAACGTTACGCTTTCAGCAACTCAATATAATCACACAGAATTAAATAATCTTGATATTCAAGGTATCGATCATCAAGAGCTTTCTTTGAAGTCTCATTCTGAACGTATGAATGTGGATGAAGAGCCTATTGAATCAATCGATGACCACCCTAATGACAGCCATAAGAAAAAGTCTCCACGTTTTAATATTCACTTTCCTCGAAAAGGTGAAAGAAAAACAGGTGACAATAAAACTGCACCACAAATGTCAATATCGGATGATGAAGTCATTGTTCCTTCTATTGCAACAATGGATGATGACATTGAAGATCCGCTGTTTTCTGCGCCTTCGGCATCAAGACCCAGCCTTCATCGTAATAGCCAAGTTCAATCAACCTCGTCAAATTCAACGGCCTCACATTCTGATGTCGCGGCACCTTCAGAGTTTACTGAAACTCAAGACCGATATCAGAATCCAAATGCGACGATTGCAGAGCTTGATCAAAAAGCGGAATCAATGGGTGACTTTGTTGAACAAGATGCATCGGTTAATACTCAAGCGAGTACTAAAACGGCTGGTGAGCAGACCGCCCATACAACTAATCAATATGCGTCTGGCTCTTATATAGAGGAAGAGGTTCACCCTAACTTACCTTCATCGGATAAAACGAAGGTTGATGGGGATGATGAATTGAAAGCATCGTTTACTCATCGTGAGTATCCTCCAGAAATCGCGAGCACTCAGCCTTCAAGCGCTGCGTTAGATGAAACGTCAGCGGTAGCTGATTCAGCTGTGGATCCAATGCCAAACGAGGCATTGCAAGCTGAAGAAGATAGTCTATCAATTGATGCACCGTGGGCGAAGCCAGCAAATGCTGATCATGTTCAAGTCAATATTCACACCGAAGAGGATACGGATTCGGAATTATCCGATCCTGATACAACAGCATTTCAAAATATGGTGACGGCTGCACAAACGAATGCCTTAGCATTACAAAACCCGTTTTTGATTCAAAATGATGCTAATTTACCGGTTCCTACGTCGCCAATGCCGACGTTAGAGCTGTTGTACCACCCCGAAAAACGAGAAAGCCATATTGATCGTGATGCTTTAGAGCAAATCGCTCGATTGGTTGAATCAAAATTAGCAGATTATAAAATTGAAGCTCGCGTAGTGGATATTTTCCCTGGCCCTGTTATCACTCGTTTTGAGCTTGATCTGGCACCTGGAGTAAAAGTCAGCCGTATTTCAGGGCTTTCTATGGATTTGGCTCGTTCATTGTCAGCGATGGCGGTTCGTGTTGTAGAAGTAATTCCTGGCAAACCTTATGTTGGGTTAGAGCTGCCGAATATGAGCAGAGAAACGGTGTATCTTTCTGATGTGATCAGTTCTGATCAGTTTCAAAATAATAAATCGCCAACGGCCGTTGTATTAGGTCAAGATATTGCTGGTGAAGCTGTCGTTGCTGATTTAGCCAAAATGCCTCATGTGTTAGTCGCGGGTACCACAGGTTCTGGTAAATCGGTTGGCGTTAACGTCATGATTCTAAGTATTTTGTATAAAGCCACGCCAGAAGATGTTCGCTTTATCATGATCGATCCAAAGATGTTGGAACTTTCCATCTACGAAGGTATCCCACACTTATTGTCTGAAGTTGTTACTGATATGAAAGATGCTTCTAATGCGCTTCGTTGGTGTGTTGGAGAAATGGAACGTCGTTATAAACTATTGTCAGCCGTAGGCGTCCGTAACCTTAAGGGATACAACGAAAAATTAAAAATGGCAGCAGAGGCAGGCCATCCTATTCATGATCCATTGTGGCAACCCGGTGATAGCATGGATGAAATGCCACCGCTGTTAGAAAAGCTGCCATCGATCGTTGTTATTGTGGATGAATTTGCTGACTTGATCATGGTGGTCGGCAAGAAAGTCGAGGAGTTGATAGCTCGTTTGGCTCAAAAAGCACGGGCTGCAGGTATTCACTTGGTATTAGCCACTCAGAGACCATCGGTCGATGTTATTACGGGCTTAATTAAAGCAAATATACCAACTCGCGTAGCATTTACGGTATCAACTAAAACGGATTCACGCACCATTCTTGACCAAGGTGGAGCGGAATCGTTACTTGGTATGGGGGATATGCTTTACTTACCTCCAGGCTCTAATCATACCGTTCGTGTTCATGGCGCTTTTGCTTCTGATGATGATGTACATGCGGTTGTAAATGACTGGAAAGCACGTGGTAAGCCAGTTTATATTGATGAAATTGTTCATGGTGAGCCTACCGCTGAAAGCTTGCTTCCTGGTGAGCAGTTAGAAGGGGAAGAAGATGCGGATCCTCTTTATGATCAAGTTGTCGAATTTGTGACTGAATCTCGACGAGGTTCGGTGTCTGGCGTTCAGCGCCGATTTAAAATTGGTTATAACCGAGCCGCGCGTATTGTTGAGCAGTTGGAAGCTCAAGGTGTTGTGAGTTCTCCTGGTCATAATGGTAATCGAGAAGTTATTGCACCACCGCCGATTAAGCAGTTCGATTAGTCTGTTAATGGTAAGTAATACAGTTTAAATATTCTGTATTTATCGATTCAATAAAAATAGATAAGAGTACTAAAATAATGAATAAATGGTTGCTTGTTTTACTCTTCACCAGCGTTGGTGTATTCGCTGGACCGAAAGAAGAACTGAATGCTCGTTTAAGCAATAATGATGGCTTTAGTGCAGACTTCACTCAAGTTGTGACTAGTCCAGAAGGAGAAGTACTATTGGATGGAAAAGGCTCAGCACACATATCTCGTCCAAGTTTATTCCGTTGGAAAACATCTGCACCAGACGAAACCTTGTTGGTGTCTGATGGGAAAAGTGTGTGGTATTACAGCCCATTTGTAGAACAAGTGACGATTCTTAACCAAGATCAAGCTACCGCTCAAACGCCATTCGTATTACTGACACGTAATCGTGAAAGTGATTGGGCTAACTACAATGTGACCCAGTCTAAAGATACATTTACGTTGAAGCCGACAGCTTCAGGTACAACGGTCGGTACTTTCCAAATTCAAATCAACGCTAAAGGTGTTATTCAAGCTTTTAATGTGATCGAACAAGATGGTCAACAGAGTCGTTTTGCATTTACTCATTTTAAAATGCAAAAACCAGATGCATCTCTGTTTACATTCAAAGTGCCAAAAGGTGTTGAGGTTGATGACCAACGCTAATAATCAGGTGAGATAAAGATGAGCAATTTCAGCTTAGATTTTTCTTCAGATGAAGATTTCCGACCACTGGCCGCTCGTATGCGGCCAGTGTCTATTGAGCACTATTGCGGTCAACAACATATTCTTGGCCCTAATAAACCACTACGCCGTGCTTTAGAAGCTGGTCATTTACATTCCATGATTTTGTGGGGGCCACCAGGGACCGGTAAGACAACGTTAGCTGAAGTTGCTGCTAATTATGCCAATGCAGAGGTAGAACGTATTTCAGCGGTTACATCTGGTGTAAAAGATATTCGGCTTGCCATTGATAAGGCCCGAGAACATAAACTGTCTGGCAGAAAAACCATTTTATTTGTCGATGAGGTACATCGTTTTAATAAAAGCCAGCAGGATGCTTTTTTGCCTCATATTGAAGATGGTACGGTGACCTTTATTGGCGCAACGACTGAAAATCCTTCATTTGAGCTGAATAACGCTTTGCTATCCCGTGCTCGTGTCTACAAACTAACTTCGCTTGGTCATCAAGATATTATGGATGTACTTGAGCAAGCGATTCATGATACTGAACGTGGATTAGGTAAAATACCAGCTGAGTTTGAAGAAGATGTACTGGCTAGGTTGATAGATTTAGTGAATGGCGATGCAAGAATGTCGCTTAATTATCTCGAATTACTTTATGATTTGGCGGAAGAGAGTGCTCAAGGACGTAAAGTAATGACTTTGGCATTACTTGCTGAGGTCGCTGGTGAAAAAGTGGCGCGTTTTGATAATAAAGGTGACATGTGGTACGACTTAATTTCAGCGGTTCATAAATCGATCCGAGGTTCTGATCCTGATGCGGCTTTGTATTGGTCTGCCCGAATGATAGTTGCTGGTTGTGACCCACTTTATATTGTTCGTCGATTATTGGCTATTGCCTCTGAAGATATCGGTAATGCTGATCCTAGGGCGATGCAAGTCGCTGTTTCAGCTTGGGATTGTTTTACTCGAATTGGTCCTGCAGAAGGGGAAAGAGCGATTGCACAGGCGATAGTTTATTTAGCGTGTGCACCGAAAAGTAATGCTGTGTACACTGCTTGGAAGCAAGCCTTGTCTGATGCGCATAACCAACCTGAGTATGATGTGCCATTGCATTTACGTAATGCCCCAACCGGGTTGATGAAAGATCTTGGTTATGGGGAGGAATATCGATACGCCCATGATGAGCCAGGGGCTTACGCTGCAGGAGAGAATTATTTCCCTCCTGAAATGGCACAAACTCGGTATTATCAGCCAAGCAATCGTGGTTTAGAGAGTAAAATCCATGAAAAGCTAAAATATTTGGCTGAATTAGATGTAAAAAGCACACAAAAGCGCTATCAAAAGTAGTGCTTTTTGGGTATCGTTTTAGTGATAAAAATAATTTTCTTTAAAAGCAGCAATTCACTGCTTTAATCACTCTTAGACCAACAGGATTAGCAATGCTTGATTCTAAACTATTTCGTACTGAGCTGGATGAAACAGCTACAAAATTAGCCCGCCGTGGATTTACTTTGGATGTTGAAACCATCCGTAGCCTTGAAGAACAGCGTAAGTCTTTGCAAGTAAAGACTGAAGAATTACAGGCATTGCGTAATTCCCGCTCGAAATCCATTGGTCAGGCTAAAGCGAAAGGGGATCATGAGGAAGCAGAGCGAATCATGGCAGAAGTAGGGATTTTAGGTCAGGATCTTGATGCAGCAAAAGTGGCATTAACTGATCTACAAATTCAATTAGATGGGATTACATCGTCAATTCCAAATCTACCAGATGATTCTGTACCAAATGGTAAAGATGAAGGTGACAATGTAGAAGTAGCTCGTTGGGGTGAACCAAAGAAATATAATTTTGAATTAAAAGATCATGTTGATTTGGGTGAAATGGGCGATGGCCTTGATTTTGCTAGCGCGGTTAAAGTGACGGGTTCTCGTTTTATCGTCATGAAAGGCCAATTTGCTCGTCTGCATCGTGCTATCGCACAATTTATGTTAGATCTTCATACTGAACAACATGGCTATACAGAAATGTACGTGCCTTACTTAGTGAACTCCGACAGTTTATATGGCACAGGTCAACTGCCTAAATTTAGTGAAGATTTATTCCATACTAGCCCTTTAACTGAACAAGTTAGTGATGAGCCGTTAAAGACATTGTCATTAATTCCAACAGCCGAAGTCCCGGTTACGAACTTAATGCGTGATACCATCACGGATGAGGCAGATTTACCAATTAAGATGACAGCACATACACCGTGTTTTCGTTCAGAGGCAGGTTCATACGGTCGTGATACTCGTGGTTTGATCCGTATGCATCAGTTTGACAAAGTTGAACTAGTACAAATTGTTAAGCCAGAAGATTCAATGGATGCGTTAGAAGAACTCACCGGTCATGCTGAAAAGGTACTTCAACTTCTTGAGCTTCCATATCGAAAAGTGATTCTGTGTACCGGTGATATGGGGTTCGGGGCAGCAAAAACTTATGACTTAGAAGTTTGGGTTCCTGCTCAAGAAACCTATCGCGAAATTTCTTCTTGTTCAAATTGTTGGGATTTCCAAGCACGCCGTATGCAAGCTCGCTTCCGCCGCAAAGGTGAGAAGAAACCCGAGTTACTGCATACATTGAATGGTTCTGGTTTAGCTGTGGGGCGGACAATGGTTGCGATTCTAGAGAACTATCAGCAAGCGGATGGCCGTATTGAAATCCCAGAAGTATTACGCCCTTATATGAAAGGTCTGACTCATATTGGTGGTTAATAATGATCTAAAATAGCCCAACTGAATAAGTTAGGCCATGTGGTTTTATTTTATTTTAACTAGCTTAACCAACAAAAAAACACCCTATTTTAATTAAAGAATAGGGTGTTTCTGTTTTTTAGCGGCTACATTAATTACGCCGATATGTCGCAGGAAAAGGAATGTGTTGCTATTACCTATTATTTTTCATTTTCTGCTTTTACCGGTGTTTCTGTGTCAGATGTTTTTTTAGCAATAGGATTTTGTTTTACTTTGACGCGTGGTTGAATATATTTGTGTGAAACATCAACCACAGCTACGTTATCGATAAAAGTACGGCCAAGTAAAACTGGATACTCAAGGTGAGAGCGGTCTACCAAAGTAAAGTCTGTGGTTGTTTTTAGATCGCCAATTTGAATCGAAAGCACCACAACAGGGCGAGAATCAGAAGGCTCGTCAGTGGAAGATTGTACAACTTCGACCCAACGTTTAACGGGTAAGGTAAACGTTTTTGTTTCCCATTTCTTATGAGCGAGTCTGAAATCAACAAAAGATTTTCCCTCTTTCTTATAAGTATGGATATCTTTGGCACTAATTGATGAAGTGGTTGCTCCTGTATCAACGCGAGCAAGAATATTACGATTTAAGTTATCAATATAAATCCATTCTTTTTCACCTAAGATTAGATCACCACTTTTTGTGTGGGTCGCGATATCGATCTGCTGAGGTTTTACTTTACTGACAGGTTGTGCTTCATCGGTAGCGAATACTGAAAATGAGCAAGAGAGTAAAGCGACAATTAACCATTTAAACATATTGAATAAACCTTTAAATTCATCGGGTAGAATATCGTTTTAGATTCTAACACAAACAGATTCCTATCGTGCAGCCAAAGTCATCAATTTGACTTAGCCTTTATATAATCATTGTATTTATCTTGATTTATATATCTACTACATAAAACATTCTGATGAGTTAACTGCAGATTCTATTGCCACAATCAGTTTTTCAATTTCGATAGGTTGAGATATATAAGGTGGCATTAAATAAATAAGTTTACCAAAAGGCCGAATCCACACGCCGTGGTCAACAAAATGTTGTTGAATTATTGCCATGTTGACAGGCTTAAAGGTTTCTATCACGCCTATTGCACCTAGCCAGCGAACCTCCTTCACTTGTGGATATTTTTGTAGTTTAGGCAGTTTTTCTTCAAATATAGTTTCAATAGTGCTGATCTGATGTTTCCAATTATTTTGTTTAATTAGGTTTAGGCTCGCTGTCGCAACTGCGCAAGCGAGCGGGTTTGCCATAAAGGTTGGACCATGCATGAAGCAACTTGCTTCGCTACTGCAGACGGTATCGGCGACGGTTTTACTAGTAATGGTTGCGGCGAGAGTCATATAACCACTGGTGAGCGCTTTACCTATACATAGAATGTCAGGTTGGATATTGGCATGTTCACAAGCAAACAATTTACCGGTTCGGCCAAACCCTGTGGCAATTTCATCAAGGATTAACAATATTCCAAATCGGTCACAGAGTTGACGTACTTTAACTAGAAATTCTGGATGATAGAAACGCATTCCACCTGCACCTTGAACGATAGGCTCTAAGATCACGGCGGCAATTTCATTATGCTGTTGAACTATTTTCGTTTCAAAATCTACAATATCTTGCGAATTAAATGCAGGCCATTGTCCTTTCTTTATCTGATAACAAGCGGGTGATTGAGCAAAAATATGTTCAGGTAAAAACCCTTTATACATTTTATGCATAGAATTATTTGGATCAGTGACTGACATTGCGGCAAAAGTATCGCCATGATAACCATGTTCTAATGTTAAAAATTTAGAACGCATCGGTATTGTTGGATCTTGTTCGTGTTTCGCGTACCAGTATTGAAGGGCCATTTTTAAGCTCACCTCGACTGCAACCGAGCCAGAATCTGCTAAGAAAACGTGCTCAAGGTTACGGGGGACGAGTTCTAAAATATTTTTACATAATGCAATGGCCGGTTCATGGGTTAAGCCTCCAAACATGACGTGTGACATTTCATTAATTTGAGCATGCGCTGCTTTATTTAAATCAGGGTGGTTATAACCGTGAATCGCAGACCACCACGAAGACATACCATCAATTAATTTTTCCCCCGTTTCAAGTTGTATGCAGACACCATGTGCGCTTTGGACAGGAAAACAAGGTAATGGGTTAATGGTTGATGTGTAGGGGTGCCAGATGTGTTTCTTATCAAATTGTAAATCCATAAACTAAAGTGCTCTTATAATGTTCAGTTGTAAACTTTTATTTAATATCTTAATTGACAGCTTATCGTCTGTGAGTAGACTAGCCAAGCTAAAATCATATAAAAAGGATTAACAGTGGAACTACGTCATAACTGGACTGTGCAGCAAGTACATGAATTATTAGATAAACCATTTATGGATTTGCTGTTCGATGCACAAGTTGTCCATCGCCAATTTCAGAAACAAAATTATGTTCAAGTCAGTACTTTACTTTCAATTAAAACAGGTGCTTGTCCTGAAGATTGCAAATATTGTCCTCAAAGTGCTCATTACCGTACAGATGTAGAGAAAGAACGCTTGATGGAAGTAGAACGAGTACTTGATGCTGCAAGTAAAGCTAAAAATTCAGGTTCAACTCGATTTTGCATGGGAGCAGCATGGAAAAATCCCAAACAACGAGATATGCCTTATTTGATGGAAATGATTAAAGGGGTAAAAGATCTAGGGTTAGAAACATGCATGACATTGGGTATGTTAACGCCAGATCAAGCTCTGCAATTATCGAATGCTGGTCTTGATTACTACAACCATAATCTTGATACATCACCTGAGTTTTACGGTCAAATTATTACTACACGAACCTACCAAGACCGTTTAGATACACTTTCCCATGTGCGGGATGCAGGTATGAAAATTTGTTCAGGTGGCATTATAGGAATGGGCGAAAGCGTTAGCGACCGTGCTGGATTATTAGTTGAGCTTGCGAATTTACCCACACAGCCAGAAAGTGTGCCTATTAATATGTTAGTCAAAGTGAAAGGTACGCCGATGGAAAACGTCGATGATGTTGAACCATTTGACTTCATTCGTTTGATCGCGATTGCTAGGATTATGATGCCATATTCCGCCGTGCGACTATCGGCGGGTCGAGAAAATATGAATGAACAAATGCAAGCGTTGTGTTTTATGGCAGGAGCCAATTCGATTTTTTATGGTTGCAAGTTACTTACTACACCCAATCCAGATGAAGATACTGATCTCCAACTGTTCAAAAAACTTGGTATAAATTGTCAAGAAGTGCACCAGAAACCAGATGATATTCAAGAAAATGATTTATTGGATCAAGTGATTGAAAGAGTCGCATCGAGACCAGAAAAAGATGATTTATTTTATGAAGCAAGACTCTAATTTTGTATCAAAGTATGGTCAATAGGTGTCAAGGATGTTTCAACAGAGAATTCATAGAGCGCTTGAGCAAAGACGAAATTTAGGTTTAGAGCGCAATGTGACTATTTTTGAACGTAGACATGGTGCGAATGTCGGTCAGTCAAATGCACAAAATTTCATTAATTTTTCAAGTAATGATTATTTAGGATTAGCTCAAGAACCTGAGTTGATCAAAGCATGGCAATTCGGGCTTGAAAAATATGGTTGTGGCAGTGGAGCGTCACCTTTGGTGACTGGTTATAGCTCGGCACATATCAATTTAGAAAAGCAGCTTTGTGAATGGCTTGGTTATTCGAGTGCGGTTTTATTTAATTCCGGCTTCAGTGCGAATCAAGCTTTGTTGTTTAGTCTGTTAGAAAAAGATGACTGGTTGATTCAAGATAAGCTTAACCATGCATCATTGATAGAAGCGGGTATGCTGTCTTGTGCTCAAATGACTCGTTTCTCTCATAATGATTTAGATGATTTATCTTTGAAGCTGAAAAAGGTTGGAAGGCATCAATCGACATTGGTTGTAACGGAAGGGGTGTTTAGTATGGATGGTGATCGCCCTGATCTTAAAACCATGTCGAATATATGCCAGCAGAGCAATGCTTGGTTAGCAATTGATGATGCCCATGGAATTGGTGTATTAGGCGAGTCTGGTAAAGGCAGTTGTCATTATTTTGGTATTAAACCACAGATATTGATAGTGACTTTTGGTAAAGCTGCAGGGATTTCTGGTGCCGCGATATTATGCGATCAAGAAACCAGCCATTACTTGACACAATTTGCTCGTCATTTTGTTTATTCAACCGCAATGCCTCCGGCACAAGCGGTGGCGTTAACGCACGCTATTTCGATGATGCAAACGCAGTCATGGCGTCGAGAAAAGTTAACTGAACTCTATTCAGAGTACGATACTGCTTTACAACATTGTCAAGGGTATGTGGAGACACAAACACCGATTAAGCCTTTTATTTGTGGGGATAGTCAGTGCGCAGTTAAATTGTCGAATGCTTTGAAAAATGAAGGTTTTTGGGTTGGTGCTATTCGTCCACCGACGGTTCCTAAAAACAAAGCGAGGCTGAGAATAACATTAAGTGCTTCACATTCATTATCTCAAGTTAAATCACTCACCAGCGCAATTGTCTCTCAACATGACTCTATATTCAGTGGGTATTAAGGAAAAAGTATGTCGTTGATTTATCAGTATGAAGCGGAAAGTCAGAGTGTGTACGTACCTAGTAATTCTTCTGATCTTAATTCGCCTAATGTTGTTGGAAATAAACGTGCGATTGCACAAGCGTTTGGTAAAGCTGCAAAAACGTATGATGAGCATGCCGCTTTTCAAAGGAACGTTGGGCATTGTTTATTGAAGCTTTTACCACATGATCTTTCTGGATTAAGTATTTTAGATCTTGGCTGTGGTACGGGGTATTTTAGTCAACAACTTGCGCTGCGTGGCGCACAAGTGACCGCATTTGATCTTTCTGATGCAATGCTAGAGCAGTGCCGGCTACGTTGCAGACAACTCTCGGTTGAATATATTCAAGGTGATGCAGAAACTTTATCTTTTGAATCAGAGCAATTTAATATTATTTTTTCTAGCTTAGCGATTCAATGGTGTGATGATCTTGATGCTTTGGTTAAATCACTTATCAACATTATTCAACCTTCGGGGAAAGTCATTTTTTCTACGTTACTCGAAGGATCGTTATTTGAATTGCAACAGTCGTGGAAGAATGTAGATGAAAACCAGCATGTTAATCAATTTCATCACCTTTCTTCTATTCAGAGAGCGGTAGATCTTTCTGACGCTATTTCGCATCATATCGAGTGCGTTGAAATGATTTCATGGTATGACTCCTCTTTAGGTTTAATGAGAGATTTAAAAGGTATTGGAGCGACGCATGTTACTGGCCGTTCTAACCGAGTGACTAAGAAAAGTGACTTGTCATTAGTTGAAGAGGCGTACCAAGTTTTTTGTAATCCAATGGGTCAGTTACCCGCAACTTATCAAGTTTGTTTAGGATGTATATCGAAATGATAAATTCAGTATTTATTACCGGAACCGATACTGATGTAGGTAAAACAGTGGTTTCTCAAGCGATCTTAATCGCGCTTACAAAACAAGGTGTTAAAACTTCTGGTTTAAAACCTGTAGCAGCAGGATGTGAAATCACGGAGCAGGGGATGACAAATAATGATGCGTTGTATTTGCAAAATGCATCTTCAGTGAAACTTGGTTATGCTTTAGTTAACCCATATACACTGGAATTGCCTGCTTCTCCTCATATTGCGGCTGAAAAAGAAAGAGTAAATATTGATTTTAATATTTTATCATCAGTTTTATTTCAGCACCGCCAACAGGCCGAATTTGTGGTTGTCGAAGGTGCTGGAGGGTGGCGAGTCCCCATTTCTAAAGAAGACGGTTTATCAAGTTGGGTTCAGCAAGAGCAACTACCGGTTGTGTTAGTTGTTGGAGTAAAATTGGGCTGTTTAAATCATACGATGCTTACGGTAGAGACGATCCAAAAGGATGGGCTAGTAATTGTTGGTTGGGTTGCGAATATGATTGATCCTGATGTTAAGTATTACAGTGAAATGATTCAGTTGCTTGAAGAAAAAATACCGGCGCCAAAACTAGGAGAAATTCCTTATCTATCTGAAGAAAACCTGCCGCTAGCTTACCAATGTCTCGACATATCATTATTATTTTAAATATAATTATTTCAATGTGTGGAAGTTATATTCAAAATAAAAGCTGCCATTGGGCAGCTTTTTTGTATTTGTTGCAATTGAGTTAGTGATTTGAGCGAGCTTCATGGGTTAGATTTGAAGTTTGGTCTGATTTTTTCTCTATCAGCCCTAAGCGCTCTTTTGCCTCTTCTTCTGATAAACCAAGATGACACGATAATAAATCTATCGCCATTTGATAATTCTCTTTATCCGCCATGCTTATATCCTTATTGGTTCCTTCATGAGTATTAAACTAATCGTTTGTTGATAAATGAGCAATAAGACTAAAGTATAAGTAGGATGGATTAAATGGTGGATTAATACATAAAAAACAATAAAATCATGCGATTGAAAATAAAACTAATGGCCTAATATTTAAGGAGGTAAAACACATTTTTTTATTTATGTTCAGATTGCTATAATTTTTTAAGAGATGAACTGTAGTGGATATGGTGATAAAACAGCCACGAAAGATTCGTGGGGGAGATGGTAGACATTAAATGTTTCAATTTATACCTTAACCTTAAGCTTAAAATCACAGACTATATATCTAAATGAATGTATTTGACCTAACTAGAGAGAGTAGTGGCTCAAAAACGTTGGAAAGCAAAGATACAAGCATAATTAATGAGATTATGTTGGGTTATAGCTTCTATGGAGAAAGAAATAATGAAGCGAGTGATGTTATTTTTAGCGACAAACTTAGCAGTAGTATTAGTCCTAAGTGTTGTTTTAAATATTGTATATGCCGTAACAGGTATGCAACCAGGTAGCCTTTCTGGATTACTTGTGATGGCAGCGTTGTTCGGGTTTGGTGGTTCATTTATTTCTTTGTTGTTATCGAAAAAGATGGCATTACGTTCAGTCGGTGGACAGATTATAGAAAATCCGCGTAACGAGACGGAACATTGGTTAATTCAAACGGTGAGTCGCCAAGCTCAACAAGTGGGCATTGGCATGCCAACCGTCGCGATTTATGATTCTCCTGACATTAATGCATTTGCAACGGGAGCTAAGCGTGATGATTCGCTGGTCGCTGTTTCAACGGGTTTATTGCATAATATGACACGTGATGAGGCTGAAGCGGTACTAGCGCATGAAGTTAGCCATATTTCTAATGGTGACATGGTTACAATGACATTGATGCAAGGCGTTGTGAATACATTTGTTATTTTCATATCCCGGGCTATAGCGAATGTTGTTAGCTCAAATAATAGTGATGAAGGCCGTGGTGGAAGTATGATGAGTTACTTCTTAATATCTATGGTATTAGAGTTAGTATTTGGTTTCTTAGCGAGCTTTATTACGATGTGGTACAGCCGTCATCGTGAATTTCATGCTGACTCTGGTGCAGCACAGCTTGTTGGTAAGCATAAAATGATCGCCGCTCTTGAGCGTCTTAAAATGAGTCATGAACCTCAGTTAGAAGGTTCTATGATGGCTTTTGGGATTAACGGTAAGCGTACAATGATGGAACTTCTAATGAGTCATCCGCCATTGGATAAGCGTATTGAAGCATTACGTAACCAATAATGGCACCATGGATATAAATTGATTGGTTATAGAGGAAAGGCTTGATGACTTCATCAAGCCTTTTTTTTGTTCTTTACTTTTCTAAGTTATGGTAATTCACGGTCTGTTATTTTCCGATTTAAATCTTGTTGAACAATAATTAATGCTTTTAAGGCTATTTGGGGATCAATATCGTTGTTTTCTAAAAGGTAAATAAGATCAACGGCTAGCTGTACTTCTGCTGGAGCTGAATCTAAATTAGAGTCACTGGTATTGTTAGCTGTAGTCATTACTTGGATTCTGCCTTTCTCGATAAGTAATTTGTTTTTCAATTTTTAATTTTGCAGCTTGGCAGCGTTCTAATCGTTGCTCCACTACTAAGAGTTCTTTTTGTGTTTGAGCTCGCTCAAAACTACTGCAAGAATTGACTTGATTATTCTTTTGTAAAACCAGATCACGCAATCTCATTTCCCACTCTTGATGTTGTGATAAATCCTGATAAAGCTCGCTGATAGGTTTACGGTAATAGCTGCGGTGTTTTATTTCGTTATGACGGATATTCTGCGTGGCTAATTCCCTTTGTATGGCTTCTAACTGAGCGAGTAACAGCTGTGTTAAATGCTCGGCCCTTAACTGTGTTAAACGTTTCGCCTGTTGTTCCCGCATAATACTTTGGTAGGTCGATTTTGTCTCTGTTACGCAAGGTACCAGTAAGCGTGCACGGCATTTAAATAGATGCTCATCAAATAAAGCTTGGTGGTGTTCACCTTTTATACGGTCACGCTGAGCCGCTTGTTTTGATAATCCATCAAGTTTATCTGCAATGTCGTTAAATGTGCTCATGGCTATTTCCTACTTGTAGATAAATTAAAACCAAGCTTGGTAAGCCAGTTTTATCGCCATAACACTTACGACGATAATAAACACGGGTCGAATAAAAGCTGCACCAAAACGTATCGCTGAATGGGCCCCCACATAAGCACCTGCCATTAAGCATAGCCCCATAGTGAGCCCTAATGCCCAGTTAATTTGTCCTAGAATTGCGAATGTAATTAATGAGGTAAAATTGCTCGTAAAATTCATGGCTTTGGATACACCAGAGGCCAATAAGATATTCATTCGGTAAAGTGCCATATTACTTACAGTCCAAAAAGCTCCAGTACCAGGGCCAACTGCACCATCATAAAAGCCTAAACTGAGTCCCTGTAGAACTTGCTTTTTGTGGATGTTTTTACTTGCTGGTGGCAAAGCATTGTGAGTATCTTTCGGTGTTTTATTAAATATCGTATAAATAGCGGTCGCTAAAATAATGAGTGGTAAAATTTTCTCTAACCATGCGGTACTGATGATGTTAATGATAAGCGTACCACTGATCGCACCAATTAAGGTGGCAATGAATGAGCGATACCAAAAATCAGGTGTAAATAATCGCTTTTTATAATAAGTAAAAGCCGCGGTTGATGAAGCAAATGTAGCGGATAGTTTGTTTGTTCCTAAGGCCAAGTGCGGTGGTAAACCAATGGAAAGTAGGGCGGGCACTGTTAACATACCACCACCGCCAGCAACGGCATCAATAAATCCCGCTGCAAATGCAACAATACCTAAGATGAGCAGCATTGTTGGGTCAAGCATTTCCATATTGATTCTTCTTAGTTATTACTACAAATTTTTGCATCAATACTGAGCAAAATCAGATGAGTAGAAGTGCATTAATATTCCACTTTACGAGTAAAAGGAGGCAAAGCATCAAGTAATGACTTACCGTAGCGTTTGGTCACAATTCTGCGATCAAGGATCACAACTCTACCAGAATCTTGTTCTTTGCGCAGTAACCGCCCAACTGACTGAATCAGTTTTTTACTGGCTTCTGGTACGGAAATCTGCATAAATGGATTTCCTCCACGTTCAACAATGTATTCTGAATGAGCTTGTTCAACTGGAGAGGTTGGTACTCCAAAGGGTATTTTAGTGATAATTAAGTTTTCTAATAACTTACCAGGTAGATCTAAGCCCTCAGAAAAGCTGCCAGTTCCGAAGATCACACTCGTTTGTCCAAATTGACAATAAGCTCGATGTTTATTGAGTATTTCACCTCTTGCTTGCTTTCCTTGAACTTGTAAATTCCACTTTTTTTTCAAAGCATTAGATTCTAAGGCTTGTGCTACTTGATTCATTTGCCAATAAGAAGAAAATAACACTAAATTGGCTTTTTTTTCTTGAATGTAAGTGGGTAAAATTTCGCTCAAATATTTTGTGAAATCAGGGTGTTGTGGCTCATGTTTTAATTTAGGTACCACTAACTCTGCATTATTTGAATAATCAAATGGTGATGCAAGTGCTAAAAACTGAGTTGCATCTGCTTCTTTTTGACTAATGCCGGCTTGAATCGCAAAGAACTGAAATGAATTTAAAGCTCTCATTGTCGCTGAAACTAAAACGGCACCAGCACATCGACTCCAAAGTTGTTTATCTAATTGCCAACCAACTTCCAACGGAGAGACATTGACAAAGAAGTCATCTTCACGTTCTGTGCTTACTTCGATCCAACGCGCCAAAGGTGCGCCTTTATCATGATTCGGTTCTGCCATTAAATGCCAGACTTTGGCTAAATTTTCTAGTCGTTGTAAATAAAAACCTGATTCAGCTAATGCAGGCTCGGCAAGGCGAGAAGATAATTCGCCATCTTTGACTTTTTCACTGATTAAGTCAGTTATTTTTGCCATCGACTGGTGGGCTTTCTTACTTAAAATTTTGAGTGATTTAGATTCTTCATCGAGCCATGAGGGTAATTCGCCATGTTCGAATCGGTAAACATTTTCTTTAAATTCACTTGGGTTAAATTGTTTACTTAGGTGAGTCAACGTTGGAATTAACTGCTGGATGGAATCTTGTAATTCATTACGAAATCGAGCGCTGCGTTTCACATCTGTTAAGTTGGCTATTTTTACGATGGTTTTATTTAGGTTTTCAAGCCATGTTGTTGCACCTTTTAAACTGGCAGCTGCAGAAGCATGTTCCCTTGCGACATTTGGAAGATGGTGAGCTTCATCAAAAACATAAATACTTTGCTCTGGTTCTGGCAAAATAACGCCCCCACCAAGGTCAGCATCGGCCATGACCAAACTATGGTTTGCAATAATGACATCAGCTTTATCGAGATCAGCTCGCGCTTTTTGAAAGGGACAATCACGGTGCATTGGCATCGAATTATTACAACTGTGCTTATCACTAACGATAACCTTCCAGATTTCATCAGGAATAGTTTCGGGCCAACTGTCCCTGTCACCATCCCATTTATTGTCGGAGAAAGCATTATATAAAGATTGAAGCTGAGCGATATCCTGAGTTTTGGGTTTAGAATCAAACATAGCAAGCTGTTGTTCACTTTGTTCAGTCTGCTTTCCACAGGCTAGCGATAATTTTTCTAAGCAACAATAACGCTGTCTGCCTTTTGCCAATATAAAGGTAAATGGTGTTTCAACTAGCCGTCGGTACAAAGGCATATCTTTATGTATTAACTGCTCTTGCAGCGCAACGGTTGCCGTCGAAATAATGAGTTTCTTTTGAGAGAATTGAGCAAAAGGAACACATGCCATTAGATAAGCCAGTGATTTACCTATTCCTGTTCCTGCTTCCGCTACGATGATGCGATTAGATTGATGATAAGTGCCAGAAAGCGTTTTAGCTATTTCCGCGACTAAATAATTTTGCGCTCTACGGGGAATAAATTCATCCAACTGGGATGACAGATTTTGATAACTTTGCTTGATGGCTTTTTGGATGTTGGTAGAAAGCATGTGTTTATCTCATAAAATAACAACTGGATATTATCACAGTGCTCACTATATTCCTTATCTATTTTCGCTCTCCTTATATGAATATTATGAAAATGAATAAAGGAGAAATACGGCTTTTTATTTGAATGGAAGATGGTGTTTTTTTACCTGTTTCATGAATATTTTAGACTGAAGTCATTTTCAAACCTCTTTAAATTAGATGGTAATCACATAATCGCTTTGAATTTGTAAAAAAGATAACCGTTATCCGGATATGACGGATATTTGTTTTTTTTTGCTATTTTTATATTTATTTTTAGTTTATTGGTGTTGTTTTTTTGTTTTTTTTGGGCTTATATTCTGATTTATTTTGGGTTTATGGGTTCCGATTAATGGTTTAAATGTAATCTATTTGTGTTTTAAATTTATCCTTTATATTTTAATTTGTTGTTTTTAAATGATTTTTATATTTTTTTTCTTTTGATTATTTTTTTTTATTAAATTTGACACTTTAAGGGAACTTATTGCAATCTTTGAGTGCGAATCAGATGTACAGCTCTGAAGAAATGAACTTCTGAGCAAAAAATAATAAAGAAAGGAATCCCAAAGGGAATTTCAAGTTAATTAAAGGCAGTGGATTATTATGAAAAAAACGCTTTTAGCGCTTGCTGTATCAGCAGCAGCATTTACAGGTGCAGCCAATGCAGCTGAGATCTATAAAACAGATGATGCTTCAGTAGACTTCTATGGACAACTTCGTACTGAACTGAAATTTTTAGATGGCGAAGATGCGAAATTAGGTACGGGTTCTTCACGTACTGGTGTCGATGCAAAATATCAAGTTAATGATTCTCTGGGCGTATACGGTTCAGTTGAATTAGGTATTCAAGACAATAAAGATGTATTTGTTCGTAAACATATTTTTGGCCTTGATACAAATTATGGTGCAGTTGAATTTGGTAAAGCTCTGACTCTATCGGATGATGTTTATGGTGCTGAGTATTCCTATTTCTTCGGTGGTACTGGCTTATTCTACGGAACATTGAACGGTGCTTTTCATGACTCACAAATTCGTTATAAATTAGATACGGATTCTTTTTGGTTAAAAGCGGCGTATGGTTTGAGTGAAGATGATTCAAACGATGAATTAGCTGAACTATTTGTCGGTACTTCATTTGGTGATTTAGCGTTACATGCGGGTGGTGGTATTGATAAAGATACTAATTACATGCCTGGTGATGAGATTACTAATACATACGCTGAAGCGACAGCTGAGTATAGCTATGGTAAAGGTATTGTTGGCTTCACATATTATTACCAAAATCTGGACAGTAAAGTATTAGATACTTCTATCGATGGTAATGCATTTAACTTTTCTGGCACATACAAATGGCTAGATAATGCGACAGCATATGCAGGTGTGGAATACGTAATTTACTCTGCTGATAATCATGACGATGAAGATGGTACAAACATTTATGTTGGTACAGATTATTTCTTAACTAGTTGGGCTCGTGTCTATGTTGAAGGCGCATATCAAGATGGATCAACATTGGGTTACGCATCAGATCAAACAGGTGTGAGTGTTGGACCGACAACGGTTGATTCTGAATTTAACTTTGGTATCGGTGCTCGCGTTTACTGGTAATAAAGTTATAACGACATGTTAATATCAAAGCTCGGTATTTACCGGGCTTTTTTATTGATTGAAAAAAAGGGATGTATATGAATAAAAATTTTATTTCTACAATGGGTTGTATCGTATTGTTAGTTAGCCATTTAGTTCAGGCTGAGGTAAAAATAAAAGTGCCAGATAGAATTAATTTATTGGTTGTTAACTCACTTAAACCAGAGATTAAAAAAGGTGATTTATTTGGTTCGGATATCTTAGTTCTGCCTGATGGTGAAAATCAGATTGTGTTCAAATTCCAACCTAGCATTGAAGATGGAGATACAATAAGAAAAGTTTATAGTGATATTATTGTGGCTAAATTCAATGAGTCGAATAAAGAGCTTCAATTCCAATTACCAACTTATAGAAGCTTGAATCAAGCTCGTGATGAAATTGAATTTTTTGACTGGGCATTACTTGATAGTCATGAAGTACAAATTGACATGCAAAAGGATGCTCTTGGTGTGAAAGGCCTTCAGTTAGGTCGTAACTTCATTGAAGATGTGATGGACTATAATATGCGTGGCGGTGTTGCGGCAATAATGGTAGGTACAGTAGCTGCTCAAAGCTTACCGGTAAAAAGATCGGTTAAATCGGATAGTGAAAATATCGCGCAGCTTAAAGCTTGGTATTTGAAAGCAAATAAACAAGAAAGAAAAGATTTTCAGGTTTGGTTAATCGACCAGAAATGAGGTGATTAATTCGGCTTGAAGAGAAGCACGATAACTGTGTCGCTTATTTTTTTGAGCCGATAATCCGCCTAATGTTTTTATTTACGAGAGCAAACGGTTCCTATGTCTTGTTATATTGCTGCAACTTAAATTGATGGCTACAATTCAATTCTCTACTCATAACTTACATAACTTCTATGAAATTCCCTGGCCAACGCAAATCTAAACACTACTTTCCAGTTGATGCTCGTGATCCTCTTGTCAGTCAAGCACAAGAAAGTAAGCAAATGTCTAGCACTCACATTATTGGTATCGATCAAACTTTAGTGGATATTGAAGCAAAAGTGAGTGATGACTTCATCGAAAAGTATCAATTAAGTAAAGGGCATTCATTAGTTATCGATGATGATAAAGCAGAAGCTTTGTACAATGAACTCAAACAATTTGATCTCGTTTCTGATGAGTTTGCAGGTGGGACAATAGGGAATACACTTCATAACTATTCTGTATTAGCCGATGATACATCGACACTTTTAGGTGTAATGAGCAGTAATATTAAAATAGGTAGTTATGGTTACCGTTACGTTTGTAAAACGTCTAGCCGAATGAATTTAGATTATTTACAAGCTGTTGATGGCCCGATAGGGCGTTGCTTTGCATTAATCAGTGAAAATGGTGAACGTACCTTTGCTATCAGTGAAGGAAAAATGAATCAATTACTCCCAAGTAGTATTCCTGAGCATATTTTTTCAGATGCATCGGCGCTAGTCTTAACTGCCTATTTAGTCCGTTGCAAGCCTGGAGATCCTATGCCTGAAGCAACGATGAAAGCGATTGAGTTTGCCAAAAAATATGATGTGCCGGTTGTGCTAACCTTGGGGACAAAATATGTTGTTCAAGAAGACCCTCAATATTGGCGTACCTTTATTCAGGATAATGTTTCTGTGCTTGCCATGAATGAAGAGGAGGCGGAAGCGTTGACTGGTGAACATGATCCTTTACTTGCTTCTGATAAAGCTTTGGATTGGGTTGATATGGTTCTTTGTACTGCGGGTCCGGTTGGCTTATATATGGCAGGTTATACTGAAAATGAAGCCAAACGACAAACCTCACTTCCTTTACTTCCCGGATCGATTGCTGAATTTAACCGTTATGAATTTAGTCGCCCGACTATCCGATCATTGTGTATTGATCCTATAAAAGTATATTCACACATTGCTCCATATATGGGGGGGCCTGAAAAAATTAAAAATACTAACGGTGCTGGAGATGCGGCATTATCCGCTATTTTGCATGATATGGCGGCTAATAAGTATCACAAAGAGAATATCCCAAATTCTAGTAAACATGAATTTCCGTTTTTAACTTATTCTTCTTTTTCACAAGTTTGTAAGTATGCAAATCGTGCGAGTTATGAAGTGTTAGCACAACACTCACCAAGGCTTTCTCGTGGGCTGCCTGAAAAAGAAGATAGTTTAGAAGAGGCTTATTGGGAACGTTAAGGTTAATTAGTATAGATAATAAAAAGGGAGCAATGAATGCTCCCTTTCCTATATTAAAAATAGAAAATTTATTTGATTAAAAATTCATCGATAGATTTGCCAGAATCAAGGGCATCTTGGATAGCTGAAGGTGTACGACCTTGGCCTGTCCATGTTTTCAGCTCACCATCTAACATGTATTCATATTTAGCTGGTCGAGGTTGGCGTTTCTTACGAGATTTTGTTTTTGCTTCGCTACCATTCATCGCTGCAATTAAATCTTCGAGGTCAATACCATCTTTCGCAATCATTTTCGCATATTCAGCAAGTTTTGCTTCACGTTCAGCTTGTTCTGCAAGTTCTTGTTCTTCAAGTTCTTTTCTTTCTGAAACAACAGTCGTTAATTTTTCTAATAATTCTTCAAGCTCTTGAAGAGTGAATTCTTCACGAGTGAATGCACGAAGACTACGAATATTTAACAAGGCTGATTTTTTTATCTCTGGCATGATTAATCCTATTGAAACGATAAGTTTTTAATAACGTTTAAATCTATTATCTATACTATCAATAAAGTAGAGAATAGTTAACTCTATTTTATAAGTGATAATTTATTTAGTCAAAATTAAATAGATAATAGTTAGTGCATAATAAATTAAATTAGTTCATTAATAATGAAATAATATCCTGTTAATTGTGTACTTATCTTATTCATATTGTTCAAGTTTGATTGGCATAGATAGGGGTTTTTAATTTAGATTTTTATCTTGCCATTTTTCTTTCGATCATTACAATAACGCGTATCTTGTCTAAGCCACCTTGTGAATGAGTTGTAAATAAACCATTGGTAAGGTGAATGTTTTAGTAAGATGTAGAGGCGCAATATTTATGAGTAGTTCAAAAGAGGGTGATGCCTATGACAATGAATGAAAGGAAATATTGCCGAAGCAAGGCGTTAACTGTTCGGTGCTATACGTCAGTTATGATTCATCAAGTCACTTGCTGGGGTTACATTAAATAAGTGTAACACTGCCATAGTTTACATTTTGATTTATCTTGTTGTTTATTGGTTTAAATTATCATTGATAAATAGAATGTTATTTTTTTATACTATGGAGCGCTACTGTAGACTATGAAAGTAAAAACTTTCAGTGTTTATGACTAGATGTTTTATTGTTTTACGACTGTGTTTCTTCAACAATATCCCTTCTGCAGTAGATCTCTAACCAAATTTGGTTTTATTAGATCATGAATTTAATTGATTTTACTACTTCCCCTGAATCATTATTACCGCCTGTTATAGCCTTAACATTGGCTATTTTAACTCGTCGTGTTTTGCTTTCCCTTGGTGTTGGTATTTTATTCGGTGCACTTTTATTAACAGATTTTTCATTTCGAAATACAGTTAGTTATATTACCAATACAGTTGTTGGCGTATTTGTAAGTGATGGTAGTTTAAACTGGGATAGTATTTTTATTTTACTTTTCCTAGTGTTACTTGGAATGACAACGGCATTATTAACTTTATCTGGTGGTACATACGCATTTGCTGAATGGGCGCAAAAACGAATTAAAACTAAGCGTGGTGCCAAATTACTTGCAGCGTGGTTGGGGGTATTTATTTTTATTGATGATTACTTCAACAGTCTTGCGGTTGGAGCAATAGCAAGACCAGTTACTGATCGCTATTATGTATCACGTTCAAAACTTGCTTATATTTTAGACTCAACAGCTGCTCCCATGTGTGTAATTATGCCGGCTTCCAGTTGGGGGGCATATATTATGACCGTGGTTAGCGGTATTTTAATATCACACGGTATTACTGAATATTCTGCATTAGGTGCCTATATCCGTCTGATTCCAATGAATTATTATGCAATTTTTGCATTGTTGATGGTGTTTGCTGTTGTTTGGTTCGATCTTAATGTCGGTCCAATGCGTAAGCATGAAATTGCAGCTACTCAAGGTAAAAATGACGACAAAGATGAAAATGCACTCGATCTAACAGAAGAGTCTGAAATAAATGAAAGCCAAACAGGTAAGGTTTCTAACCTAATCTTACCTATTGTGGCATTAATTATTTCTACTGTTTATTTCATGATTAGTTCTGGTGCGGATGCGTTATATGATGATGGACAAACTTTTAGTCTATTAAAAGCATTTGAAAATACCAATGTCGGTCAATCTTTATGTTTTGGTGCGATTATTGGACTAGTGGCTGCTTTAGGGACCATTATTAGACAAAAAATTCCAATGAAAGAGGTGACATCCACGTTGTGGATTGGTGCTAAGTCGATGTTTGGGGCTATCCTTATTCTTGCTTTTGCTTGGACTATTGGTGCGGTTATAAAAGACATGGGGACAGGGGCTTACCTTTCTACTTTAGTTGAAGGTAATATTGATGATCATTGGTTACCAGTATTATTATTTTTACTGTCTGGTGCCATGGCATTTTCAACAGGCACTTCTTGGGGGACTTTTGGCATTATGTTACCGATAGCTGGCGATCTTGCTGGAGCGACGGATTTGGCCTTAATGTTACCCATGTTGAGTGCTGTGTTAGCGGGTTCCGTTTTTGGTGATCATTGTTCACCGATTTCAGATACGACTATTTTGTCTTCAACGGGTGCACGCTGTAACCATATCGATCACGTTGCTACTCAGTTACCCTATGCTTTGTCTACAGCATTGGTTTCGGCTGTTGGCTTTGTTGTACTTGGCTTAACGGATTCTTCTTTAATGGGGTTTGCTGCGGCATCAATAGCCTTCATTATCTGTTGTTTTATTATGTCGATTGTTTCTAAGGCAAGAATGACAAAGAACTTAGCCTTATAAATAAAGGTACAAAAATACAGCGATATACTAAGCCCCGTGAATTGAATATTTTTAGTGAACGGAGGAGTGAATACAGTTACGAGAGCGATAGGTTGAAGTAATCGAGTGATATTTACTTATGGAATGAGTGTTTTTTTCATGCTGTGTAAATTTATCAATGAAAATTGATATTTAATAGTTGAAAAAATTATCACAGTTGGTTAGTGTGAAGCTATCAAAGCAGAGAACATAAAGCGAATAAACATGCGTACATTAGATATGAACATTCATCATCACCATCATCCTGTATTATCTTGCGGGTGAGTGTATGCATCCGGAAGATATCTCTTCCGGCGCTGAATCAGCTATAGATTCAAACCCTCGGAAGAGTTTTCTCTCCGGGGGTTTTTTATTTTATGGACTTAAAAATATAATTTTACCTAGAACTTATTTTTACAAGGATTGAGTAATGCAAAATACGCGATTAAGAATAGCGATTCAAAAGAAAGGCCGATTGAGTAAAGAGTGCCAACTATTATTGAAAAAATGCGGCGTTAAATTCAATATAGCTGGCGAGCGTTTGGTGGTTCATAGTGAAAATATGCCAATTGATCTTTTGCTAGTTCGTGATGACGATATTCCAGGTTTAATCATGGATGGTGTGGTTGATTTAGGTTTTATCGGTGAAAATGAATTAGAAGAGGTGCGTTTGGATCGTAAGGTGTCTGGTGAGCCTTGTGTGTTTAATGCTTTACGCCGTTTAGACTTTGGTGGATGCCGACTTTCTATCGCGATAGATAAAGACAGAACTTATAACGGCCCGCAAGATTTATCTGGAATGCGCATTGCGAGCTCTTATCCTCATTTATTGAAAAGTTATATGGACGAGCAAGGCATCAATTTTAGTACTTGCATGTTAACGGGTTCTGTCGAAGTGGCACCTCGCGCAGGTTTAGCTGATGCGATTGCTGATCTCGTTTCAACAGGCGCAACGCTTGAAGCTAATGGTTTAAAAGAAGTTGAAGTTATTTTCCGTTCTAAAGCCACTTTGATTCAGCGTACGGGAGATTTTTCTTCAGAACAAAATTCACTGATTGAAAAGTTATTGACTCGTATGCAAGGTGTTATCCAAGCGAAAGAATCAAAATATATCATGCTGCATGCACCGTCAGATAAGCTAGAAGAGATTAAGAAGTTGTTGCCGGGTGCCGAAGATCCGACGGTATTACCGCTTTCTCAAGAAAAAAATCGTGTGGCGGTTCACTTGGTGAGTACCGAAAATCTGTTTTGGGAAACGATGGAAGGTCTAAAAGCATTAGGGGCGAGCTCAATTCTTGTCCTCCCAATTGAGAAAATGATGGAGTAGGCCGTATGAAAACTGTGGTTTGGCAATCATTAAGTGCAGATCAACAAAATGCAGTTTTAGAGCGACCAGCAATCAGTGATGGTGCCAATATTACTAGCATTGTAAGAGGTGTTCTTGAACAAGTTCAACAAAACGGTGATGAAGCATTAAAAGCATTAACGGCTAAGTTTGATAAAGTTGAGTCAGCATCCATTAGAGTTTCTGATAAAGAAATAGAAGCAGCATCGTTGCGTTTATCAGACAAGATGAAGCAAGCCTTACAGCAGGCTCATAAGAATATTTCTGCGTTTCACAAAGCCCAAAAAGCCCAACCGTTAAAGGTTGAAACACAGCCTGGAGTGGTATGTGAGTTAGTAACTCGTGCTATTAATAAAGTGGGTCTTTATATTCCCGGTGGTAGTGCACCATTACCTTCAACGGTTTTAATGCTAGGCGTTCCTTCCCAGATCGCTGGGTGTCGTAAGGTAGTATTATGTTCACCGCCTCCCATTGCCGATGAAATATTGTATGTTGCTAAGCTGTGCAATATCGATGAAGTGTATAATGTTGGTGGTGCCCAAGCGATCGCAGCAATGGCTTATGGAACGGAAACAGTTTCTAAAGTGGATAAGATTTTTGGTCCAGGTAATGCCTTTGTTACTGAAGCCAAGCGCCAAGTGAGTAATGATTTCCGTGGTGCCGCGATTGATATGCCAGCAGGACCTTCAGAAGTTCTCGTTATCGCTGATGAAACGGCTGACGCTGATTTTGTTGCCGCTGATTTATTATCTCAAGCGGAACATGGCCCAGATTCACAGGTAGTGTTATTAACTCCGTCACCAATGATTGCTGATCAAGTTGCGGATGCAGTACAACGACAATTGAAATTATTGTCGCGTAGTAATATTGCTGAAAAAGCATTGGGTTCAAGTGTGATTGTGGTGACAGAGTCACTGACAGAGTGTATTGCCATTTCAAACTCTTATGGCCCAGAACACTTAATCGTGCAAACGAAAAATCCACGAGAGCTTCTACCGCTTCTGGATAATGCAGGTTCAATATTTCTTGGTCACTGGTCACCTGAATCGGTTGGGGATTATGCGTCTGGAACCAATCACGTTCTTCCAACGTATGGTTACACAAGAACGTATTCCAGTCTTGGATTAGCAGATTTTTCGAAACGAATGACGGTTCAAGAATTATCGAAAGAAGGCTTACAGGGTCTAGCGGATACCGTGGTGACGATGGCTGAAGCAGAAGGTTTAGATGCACATAAACGTGCGGTGACCATTCGTATCGATAAATTAAATCAACAAGGTTGATGACGGAGTCAAGATGGAAAAGTTAGCACGTAAACAAATTCAAGCCTTAACGCCTTATTTGTCTGCCCGCCGTATCGGTGGTTGTGGTGATGTGTGGCTAAATGCTAATGAATCACCGTTTGATAATGAATATAAAACGAATTTTACTCGTTTAAATCGTTATAGTGAATGCCAACCTAAATTATTGATTGATTCTTATGCTGCTTATGCTGGTGTTAGAAGTGAGCAAGTGTTGACATCCCGTGGTGCCGATGAAGGCATCGAACTATTAATTCGTGCTTTTTGTGAGCCGAATGAAGATGCGATTTTATATTGCCCTCCGACTTATGGCATGTATGCGATTAGCGCCGAGACGATTGGGGTTGAGCGTAAAGTTGTCCCGTTAACTCAAGAGTGGCAATTAGATTTAGCAAGCATTAAATCTAATCTGGAAAATGTAAAACTTGTCTTTGTATGCAGCCCTAATAACCCAACCGGTAATTTGGTAAAACGTGAGGATATTATCGAGTTACTCGAAATGACCCAAGATAAAGCGATTGTGGTAATGGATGAAGCCTATATTGATTTTTGTCCAGAAGCTTCAACGGTTGAGTTATTAGCGCAGTATCCTAATCTTGCTATTTTACGTACCTTGTCAAAAGCCTTTGCATTAGCGGGTTTACGTTGTGGGTTTACTTTGGCGAATGAAGAACTAATCAATATTCTCTTAAAAGTTATCGCACCTTATCCGGTGCCTATTCCTGTTGCTGACATCGCTTCACAAGCCTTATCACCAGCAGGCCTGGCTCGAATGCGATATCAAGTTTTGGATCTCAGTGCCAATCGGGCCTATTTGCAAGCAGGCTTATCCATGCTGAATGGCGTGACGGTTTATGATGGTTGGGGTAATTATTTATTAGTGAAATTTTCAGATGGTGACGCCATGTTTAAAGCAGCGTGGGATACCGGAATTATTTTGCGAAATTCACCTATCAAGGATTGTGTTCGTATTAGTATTGGTAATCGGGATGAATGCGAAAAAACGCTTAGCTTTATCCGTAATCGCATTGCTGAAATTGCATAAAATAACTATTAAATATAAGCCATCAATACTTATGGGTTGATGGCAGCTCAGAGAAGGAAATCGAAGTGAGCCAAGCCAATAAAATTCTTTTCATTGACCGTGATGGCACCTTAATCGTTGAGCCGCCGGTGGATTTTCAAGTAGATCGTTTAGACAAACTTAAGTTTGAACCTAATGTAATTCCTGCATTATTAAAACTGCAAGATGCTGGTTATCGCTTAGTGATGGTCACCAACCAAGATGGCCTAGGCACAGACAGTTACCCTCAAGCAGATTTTGATGCCCCACATGACTTGATGATGGATATTTTTACTTCTCAAGGCGTTAAGTTTGATGATGTGTTAATTTGCCCACACTTTGATGCAGATAACTGTTCTTGCCGTAAACCGAAACTGGGTTTAGTCAAAGAGTATTTGCAACAAGGTAAAGTCGATTTTAAAACATCAGCGGTGATTGGTGACCGAGAAACGGATCTGCAATTAGCAGAGAATATGGCCATTCGCGGTATTCAATACAATCCTGAAAGTATGAATTGGTTGGATATTTTAAAAAATCTGACCGTTAATGCTCGTACCGCTACAGTGGTTCGAACTACCAAAGAAACAGACATCAAGATTTCGGTTAATCTCGATGAGCAGGGCGGCAATAAAATTTCAACCGGAATGGGCTTTTTCGATCACATGTTGGATCAAATTGCAACGCACGGCGGCTTTCAAATGTTGGCTGAAGTGAAAGGTGATTTACATATTGATGATCATCACACTATTGAAGATACAGCATTGGCTTTAGGTCAAGCGTTGAAAGAAGCTTTAGGTGACAAACGCGGAATAGGTCGTTTTGGTTTTAGTCTACCAATGGATGAATGTTTAGCTCAGTGTGGACTCGATTTATCGGGCCGACCATATTTGAAGTTTGATGCTAAGTTTAACCGTGAACAAGTTGGTGACTTATCCACCGAAATGGTGGTGCACTTTTTCCGCTCTTTAACTGATACTTTAGCCTGTACTCTGCACTTATCTTCAACCGGCAATAATGACCACCACATCATTGAAAGTTTATTTAAAGCTTTTGGTCGTACCTTGCGCCAAGCGATCAAAGTCGAAGGCAATGAGCTACCAAGTAGTAAAGGGGTTCTATAATGTCCGACACGCTAACGTCTCAACAGCAGAACGTCGTTATTATCGATACAGGGTGCGCGAATGTGTCTTCAGTCCGATTTGCGATTGAACGCCTTGGTTATGCGGTCACGATTTCGAAAGATCCTGCCGTTGTGCTTGCTGCCGATAAATTGTTTTTACCAGGTGTAGGTACCGCATCGGAAGCGATGAAAAATTTAGAAGAACGCGACTTAATTACGTTGGTTAAGCAGGTTGAAAAACCACTATTAGGCATCTGTTTAGGGATGCAACTGCTCGGTAGATTATCGGAAGAAAAAGGTCAACAAGGTAAATCTGAAGTCAATTGCCTTGGACTATGTGATGGTGAAGTGCGCTTAATGGATACCGGTGATTTACCTTTGCCCCATATGGGATGGAACACGGTGCAACCACAAGATGGCCATCCATTATTTAAAGACATTCCAGCCGACAGTTATTTCTACTTTGTACACAGTTATGCCATGCCAGTGGGTGATTACACTATTGCAAGTTGTGACTATGGCAAACCATTTACCGCAGCGGTACAAAGTGGCAACTATTACGGCGTGCAATTTCACCCAGAGCGCTCTTCAAAAGTGGGCGCAAAATTGATTCAAAACTTTCTTGAGCTAAACGTATAAAAGGGAAATATAGGATGATAATTCCTGCATTAGATTTAATTGATGGACAAGTCGTACGTTTATTTCAAGGCGACTATGGACAAAAAACCGAATACAAAGTCGATCCAGTTGAACAATTTAACCTCTATCACCAAGCCGGTGCCAATTGGCTGCACTTGGTCGATTTAACTGGCGCAAAAGATACTTCAGCACGTCAACTTGATTTGATTGCTAAACTGCTTGCAGGTACACCGGCGAATATCCAAATTGGTGGCGGTGTACGCACAGAGCAAGATGTGATTGATCTGCTTGAAGCGGGCGCACAGCGTGTTGTGGTTGGCTCTACTGCGGTAAAACAACCTGAGCTGGTCAAAGGCTGGATGGAAAAATACGGCGCAGAAAAAATTGTATTGGCTTTAGATATCAACATTGATGAGCAAGGCGTGCGTCGTGTGGCGATTTCTGGCTGGCAAGAAGACTCTGGCGTGACCATTGAAGTCCTTATTGATGATTACCTTACGGTTGGCTTGAAACACGTGCTGTGTACTGATATTTCGCGTGATGGCACCTTAGCGGGCTCGAATGTTGAACTGTATGTTGATTTATGCAAACAGTACCCACAAGTGCAATTTCAGTCTTCTGGTGGCATTGGTAGTTTAGATGATATTGCCGCGCTTAAAGGCACTGGTGTTGCGGGCGTGATCGTTGGTCGTGCATTACTTGATGGCAAGTTTACCGCAGAGGAGGCATTCTCATGTTGGCAAAGCGAATAATTCCGTGTCTTGATGTTCGAGACGGTCAAGTCGTCAAAGGTGTGCAATTTCGTAACCATGAAATCATTGGTGATATCGTACCGCTAGCGCAACGTTATGCGGAAGAAGGCGCAGATGAGTTGGTGTTTTATGATATTACCGCATCGAGTGATGGCCGCGTAGTGGATAAAAGCTGGGTGGCTCGCGTGGCTGAAGTGATTGATATTCCTTTCTGTGTGGCAGGTGGTATTAAGTCAGCAGAAGATGCCGCGCGCATTCTTGAATTTGGCGCGGATAAAGTGTCAATCAACTCACCAGCTTTAGCAAACCCACAATTGATCACCCAATTGGCAGACAAATTTGGCGTGCAATGTATCGTGGTGGGCATTGATTCCTACTACGACAAAGAAACTGGCAAATACCAAGTTTACCAATTTACCGGTGATGAAGAGCGCACTAAAGCCACCAAATGGGAAACCCGTGATTGGGTGCAAGAAGTGCAAAAGCGTGGCGCAGGGGAGATCGTACTCAATATGATGAACCAAGATGGCGTGCGTAATGGTTACGATATCGATCAATTAAACATGGTACGTGAAGTGTGTCAGGTGCCTTTGATTGCCTCTGGTGGCGCGGGTGCAATGGAGCACTTTGCCGAAGCCTATCAAAAAACCAATGTTGATGGTGCATTAGCAGCGTCCGTATTTCACAAGCAAGTGATCAACATTGGCGAACTGAAACAATACTTAAAACAACAAGGCGTGGAGATACGTTTATGAGTGAAGCATTAACAACACAATCAAAGTTTCGAGCGTCTGACGTTGTTGCTTTGAATGAACGTATTAATTGGAAAAAAGTCGATGGTTTAGTGCCTGTGATTGTACAAGATTACATTTCTAGCCAAGTACTAATGATGGGTTACATGAATGCTGATGCGCTACAAAAAACCGCAGATACCGGCTTAGTGACTTTCTATTCTCGTACCAAACAGCGCCTTTGGACTAAAGGTGAAGAATCAGGAAATAGCCTTGGTTTAGTAAACCTTGCGCTGGATTGTGACAACGATACTCTGCTGGCCAAAGTCAACCCGATTGGCCCAACGTGTCACACTGGTACCACAACCTGCTTTGATGCGGATAAACAAGACGAAAGTCAATTGGTGTGGCTTCATCAACTTGAGCAGTTATTGGCTACCCGCAAGGACGCCGACCCAGAATCTTCTTATACTGCCAGTCTTTATGCTCGTGGCACGAAACGCATTTCGCAGAAAGTCGGCGAAGAAGGCGTTGAAGTCGCGCTTGCGGCAACGTCGGGCGATAAGGCGGAATTGATCTGTGAATCGGCTGATTTGATTTATCATTTATTTGTATTGCTGCAAGATCAAGGTCTATCGTTTAATGATGTCATCAATAAATTAAAAGATAGGCATTAATAGTTGGAGCCTTTATTTTTAAGGTGTAATTGTTTTTAAGGTCAAGCATTTGCTTGGCCTTTTTTGTTTTTATTTCCTTTGTAATTAGTATGTTGTATTTTTACTATACATTTGTGCAGTATTTTTGTTGAAGATTTAGTAAGTAAGGCTTACTATATGGGTGTTCTTAATCAATATAAATAAAATCCAATTGGCTCTACCCATTATTTGTGTATTGATTCATGACCTGTTTGTTTCTTTTTTATCAAGGTATCTCATGGCTAAAACTCATGTTGGTTATTTACTCTCTGATGTATTGCGTTTGGTTCGCAAAAAATTTCAGAATGATCCTGAGATAGGGAGTTTAACTTTGGCACAAGCAAAAGCACTCAGTGTTATTGCTCGTAATGAAGGAATTAAGCAAGTTGATTTGGCTGAATTACTGGAAATAAAGCCAATGACAGTCGTGAGAGTTATTGATCAACTCGTTGAGGAAAAATTAGTGAAACGCTGCCCTAGCCCTTCTGATAGGCGAGCGCATTTAATTTATTCACTTCCTCCCGCAAAAGTTCAGCTTGAAGTGGTGCAGGGCGTGAGTAATAGAGTATGGGATATAGGTTTAGATGGGTTAACTAAAGAGCAAAAAGAACAGTTCCTCTCTACTCTTGATCATATACACCAAAACCTTCTATCAAATTAATATCATCATTTTAGGTAACATAATTTATGTCTAATGACTCTGTGCATTCAACGAATGCTGATACGGCACAATCGACATCACTTGACTTAAAAAGAAAATCAAAATTTAAATCAAAACGATTTATTTTCCTTTTTATTGTCCCTGTACTGATTGTGGTAGGAAGCCTATTTATTTATTTACAAGGTGGGCGCTATGTTGAGACGGATAACGCTTATGTGAAAGCAGATAAAACCCCCATTAGTGCTGAAGTTTCAGGGAGAGTGACAGCGGTTCCTGTCATTGAAAACCAACACGTTAATGCTGGTGATTTACTGATTCAGATTGATCCTAAGCCTTATCAGTATGCTGTTGACCGAGCAAAAGCGAATTTAGATGATATTCGAACTAGCTTGGAAACAACGAAAGCAGAATATCAAAGTAAATTGGCGAATATTGAAGTGGCAAAAAGTCAGTTAGATTACGCGAGAAAAGAAGAAAAACGTCAATATGACTTGCGTAAAAAGAACTATGCGTCGGTTGCAGAATATGATTCTGCTCATCAAAAGACATTGTTATTTGAGCTACAGATTAATATGTTGAACAAGCAATTAGACCAAGTGGCTGAAAGTTTAGGCGGTGATCCCCAAGCGCCTGTTGAACTCCATCCTAAATATCATTTAGCACAAGCTGAATTAGAACAAGCGCAAAATGACCTTACTCATGTCAATGTCTATGCCCCTGCAGATGGGATCGTATCTAAGGTGATTGAAACTGGACAATATATTTCACCAAACACTACCACAATGTTATTGGTGGCTAATTCTAATTTATGGATAGAAGCTAATTTTACGGAAAAGGAAATGAGCAACATTAAAGTGGGTCAGTTAGTGGATATCGATGTGGATTATGCGCCTGATGATTTTTGGGAAGGTCATGTAAAGAGTATTAGTCCTGCGACTGGCTCTGAATATTCAGTAATTCCAGCTCAAAATGCGACAGGAAATTGGGTGAAAATCACTCAACGAATCCCTGTTCGAATCCAAATTGAACCTAAAGAGAATGCACCTCAGCTTCGAGCTGGTATGAGTGCTAACGTGACAGTGGATACCAACAATATCCGTCATTTACCTTTTTAGTAAGGTGAGAAAATGAGTCAAGCTGTATTAAATCAACCAGAAGGTGAGGACGTTTCAAAACGTATTTTTATTACCTTCTCTGTCATGCTTGCAACGATTATGCAGGCATTAGATACTACGATTGCCAATGTTGCTTTACCTCATATGCAAGGTGCAATGGGAGCGACTCAGGATCAAATTTCTTGGGTTCTAACATCTTATATTGTTGCATCTGCGATAGCTATGCCATTGACTGGCTTTGTGGCAGCAAGAATTGGACGTAAGCGTTTATTTATCTATTCAGTGATTGGTTTTACCATTGCTTCTGCTTTGTGTGGTGCAGCACAATCACTTGATCAAATTATCATGTTTCGTTTACTGCAAGGTATTTTCGGAGCAAGTTTAGTCCCTTTATCACAATCAGTTTTGCTCGATACTTACCCAAAAGAACAGCATGGCTCAGCAATGGCCTTATGGGGGATTGGTGTAATGGTTGGGCCGATTTTAGGCCCTTCATTAGGTGGTTGGCTAACTGAATATTATAACTGGCGTTGGGTGTTTTACATCAATATTCCATTTGGTGCTTTGGCTTGGTTTGGTATTGCTGCATATGTAAAAGAAACCAGTATTGAAGCGGATCGTAAGTTTGATTTATTTGGCTTTACGCTTATTGCTGTTGCGATTGGTTCTTTGCAGTTATTTCTTGACCGGGGCGAATCGCAAAATTGGTATTCGAGTATGGAAATCATTATTGAAACGGGTTTAGCCGCTCTTGCAATGTATATGTTTGCCATACATATGTTTACGGCTAAAAAACCGTTTCTTGATCCTGCGATGTTTGCTGACCGAAATTTTGTGGTGGGGATAACCGTTGGCTTTATGATGGGGGTTGTACTCCTGGCCACGATGGCTTTATTGCCTCCTTTTATGCAAAGTTTAATGGGCTATCCAGTCCTGGATGTCGGTTTCTTATTAACACCCCGAGGCTTTGGTACCATGGCTGGGATGATGATAGTAGGGAGGCTAGCAAGGCGAGTTGATCTGCGCTATTTAATGGTCGTCGGTACTTTACTCATGATTTTTTCTTTGTGGGAAATGACACTCTTTACTGCTGAAGTCAGTTCATGGGATATTATTCGTACGGGGGTCGTTCAAGGGTTAGGGTTGGGATTGGTTTTCGTGCCACTCTCAACAATGGCGTTCTCAACGCTCGCACCGAAGTATCGAACCGAAGGAACCGCGCTATATAGTTTGATTCGAAATATAGGCAGTAGTATTGGTATTTCGGTCGTGACTACTTATTTAGCACACAGGGTACAGATCAATCATGCTGCTTTTTCTGAATACATCACCCCATTTAGCCACCCACTGCATATGGCGGCTGAAAAAGGGATGTATGATATTTCAACTCAAGTGGGTCTGCTTTCCATTGATGCAGAAGTTAATCGACAAGCGGCTATTCTAGGTTATTTACAAGATTATCGATTGATGATGTTTGTATGTGTAGTGATGCTTCCTCTCATCTTCTTGCTTAAACGAACCAAAAGTTAATTCAATAAAACAGCCTGATATAAAGTATATCAGGCTGTTTTCATTAGTTGTTTTTCTGTGTGTTTAAAGTCGCTTATTTCTTAACCGCAACAATTGCTTAACCACAACATTTCTTAAACTTTTTGCCACTCCCGCAAAGGCAAGGTTCATTTCGACCGATTTTTGTATCAGCGATTGTTTTCAATAGACGTGGGTCTACGATTTTTTCTTCAGGAATAACACCGTCAATATAACGCCACTCATTATCTTCTTTTAAAAAACGTGAACGTTCATGTAAACAATAGGATTGCCCATTGTCTTCAAAGTATGCTTTGAATTCGACATAACCTTCATCATCTTGTTCTTGGCTATCAATCACTTTCAATTCAATCCAATGGCTGCGAACCGATTCTTCAATAGATTCCGCTTGTTCATAAGCTTTGCATGAAGAATGGTAGGTTTTTAGGACAAATTCAACATCATTGAGTACGTGAGCAGAATAACGTGCACGCATCAGTTGTTCTGGATGCTTAGCGAATTGAGCATTTTGATGGATAGGCTGGCAACAATTTTCATAAGCTTGTGGATGACCGCATAAACAAGGCATAAATTTTTCTCTTTATATAAGGATATTTACCGTCAGTCGCTTTTTTTTTTGCCTTCTAGACGTAAATAATGATATTCGGGAGTAGACCAATTTAAAGCATTTTCTCTGTATAAGTTCGCATCTTCTGGAGCAAGCTTTAGTTTTTTAGAAAACCATTTGATACAAGATTGATCGTTTTTTTCATAAGCAATCGCCAAAGCAAGAATGTCACCAAGTATGCCTTTTTGCTCTAGTAAAGCATTAATAGCTTCAGGTGTTAAAGGTAGAGTATGAATAAGTTGAGATAGGGGTTGTTCTAGTAGTTTATCCAACTCTGAAAACATGCCGACAAAATAGGCTTGGTCAATGGATGTATTGATATGTTCAGTTGCTGCAACTTGTTCACAAAAATGTGCACGCTCCATGGAGGATTGGTAATACCGTGAAGGCGAAAGTTCATGGGCTGCTGCAATGGATAATGATATGAACATTTTGATGCGTTCATATCCTAGTGTTGCAAAGGCTTTAGTAAATGATGAAAAGGGCTGAGGTTGGTGTGAATTAATAAATCGCATCAGTTTGTATGACATTGTTACATCATGCCGTATTAAACGTTCAACCAGCTCAAAGTCAATAGACGTACTATTAATGGCAATATTGAGTTGTTCGACAGTAAAAGGGGATGATCCTATGCGTTTCTTTTTAATAATTTCTGGTTCATAGATGATATAGCCTTGAAAATAATCAAAGCCTGCCTGTTTGCTGGCTTCAAGTTCTACTTTATTTTCAATCTTTTCTGCGAGGTAATAAAGGTTATATTGTTTGTGTTGTTTGATGAATTTTTCAGCTTCAGCAATGGATATTTGTTTAATATCAAATTTTACGGTTGTGATGTAAGGGAGAAAACGTTCCCAAGATGACGATGGAATAAAGTCATCTAAGGCGATTTTATAACCTTTCTGATGCATAGATTTAACCGCTTCAAAAAGTTCATCATTGGGAGGGCAGCTTTCTAAAATTTCAATCATCAATAAGTGGGGTGGAAACAAGGTTGGAACTTGATCAACGAGAGATTGATAAGGGAAATTAACGAGGCAAAGTTTACCATCATATCCCTGAACATTAGTTAAGAAAAAATGTTCAATTAATAATCGACTCGTGGCCCTGTTGGGATCCATTTGTGGAAAAACATTATTAAAGCCTTCTCTGAATAATAATTCATAGGCAACAATATGGTTATCCCCATCTACAATGGGCTGTCGTGCAATAAAAGAGTACATCTTCTAATCTCTTGCTCTTATATTGATATATAAAATGAGTTGATAATAACCAACGACCATATATGAAAAGTCCCTTGCTTTCTATCTTGATAGTGTGGATTGTCGAGTGAATTCAAAACTCATATCTTGAAGTCACTTGGGTATAAGAATAGGTGAATACGTAATATAGCGTGTATTTTTACTGAGACTTTTGATCAGAAAGCGAAAATTGACGATTTTCTAATGAATTACCGTCAGTGTTACATACTAATACAGAGCCTTGGGTGTACCAATCACCAAGTACAATCCTAGTTGCAAGCCCGTTGCTGGTGGTGTGCTGGTGAATATTGGGCCGATGGGTATGCCCGTGAATCATTTGGATGACTCGGTTGTCTTCGAAAACAGAAACGACTTCTTGTGGAGTCACATCCATTATAGACATGTGCTTTATTTTTTTTTGGGCTCGTATTTTGTTTTGAACATTAGTGACGATTTTACGCCGGATAAATAATGGTATACAGTTAAAAATGCTTTGTAACCACGGTTTATGCACGGTACGCCGAAATGCCTGATAGTTTTCATCCATAGTGCATAGGGTATCGCCATGGAGAATGACGGTAGGTGTCCCATAAAGATCAATAACGGCTGTCTCTGGTAATAATTGCATTCCTGTTTCTTGGCAAAAACGCTTACCGAGTAAAAAATCACGATTACCTTGGATAAAGTAACAAGCCACACCTGATTGAGTTAATGTCTTGAACGCATTTTTTATTGAAGAGTGGAAAGGTGAATCATCATCATCGCCAATCCAAAATTCAAATAGGTCACCAAGAACATATAAAGCTTCTGCTTTTGGTGCCTCATTACGCATGAAGGTTAAAAAGCACTCTGTGATGTCGGGGCGTAAAATGGATAAATGTAAATCAGCAATAAATAATGTGGTCATAGACAGTCAATATTGAGGATAAGATAAAGATAAGGGAGATAATTCTCCCTTATCTACTGTATCGAATCGGATAAGCCGTTGGCTTTATGCTTCGATTGTAGTGCTGTTGATCATAACATCTTCAAGTGGTACATCTTGGTGCATGCCGTAAGATCCTGTGCTTACTGCTTTGATCTTCTCAACAATATCCATACCTTCAACGACTTCTGCAAATACACAGTAACCCCAACCGTTCATTGATTCAGATTTAAAATCAAGGAAAGTGTTGTCGTTAACATTGATGAAGAATTGTGAACTTGCAGAATGAGGTTCCATTGTGCGAGCCATAGCCAATGTGCCTGTTTTATTGCTTAGACCATTATTTGCTTCATTTTTGATGGTTGCACGAGTTGCTTTTTCTTTTAAGCCAGAAGTCATGCCACCACCTTGAATCATAAATCCATCGATAACACGGTGGAAAAGTGTGTTGTCGTAGAAGCCATCTTGGCAATATTTTAGAAAGTTAGCACTTGTTTCTGGTGCTTTTTCTTCGTTTAATTGAATTTTGATATCGCCGAAGTTGGTGTGAAGGATAATCATGGTTTGGTCCTTTATCATTGGATTTAGTTTTGTCATATAAAGTCTCAATTTTATAGCATGTGAAACCTAAAGCAACTTTAAACGAACAACTTCATTAACGGATGAAATTGACTGAGTTTTTATCGAGCAGATGTGCTAGTTAAAAGCGCTTTAATATCGACTTAGATTCAGGTTTGGGTATAATCACTAGTTAGAATTTTCACCAGATGCAGATAGAGATCATGTTAAAAATATATAATACGTTGACCCGACAGAAAGAGGAATTTAAACCCATCCATGCTGGTAAGATTGGCATGTATGTTTGTGGGGTGACTATCTACGATCTTTGTCACATTGGCCATGGGCGCACTTTTGTTTCTTTTGATGTTATCTCGCGTTATCTGCGTTTTGTAGGGTACGACCTTACTTTTGTTCGTAATATTACGGATATAGACGATAAGATCATCAAACGTGCAGCTGAAAATGGTGAAAGCTGTGATGAGTTGACGGAACGTCTTATTCAAGAAATGTATAGCGACTTTGATGCATTAAACATTAAACGTCCAGATGTGGAGCCAAGAGCAACACATTATATAAAAGAAATTATTGAACTGGTTGCAACCTTGATTGAACGCGGTTTTGCTTATGTTGCTGATAATGGCGATGTGATGTTTGAAGTGAAAAAATTTGAACAGTACGGAAAGCTTTCGGGTCAAGATCTTGAACAACTGCAGGCTGGCGCACGTGTTGACATTGAAAGTGCAAAACGTAGCCCGATGGATTTTGTAGTTTGGAAAATGTCGAAACCAGGGGAGCCTACATGGGAGTCACCTTGGGGAGCTGGACGTCCTGGTTGGCATATTGAATGTTCAGCGATGAACTCTTCAATTCTTGGTCATCACTTTGATATTCATGGTGGTGGTTCAGATCTGCAATTCCCACATCATGAAAATGAAATTGCTCAATCATGCTGTGCGCACGATACGCCTTATGTAAACACTTGGATGCATAGTGGCATGGTGATGGTTGATCGTGAAAAAATGTCTAAATCATTGGGTAACTTTTTTACTATCCGTGATGTATTAACGCATTATGATTCTGAAACTGTACGTTATTTTTTAATGTCTGGTCATTATCGTAGTCAGTTAAATTACAGTGAAGAGAATTTGAACCAAGCTCGCGCTTCTCTTGAGCGTTTGTATACGGCTTTACGTGGTTTGGATTTAAATTCAGCGCCTGCTGGTGGTGAAGAGTTTGTTGCTCGTTTCAGTTCAGCAATGAATGATGACTTTAATACGCCAGAGGCCTATTCGGTGTTGTTTGATATGGCTCGTGAAGTTAATCGCTTGAAAACACTTGATTTGGATAAAGCATCATCTTTGGGCGCTCTTATGCGCGAACTTGCTGATGTTATTGGTATTTTATATCAAGAGCCGGAAGCTTTCTTAAAAGGCGACACTGGCAATGATGATGAAGTGGCTGAGATTGAAGCCTTAATCAAGCTGCGTAATGATTCTCGTGCAGCTAAAGATTGGGCTAATGCAGATTTGGCACGTGATAAGTTAAACGATCTTGGTATTGAATTAGAAGATGGTGCTGACGGTACCACTTGGCGTCGTAAGTAAATTAACAATTGTAAGAGAAAAAGGCTGGTGGCTTACCAGCCTTTTTTATGAGTATAAAAAATAGACTAAATATAAATAGGTAATTTTCGTGGCCCAGATGTATTTTTACTACTCTGCAATGAATGCGGGTAAATCTACAACCTTACTTCAATCTTCTTTTAATTATCGTGAACGTGGTATGAATGCCGTTATTTTTACGGCTGAAATTGATGATCGTGATGCTGTTGGTAAAGTTAGTTCTCGAATTGGCCTTCAATCTGATGCGTATTTGTATAATGCAGAAACGGATATGTTTGGTTCAATTAAAGCGTTAAATGAACAAGAAAAAGTGCATTGTATTATGATAGATGAATGCCAATTTCTTTCTAAGAAACAAGTTTATCAATTGACTGAGGTGGTGGATAAATTACGTATTCCCGTGTTGTGTTACGGTTTACGAAGTGATTTTTTAGGTGAGTTGTTTGAAGGCAGTCAATATTTATTAGCCTGGGCTGATAAGTTGGTAGAACTGAAAACAATTTGTCACTGTGGTCGTAAAGCAAATATGGTGATTCGGATGGATGAAAAAGGGAATGCTATCGCAGAAGGTGATCAAGTTGCCATCGGTGGTAATGACCGCTATGAATCAGTATGTCGTTTACACTATAAAGAAGCTCTGGGAAAGTAAGCTCTCGGAGTGCATTTCTTGTAGATGATGCTTTTGTGATGAGTTTTAACTCTCTGATGTATTTAGACATAGATAACCCCCAATGTCGGTTGTCCAACTATTGGGGGGCAGTTCATTACTATCTGCGGATTTTTTATTTTTTAAACCAACTTTCTAAAATTGGGGTTTAGCCGAAAACTGTTTTGCTGCATAAGCTACACGTTCAGCCGCTCTTGGGTATTCTGCTGGTGTACCAAGGCTTTCAATATGCTGTAGGCGAGGCAGTAAGCCAGCACCGTTTGCAATTTGAATAGCTAAGCCTGGGCGGGCATTAAGTTCAAGCACCATAGGGCCTTCTTCTTTGTCCAATACCATGTCGGTACCCATATAACCTAACCCAGTCATTTCCCATGCACTAGAGGCCAGAATAAGAAGCTTTTCCCAGTTAGGGACCACTAATTCATTGAGAGGTTTATCCGTATCAGGGTGATGAGTTATAGGGTGATCAAACTGCACTGCACGAACCGCTCGGCCGGTTGCTATATCTAGCCCAACACCAACTGCACCTTGGTGTAAGTTAGCTTTACCATCAGATGCTGCGGTTGAGCAACGCATCATCGCCATCACAGGGTAGCCTTTAAATACAATCACGCGGATATCAGGTACACCTTCATAGCTAAACCCATCAAATGAGATATCATCAAATTTAATCAGATTTTCAACTACTGCTACATCATTTTTACCACCAAGGGAAAATAAGCCTGCCAAAGCATTACTGATATGGCGTTCGACATCTTGTTCATTAATTGCTTGTCCAGATGGTTTGATATACACCCCATCTTTATGGGAAATAATCACCAAAATACCTTTGCCACCTGAACCCCGAGCAGGCTTGATAACAAAACCAGGCCAGTCTTTGACCATCGCATGAATGCGTTTTACTTCTGCCTGCTGGGCAATAACCCCAATCAACTTAGGCACCGTTGCACCATGTTGTTGGGCAATGATTTTAGTTTTAAGTTTGTCATCAACTAATGGGTATTTTGAACGGTCGTTGTAGCGCCCTATATAGGCGCCATTACGTTTGTTCATGCCCATTACACCTTTGGCTTTCAGCTTTTGAGGAGACGTAAACATAGAAAACATAGCTTAGTTCTCCGCAAGTGGTTTGAATCTTTTTAGTTCTAATAGGCGATAGCCGGTGTAGTTACCTAAAGATAGAATACAAGCTAACACAATGAACTGAGTGCCAATAAAGTTGAAAGTGACATGCTGCACATAAGGATTCGTCATTGCTAGGTAAATAAGTACTGCGGTCAATAATGAACCACCACCTTGCATGAATACCTCTTTTGCTCCTTCTTCTTCCCAAAGAATCGACATGCGTTCAATCGTCCAAGACAAAATAATCATTGGGAAGAACGTAATGGTTAAACCCTGAGTTAAGCCAATATTAAACGATACAATGGTAAAGACAGAGATAATGAGTATTACCGTAATGATTACCGCCGATATTCGGGCAACGAGTAATAAGTTTAACTTAGATAAATAACCACGGATGACCAACCCTGTTCCGACGATTAATAAGAAACCGATAATGCCTGGCAGTAATTGGGTTTGTACAAAAGCCACCGCAATAAGAACAGGCATGAATGTCCCTGAGGTTTTCAAGCCGATTAATACACGTAAGAACACAACAATTAAAGCACCGATTGGAATCAACATGATGGTTTTAAACATCGATTGTTCTTCTAGCGGTAAACTGTGTATTGAGAAATTCAGTAGGTTTTCAGCAACGACCTTACGTTTTGTCGCAGTACTTGGTGTGATATCTTGAGAAATCATGGAATAGAACACTTTACTGTGTTTGCCTCCAATAACGTCAAGCAAAGATACATTTGATTCATCCCAGATAAGCATATTGTCTTGAACGCCTTGCTCATTATTTTCTGGATTAAATAATTGCCATGCTTTTCCATCCCAAACTTCGATCATCGGAATAATTGACTGACGACGACGGCCATCTTCTAGCTCAACAACACCAACTGTTTTACTGTATATGTTAGATGTCGCGAGTAATTTTGAAATGGCTTCTACTTTACTAAAGTCATCTAAAAGCAATGATGCATTTTGGTTATCTGGATCGTTAAATTGTTTGATAAGCTCACGAGTGAAAGTGGTGTTATCGGCAGAGCGCTCAGTAGCTTGATCTTTAATGGCGGTGACAGCGGATTCTTGAGGGCCAGTATAGGTCGGAGTAACAAGATCTTCTTTTACAGGAGGAACGGTTGAAACCGTTGCTTGAGGATCAACTAAAAATTGTGTTTTGTAATAAATAGTTTGAGGGCCTTTGGCATCACGGATAGACCACTCTGCTCGACGACCAGTCTCTGTATTGATATAAGAAAGGCCATAACCTGGCGATGAAGCGCTTTCATCGATTAGTGTAAATCCATTTTGAGTATGTGGAGCGGCTAAAGAAACTTTAACAGGGCCTCCAGATGCAACAAACTCAACACGAGCTTCAATATCCCAAATTTGTCTTGAATCACCAGGAGTCCATGGCACACCGTAGTCTTGGTGTCGCATAATACTCAGTGTTACCCCTGTGATGACAAGTATGGCGATGAGAAAATAAAATGGCACTCTAGACGTCATAACTTTTCCTTAAACCTGTCTAAATTAATTATTGTTTTTAAAAATATATATTTTGAATTATTTTTTTGACGCTTTTGTTTCGATGTATTCTCGACTAACATCAACGAACGCAACATCCTGAATGAACTCACGTCCTAATAAAATAGGATAATCCATCTGAGAGCGATCAGCTAAAGTAAATTGTGCTTTTTCATGGACACTACCAATTTTTATCCACAATTCGACAATCGGACGTCTATCTAACGAGTCAGTGCTGGATTGACGGATTTTTACATGGCGGATAATCGGGGCTTCGACCCATTTGCGATCTTTGTCTTCCGTTTCCTTATCGGAGACATGGAACTTGACCCACTTTTTACCGTTACGTTCAAATTCCTGCATATCAATGGCATTGATTGATGAGGTGGTTGCCCCAGTATCAACACGGGCAATAAACGCACTTTTTACTACATCGATGTAGACACTTTCTAACGACCCGAGTGTAACCATTCCTGGGCGAGTTTGTGGTTCTAAATTAGTTACCACGACATTTGATGATACTCCGGTATTACTGGCGCTATCTTGTGTTTTTTTGCTTGAAGTCATGTAACTTTGTTGACGCTTTTTCAACAGCTCAACTTCATTACTTAAATTGATAATCTCAGATTCTAAACTATCAATATAGTCAGTTTGTTTATCCATATTTGAATCTAACTCATCGATTCGACTTGTTATATTCTGTTCACTTTTACTCACGGCATCGATGGTTTTTTGCGAAAACTCCTCATTACTCATAAGAGCACAACCAGAGAGTAAAGTAAGCGCGGCAAGACTTATCGTATGTTTGAGCATGTTAGTGATGATTAACCTTTATAAGTGATTGTTGTGTAAAGTTTAGCGTATCTAGATCCTGCCGTGAAGCACCCTAATGTTAGGCTTGGGTGATTATCATCGCGAGTGGTTAAGGATTAGTCGCAATTAATACCGCGCGCCGAGGAGCAGGGTAGCCTTCTATGGTTTTTGTTGGGTCATTAGGATCTAAATAATCAGGTAAAGAATTGTGTGTCATCCATTTTGTAGTGCGTTGTTCTTCTGTTGATGTCACATTCTCATCGACAATCTTCACATCCACGAATCCAGTTTTCTCTAACCAAACTTTTAACGCTTTGGCAGATGGGAAAAAATAGACATTTCTCATCTGTGCATAACGGTCAACGGGGACAAGAACGGCGTTTTCATCACCTTCTATGACTAATGTTTCTAAAACTAACTCACCGCCAGGCACTAGTTGATTTTTTAATTGCTGAATATGGTCGAGTGGAGACTTACGATGGTATAAAACGCCCATGCTAAAAACCGTATCGAATGCTTTTAATTCAGGAAGTTGCTCAATACCAAGTGGAAGTAAATGGGCACGTTGATCCCCCCCCATTAATTTACGCATGGCTTCAAATTGAATTAAAAAGAGATGGGAAGGATCAATACCAACGCATAAACGTGCTCCAGCACCTAGCATACGCCACATGTGGTAACCGTTACCGCAACCAACATCAAGCACGGAACGATGGGTTAAATTTGAAATATGAGGTAATACGCGATCCCACTTCCAGTCTGAACGCCATTCAGTCTCAATATCTAAACCATGGATATGGTAAGGCCCTTTTCGCCAAGGATGAAATGTTCTTAATAAGCTTTCAAGTTTCTTTTGTTCACCGACAGCTAAAGGTTGTTGATTCGTAATACTCACTTTATGGTTTAATTCAATGTTGTCTGGTATTTCATCGGGAATTTTATTAAGTGCTTTGCTCCAACGTTCAAAATCACCATGTTCAGCATTTTGCCAATCGGTGAGTTGTTGTGGTAAGCCATTAAGCCATGGTTGAAGTCGTTGGTCTTGAGCAATTAGTTGATAGAAGTTGGCAAAATTAAACATAAAATTCATTCTTAAACATAGATAGAAAGTGAAGAAAGGGTAAATTTATCATTATGTAATGGTTATTTAATGGCAAACATTGAGCCAAAGTTGAAACATTGGAACCAGACTTCATAACTGCTAAACCCAATGTGTTTAAATCGTTCTTTATGGCTGCTAATGGGATCGGGTTTCATCACATTTTCGATAGCACTGCGTTTCTGGCTAATTTCTAATTCACTGTACCCATTCGCACGTTTGAAATCGTGGTGTAAATCAATTAATAATTCGTTAGCGACAGCATTTTTAAAGATGTACTTTTCCGACAAGATCAAAATGCCACCCGGGCGCAGACCTGCGTAAATTTTTTCCAGTAAATTTTGTCTATCGTCTGGTGAAAGAAATTGCAGTGTGAAATTTAAAACAACGACAGAGGCATTCTCAATTTCAATATTTCGGATATCCGCTTCGATAACATTAACTGGCGTGTCTGAACGGTAAGCATTAATGTGTAATTTACAACGTTCTACCATGGCGGAAGAATTATCTACCGCAATAATCTGACAGTTTTCTCTATTAATATGTCTGCGCATCGATAGTGTTGCAGCGCCAAGTGAGCAGCCTAAATCATAAATATTAGAATTAGGTTTTGCGAAGCGTTCAGCCAGCATACCAATGGCAGAAATGATATTACTGTAACCTGGAACGGATCGTTGAATCATGTCAGGAAAAACTTCAGCCACACGTTCATCAAAAGTAAAGTCACCCATTTTTTCAATTGGGGCAGAGAAAATCACGTCACGCTGGCTCATACAGTCTCACTTAGCACATCTATACAGTTGGTTATCGAAAATGACATTCATTACTATAAAGGTTTGAAAAGAAAAATAGGTTTAATGAAGTAAAAAATTCAGAAAGAAAATCTTAAATTTCTTGGGTTATTTTAAGGGAAGATGGTATTAAGCGCCATGCAGATTAAGGCTTATTTTCGTTTATTTCATGGCTTTATTTCATTGGTGTATTGTTGTCGGGTAAAATAGCGACGAAAACAGGGTGGAAATTGTTCAAGTTGATAAGGTGGTTATTGCCATCTTGATTTCAAATATGCTGATTGGACAACTTATAATCAATTTAGGCTGAAATGCAGAAAAAGAAGTTTAAAAGCCAAGAAATTGTTTTGGTTATGGTCGATTTTTGTCGACTTTCCAAGTATAAATAACAAAAGTTTTTTGTGAGTAGCTTTATGGCTGCACACTTTCATCAATTACAGAAGAGATTGGGAAATTCATTATGCGCACCCAGTATTGTGGTCACCTGAACAAAGCCCTTGCGGGACAAACAGTAGAACTTTGCGGATGGGTTAATCGCCGCCGTGATTTAGGCGGGCTTATTTTCATTGATATGCGTGACCGCGAAGGGATTGTTCAAGTCGTTATCGATCCAGATATGACCGACATTTTCGCAGAAGCGAACCAACTGCGTAATGAATTCTGTATCAAATTAACGGGTGAAGTTCGTGCGCGTCCTGATACTCAAATTAATAAAGATATGACGACAGGTGAAGTGGAAGTTTATGCCACTGGTCTTGAAATTATTAACCGTTCTGAAGCGTTACCACTGGATTTCAATCAAACCAATTCAGAAGAGCAGCGTCTGAAATATCGTTATATTGATTTGCGTCGTCCTGAAATGAGCGATCGTATTAAATTACGTGCTAAAGCTTCAAGTTTTGTACGTCGCTTTTTAGATGACAATGGTTTCTTGGATATTGAAACGCCAGTATTAACCAAAGCGACGCCAGAAGGTGCGCGTGATTATTTAGTACCAAGCCGTGTTCATAAAGGCAGTTTTTACGCGTTGCCACAATCGCCACAGCTATTTAAACAATTATTGATGATGTCTGGCTTCGACCGTTACTATCAAATAGTGAAGTGTTTCCGTGATGAAGATTTACGCGCAGATCGCCAGCCTGAATTTACGCAAATCGATATTGAAACTTCTTTCATGTCTGCCGAGCAAGTACGTAGCGTAACTGAGAAAATGGTTCGTGATATGTGGCAAGAGCTACTAAACGTTGATCTTGGTGATTTCCCAATTATGCCTTTCTCTGAAGCAATTCGTCGTTTCGGTTCAGATAAGCCGGACTTGCGTAATCCGCTTGAGCTGGTTGACGTAGCTGATCTGGTTAAAGATGTTGAATTTAAAGTATTCTCTGGCCCTGCAAACGATGAAAAAGGTCGCGTAGCTGTTATTCGAGTTCCAGGTGGCGCATCACTTTCTCGTAAGCAAATCGATGAATACGGTAGCTTTGTTGGTATCTATGGTGCTAAAGGCTTAGCATGGATGAAAGTGAACGATCTTGATGCCGGTATCGAAGGCATTCAATCACCAGTCGCGAAGTTTCTAAATGAAGACGTTATCAACGGTATTTTAAAGCGTACAGATGCACAATCTGGTGATATCATTTTATTTGGCGCAGATAAAGCGAACATTGTTTCTGAAGCGATGGGTGCATTACGTATTAAACTTGGTAATGATTTAGAGTTAACTGACAGTGCGGCATGGAAACCACTCTGGGTGATTGATTTCCCAATGTTTGAACAAGATGATGAAGGCAATTTACATGCGATGCATCATCCATTCACATCACCATTAAACATGACTGCGGAAGAATTACTGGCTAATCCTGCAACGGCGAATTCTAATGCTTACGATATGGTGATTAATGGTTATGAAGTCGGTGGCGGCTCAGTACGTATTCATAATGCTGAAATGCAATCGGCTGTGTTTGGCCTGCTTGGTATTGAAGAATCCGAGCAACGTTTGAAATTTGGTTTCTTGCTGGACGCACTAAAATACGGCACGCCACCACACGCAGGTTTAGCCTTTGGTTTGGATCGTTTAGTCATGCTGCTTTGTGGAACGGATAACATTCGTGATGTTATTGCATTCCCGAAAACAACGGCAGCGGCGTGTCCATTAACGAATGCGCCAAGTTTAGCTAATCCAGCAGCATTAGAAGAATTGGCCATTGCGGTTACCGTGGCTAAAGAGCAACAATCTTAGTATTGCATTACTAAGTTAAAACATTGCTGACTACTCTTAAAACACCCACATTTTGATTGATGCGGGTGTTTTTGTTTATCTAGCTCGTTATACTTCTTATCTATTATTGTTAATAAACACAAGGGACAGAATGTCCATTATTCTTGGAATAGACCCAGGCTCTCGTATTACCGGTTATGGTGTAATTAGGCAAGAAGGCCGTCATTTATATTATTTAGGCAGTGGTTGTATTCGTACTTCTGAAGAAGCTTTACCCGGCCGCCTTAAGCAAATATATGCAGGTGTATCTGAAATTATTACGCAGTTTCAGCCGGATGTATTTGCAATAGAGCAAGTCTTTATGGCCAAAAATGCGGATTCAGCATTGAAGCTTGGCCAAGCTCGTGGAAGCGCTATTGTTGCCGCTGTTAATGCAGACTTGCCTGTATTTGAATATGCTGCTCGTTTAATTAAGCAGGCAGTGGTTGGCACTGGCGCGGCAGATAAAACACAAGTCCAACATATGGTTAAAAGTATGCTTAAGTTACCAGCAAGGCCTCAAGCCGATGCGGCTGATGCTTTAGGGGTTGCGATTTGTCATGCCAATACGAATAAAACTCTGGTCGCATTAGCGGGGAAAGCCAGCAGTGCCCGTAAAGGTCGTTATCGTTAAATATGATAGCGAGATGAATATGTACTGGATGTTTAACCAGTAAGTTATTATTATAGATTCAAGTCATTCCCAAAAAGGAAAATAATGTGATTGGTCGTTTACGTGGAATTCTTGTTGAAAAGCAGCCGCCAGAAGTATTAATTGAAGTGTCAGGCGTTGGCTATGAAGTACAAATGCCGATGAGCTGTTTTTATGAGCTTCCTAACGTTAATGAAGAGGCCGTCATCTATACGCATTTCGTGGTCAGAGAAGATGCTCAATTACTGTATGGATTTAATACGGTTAAGGAAAGAGCATTATTTCGTGAAGTCATTAAAGCCAATGGTGTGGGGCCAAAACTTGGTTTGGCTATTCTTTCAGGCATGACAGCCTCTCAGTTTGTTACCTGTGTTGAACATGAAGATGTAACAACGTTAGTCAAACTACCTGGAGTGGGTAAGAAAACGGCGGAACGCCTAGTGGTTGAGATGAAAGATAGGTTTAAAGGGTGGGTCACTCATGACCTCTTTACCCCGGCCACGGATGCAGCGCTAATGAATTCAGTTGCGGATTCTAGAACCTCACACAACGCAGAAGATGAAGCCGTTAGCGCCTTAATTTCATTAGGCTACAAACCTCAAATGGCCTCTAAAGTCGTGGCACAAGTGGCCAATCCTGACATGACAAGCGAAGCGATTATTCGTGATGCTCTTAAGTCGATGGTATAAGGTAATTAAAAATAATGATTGAAGCTGACCGCTTGATTGCTGCTGACAGCCCCATCTTTCGTGATGAAGAGATGATTGATCGCGCAATTCGACCAAAGCGTTTAACGGATTATCGTGGACAAGATCATGTTCGTGATCAGATGGAAATATTCATTAAAGCGGCTCAGCAACGAAGTGAGCCTCTAGATCATTTATTGATATTTGGCCCTCCCGGCTTAGGTAAAACAACGCTAGCGAATATTGTCGCAAATGAAATGGAAGTGAATATTCGAACGACGTCAGGACCCGTACTTGAGAAAGCTGGTGATCTTGCTGCACTTCTGACCAACTTAGAAGAAAATGACATTTTATTCATTGATGAAATTCACCGATTAAGTCCTGCAGTAGAAGAGATTCTATACCCGGCAATGGAAGATTATCAGTTGGATATCATGATAGGTGAAGGGCCAGCGGCGCGTTCTATTAAAATAGATTTGCCCCCATTTACGCTTATTGGCGCAACCACTCGTGCAGGTTCATTAACCTCGCCGTTAAGGGATCGTTTTGGGATTGTACAACGTTTAGAATATTACAAAGTTAACGATCTTCAATATATTGTAAAGCGAAGTGCAGATTGCTTAGGACTCTCTATGGAAGGAGAGGGGGCGTTAGAAGTCGCACGTCGTTCGCGTGGTACACCTCGAATTGCGAATCGCTTATTACGCCGTGTTCGTGATTACGCAGAAGTTAAAGGCAATGGTCATATCTGCCCAGAAACAGCAGATAAAGCATTGAATATGCTTGATGTCGATAACCAAGGTTTTGACTATATGGACAGGAAGCTATTACTGGCCATTATGGAAAAATTCAGTGGTGGGCCTGTGGGGCTTGATAACTTAGCAGCAGCGATTGGTGAAGAGAAAGATACCATTGAGGACGTGATTGAACCTTACCTCATTCAGCAAGGCTTTTTGCAGAGAACGCCACGTGGTCGCATTGCTAGTGATAGAGCGTATTTACATTTTGGTATTGATAAATCGGACTAATTAACATGAAAAGAGTAACGAATCATTTGTTACTCTTCCTTTATTCTTGCATCTCATTATTACTACTCTACACTCCGCCTTCTCAGCTATCCAATAGTAAGTTTTTCAGACAAAATTTTCAATTTGTCACACTTTGTAATGTAAGAGACTAAACTAGTTAAGATAATTGTTTGTATAAAGCTCAAAGAATTGAAATTAATTTAGAAATCTTTTGAAACATCCGTGCTTAATGAGTAATATTAGCGCTAGCTATATTAGTTATTGCTTAACAAAATAATAACCATTATTACACATTTATGTAACATAAGAAGCTTGATTGTTGAGTGTGTTGACTTTAACCATCCTGATCGTTTGATGATGATAATTCTTCTTCGGATAGCGACATAAAAAGGAGTTACCATGATTGATGTTGTTGATCTATCGCGGTTGCAATTTGCAATGACAGCGATGTATCACTTCCTATTTGTTCCTCTGACTCTCGGTATGGCATTTTTACTTGCCATTATGGAATCAGTTTATGTAATGACTGGAAAGCAAATCTACAAGGACATGACGAAGTTCTGGGGTAAGCTTTTTGGTATCAACTTTGCTCTTGGTGTGGCGACAGGCCTTACCATGGAGTTCCAATTTGGTACTAACTGGTCTTATTACTCACATTATGTAGGTGATATTTTTGGTGCGCCGTTGGCTATTGAAGCACTGATAGCATTTTTCTTAGAATCCACCATGGTAGGCTTATTTTTCTTCGGTTGGGATAGGTTATCTAAGCGTCAGCATTTAACGGTAACGTGGCTAGTGGCCATCGGATCTAACTTCTCTGCGCTTTGGATTCTTATCGCGAATGGTTGGATGCAAAACCCAGTGGGTTCTGAGTTCAATTTTGAAACTATGCGTATGGAAATGGTGAGCTTCTCTGAAGTGATCTTTAACCCTGTAGCCCAAGTTAAATTTGTTCACACCGTTGCAGCCGGTTATACCTGTGGCGCGATGTTTATCTTAGGTGTAAGTTCTTATTACTTATTGAAAGGTCGTGATATTCCATTTGCTCGTCGCTCTTTCGCGATTGCTGCTTCTTTTGGTATGGCCGCTATTTTATCGGTATTAGTACTAGGTGATGAATCTGGTTATGAAGTCGGTGAAGTGCAAAAAGTGAAGCTTGCTGCTATTGAATCCGAATGGAATACTGAGCCTGCTCCTGCTGCATTTACTGCTTTTGGTTTACCAAATCAAGAAACAATGAATACGGATTATGCAATTAAAATCCCGTATGCAATGGGTATTATTGCAACACGCTCATTGGACAAGCAAGTTACTGGCCTTAAAGATCTTAAAGCTGAGCAAGAAGAACGTATCCGTAACGGTATGATTGCGTATGGTTTACTAGAAAAACTTCGAGCTGGTGATAAATCAGAAGCTAACCTTACAGCATTCGATGATGTAAAACATGATCTTGGCTACGGTTTACTCTTAAAACGTTACACTGATAATGTGGTTGATGCATCTGAAGAGCAAATTAAAGCGGCGGCGGATGATTCTATTCCAACCGTTTGGCCTATATTCTGGTCTTTCCGTATCATGGTTGCATGTGGCGTGATTATGCTTGCGGTATTTGGTTTTGCATTTGTTCAAACCTGTCGTCAAAAAATCACTCAGAAATCTTGGTTACTAAAAGCAGCATTATTTAGTATCCCATTACCTTGGATCGCTATTGAAGCCGGTTGGTTTGTTGCTGAGTTTGGGCGTCAGCCTTGGGCTGTTGGTGAAATATTGCCAACTTACGTTGCGGCATCAGCACTAACTCGAGGTGAAATACTAACTTCAATTTTTGCGATTATTGCACTGTATACGTGTTTTTTGATTGCAGAAGTGTATTTGATGGTTAAGTTTGCTCGTAAAGGTCCTAGTAGTTTGAAAACAGGACGTTATCACTTTGAGCAAAACGATACTTCTTTAGAAAGTAAAGTTTCTCGCCAAGTTGAAGTTTAAGCAGGGGATAATTCATGTTTGATTATGAAGCATTACGATTTATCTGGTGGGTGCTGATTGGTGTACTATTCATCGGTTTTGCAGTCACAGATGGTTTCGATATGGGAGTGGGAGCGTTAGTCCCACTGATTGGTAAAACGGATTCTCAGCGTCGTGTAATGATTAATTCAATTGCACCGCATTGGGATGGGAACCAAGTTTGGCTGATTACCGCTGGTGGTGCGCTATTTGCTGCATGGCCAATGGTATACGCGACGTCTTTTTCTGGGTTCTATTTGGCGATGTATGTCACATTGGCAGCTCTTTGGTTACGTCCATTGGCATTAGATTATCGCTCAAAAATTGAAACCCCAAAATGGCGTAATAACTGGGATATTTGTATTTCAATCAGCGGATTTGTACCACCGTTAATTTTTGGTGTGGCATTCGGTAATTTACTCCAAGGTGTACCATTTGAACTGAATGAATTAATGATGTCTCAATACCATGGCGGCTTTTTCGGATTATTAAATCCATTTGCCTTAGTGTGTGGTTTAGTGAGTGTTTCTATGTTCGTTCTTCAAGGTTCGACATGGTTACAAATGAAAACGACAGGTGATGTTTATAATCGTGCTCGTTCTGTTTCTACCATTACAGGGATTCTGGTCGCAGTACTTTTTGTTATCGCCGGTTTCTGGGTTCAGAACATCGATGGTTATGTTGTTAAAAGTGTTATTGATACCAACGGCCCTTCAAACCCGCTACTGAAAGAAGTGGCACGTGAACCTGGTGCTTGGATGGCTAACTTTGCTGTGTACCCATTAATGTGGATTGCACCAATCTTAGGTATTGTGATGGCACTGTTTGCCGTGATAGCCACAAAAGCTCAAAAAGGTGCATTGGCATTTGTGGCTTCAAGTTTGACATGTGCGGGTGTTATTTTGACTGCTGGTTTTGCTATGTTCCCATTTGTGATGCCATCAAGTCTGAATCCAAATGACAGCTTTACTATGTGGGACTCAACGTCGAGTTTATTGACATTGCAGATTATGACTGGTGTTGCTGCAATTATGGTCCCAATTATACTTGGATACACCACTTGGACGTATTACAAAATGTTTGGTCGTCTTGATGATGAATTCATCGAAAAAAATAAACATTCACTATACTAAGGAGTCTACGATATGTGGTATTTTGCTTGGATTCTAGGTGTATTACTTGCCTGTGCATTCGGTATTATCAACGCTCTTTGGTTAGAGCATTCAGAAATGATGGATGAGGATAGTGAATAATATTAGTCAAAAAATGACTGATATACACACTCCAATGGATAGGGCTCTTTTTAGAGCCCTGTTTTTTATTGTCGTGATGTTTCATATCAGTATGTTTATGTGGGAACCAAGAGTTTATGCAGACAAAATTGGTGGTTTTAATCTGCTGCTGACGGTCTTATTTACTTGGTCATTATGCAGCGCATTAATTTATAGTGTCGGTTTTAAACCGATTTTATGGCTATGGCAGCTTCTTTTCAGCCCATATTGGTCTGGTATTATACTAGCCTATTTCAGTTGGATGTATTTTTCATAAGATGAATACTCTGAATGAATAATAAGTGTTCATATGGTACTTATTTAAAGAAAATTTTTGCTTATGTTATTATTCAATTACATAACTTACTGTATAGTGATTGTTTATAAATAATGATGTCGGCAGGTAGTGAAGTGACAAAACAGTTGCAAGCAACATTTAAATGGCCAATTACCATTTATTATGAAGATACCGATGCAGGCGGTGTCGTTTATCATTCAAATTATCTTAAATTCTTTGAGCGCGCTCGTACTGAGGTGCTGCGCGCTCAAGGCGTTTCACAATCTACTCTTCTAGACCAAGAGATTGGTTTCGTTGTTCGCCATATGGATATTGACTATATTCAAGGGGCGAAACTTGATGAAAATCTTGAGGTTTTAACGTCTATTGTTAACTTACGTAGTGCTTCTATTGTATTCTGTCAGGAATTAGTCAATCTTGATGGCAGAATCTTGTGTAAAGCTACGGTTAAGGTAGCCTGTGTCAATATTCAACATATGAAACCACAAGCTATTCCAAGCTCAATTAAGTCGGGGTTCTCCAGTGTCAGCTGAAATTTCAATTTTAGACCTTTTTTTACAGGCCAGTTTACTTGTTAAACTTGTGATGCTGATCCTTCTAGGAATGTCAGTGTTGTCGTGGGCCGTGATCCTAAAAAGAAGTAAAATACTTAATAAAGCAGCAAGTAATGCTCATCATTTTGAAGAAAAATTTTGGTCTGGTGTTGATCTTGCTCAGCTTTACCATGAAGTAAAAGCCCGTAAAAAGAATATTACAGGGTCAGAGCAGATTTTCTATTCTGGCTTTACGGAATTTGCTCGCTTAAGAAGAACAAAGGGGGCTTCGGCGGATTACGTTATGGAAGGTGCTGGCCGTTCAATGCGTGTGACGATGTCTAAAGAGGTTGAAGAGCTTGAAAACCAACTTCCATTCTTAGCAACCGTTGGCTCTATTAGCCCATATATAGGCCTGTTTGGTACCGTCTGGGGCATCATGACATCATTTATCGCGCTTGGGCAGGTAAAACAAGCCACTTTAGCTATGGTAGCACCTGGTATTGCTGAAGCATTGATTGCAACGGCTATGGGTCTTTTTGCTGCGATTCCAGCGGTAATGGCATACAACCGCTTAAGTAACCAAGTGTCTAAGCTAGAACATAATTATGCAACGTTTGCAGAAGAGTTCCACAGTATTTTACACCGTCAAGTTATGACGGAGCATAAGGACTAATTATGGCGGGTTATGCTCGTAAAAAACGTCAATTAAAAGCTGAGATTAATGTGGTTCCCTACATTGATGTAATGCTGGTATTGCTGATTATTTTTATGGTCACCTCGCCATTTGTAACACAGGGTGTAGAGGTGGATCTGCCTAAAACAGAGTCGGCTAAACCAGCATCAGATATTGCAGGCGATTCAGACGCAAGCTTTATTATTGTTGAAGTTGATAAAGAAGGTAATCTTGGTGTCAGCGTGAACGATCAAGACATGGTTAGAGGGCTGTCGATGGAAGATGTGATCACCAGAGTGAAAGCAGAACGTTCGATTTCTCCCAAGTCGCCAGTGGCAGTAGGTGGAGACCAGAAAACCGCTTATTCTGATATCGTACTAGTATTAGATCAGCTTAACAAAGCAGGCATCGAAAAAGTCGGCTTGTTGACAGATATAAAAGAGAACAGCTAACTTGTTGATGCTAAATAAAGAATATAAATCAGCGGTATTGATCTCCCTGGTTTTACATATTGTTTTGTTCGTGCTTTTACTCGGTGGGTCGTGGTTCTCTGATAGTAAGAAAAAACCACAACACCAAATGGTTGAAGCTGTGGTCATTGACCCTAAAGCAATAGAAAAACAAGCTAAAAGCATTAATAAACAGCGCGATGCAGCAAAAAAGGCAGAGCAACAACGAGTCGAAAAACTGCGCGAGCAAGCTGAGCGATTGGAACAACAGCGCAAGAAAGAAGAAGAACGGTTAAGGAAGCAGCAAGAGCAAAAAGTTTTGGCTGACAAACAAGCAAGAGAAGAAGAGAAAAACCGTCAACTTGCTGAGAAGAAAAAGAAAGCGGATGAAGAACAAGCTAAACTAAAGAAAGCACAAGCTGAAAAAGCAGAAGCGGATAGAAAGGCGAAAGAAGCATTAGCTGCAAAAGCAGCCGCTGAAAAAAAGGCAGCAGAACAAGCTAAGGTCGATGCAAAAGCTAAGGCAGACGCCAAAGCTAAAGCAGATGCCAAAGCAAAAGCCGCTGCAAAAGCTAAAGCAGACGCAAAAGCGAAAGCTGATGCGGCTAAAAAAGCAAAATTAGCACGTGAGAAAGAAGCGCAAGAAGCGGCGCTAAATGATATTTTCTCCGGGTTAGAATCTGAAACAGAACAAATATCGTCAGCAAGACAAAAATACATGGTTTCAGAACTAGACCGTTATGGCTCGATTTATAAACAAATGATTCAAGAGAAACTGCTGACAGAAGATTCCTTTAGAGGGAAGTCATGTAAAATTAATATTCGTTTAGTACAAGCAGGTAAAGATGCCATTTTGAGTAAGGTGACTCCTATGAATGGCGATTCTGCACTTTGTTCTGCGGCTAAACGAGCGGTAGCTCAAGTCGGTAATTTCCCATTACCTGCAGATAAAGAAGTGGCCGATAAGCTTAAAAATATTGACTTAATCGTTGCACCAGAATAAACACTAAAAGGAATACTCAGTGATTAAACGTGTAATAGTTGGACTTTTTATGGTTGTAATGAGCTTGAGCCAAGTGGCACATGCTTCATTAGAATTAGTGATCACAGAAGGTGTGAATTCTGCACGCCCAATTGGTATTGTACCTTTCAAATGGGAAGGTACAGGAAAACTCCCTGAAGATATTGCTGCTGTTGTTGCTTCAGATTTACAACGTAGCGGTAAATTTAACCCTATCGCAACGTCTAAAATGCCACAAACACCTTATTCTGATTCAGATATTGATTTTTCTGCATGGAATAAAATGGGCGTCGATTCTCTTGTGACGGGAACGATTTCACAAGCTGAAGATGGTCAATATATTATTCAGTATCAACTCGCAGATATCGTTCGTGGACAACTTAGTAATGGCAAAAATAAAGCGTTAGATGAGAATGGGCAGTTAGTTTTGTCTAAAGATTATCTTCTCTTTAGTAAGCGTGCGGTTGTTCCCGCTAAACGTCTACGTGAATATGCACACCGAATTTCAGATCTAGTTTACGAAAAATTAACGGGTGAAAAAGGTGCATTTTTAACGCGTATTGCCTATGTTGTTGTAAATAGTAGCAGTAATTATCCATATCAACTTAGAATTGCTGACTATGACGGCTATAATGAACGTTTAGTCCTTCGTTCTAAGCAGCCGTTAATGTCACCAGCTTGGTCGCCAGATGGACGAAAACTAGCTTATGTTAGTTTCCAAACCGGACGTGCTGAGCTTTATATGATGGATATCTATACAGGTAAAACAGAGGTTTTAACCGCGTTCCCAAGACATAATGGCGCACCTGAATTTTCTCCTGATGGTAAAAAATTGGCGTTGGTACTTTCGAAAACAGGGACATTGCAAGTTTATATTTTGGATCTACAAACTCGTAAGCTAAAACAAATTACGAGTGGACGTTCCAATAATACTGAACCATTCTGGATGCCAGATGGTCAGTCACTCGTATTTACTTCGGATAGAGGCGGTTTACCGCAGATCTATAAAGTGAATTTGTCGAATCAATCTACAACTCGATTGACTTGGCAAGGTAGTCAGAATCTTGGTGGGCAAGTTACTCCTGATGGTCGATTCTTAATTATGGTGAATCGCAGTCAAGAAGGGTTTAATATTGCTAAGCAAGATCTGGAAACGGGGGCCGTTCAGGTGTTAACTAAAACACAACTGGATGAATCTCCTAGTATCGCACCAAACGGTGGTATGGTTATATATAGCTCTATGTTTAATGGGCAGAATGTTTTATCAATGGTTTCTATTGATGGACGTTTTAAAGCTAGACTACCGGCGACAAATGGGAGAGTAAAGGCTCCTGCTTGGTCACCATTTTTATAAAAATATAGTTTGACAATATAAGGAAGAAATATATGCAACTTAATAAGATTCTAAAAGGGCTACTAATCGCACTACCTCTACTAACTGTAGCGGCTTGTAGTTCAAGCGATGACGCGGCAAATGCATCTGATTCTCAAACTACAGCTCAAGAAACAGCTGTTGCAACTGCAGTAGATCAAGATGCAGCACTAGCTGAGCAAGAGCAACTTCAACAACAACTTCGTGAAAACTCGACAGTTTTCTTTAAGTTTGATACTTCTGAAATCTCTTCTGAGTACGAAGATATCCTAGCGGCACACGCTAAATTCTTAAGCAGCATGCCTAACGTTAAAGTTACTATCGAAGGTTATGCTGATGAGCGTGGTACTCCAGAGTACAACATCGCACTAGGCGAGCGTCGTGCTGAAGCGGTATCTAAGTACCTACAAGCTCTAGGTGTTCAAGGTGACCAAATCTCTATCGTAAGCTACGGCGAAGAAAAACCTTTAGAAATGGGCCAAACTGAAGCGGCTTACTCTAAAAACCGTCGTGCAGTTGTCGTTTACTAATAGGCGATAATTATGTTTGGTAACTTAAAGCGAGTTATTACGCTTTCGTTACTAGTAAGTGCAGCAGGCCCAGTGCTTGCTGCATCTGCTCCAGTATCTGATCTCAATGACTCTATTTCTACTGCATCTGGGCAATCGGAAACCAATGCTCAGCGTTTGCAACGTCTGTTAAATAACAGCAATCGTGTGCAAGCTCGTTTACAGCAACAGGTAGATAGCCAAGAAACAGAATTGAGCAGTTTGCGCGGTACCATTGAACGCAATAATTATGAAATGAAACAGATGGTTGAACGTCAACGTCAGCTCTTCATTGAAATGGATAAGTTACGTACGGAAGTTAATAACTTAAAATCATCCCCCGCAGCGTCGTCTATAGCAGCAACAGGCTCACCTGCCGCGGTGTCGTCGGCTGCTATACAAGCAAGTGGTGATGAACAAACTGCTTATCAATCTGCAGTGGATTTAATCCTAAAAGATCGTAATTATGATGGTGCTATAACGGCATTTAAAGATTTTCAAACTAAATATCCTAATTCAGGGTATGCAGGTAACGCTCACTATTGGTTAGGGCAGCTCTATTTTGCGAAAAAACAAGATGTTGATTCTGCAAAAAGCTTTGCCGCCGTGGTCAGTGATAAAGATTCACCGAAGCGTGCTGATGCTTTAGTGAAGTTAGGTGATATTGCAAAGCGTAATAATAATGTGAAAGCCGCCAATAAATATTACCAGCAAGTGATAAAAGAATACCCTAATTCTTCAGCAGCAAAGCTTGCACAAAGTAATTTATAATGTGCTTTAAAAATCGAAAACCATCGCAAATCGGCGGTGGTTTTTTCGTTTAAAGCAGAAGATAAAGTTCACCCTAGTATTCCCTTAGCATCCATTGTCACGATTTCAATGAAATAATTTAGAAATCATTTTAATCGGTGTACAATACCCAGATTATTAGAATTTGCGTAGAGTAATAGCAATGGCGCACATATCAGACACAATTGACACTGTTTACCCATTCCCACCTAAGCCTGCTCCACTGACAGCAGAACAAAGTACACAATACATTGAGCGTATTAAAGCGCTATTGATTGAAAAAGATGCCGTATTAATTGCACACTATTATACCGATCCAGAAATTCAAGCTTTAGCCGAAGCCACGGGTGGTTTTGTTGGTGATTCATTAGAAATGGCCAAGTTTGGTAATCGCCATCCGGCTTCAACACTGATCATTGCCGGAGTGCGTTTTATGGGTGAATCAGCCAAAATACTCACGCCAGAAAAACATATTTTAATGCCGACATTGAAAGCAGAGTGCTCACTCGACCTTGGTTGTCCTGCGGATAAGTTCACCGAATTTTGTGATGCGCACCCAGATCATACGGTTGTCGTTTATGCCAATACATCAGCGGCAGTAAAAGCACGAGCTGATTGGGTGGTGACCTCAAGTATTGCTTTAGAAATTGTTGAACACTTAGATTCTGAAGATAAAAAAATCATCTGGGGCCCAGACCGCCACTTAGGTTCCTACATTGCCAATAAAACTGGTGCAGACATGTTGTTATGGCAAGGTGAATGCGTCGTGCATGATGAATTTTCAGCAAAAGCGTTGAAAGACATGAAAGCACTTTACCCTGATGCGGCAGTACTCGTTCATCCAGAATCGCCCGCAAGTGTTGTGGAATTGGCTGATGCGGTAGGTTCAACCAGCCAACTTATAAAATCGGCTAAGTCTTTACCAAACAAAAAGCTTATTGTTGCTACTGATAAAGGTATTTTCTTTAAAATGCAACAACTCGTCCCAGAAAAAGAGTTAGTAGAAGCGCCAACTGCTGGTAATGGCGCAACCTGCCGCAGCTGTGCTCATTGCCCCTGGATGGCGATGAATGGTTTAAAAGCGATTGAAAGCGCGTTAGTTGAAGGAGGTAAAGAGCATGAAATTTTTGTTGACGAAGACATTCGTGTCAAATCATTGATCCCACTCAACCGTATGCTAGATTTTGCTGAATCATTGAATATGCAAGTCAAAGGGAATGCGTAAATAGGCGAAATTCGTGGGTAGGGCGCGTTTTTCTTGTGTTTCGAAAACTCGATAACAAAAAGACCGATATATTGGAATATATCGGTCTTTTTTATAAGTCATCTTTACATTAAAACAAAGGCCGTTATTAACGAGATCTATTCAAGCATTTTCTTAATGATTTGATGCTTGAGCTAACTCATTTCCTCGTTGAGTTAACCCACATAACATCACAGGAATTGCATTATAGATCTCTTGAAACTCATCTAAACCGGTCAAGCCTTGCTCAGAAAGTGTCATGATTGCGGTTTCTGGATCATAAAGCATACTTATCGACAGCAATACGCCACCAAGTAATGCATTATCTTCACTTTCTTCTGGCATCAAGGTTTCCCAATCATCACGAGAAAGCTGCCAACCTTGTAACAGGCCTTCAGCAAAATCTCGAACCGATTCAGTGACGATCTCTTCTTCATCTAACGTATAACCTTCAGGCCACTGCCATGTGCCTTCTAAAAGCTCAGGATGAATTTGATTCCATTGAGTGACAACGAGTTCAGCATACTGTTCAAATTCCTCTAAGGTTTCAAATGGGGCAGTTTCATCACCACCCCATAAGTAAGGTAACCATTCAGCTGGATCAAGAAGGTGGGGCGCTGCAGCCATGGCAGTGATAAAGCCAAGAGTTTGTTCAGCGTTCAGCAACTTATTTTCGTATTCAGGTTGGTTCAATAATTCAGTTAAGGTCACGATCATTACTCATCTACAAAATATGGCTTAATGATAGCAAGCTAAAGGACAGCCGCCTACTTCTTAACAGTTAACAATAGTAATCAATTGTCAAAAATTTACGTCACACGCAGTAGGGGGCAGCACCAAACCAAATACTTACAGCCGTCATCAGCCCTGCTGTGATTGTGGATTGTATGGAGGTCGTTTATAAGATGTTTTTAAACCCTTGGCTTAAATGGTTTTGCGTTGCTGCTTAGTCCATTAAACTAAATAAGCTAAATATTGACCACTTAAACCCGATTCAAAGGAAAATAACCGTAAACACTTGACCTTACCCAGCAGAATCATTAAATTAGCGCCTCGTTAAGTTAATGCTTAACCCAAAATTCGGTGAGTTGTCCGAGTGGCTGAAGGAGCACGCCTGGAAAGTGTGTGTACGGCAACGTACCGAGAGTTCGAATCTCTCACTCACCGCCACATTCTTGAAAAAAGACGTCCTAGGACGTCTTTTTTTGTGCCTGAAGATCACCAAAACCAATAAGGGCAATTTTTTATCTGACCATAACGGTTGCTCTATTATTGAATCTCAAGAGACATTAAAACAAGCTACCCCGGAAGCTAATAACTATGAGAGTGCGGTATTATCTTATTGCATGACGCCCAAAAATAGAGAATAGATTCAACAGCACTTAGGTTTGAAAAACCGTGAATACTTTATAAAAAATATTTTAAAACCTTTGATTGACGCTGGTAAATTGGCTTTAACTATTCCCGATAAACCAACCAGCCCAAAACAAAAGTTTATTACGGTGCAGACGGGACAATGATTAGACTTTACTTAAATCGTGTTTATTAATCACCCAGTGGTCTTGTTAGACAATAAAATAACCGGTTAAAAAACTGGCAACCATTATGACTGGGACAATGATGTTAAATTTCGTTTCACAGTTCATAAACCCTCCTGTTGTATAATTGATGATTAGCTAAATAGTTCTTTTGATTCTAGCGTCTCATAGTAGAAATGTCATCTCCTAGGAAAGGTTTAGAGCTTTACTGCGATGGTAAAGTTGATTGTTAGAATGAGCATATCTGATAAGTAATACGTTAGGTAATAACAGTTGTTTACAATCTTAAGTCGTAGGCCTCACTCCGCCACATTCTTGAGGCCCTAGCAGATTGTTGGGGGCTTTTTTAGCCTACAGGCCTCTATATTTTCTTTATCTCTCATCGCCATATCTAATTGAGTCATATATCATTAAACAAATGACTTACCTCTGGTTTTCTTATGTCCCAAACAATTGCTGTCTATAACGAAAAAGCAGTCCAATTTGTTGAGCAATATGATTCCGTTACCTTTGAATCGGTTCATCGGTCCTGGCAAGAATATTGGCCTCAATCTGGATATAATGTTTTAGATATTGGTGCTGGCTCTGGGCGTGACTCACGTTGGTTTGTGAATCAAGGTTGTGCAGTGGTTGCGGTAGAGCCTTGCGATAATCTACGTCTGCTAGGGCAACAAAACTCACCAGATTCGATTCAATGGTTTGGAGACTACCTACCAGATTTAGTCGGTGTTGAGGCATTGGCTCGTCAATTTGATTTGATCTTATTATCTGCGGTTTGGATGTATATTCCAGTTGAGCTACGTCCTGCTTCATTAAAAGCTTTAGCTGAACAATTAAATGCTCAAGGTAAGATCGTTATTACACTGCGTCATGGTGACTTTGATGATGGGCGAGAAGGCTACGATGTGTCGATTAAAGAAATTGAAAGCTTGGCCAATCAAGTAGGTTTGGTGATATGCCAACAATCCGGTTCTGATGATGTATTGCAACGTAACTCAGTGATTTGGGAAACGGTTGTATTAAGCCAACAAAATTAGAGTGAATATGACACCAATTCATCACCAACAGCAGCAACTAGATTTTATTGCCTACATTCAACGTTTGCTTGTTGAAGGTGATTTTACGGCAACGTATAAGTTTGCTTTATTGCATGCGCTGGCTGATGTCTGTGTCGAACAACCATTTGTATATGAAAACAGCGACCTGAATATTCCTTTAGACCTGCTAGCGGAAAAACTGATTATTTTGTATTGGCATCATGCCGTACCATTTTCATCAGAACATACGGGTGAAATGGCGCTACTTAAACAGAATAGTGGCGGGCAATCTAAAATCATTTCGGTGCTTTATGAATGCCAACAAAATAACATCCGCAGTTTACGATCTTTAAAGCAAAGTTCGCATTGGCCAAGCGTTTTTAAAGCGGACATGAAAACCTTAAAAGATGGACCTCTTTGGCGTCTGCAAATTCTCGCTAAACAAGAAGAGTGCTTTCTTTATCCCCATAGTAAAGGCCAACCGTACATTACGTTAAAGCCGGGCATTGCTTCCTGTTTTCGACGTTTTTACGATCTGGTTGTCTATCTCGCCAAAAACGCGTGGCTACAAAAAATTCAAATTATTAAACATAATCAAAGTTTGATTGGCCCACAAAGTCAGTTGCATGATTTTCTATTTGGTTTAGACCGCAATGCACTAGGTAAAGCAAAGCCGATACTCGAAGAATTACAACATGGTCTGTGTTTTTACTGCCAAAAGCCGTTAAATGGAAATACAGAAGTTGATCACTTTATTCCTTTTGCTCGTTATGCCAATGACCTAGGACATAACTTTGTCGCTGCCCATCGCGCTTGTAATAACAATAAACGTGATTTTTTAGCAGGGCAGAAGCATAGAGAACACTGGGAAGATCAAAACCTAGTCCAGTTTAAAACGACGATTGAATCTGAGTTGAGCGCTTATTTTCATTGTGATGCAGATAAGTCTCGCGCGGTAAGTAATTGGGCCTACCAAGTTGCAAACAGTAATGGCGCAAAACTTTGGCTAGCAAAAGATAGCTTTGAATTAGCGGTAAGTCTGCCATTGCAATATAGTCAGCCGCTAGGTCTAGTGGCTGAAAAACCTGCGAAATATGAATAGTTGAAAACTCTAGCTTATATTTTGTGTTGATCCTTTCATTGTTATTTTCTCTATCACTATTTTTTCCATTACTATTTCTTCCTACTAGCGCTAGCACTTTTGCCACCACGCTCACATTCTTACTTTCTTTTCTATCAACAAAACGCAAGTTGTCGACAATCTCTTTGACATACGCCTCCTTTATCGCTTAATTTATCACCATTAAATATAGATTGTTGACACTTTGGTATTGGAGTGAGTGTGAATGGCGAGTGTAGAAGACAGCGTAATAAGCAATATTCCTGATGCAAAAGAGCATACTAAATCAGAAAGTTTGACTGAGTATTTAATCGAAGCGATTGTGAATGGTGAGCTTGAGCCGGGGAGTAAAATCTCTGAGCCTGAGCTGGCTAAGCGTTTTTCGGTCAGCCGTGGGCCGTTGCGTGAAGCGATTATGCGAGTAGAAGCTTTAGGATTAATTGAGAGAATTCCACATGTTGGTGCGAGGGTGACGACGTTCTCGCAGCAAAAGCTTATCGATTTATATGCGGTGCGTGAAGCATTGGAAGGCATGGCGGCTCGCTTGGCGGCGCGTTGTATGACCGATGATGAAATCGATGCGTTAGAACAGGTATTGTCGACACATTCTGAGCATATCAATCAATCGGATGGTCAGTCTTATTTTCATCAACACGGTGATTTTGATTTCCACTATTGCATTATTAAAGCCAGCCGTAATACCCAATTAATTACTTTGCTGTGTGATGAGTTGTACCACTTATTACGCATGTATCGTTATCAATCCCCACGTTCGCATTCCCGTCCGGTTGATGCGCTCAACGAACATCTATTTATTTTTCAGGCTATTAAGAATCGTGATGAGGAATTGGCGGAAATGCTGATGCGTCGTCACATTTCAGGTAGTCGTAAGTTAATCGAACAGCAAATCGGTTAGAGAATCATATTCAAGTTAAGGAGAACGACCATGGCGACATTAAGCCAGAGGCAACAATTGACTCAAGGACAAAAGTTTCGGTTCGCGGTAGAGCAAAATGATCCGCTGCAAATCGTTGGTACCATAAACCCTTATTGCGCAATGATGGCAAAAAATATCGGTCATCAGGCGATCTACCTTTCTGGTGGTGGCATTGCTAATGCGTCTTATGGTTTGCCCGATCTCGGCATTACTACCTTGAATGATGTGCTAGTGGATGTTGAGCGTATTACCAATGCGTGTGATCTGCCTTTGCTAGTGGATATCGATACCGGATTTGGTGGAGCGTTTAATATTGCGCGCACGATTAAGGCAATGGAAAAGGCTGGCGCTGCGGCGGTTCACATGGAAGACCAGGTGGCGCAGAAGCGTTGTGGTCATCGTCCTAATAAAGCGATTGTGAGCCAGCAAGAAATGGTCGATCGAGTAAAAGCCGCGGTAGATGCTCGCAGCGATGAAAGCTTTGTGGTGATGGCACGTACCGATGCACTAGCGATTGAAGGTATTGATAAAGCCATTGAACGTGCGATTGCCTGCGTTGAAGCGGGCGCGGATATGATTTTCCCTGAAGCGATGAACCAACTAGAGCAATATGTTCAGTTTTCTGAGGCGTTGCAGTCGGCGGTTGGGCGTCATGTGCCGATTTTGGCCAATATTACCGAGTTTGGTCAAACGCCATTATTTAGCGGTGAGCAATTAGCAAAAGCCAAAGTGGATATGGTGCTTTACCCATTAAGTGCCTTTCGAGCGATGAACCGCGCGGCAGAAAATGTTTATAAGCATTTGTTAGTGGAAGGCAATCAAGAAGCGTTACTTGACCAAATGCAAACGCGTAAAGAGTTGTATGAGCACCTGAAATACCATGACTATGAAGATAAGTTAGATCAGTTGTTTTCGCAGGAGTAGAAACGAGAAAAATGATGATCGGTCATTTTGAATACAAAGAATTCGTCATCACCGGAAGTGAAGGATGAGTTATCCGGGAATATACAGCGTGTGATAAGTAGATTCCTGCTCTCGCTTAGGCTCGTCAGGAATGACGATTTTATAGGAGTGATAGTTTTAATTTTTTGAATAGTAATAAACATTCACCGTCATCCCGGAAGCGACGAATGAGTTATGTGAGATCTATCTACAGTCCGCGGCGAGTAGATTCCTGCTCTCGCTTAGGCTCGTCAGGAATGACGATTTTATAGGAGTGATAGTTTTTAATTTTTTGAATAGTAATAAACATTCACCGCCATCTCGGAAGCGACGAAGGAGTTATGTGAGATCTACCTACAGTCCGCGGCGAGTAAATTCCTGCTCTCGCTTAGGATTGTCAGGAATGATGATTTATAGATGTGATAGTTTTTAATTTTTTGAATAGTAATAAACATTTACCGTCATCCCGGAAGCGACGAAGGAGCTATCCGGGATCTATATACAGCGCGCGTGATTACATGCATTTATCACTCGTATAGAAAAGTTAAAACATGAATACAAATCCAATAACGTGCAACCAGCTCGATAGGCATAATCGCCTCATTAGAAGGCACAACATCGAGCCTAAAAGGAGATAAATCATGCCGAACCAAATATTAGGTGGCGCAGGCCTTCGTGGGCAAAGTGCAGGCACTACCGCGCTTTGTACCGTGGGGAAAAGTGGCACAGGACTAACGTATCGTGGCTATGATATTACTGATCTAGCCCATCATGCGGAATTTGAAGAAGTGGCGCATTTATTACTTGTCGGGCATTTGCCTAATCAAACCGAGTTTAATGCTTATAAAACCCGTTTAATTGGTCTGCGTGGGCTGCCGGATGCGCTTAAACAAACATTGGAACTGATCCCGGCAGATGCTCATCCAATGGATGTGATGCGTACAGGTTGTTCTGTGCTTGGTAACCTAGAGCAAGAAACTGATTTTACCCAACAGCAAGCGGCGACGGAACGTATGCTAGCGCTGTTTCCTGCGATTATTTGTTACTGGTATCGCTTTAGTCATGATGGCGTGCGAGTCGATACATTCGATCAAAGTGAAGATTCAATCGGCGGTTATTTCCTCAAACTACTCACCGATAAAGCTCCGAGTGAACTACATAAGCAAGTGATGCATTGTTCACTGATTTTATATGCCGAGCATGAATTTAATGCTTCAACTTTTACCGCGCGGGTCTGCGCTTCAACCTTGTCTGATATTCATTCTTGTGTTACTGCGGCCATTGGTAGTCTGCGCGGGCCTTTGCATGGCGGTGCTAATGAAGCGGCGATGGAAATGATCCAAGATTGGCAAACTCCAGAAGAAGCCGAAGCCAATATTCTGCAAATGCTGACCAATAAAGACAAGATCATGGGCTTTGGGCATGCGATTTATCGGGAAAGTGATCCTCGTAATGCACTGATTAAACAATGGTCGAAAAAGCTTTCTGAAGCGGTAGGGGATACGCAACTTTATGCGGTTTCAGAGCGTGTTGAAGCCGTAATGAAGCGTGAAAAAGATCTGTTCTGCAATGCCGATTTCTTCCATGCTTCGGCTTATCACTTTATGGATATTCCCACCAAATTATTCACGCCAATATTTGTGATGAGTCGACTCACTGGCTGGGCGGCGCATGTGTTTGAACAGCGAGCCAATAATCGAATTATCCGTCCTAGTGCGGATTATGAAGGGCCAGAGCATCAAGAGTGGCTGCCGATCTCGCAACGAGCATGATCAAATCAAGGTTTGGAGAAAATGATGAACAATCAATATCGAAAAGTATTACCCGATACCGGGCTGGAGTATTTCGATGCGCGCGCGGCGGTAGAAGACATTCAAGCTGGGGCTTATCAAGGTTTGCCTTATACCTCACGCGTGTTGGCAGAAAATTTAGTGCGTCGTTGCGAGCCTGAACATTTACAAGCGTCGCTGCGCCAGCTTATAGAGCGTAAACGAGACTTGGATTTTCCCTGGTATCCGGCGCGGGTCGTGTGTCATGACATTTTAGGTCAAACGGCGTTGGTTGATTTAGCGGGCTTGCGTGATGCGATTGCCGAACAAGGTGGCGATCCGGCCAAAGTGAATCCGGTCGTTGAAACTCAATTGATTGTCGATCACTCATTGGCGGTAGAACATGCTGGCTTTGAAGGCGATGCATTTGATAAAAATCGCGCCATAGAAGATAGACGCAATGAAGACCGCTTTCATTTTATCGAGTGGTGTAAAACCGCCTTTGAAAATGTCAGCGTGATCCCAGCCGGTAATGGGATTATGCATCAGATTAACCTAGAGAAAATGTCTCCTGTTATTCAAGCCAAGGATGGGATTGCCTTTCCCGATACTTGCGTGGGAACCGATAGCCATACGCCGCATGTGGATGCACTCGGCGTGATTGCGATTGGCGTTGGTGGGCTAGAAGCTGAGACCGTGATGCTTGGGCGTCCGTCGATGATGCGCTTGCCAGATATTGTAGGCGTAAAGCTGGCCGGTAAGCGTCAACCGGGTATTACCGCGACCGATATTGTGCTGGCAATAACCGAGTTTCTGCGCAATCAAAAAGTCGTGTCTGCCTACTTGGAGTTTTTTGGTGAAGGGGCGCGTGATTTAACCATTGGCGATCGCGCGACCATTTCTAATATGACCCCTGAATACGGCGCGTCCGCGGGCATGTTTTATATCGATGAACAAACCATTCAATACTTAAAACTGACTGGTCGTGATGAGAAGCAAGTTACCTTGGTCGAACAATACGCCAAACAAACCGGCTTATGGGCTGATGATCTCGCTAATGTGGATTATGAGCGAGTACTGGAATTCGATCTTTCTAACGTGCAACGTAATATGGCTGGGCCGTCCAATCCGCATCGTCGTTTGTCGACCAATCAATTAACCGAGCGTGGCATTGCCAGTGCGTGGCAAAAGAAAGAAGGTGAATTGCCAGATGGCGCGGTGATCATTGCGGCGATCACTTCATGTACCAATACTAGTAACCCTCGCAATGTGGTGGCAGCAGGACTGGTGGCGAAAAAAGCCAATCAACTTGGTTTAGTGCGTCAGCCTTGGGTGAAAACCTCTTTTGCACCGGGATCTAAAGTCGCCAAGTTATATCTTGAAGAAGCGGGTTTATTATCCGAATTAGAGCAACTAGGCTTTGGCATTGTCGGCTATGCCTGCACCACTTGTAATGGTATGAGCGGCGCGCTTGATCCGGCGATTCAGCAAGAAATTATTGAGCGTGATGTTTACACCACCGCGGTGTTATCGGGCAATCGTAATTTTGATGGTCGCATTCACCCTTATGCCAAACAAGCGTTCTTAGCTTCTCCGCCATTGGTCGTGGCTTATGCGCTTGCGGGAACCATTCGTTTTGATATTGAGCAAGATGCGTTAGGTCATGATGGGCAAGGTAATCCAATCTATCTAAATGACTTATGGCCAACGGATGAAGAAATTGATCAGGTAGTCAATCAGCATGTGAAGCCGGAACAATTCCAGCAAATCTATGTGAAGATGTTTGAAAAAGATACCGGCATCTATCAAACCAAGCCACTGTATGACTGGCGTGAAATGAGTACTTATATTCGCCGTCCGCCGTATTGGCAAGGTGCGCTGGCTAGAGAATGCACTTTACAAGGCATGCGGCCGTTAGCGATTTTAGGCGACAACATTACCACCGATCATCTATCCCCATCCAATGCGATTTTAGCGTCCAGTGCGGCAGGGGAATACCTAGCCAAAATGGGGCTGCCAGAGCAAGATTTTAACTCTTATGCGACTCATAGAGGCGATCATTTAACTGCGCAACGTGCGACCTTTGCTAACCCGAAACTGTTTAATGAAATGGTGGTGGAAAATGGCGAAATCAAGCAAGGCTCTTTGGCGAGAATCGAGCCGGAAGGCAAAGTGACTCGCATGTGGGAAGCGATTGAAACCTACATGCAGCGTAAGCAGCCGTTGATTATTGTTGCAGGAGCTGACTATGGCCAAGGTTCATCACGAGATTGGGCAGCTAAAGGCGTTCGCTTAGCTGGCGTTGAAGCGATTGTGGCTGAAGGCTTTGAGCGCATTCACCGCACTAATCTTGTTGGCATGGGCGTGCTACCGCTGCAATTTAAATCGGGCACTAACCGACATACTTTGGCACTCGATGGCACTGAGCTTTATGACGTAAAAGGCGAGATTGCTCCAGGTTGTGATTTGGTGCTAGTGATTAGTCGCACACATGGTGATCAAAAAGGCGAACAAGTCGAAGTAGAAGTGACATGTCGTTTAGATACCGCCGATGAAGTGTCTGTGTATCAGGCGGGTGGTGTATTGCAGCGTTTCGCACAAGACTTTTTGGCGCACTAAAGTGTGTGTAGAGGATCATAAATATGAATCAATCAGTGACGGTGTCACAAATATCTGGCGCACAACAAATAAAAGTTCCGGCAACTTATATGCGAGCCGGAACCAGCAAAGGTGTATTTTTTAATTTAGCCGATCTGCCCACAAGCGTTCAGAAGGTAGGAGAAAGCCGTGATCAGTTTTTATTGCGCGTGATTGGCAGCCCGGATCCGTACGGCAAACAAATTGATGGTATGGGCGGCGCAACGTCCAGTACCAGCAAAGTGGTGATTTTATCTAAAAGCGATAGCTCAGATCACGATGTCGATTATTTGTTTGGTCAAGTCTCGATAGATAGCCCTTTTGTCGATTGGAGTGGTAATTGCGGTAATTTATCTTCCGGTGTCGGCGCAATGGCGCTGCATATGGGGTTAATTGATGGGAGTAACATTCCACAACAAGGGCTATTCCCTGTTCGAATTCGCCAAGTGAACATTAATAAAACCATAGTCACTCACGTACCGATTAAGCATGGTCAGGTGCAAGAACTCGGGGGTTTCGAGCTCGATGGCGTGACCTTTCCTGCGGCGGAAATTCAAGTGGATTTTCTGGATCCTTCTGATAGTGAACCTGCTGATGGTGAAGCTGCCGATGGTAAAGGTTCGATGTTTCCCACTGGTAATGTGGTCGATGAGCTTGAAGTTCCGGGTGTAGGCTGCTTTCAAACGACCTTTATTAATTCAGGTATTCCAACCATGTTTATTGATGCGCAAGCACTCGGTTATCAAGGCACTGAATTGCAAGATGACATCAATAATGATGTAAAAGCGTTAGCCATGTTTGAAACCATTCGTGCTCACGGCGCAGTTAAAATGGGTTTAATTGAACATGTTGACCAAGCCAAGCAGCGACAACATACGCCTAAAATTGCTTTTGTTAGTCCACCGAAAAGCTATACCACGTCGAGTGGACAATCAATTCAGTCGGATCAGGTTGATGTATTGGTACGAGCGTTGTCGATGGGGAAACTCCATCACGCTATGATGGGAACGGCTGCCGTGGCAATTGCCTCAGCGGCGAGTGTGCCGGGTACTATCGTTAATCGCGCCGCTGGTGGCGGAGAGCGTGAATCTGTCGTGTTTGGTCATCCCTCTGGCACATTAAAAGTTGGCGCTAAGGCTACTTATTATTTGCTTGAAAATGGTGAACAAGGTTGGAAAATAGAAAAAGCCACAATGAGCCGTAGTGCGCGGATATTAATGGAAGGCTGGGTTAGAGTGCCTCAACCGCTCTAAATTCAAATGCGCCAATTCAGCGATTCAATTCAGATTACTGCAATGTAAATGGTATCGTTGTTTTTATTAGTATCAATAGTTGGTTATTAATGAATGGCGAGTCATTTGTAATTAGAAATCTTCGGAGGTGAATTCCTAATCGTCTCCGAAGTTCTTTTGTTCCTAAGATGGGATAGAAAACTTAATGACCAACGCTGCGTGTTCAGGTGATTTTGACAAAAAGAAACACTTAAAAAGTACTGGCATCACAAATAATAAATAAATTAATTAATAATTCATAAAGTGAACAAAGTGAAATGTCCATTGGATAAGGCTTTACGGCTTATGCTTTCTCACTAACTTGTTGCTCTTCTTTATGGTTCTATTTTCCGTAATATTTCAATCCCTTCATTTTTCTGTATTTAAAATGTCACAGTCATTCTTCTTAATGCCTATCAGTTTTTGAGTATTAAGAAGAATGAATTTATGTATCAATCAACAGATAATATCGCGGTCAATTATTTTGTCGCGGATGCTATTTTTGACCAAGGTTTAGGTGACAGAAACTCGCCAGAGTTAGACATAAAAACTCAGGTCTTGAGTGTTAAAAAGCTCACGAAAGCCTATAAAGGTGGAAAAAACGTACTGGACAATATTAGCTTTGATTTATACGAAGGTGAATTTGTTGCTGTTATTGGACGCTCTGGTGCGGGAAAATCGACGATGTTGCATACCTTAAATGGCACAATTAGTGCCTGCGCAGGTGAGATTGTTGATGTAAGTGGTGAAGGTAATAATGTGGTGACTATGCCACGTAAGCAATTACGCCACTGGCGCAGCCAATGCAGCATGATTTTTCAAAATTTCTGTTTAGTGCCGCGTTTAGATGTGATCACTAATGTGCTTCTTGGTCGCTTAAGTTACACATCGACGTGGAAATCCATGTTTAAAATCTTTGATGATAAAGATCGCGTCAAGGCGATCGAGTTATTGAAGTGGTTAAAAATACTTCCTCATGCTCTGCAACGCGCTGAAAACTTATCGGGTGGTCAGCAGCAACGTGTAGCGATTTGCCGCGCCTTGATGCAAGAGCCAAAAATTCTTCTCGCCGATGAACCGGTTGCCTCTCTTGATCCTAAAAACACCACTCGCATTATGGAAGCTCTGCAAAAAGTTAGCAGTGAAGGAATCGCTGTCATGGTTAACCTGCATTCGATTGAATTAGTAAAACAATACTGCACTCGTGTGATTGGCCTTGAAAAAGGCAAGGTGGTATATGACGGCACGCCGTCTGGTTTGACCGATGAGATCCTACACATGTTATACGGTGATGAAGTCGAGCAACTCTCTTAATTCATATTTTAAAACAACAATTAAATTCAATTGGAAAGGAACACACAATGAAAAAAGTATTACCCCTTGTCGCTATCATCACGGGATTATTGGCCACTTCAGTACAGGCTGCGCCAGAAATTAACCTAGGTGTTTTAGGTGGAGAGAATTCGACAGCGCAAATTGGCAATAACCAATGTGTGAAATCGTATTTGGAAGAAAAAACAGGCGCGACGGTGAATATTCGCAATGCATCGGATTACAGTGCGGTTATTCAGGGCTTATTGGGCGACCAAGTGGACTTGGTATTGAACATGTCACCTAAGTCTTATGCTTCTGTGTACTTAAAAGATAAAAACAAAGTAGAGCTTGTGGGTATCACAACGGATGATACCGATAACTCAAAAGGCTATCACTCTGTTGTGTTAGTCAAAGCAGACAGCCCATACAAAAAATTAGAAGATCTAAAAGGCAAAGTGTTCTCTTTTGCAGACCCTGATTCAACGTCTGGTTTCTTGATCCCCAATAACCAATTTGAAAAAACTTTGGGTGGAAATATGGATAACCAATTTAATGGCTTCTTTAGTAAAGTGGGTTTTTCTGGTGGTCATGAACAAGATATTTTAGGAGTACTCAATGGCCAATTTGATGCTGCAGTAACCTGGACCTCAATGGTTGGCAATCGTGAAGATGGTTATTCAGCTGGTGCCTTACGTAAAGTAAAAGAAAATGGTTTCGATGATTTAATGTCGAATCTACGTATTATTTGGGAATCGCCTTTAATTCCAAATGGCCCAACAATTGTTCGTGGCAATATGGATCAAGATTTAAAAGAAAAACTCGTCATGGCGGTGAAAACGCTTGATAAAGAAGACCATGCTTGCTTCATGCAAGCAGCTGGCGGGAAACTGCATTTAGAAGACACCTCTGTGAGCGAGTACCAAACTGTGATTGACTTAGTCAAAGCACAACAGAAAACCGTTCGTTAATAGCAATTATACGGCCATTTATTTCACAGTAAATGGCCGTTTTTATATATTATTTCAGATTGAAATGGATGGGTTATTTTGGATAAGCAGTTTGAACATTATTACCATCAAATAAGATCAAAACAAAAACGCGATGCGTTAATGTGGTCAGGCTTATTGATGGTTTTGTATCTCACTTCTGGATATTTCGCTGAATTTAGCTTAACAAAAGTGATCACCAATGCTCCTCATTTTTTTGATTACTTAGCCGATACTATTCCTGTATTAAAATGGGATGTGCTTTTCTCTGGACGAGATGCCAATGGACACGCTATTGAAGGTTCTCTGCTTTATTGGGGATACCGACTTCCAATCCAATTACCTTTATTATGGGAAACGTTTTGTGTGGCAATGGCTGCCACAGTGGTGTCGGCTTTAATCGCGAGTTTTTTGGCATTTTTTGCCGCGAATAATACTTACGCGCCAGCAGGGTTACGTTGGGCGGTACGCGCTTTTGTCGCCTTCCTACGCACCATGCCAGAATTGGCATGGGCCGTGATGTTTGTCATGGCTTATGGCGTGGGGGCATTGCCCGGGTTTATTGCATTAGCATTGCATACTGTGGGTAGCTTAACCAAGCTATTTTATGAATCGATAGAAACCGCATCAATGGAACCTGTACGAGGGTTACGCGCTTGCGGTGGAAATCGCTGGGAAAATGTACGCTTTGGTATTTGGCCTCAAGTAAAACCCATTTTCATGTCATACAGCTTTTTAAGATTAGAAGTGAATTTCCGTTCCTCAACCATTTTAGGGCTTGTGGGAGCGGGTGGCATTGGTCAAGAGTTGATGACCAATATTAAGCTTGACCGTTATGATCAAGTCAGCATGACCTTATTGTTGATTATTATTGTGGTTTCGGTTTTAGATTCACTATCGGGCCATTTACGTAAAAAAGTATTAGGAGAGTCTTGAGCATGTTAGTCAATTCTATGCCTGAAAAAGATCTTAATCTCGAGGCTTATCGTCAGCAGCATCAAGAGATTTTTTCTCAGCAAAAGCGTTACTTGAATAAGCTAGCCATCGTAGTGGTTGCGATGGTTTTGTTTTACGTGTTCTTTTTTGCTCAATTTGGTGTTAGTAACCAAGTGTTTGTTAATGGTAGCCAACAATTGATGCGCTATTTTTCCAATATGTTTATTTGGAAGGACTTTGCTAATTGGCCATTTAGCTATTATTACAGCCAAATATTAGTGACATTGGCGATTGTATTTGGTGGAACCATTACCGCATCACTGGTGGCTCTGCCTCTATCGTTTTTTGCGTCTCGTAATATCATGACAGGGCCATTTGCCATTATCGCGTACGCAATGCGTAAATTTTTCGATGTATTACGTGGCATTGATATGGCGATTTGGGGCATGATTTTTGTGCGAGCCATCGGTATGGGACCATTGGCTGGTGTTCTAGCAATATTCATTCAAGACTTAGGGTTGTTAGGGCGATTGTATGCCGAAGGGCATGAAGCGGCCGATGAAAAACCCTCGCGTGGATTAACCGCATTAGGGGCGGCGGGGTTACAAAAACACCGATTTGGCATTTTCACGCAATCGTTCCCAACTTTCTTAGCATTGAGCTTATATCAAATTGAATCGAATACTCGCTCGGCGGCGGTTCTTGGTTTTGTTGGCGCAGGTGGTATTGGGTTGGTTTATGCCGAGAATATGCGCTTATGGAATTGGGATGTGGTGACTTTCATTACGTTAAACCTTGTCGTGATTGTCATGGTAATGGATATGATCTCAGCCAAATTGCGTCAAAAGTATATTGTGGGCGAAGACGTACCTTTATTTGAGAGAAAAAAGTGTGAATAACATAATGTGAGAGAGGGATTCCTCTCTCAAACTTAACTCGATTTCGATTCCATCAACACATCAATACGATTCACCAACCACAGTTCATGTTTTGACATCACTTTACTGAACATTTTGCTTTGTAAGTAGCGGTCTAGCCATTGCCTTAATTTGGGGTAGGGTGACTGCAAATACCACTGTCTTTCCACTTTGGCAAACTGGCGAATAAATGGTAATAGGGCGAGATCAGCAAGGCTTTCTTGAGCGGCCATTAAAAAGGAATGTTGAGTTAAACGGTTTTCTAATTCAGATAGATAATGCTCACAAGACTGGCGACATTCCACAAGGTTGGGTTCATGGTAACGCTTAGCGGCTCGATAAGCCTCAAGGCAAGGTTTGAATTTATCATCAAATTGAAAAATTAATTGACGCATTTCATCGAGAATATTGTCATCATTGCTCATCAATAAATCGTTCGGATCGTTTTCACTTAACGCCCACAACATTACCTCAATACTTTCTTCGATTACGGTTCCATTGCTTGTTACTAATACCGGCACCGTGCCTTTAGGCGAAGCGGTTAACATTTCTGCGGGTTTGTCGCGTAAAACAATGTCGCGCAGTAGCACTGGAACTTGTGATTGATAAATCGCCAGTCTTGCTCGCATCGCGAACGGACAATTTCTCAATGAATAGAGGATGGGTAAGGGGTTATTTTTATGCATCAATTTTCTTTTTCCTCTACTCTTAAATGGATTAATTTACCTCAATGATACTCATCTGTAACAGATACAGGTATCATGCCGCCTTTAAATGTTAACCGAGACTCTGTGTGATGAACCAAAAGATTGAATTATTAGCCCCCGGTGGTGATATTGACGCCATTAAAGCCGCCATTATTGCGGGTGCGGATGCCGTTTACTGTGGCCTAGATACTTTTAATGCTCGTAACCGTGCTTCTAATATTTCATTCGATCAATTGGTTGGTGCCATCAGACTGGCTCATCAATACGATTGCCAAATCTTCTTAACGCTTAACGTTGTTATTTTAGAACAAGAGTTTAAAACGGTGGTGAAGTTACTTAACCGTTTAGCCAACACCACGCTTGATGGTGTAATTGTACAAGACATCGGTTTATTGTACGTATTACGTGAATATTTCCCAACGTTGGATATTCATGCCTCGACTCAGTTAACTACTCATAATTCTGGGCAGATACCGTTTTTGAAAAAACTGGGTGCGAGCCGCGTGAATTTATCTCGTGAGATGAACTTGCGTGAAATCACGGCAATGGCAGCGGTTGCTCACGAGCATGATACGTTACTTGAGGTGTTTGTGCATGGCTCATTGTGTGTGGCGTTCTCTGGTTTATGTTACTCAACTTCAGCTACAGCTGGTAATTCAGGTAACCGTGGGCGTTGTAGCCAAGCGTGTCGTGAAGAATATGAAACCACAGAATCGGGCCATAATTTTCCTCTTAATATTAAAGATAACTCGGCTTTCTTTGATTTACCGGCCTTGATTAATGCGGGTGTATATTCGTTTAAAGTCGAAGGGCGAATTAAAGGTGCGAACTACGTTCACACGGTCATTGATAGCTTCCGTAAACAAATTGATGGTTATGTTGAAACGGGTGAGTTGACTCAAGATGGCGAGCGTCTGTACAAAGTTTTCAACCGCGATTTTACCAATGCATTTTTACGTGGCGATTTAAATCAATCAATGTTTATTGATAACCCACGCGATAACTCTAAAAACCACGTGGTCGATAAATTGAAAGCCGATCAAGGTGATATTTCAGTAGTGCAAATTTTTGATGCCACACAACAATTGCATTCAGATAAGCAACAAATTAATGCTTCTGTCGATGAAAAAATAGCCCATTTAAGCATTGAAAAAATAAAGTTAAAATTACATTTTGCTAGTGAGCAAGGTCAGCCATTAACGCTAACCGTGATCACTGAAGAAAGCAGTAGTTCAGTGAATGAAGATGTTATTTCTCCTAAAACCGCCGTATTCACATCAAGCAGCTTAATGTCGGTGAGCGAGAAGCTAAGCGTTGATAAAGAAGCGATCGAAAAACGCTTTAAAAATATTAATAATGCTAACTATGAATTGGTCGAGTTCGATACCGAGCAAGTCCTCGATGGTTTAAGTATTCCTTATCGTGAAATTACTACGTTAAAAAATGAATTGCTGGCTTACCTAAACGACGGCATAGAAGTGATTGCTGAAGTGATATTGCCAAAACTGGAGCGACACGCCAAGCCTGAAGGTGAAAAACCAGAGCTTTCTATTCTTATTTGTGATGAAGCTGATGCATCGCTTGTGAGTATCACTGATGCGGATGTTTACTTTAAACTACCGGATGCCTACAAACGTGGTTGCACAAAATTCGTAACATTATTCCAAGAGAACCCACGTTTAATTCCGTGGTTCCCGCCGGTATTAATTGGTAAAGATTTTGATGTCGCATTGAATATCTTGCAAGAAGTGAAACCTGAGTGGATCGTAACGAATAACACTGGTATTGCTTATCATGCTGAGCAGTTGGGTATTAAGTGGATTGCAGGTCCAATGCTTAATACCACGAACTCTTATGTTCTGCAGTCTTTGCAGCAAAACTTCAGTTGTAGTGGCGCGTTTATTTCTAACGAGATAAGCAAGCAGCAAATCAAACAGATAGCTAGACCAAAGAACTTCAAAATGATGTACAGCATTTATCATCCAATTTTGTTGATGGCGAGCCGTCAGTGTTTCTTCCAACAAAGTGTCGGTTGTGAAAAACCGCGCATCGACAATGGTTGTATGTTGTCTTGTGATAAGAAAACCAGCATTAAAAACCTTAAAGGCGTGTCATTTGCTATTGATAAGCAAAAGGGAGGTTACCCGAGTATCTACAACCAAGATCAGTTCTTGAATACGGATATCATCAATGACTTAAGTGATTTATTTGATGGCTTCATGATTGATTTAACCGAGATCGGTGCAGGTGGTAAACAAATGCCAGAAAAGGTTGAATTGATTAAGCAATTTGAATTGGTATTAAGCGGTGAAGCTCAAGCAAGTAAGGTGTTATTCGACATGGTGCCTGAGTCGACTAATCAGCAGTATTACAATGGATTGTAGAGTCTAGGCCATAACGTAAGGTCATGTTGATTTTTAAGAGCCAGTAGCCAATTCGGTTACTGGCTTTTTACAACCAAAATTATCACCTTGGGAAAGGTAGACGGTTACCCTGAATCTTTCCTAGCAGTGAAATTAGACCCAGTAAGTAATTTTAAATTATGATTAATCTATTTTAGAGTCGGTCTTTTTTTTATTGTTAAATCTAAAATAGGATATTATTTCCTTTTTATTTTTCTTGATTTAACCAATCCGTTATTCTCCATCTTTTCTTTTTTTAGTTTTCGTTTCTCTTTCAAGGTTAATTCAGGTTTCTTCAGTTCATTCTTACTCATAATAATAACCCTTTAATTAATATGAACTTGTGGATTTATTGATTTCTCAGATGAAATACTTGTGATTTTATATTCCCTTTCTTTACCCAAAACATATAATTTAAAAATATCTTCTTCAGCCAGTCCTAAGATAGATGAACCTAAATAAGAATAAAATGAAATCAAACCATCACTGGGGTTATTTCTTTTGGTGCAAACAATAATCACCTGATAATGTCGATCTCTTTTTTTATCGAAGAACTTAACTCTATCTCCAACGTTTATTCTTCGCTTTAAATCTATGTGGTTAGGTTTCGACATATATTCGAGCTTTTCCAAAATATGAAGCAAAATAACTGGAGATTGATAGCTAAAGAAAATGCTAGTAAGCAATTTATGTTCTAAATAAAAAAGGCATTGATAAAATAAATTAATATTTATTACCTCTCAAAAATTAAAATATAAAACTTAAAATCATGTCCGAAAGTCATACTTTCGGACTAGCTACTGTAAGATGATTAACAATTCCGATATCTCCTGAAAAACTAAATTCACTATAACAACAAAAAAAAATTATTCAAACGCTAATAAAAATATAAAATATTAAAATGGAATTAAATGGCAAAAAAAATTATTTGTTAAAATAAAAAATCAAAAGAACATTATTCCTACTCTTTTAGTCTGAAAACAATCATAAGATAAGTGGAAAAATTTTTATGAGTAAACTATCTTGCTATAAAAATTAATTTCAATACTTGAACAATTAAATTAATCCAACAAATATTTTCCATGAACCTTCTATGACAAATAGGTCTAGACAAGTTAACCATGACGGCCATCCCCTAATGCATAGATAAATAGAATCAATTAGTTAACCTTGCCAACAAGTCATCTCTCTGCATTTTTTCGACATAAAACAGCCATGTAACTGTCACATTCCACCATCAATATGGGTTCTAGTTATAAGCTAAGACGTAAATTTCTTGGCTTGTCTAGATGAGTGATTAGGGAGCAAGAATGCTATGTCGGTGTATTTAGAGATCGCCCATACGTTAGAACAAGAAATCACCACTGAATACTTAGGTGGTGACTATCTACCATCGGAGAAAATGCTGGCGGAACGCTTTGCTGTGAATCGTCATACTATTCGTCGCGCGGTGGATGAATTGGTGGTGGTGGGTAAGGTTCATCGTCAGCAAGGGAAAGGTTGCATGGTGTTATCACAACCTTTGGCTTATCCGCTGCATGCACAAGCCGCGTTTACTAGTAACTTGTTAGAGCAAGGATCGCACCCTCGCAGTGAAGTATTAGAATCGCACTTAATCCATGCTAATTCCGATTTAGCCAAGCAGCTTAATGTGGATCTGGATAGTCGTATTATTCATATTCGTACTCTACGTAAAGTAGATGGTTGTCCGATTGCGGTCATTGAACAGTACTTTGCCAATCTTAATTGGTGGCCAGTGCTACAGAACTTTAAATCGGGATCGTTGCATCAATTTTTACGTGACAATTTAGGAGTGACCTTAACGCGCAGTAACACTCGAATCGGCGCGCACTCCCCCAATAATTCAATATGCCGTTTATTACAAATTACCCCTTCATTGCCGTTACTCACGGTAAAAACCCTCAATGTGATCAGTGGAACGGAAACGGTAGCGGAATATTCCAGCTCCAGTACTCGTTCTGATCTGATGGAACTGGTTGTGGACCACTAAATGAATACTCATAAATTAAACAACAAAACGAAAACCTTGCGCCAACATTGGATGTCGGTACTCGCGACTACGGACTTCGAACGATTATCGGATCTTTGGCAAGCTCAATCTTTTACACCTGACTACCAACTGATCCGTGCGCCAGAAATCGGGTTGGCTCAAGTTCAGGCTCGAATGGGAGGAACGGGAAATCGCTTCAATGTAGGCGATATTACGGTAACACGCTGCGTGGTGAAGTTAGCTAGTGGGGATCTAGGTTACAGCTACTTATCGGGTCGCAACAAAGCTCATGCGGAGTTGGCAGCGGTGATTGATGCTTTGATGCAATCGCAAACATACCAACACGAATTAATGCTGAGTCTTATTGAACCGCTGCAAATGCTTCGCGATCAAAAGCATCAGCAACGTCAGCAACAAGTGGCGAGCAGTAAAGTGGATTTCTTTACTTTGGTGCGTGGCGACGATTAACGAATGGCGTTTATTTTAATCACATATTTCCCTCATTTACGGATTATTCAGGAGGCCACATGAGCGCAATACACGCTGGATTTGTCGATACGATACATGACAGCCAATACTGCTTTAGACAATTACTGACCGCAATGTCACAACCAGGAACCTTTGTAGATCTTAATTTAGTGCAAGGTTTCGGCGACATGATGGACGCATCGACTCAAATATTACTCGCCTTAGCGGATAACAGTACGCCGGTATGGCTGTCGAGACAGTTTGAACATGATGAGGTAGCGAAGGCCAATTTTAGTTTTCATTTAGGCGCTGAATTATTGATATCTCAGCAAGAGGATTCTCAGAAGAAAGCCAGTTTTGCCTTAATTGGTGTGGATGATATGGCGAAATTTGATTGGGCTAAAGCGCAGTTTTATGTGGGTAATGAAGAGTATCCCGATCGCAGTACGACTGTCATTGTCGAAGTTTCAGGGCTGTCGGATCAAGCAACTAATCATCAGTTATCCAGTCAATCGTCTTCACCTTGCATCACTTTACGCCTATCTGGCCCGGGTATTGAATGTGAATCCATTCTATCGATTGAGTCGAATTCATCGCAATCACTGAAAGCGATGTTATCTCATCGACAAAATAACCATTTTCCATTGGGGTTAGATTTTATTTTGGTGTGTGGCTCGAAAGTGGTAGCGCTACCTCGTTCAACAAAAGTGGAGATTTTCTCATGTATGTAGCAGTGAAAGGGGGCGAAAAAGCGATTAAAGCTGCCCATCAATTGCAGGCCCAAAAGCGTCGTGGTGATACTGCATTCGCAGAGTTATCAGTGGCGCAAATTCGTGAACAGTTATCCGGTTCAGTGGATCGAGTGATCAATGAAGGCGGCATTTACGATAAAGATCTTGCCGCCCTTGCGATTAAACAAGCGGCGGGTGATTTGGTGGAGGCGATTTTCTTATTGCGCGCTTATCGCACCACATTATCTCGATTTTTGATTTGTGAGCCAGCCGATACCACCGAGATGCGAATTGAGCGTCGTATTTCAGCCGCTTACAAAGACGTTCCGGGTGGGCAAGTGCTCGGTCCAACCTATGATTATACTCATCGTTTATTGGATTTTACTTTAATGGCGGAGGGAGAAAGTTCTCAATCTGTTCAGCAATTAAAAGCCACCGATTCGGATATTGATCTAAGTGAACAAGAAGAAAGCACGGTGAGTCCACAAGTGCTATCGATGCTAGAAAGCTTGGACTTGATGGTGAGGGACGCCGATAGCCAACAAGCGCCAGAAGACATCACTATGCAGCCTGTGAATTACCCGAGTGATCGTTCTGCGCGTTTGCAAAATCTCGTGCGTGGAGATGAAGGATTCTTATTGTCTTTGAGTTATTCCACCCAGCGAGGTTATGGTCGCAACCATCCGTTTGCCGGCGAAATTCGCAGTGGTGAAGTGACGCTTTCTATTTGTCCTGAAGAATTGGGTTTTAACATTGAGATTGGTGATATTGAACTGACCGAATGTCAAATGATTAATGGTTTTGTGGGGTCGAAAAGCGACAAAGCTAAGCTGACCCGTGGTTATGGTCTGACTTTTGGTTTTACGGAACGCAAAGCGATGTCAGTAGCATTAATGGATCGAGCTCTGCAAGCTCCAGAGTATGGTGAAGCGGTAGATGGTCCGGCGCAAGATGAAGAGTTTGTATTAGCGCATGCCGATAACGTGGAAGCCTCTGGTTTTGTTTCGCATTTGAAACTGCCGCATTACGTTGATTTCCAATCTGAATTAGCATTATTACGCGAAATGCACAAAGAATACGATGCGAGAGAAAAGCAACAAGGAGGCTGCGAAAATGACTAATCCAGTAACGGCTAATGCATCTGTTTTAAAAGTATCAGATGTAAACGGACTGGCTTTCAATGAATCAGTTATCGATGAAGCCGATAGAAAGAGTGCTGGAATAAGCGACTCTGGCTACAACTATGGTTATCTCGATGAGCAAACCAAACGAATGATCCGTCGTGCATTATTAAAAGCGGTGGCGATCCCCGGTTATCAAGTGCCATTTGCAGGGCGTGAAATGCCGATGCCTTATGGTTGGGGAACGGGCGGAGTACAGATCACCGCTACTATTATTGGCCGAAGTGACAGGTTAAAAGTGATCGACCAAGGCGCGGATGACACCACCAACGCAGTCTCGATTCGCTCATTCTTTGAAAATATTGCCGATGCCAACACCACTGAAAAAACCGTGGAGGCCAGCATTATTCAAACCCGTCACCGCATTCCTGAAACGCCAATGCAAGCCGGGCAAATTTTGGTCTATCAAGTGCCAATTCCTGAGCCTTTACGCTTTATTGAGCCAAGAGAAACGGAAACTCGAAAAATGCATGCACTGCAAGAATATGGTGTGATGCAAGTAAAACTGTATGAAGACATTGCGCGTTTTGGGCACATTGCCACCGCGTATGCATACCCAGTCAAAGTCAATGACCGCTACATTATGGATCCATCACCCATTCCTAAATTTGATAATCCGAAAATGGACAACATGCCTGCGCTGCAATTGTTTGGTGCCGGTCGCGAAAAGCGTATTTACGCCATTCCGCCTTTTACTAAAGTGAAGAGCCTTGATTTTGACGATCACCCCTTTGACATCCAGAAGTGGGATGAACCGTGCAGCATTTGTGGTGCGACCGATACCTTCTTGGATGAAATCATTATTGATGATCAAGGTAGCAGCACTTTTGTATGTTCTGATACCGATTATTGCCGCCAAAATGGGGAGAAAACCCAATGCTAAGTTCAATACAAAACCCCCAATCTGGCGGGGAACAAGCGTTATTGAAAGTCGAGAATTTGAGTAAGCTCTACGCACCGGGTAAAGGTTTTAGTGATGTGTCTTTTGAGCTTTATCCGGGCGAAGTCTTGGGCATTGTCGGCGAGTCTGGTTCTGGGAAAAGTACCTTACTGCAATCCATTTCTGGCCGATTAAAACCCGATAGCGGCGAGGTGCTGTATTTGCAAACCGGCAGTGATGAGGCAAATCAAAGCAGCATTGCACAGCTAGAAAGTTTGTACGAGATGGCGGAAAGTCAGCGTCGTCATTTATTGCGCACCGAGTGGGGCGTGGTGCATCAACACCCAATGGATGGTCTGCGCGCGCGCGTATCGGCTGGTGGCAATATTGGCGAGCGTTTAATGGCAGTCGGTGAACGTCATTATGGCGACATTCGAGAGAAAGCACAGCAATGGTTGCAAGATGTCGAAATTCCAGCAGATCGGATTGATGGTATGCCAACGACCTTTTCTGGCGGCATGCAACAAAGGCTGCAAATTGCCCGTAATTTGGTCACACATCCAAAATTGATTTTCATGGATGAACCGACCGGTGGATTGGATGTGTCGGTGCAAGCAAAATTGCTCGATCTATTACGCCGCTTGGTGAATGAATTGGATTTAGCCGTAGTCATTGTGACGCACGATTTAGCGGTAGCGCGGTTATTAGCCCACCGATTGATGGTGATGAAACAAAGCAAGGTGGTGGAAAGTGGGTTAACCGACCAAGTGCTAGACGACCCTCAGCATCCTTATACGCAACTGCTTGTGTCTTCGGTTTTACAAGGATAAATCATGATGAATAATCAGCAACCAAATTCGTTACACAAGCCCATGCTAAAAGTGCGAGAGGTAAGCAAAACCTTTGTCTTGCATAATCAAAGTGGCATTCAATTATCAGTGTTGAACCATGCAAGTTTGGATGTTCATCAAGGTGAATGTGTGGTGTTACATGGTCATTCCGGATCGGGAAAATCGACCTTATTACGCACGTTATATGCCAACTATTTGGTCGACAGTGGTTCGATTAAAGTGATGCATCAAGATCAATGGATTGACATGGTTCAAGCGGCGCCACGATCGATTTTAAATATTCGTCGTCATACGATTGGATGGGTGAGCCAGTTCTTAAGGGTGATCCCTCGCGTTAGTGCGTTAGAAGTGGTGATGCAGCCGATGATTGAGATGGGCGGAGATCGACAACAAGCGGAACAAAAAGCCAAAAATTTATTGAGTCGTTTGAATGTGGGCGAGCACTTGTGGCATTTAGCACCAGCAACCTTTTCTGGTGGTGAACAACAACGAGTCAATATTGCACGTGGCTTTATTTGGGATTATCCGATTTTATTATTGGATGAACCGACCGCGTCATTGGATGCCAAAAATAGCGCAGTGGTGGTGGAGTTAATTCAAGAAGCCAAGCAACGAGGCGCTGCCATTGTGGGTATTTTTCATGATGAAATTAACCGTAGCCAAGTTGCCGACCGCTTATATCACATGAGCTCTCAAGCCAATTCAGACACGACCAACACCCCAATAACCGACGACATTACTGTTTCTGCTTAAGGAAAAAATAACATGATTATTACCAACGTTAATTTAGTATTGCCGAATGAAGTGGTGAAAGGATCGGTCGAGGTCATTGATGGTGAAATTCGTAGTATGTCGAATACCTTAAGTCAGTTACCACAAGCGATTGATGGCAATGATGGTTTCTTGATGCCGGGTTTAATTGAACTGCATACTGATAATCTTGAGAAGTATTTTGCACCAAGACCTAAAGTTGATTGGCCACCATTATCGGCAATGAAAGCCCATGATACTCAGTTGATTGGCGCAGGAATCACCACCGTTTTAAATGCGCTGGCGCTTGGCGATCATCGTGGCAAGTTACGTCATGAGATTTTAGATCAGCAAATTAATACCGTGGTGCAAAGCCAAAAGAATGGCACTAATCGAGTCGATCACCGTTTGCACCTGCGTTGTGAAGTACCACATAACACCACGGTAGAGATTTTTGAGCGTTACATTAATACTCCGGGAGTTCAGCTTGTTTCGCTAATGGATCACGCTCCTGGGCAGCGCCAATTTGTAAACATAGAAAAGTATCGAACCTATTATCAAGGTAAATATGGTTATAACGATGCTCAAATGGCGGAATTTGAATCGCAACAGCGTGAGTATTCTGAGCGCTGGTCTGCGCCTAATCGTGAGGAAATTTGTGGGCAATGTCGCTCGCGTAATATCCCAATGGCAAGCCATGATGATGCCACTCAAGCTCATGCTGAAGAATCGAAAGATCTGGGCATGGTGATCGCAGAATTCCCGACCACCATGGAAGCGGCAAAAACCTCACGAGAGCTAGGCTTGCATGTCTTAATGGGCGCGCCCAACGTGATTCGTGGTGGTTCGCATTCGGGCAACATTGCGGCGCATGAATTGGCGGCGGCTGGGGCTTTGGATATTTTGTCTTCTGATTATTATCCAGTCAGTTTATTGGATGCCATTTTTACCCTAGCGCACGATTCACGAAACAAGTTGACGCTTGCCGATGCGGTGAAACTCGCCACCTTTAATCCGGCTCAGTCGTTGCAATTGCACGATCGTGGTGTGATTGAAGAAGGTAAGCGTGCGGATTTATTATTAACTCATTACCACCACGGTCAGGCTTATATTGATGGCGTCTGGTGTGAAGGGAAAAAGGTTTTTTAATGAATAGCCAATCCATCTCGTCTATTCAGTCAGCGCGACTATTTTATGTGATTGGACCTTCAGGCTCAGGGAAAGACAGTGTGATGAGTTTGATCCGCGATCAATGGCCGCAACATATCGTCATCGCCCATCGTTATATTACTCGGGATGCCAGCGCGGGCAGCGAGAATCATGTTGCCTTATCGGCGCAAGAATTTGCCCAACGTCAGAAGAAGCATTTTTTTGCGCTCGATTGGCAAGCCAATGGTCATTGTTATGGTATCGGCTGTGAAGTGGATGTGTGGCTTACAAAAGGCGTGGATGTGATGGTGAATGGTTCGCGTGCTTATTTAGAACAAGCCCGCGAACGTTATGGCGCTGCTTTGATTCCCGTGGTGATTGACGTTGCTATTGATATATTAAAGCAACGTTTAACCGCCAGAGATCGAGAAAGTGCCCAAGAAATTGAATGGCGATTGATTCGTGCTGAACAATTAAAACAGCACAATATTGAAGGGGCGATCATGCTCGATAACAGCGGCCTTTTATCCGACACTATTGTGCCTTTTAATGACTATTATCAAACTCGCTTATACTCAAAGTAATTGAAATCAATAGAGGTTCAATGATGAAACTCACCTTATTGGGTTCGGGCAATACTGGGATGTCACCTGTCTATGGTTGCGATTGTATGGCGTGTAAAAGGGCGATGGAACAGCCACAATATCGCCGTCAAAAAACCTCCGCCGTGATTGAAAGTGATGGCAAACAATTATTGTTGGATGCTAATTGTGATGATTTATTGCAACGTTTTCCCAGTGGCACGATCGACCGAATTTTATTAACTCATTATCATATGGATCATGTGCATAGTTTGTTTGATTTACGTTGGGGAGTGGGAGACAACATCGCGGTTGATGGCCCGCCAGATGAGCAAGGCTGCGATGATTTATTCAAGCACTCAGGCCTATTGGATTTTCAACCGCCATTAACGGCATTTCAATCTTTTGAATGGCAAGGTATTGAGATCACACCATTGCCGATGCTGCATTCTAAAATCTGTTTTGGGTATTGTTTTAGCGTTAAAACTCAAGGTGATAATCCTATTCAACAGGTAACCAAACGTTTGGCGTATTTAACCGACACCATTGGATTACCGCCAAACACTCAAGCTTGGTTAATCCAACATCCGATCAATGTTTTGCTGGTGGATTGCAATCATTCTCCTGAGTACCAGGCCGTAAAAAGAAACCATAATAATTTGAATGATGTGCGGGATATTGTTGCTGCCATTCAGCCTAAAACCACCCGTTTGATTCATATTAGTCATGAATTGGAATGTTGGGCAATGCAGCATCCAGAGGCGTTGACTACTCAGTTCCAGCTTGGCGGTGATAATGATATTTTTGAGTGGTAATGGATTGGAGCCGCGGTAAATGGAAATGCCCTTAATCACTAGTGAGTACTTTCTCTAGTGATTAAGAGCGTGTTATTTCGCTAAAATATCCAACTATTGTGGGTATTCCTGCCAGGTTTGATCATCTAACGAGACGTAGGGTTTGTTGTTGTATTCTAAAACGGTACTTCCCGAGTTTTGCGCCACCATCTTGGTTTGTGGTAAATCTTCGCTGAGCGCTTTTGGATTAAAAGTGCCTTTGGCGTAAATGTTTTGATCAAGTAGCCGGCTAACCAAGGTTGATAAGGCTAAATAACTGGACGGTGTTTTAACGTGATACGTTTCACCTGTTCTTTGCATCTTAGGGCCAAAGATTTTCATTGCCACAGGAGTATGAACAATTGTGGTGGCAGGTATCTCACGCATACCAGAAATTTGCATTCTGTCGCCACGCATTCCCGCGCCATGTTCGGGAACCAAAACAACGACAATATTTCGTTCGGACTTTTTCAGAGTGTCAAAGAATGTGTATAAATCATCGAGTAGATTTTTTAAACGACGTTTGTAACTGACCATGCCCGTTTCACCGCTGTTTTTAATAATACGGTTCCCATCATGTAATGAAATGGTGTTGTACAGTGCGACGACCTTCTCTTGTGGGTCTTTTTCACGGTTTGTTAACCAACGGTTTAGAATGTCTTTATCACGATAAATATCGGATCCATCGAACGCAGCTTGGTAAGGGGATAAACCCTCTTTACTCATGACCGGAGCTTGAAGGTGACCTTCATTTTTTAATAGTCCGGTAAAGTTATCAAATGACCCATTATGATTAAGCATTAAGTTTTCACCGTAGCCTAATTTCGCTAAGTTATCGAATAAGTAACATTGCTGGCTTGGGGGTCAGAAAACAGTGCCTCATGGGGTTCTTGTCCGCAACTGGCACGTAATAAACGAACCAATGCCGGGGCCGCTGCAATGGGTACAACAGCTTGTTGTGGGCTCGGTTTCGGTAAGCTGAAATAAATCATTGCCGCAATCACAAAGATAGAGACTCTGAAGATCCGGTTCAGGAAGTAATAAGCGAAAATTAATACAGCAATAGCAAGCAGATCTTGAAGAGAAACAAAGCGTGACGCCAACTCTAAAAGATAGCTGAGCTGAAAGTCCATTAGCCCACTCATTTGCCCCCACAACCGATTAAGTGGTGGCAAGAAGGAATCGTAATGCCCTAGATAGAAAGCAATCGGAAAGGCGGCAATGGCCCGTATTAATGTTAAAAGTTTATGGCGCAGTGGGATCAGTAAATAAATAACAAAGGCAAAGTTTTCGATTGGGTGGAAGCCAATAGTACCTTGTGAGAATAATGCCAATTTTATGATGAAATACAGGTTCCACCAGCCGAGGCCTAACATCATCATTTGTTCGGGTGTTTTTTGGGATTTTTTCATGTGTATTAATTCTGCTTATCGGTAGAATCTTGAGGTAAATAGGCGCAATAAATGAATATTGGACAATGGATAAAAGAAAAGCCCTAATAAAGGATGATATTAGGGCCGTATGGTTTTAACTTTGAGCGCTGTTTTAATTCTGAGCGCGGGTGTTAATCCTGAGTTCGAGTTGGATTAGACGATAAGTTAAGACCCATGTCAGTACCAACAATATGTAAATGAATATCTTGTTGTGGGAAGGGAATGTTGATCCCTTCGGCGTCAAAGCGCATTTTTACTTCACGAGTACAATCACGCATTACGTCAATATAATCATCCGTTCTTACCCACGGGCGTACAATAAAGTTGACCGACGATTCTTCCAGTGTATTCACCTTAATGATAGGCGCTGGTGCTTTAAGTACTCGTTCGTCTGCCGCTAAAATGTCTTCAAATATTTGTTCTGCCTTTGCAATGGAATCTTTATGTCCAATACGAAATATCATATCAACCCGACGTACTTTTTCATAAGTGCGGTTAATGATGACTTCCATCCAAATTTTAGAGTTAGGAACTAAAAGCACTTCATTAGAGAAGGTTCGTATGGTGGTATTAACTAGGCTCACATGGCTAACGGTGCCTTCTACTCCCGCCGCATTAATCCAATCCCCTTCATCAAAAGGGCGGTAGATCAGTAACATCATGCCTGAAGCAAAGTTTGAAAGCGTGTCTTGTAGAGCAAAGCCGATGATGATACCTGCGACGCCCAGGCCGGCGATCACGGGTGTGAGATCCAAACCAACTTGTGCTAAAGCAATGAGTAGCGCGATGCAGAAAATTAATTTTACCGACATCGATAAAATAAATTGCTGCATTAAATTACTGAGTTTTAAGTGTGGTGCTTTCACTGCTTTTTTCAATAGATGTTGCACCAATTGAGCAACAACACGTGCGAGAGCTAATATCAATACAAACATAAAGAGATTAAAAAACATGTTTGGACTGTTGATAACAAACCAGCTTGAAAATTGCGTAAACCAACTAACAAACGTTGATTTCAAAACTGCCCAACTGAATAAATCATGGGTAATATCACCGGTGGCCGTAAATAATTCATGTCGTAATTCTACGGTATTGATATTAAGAGAATCTGCGGTATCAACTAAGCGCGATAAGGCTTTACTGTAAGTATTAATGTCTCGCTGCAGATACGATATTTCTAAGTTGATTTTTTCAGCTTGAGTGGCGGATAAACCCTCTAACTGTCTTTGCAATGATTCTTGATAAGTTAATGAATAATTTAATGCTGCGGAAGTAAAGTGGGCGAGATCTTGCAGTTTATCTTCGAACTGGCTTATTGATTTATCGGTATCAATGCCTAGAGATTGTAACCATGCGTAGTTCTGGTACTGCTCTGTATAAAGGATGGCTTGGCCTATGCGCAATTCGTTCAGAGGGATTTGCATTAAGAGGCGATCATCTTTCTTGGCTTTTTCAATTTCCGTCTGGAGATTATCGAGTTTTTGTTCTACATAAGAAAGATAGAATTTGTAGTATTCAGTTTGCAATTGGATCTGCTGAGTCAGCAACGTTTTATCCGAATTTTTTTGTTCAACGGATGATTGCTCAACGGCCGATTTGAGTACTTTACGAAGCTTTTCATTCATGTTGTAAATTTCAAGTTGAATGATGGCCAATCGTTCACCTTTTAGTGTTTTAGCTTTTTCCGTTAACACTTTCATTGTGTTACTAATCTGGGTGATTTCAGATTGATTGAGACTGTTTTCGCTTTTGACTCTTTCATTATTTTCGTGTTGAGCCGTTTGAGCTTGGGAAAGTCCTGAAAACGAACACAAAAGAATAAGTAAAAAAGCTAAATAATATCGCATGGTTAACCCATTTTTATGAAACGTAAGTATTGAGGTATAGCTGTAATTATTACTGACTAAGATTGAAACACAATACTTACTCTTCATATTTGAAGTGACAATTTCAATTACTTTGAATAATTTATAATATGCTGACTTTTCTTAACATTTAATTCATTCAATTTATTTATTCTTGCTACAAATTTTTCTCATTGGACTCGTTGAAATATTTATTAGTTAATGCGCGTGAACTGACGCACACTTACGAATAAACCTGTGTGTTAACGTATTGATTCAATGTAAAAACTCATTTTAAACGAGAGGGAATAATGTGGAAAATCCTGTGAACTTAGAGCAAATTCGAGCTAACTATAATGTACGTCATTGGAGCCAAGGGTTCTATGGCATTAATGATGCTGGTGAAATGACGGTTTCTCCGCGTGCAGGTGAAGAACACCTTCAAGTGCCATTAAGTACAATAGTGAAGCAGATTGAAGCGCAAAATTTAACTTTGCCAGCTTTGGTTCGTTTTCCGCAAATTTTGCACCAACGCGTTCATAACGTGTGTGATGCTTTTAACCAAGCCATTGAAGAATATAATTACACTAACCGCTATCTTTTGGTTTACCCAATTAAAGTAAACCAACAAAAAGAAGTGGTGGATGAGATACTGGCGAGTCAAGCTGAGCTTGAGCATAAGCAACTTGGTCTTGAAGCGGGTAGCAAGCCTGAACTCCTTGCTGTATTGGCGTTGGCACAGCAAGCCAGTTCGGTCATTGTTTGTAATGGCTATAAAGATCGTGAATACATTCGCTTGGCATTGATTGGTGAGAAACTAGGACATAAAGTTTTTATTGTTCTTGAGAAATTATCTGAGTTAGATCTTGTGTTATCTGAAGCAAAATCTTTAGGTATTAAACCTCGTATGGGTTTGCGTATTCGTCTTGCTTCTCAAGGGGCAGGTAAGTGGCAATCAAGCGGTGGTGAAAAATCAAAATTTGGTTTATCGGCGAACCAAGTATTAACGGTAATTAATCGTTTAAAAGCGGAAGACCAATTGGAGACGTTGCAGTTGGTACATTTTCACTTAGGCTCACAAATGGCAAACATTCGTGATGTGCGAAATGGCGTGAGTGAAGCCGCGCGTTTTTATTGTGAACTACGTGATATCGGTGCACAACTTGATTATATGGATGTTGGTGGCGGTTTGGCAGTGGATTATGATGGTACTCGTAGCCAATCTCACAGTTCAATGAACTATGGTTTGGCGGAATATGCCCGTAATATTGTTTCGAGTATTGGTGATATTTGTCAGCTTTATAACCAACCAGAGCCAACCATTATTTCTGAATCTGGCCGTTCATTGACGGCGCACCATGCGGTATTGATCACGAATGTTATCGGTACCGAAGGTTACAAGCCTGAAGTGATTGTAGCTCCCGAGGATGACGCGCCAACGTTACTGCATAACATGTGGCGTAACTGGGAGATCCTGTCTCAAGGGACAGATGATCGCGCATTAATTGAGATTTACAATGATACACAAAGTGATTTAGCTGAAGCGCATAACCAATTTGCAACGGGTGTGATTAACTTGCATCATCGCGCTTGGGCAGAACAAGTCTGTTTACGCATTTGTCATGAATTGAGTTTACAGTTGAACAATAAGAACCGCTTTCATCGTCCTATTATCGATGAGTTAAATGAACGTTTAGCGGACAAATTCTTCGTTAACTTCTCATTGTTCCAATCGCTTCCAGACGCGTGGGGGATTGATCAGGTTTTCCCTGTAATGCCATTGACCAACTTAAACCAAGTTGAGCAAACTCGCGCAGTGATGCTTGATATTACTTGCGACTCGGATGGTGTGATTGATCAATACGTTGATGGACAAGGTATTGAAACAACGTTACCAGTGCCTCGCTGGGATAAAGATACCCCATATTTAATGGGCTTTTTCTTAGTTGGCGCTTATCAAGAGATTTTGGGTGATATGCATAATCTATTTGGTGATAGTCACTCGGTTGTCGTGAACGTGAATGAGAAAGGGCAATCTGAAATCGTATTGATTAATGAAGGCGATACCGTGGAAGATATGCTGCGTTATGTCCATATTGATGTGGATGATATTCGCCGTAATTATCGTGAATTAGTGGCAAGCCGTGTTGAAAGTCACGAACAAGAAAAGATCCTTGCAGAATTAGAGCAAGGGCTGTCGGGCTACACTTATTTGGAAGATATTTGATATGAACAAATTTGATGATCTGTTTAATAAACCAGATTATTCATTGTATTCAAACTCAATGAGCTTTGTGCGTCGCCCTATGGTGCAAAATCCGGTAGAAGCAGACGCTGATGTTGTGGTGTTGGGTGTACCGTTTGACATGGCAACATCAGGTCGTTCTGGCGCCAGAATGGGACCCGATGCGATTCGTCGTGCTTCGGTCAACCTAGCATGGGAGAGCAAAAAATTTCCTTGGAATTTTAATTTGTTTAAACATACCAATGTTGTTGATGCTGGGGATTTGGTGTTTGATTGCGGAGATGCCGAAGATCTGACACAGCGTTTAGAAGCGGCGGCAAGTGAAATTATTGCCAGTGGGAAAACGTTGTTAAGTTTAGGGGGCGATCACTTCATTACTTTGCCGCTGCTGCGTGCGCACGCGAAACAACACGGCGAAATAGCATTGATTCATTTTGATGCTCATACCGATACTTACAGCAATGGCAGCCGGTATGATCATGGCACTATGTTTTATCATGCCCCCAAGGAAGGGCTGATTTCTCGTGAGCACTCAGTACAGATTGGTATTCGTACTGAATATAAGCAAGAGGGGCATGGATTTAATGTCATCAATGCGATGGAAGCTAACGATTTATCGGCGTCTGAGATTGTCGAAAAAGTGAAAAAAATTGTTGGTGATAAGCCAGTGTATTTAACTTTTGATATTGATTGCCTTGATCCAGCGTTTGCGCCGGGAACAGGAACGCCAGTTTGTGGCGGCATGACATCGGATAAAATTCTAAAAATTCTACGCAGTTTACAAGGGATTAACTTGGTCGGTATGGACGTAGTTGAAGTGTCGCCTGCGTATGATCAAAGTGACATTACCGCTTTGGCTGGCGCGACTATCGCGCTGGATTTATTGTACTTGTGGACACAGCAAAGGCTCAGCAACAAAGTATAATCCAACGTCGTTTTAAGTTAGGTGATCAAACGCACTACGCTAAAATCGTGGTGCGTTTTTTATTATAAAATAGAGCTTCAACGTTTGCTTTCATCGCTATAGATACTTACACTTTGCGAGTATTTTCCCCAAATGATAAAAATATATTATGAAATTAGAAACCGTTGATTACCTTGCTGATGATGCTGCTGAGCAATTTGTAAAATCACTGCGTGAAACTGGCTTTGGTGTACTGAAAAATCACCCAATTCCTAAAGAGTTGGTTGAGTCGATTTATGAAAATTGGCAACAATTCTTTTTATCGGAACAAAAAAATGATTTTCATTTTAACGTTGATACACAAGATGGCTATTTTCCACCGTCTGTTTCTGAAACGGCAAAAGGCCATAGCGTTAAAGACATTAAAGAATACTTTCATGTGTACCCTTGGGGGCAAATACCTGAGCAACTGAAAGCTCAGATTTTAGATTACTATCAACGTGCAGATTCGTTCGCACAAGAGTTACTAAGTTGGGTAGAGCTGCATGCACCGAAAGAAGTGCAAGCGAAGTTCTCGATTGCTTTATCGGATATGATTAAAGATAGCGAGAAAACATTATTGCGTATTTTGCATTATCCACCGATGACGGGTAATGAAGAGCCTGGGGCAATTCGTGCTGCTGCTCATGAAGACATTAATTTATTGACTATTCTCCCTGCGTCTAATGAACCTGGTTTACAAGTTAAAGCGATGGATGGAACGTGGCTAGATGTGCCTTGTGATTTTGGTAATCTCATCATCAACATTGGTGATATGTTGCAAGAAGCATCTGGTGGCTATTTTCCATCGACGACGCATCGCGTCATTAACCCAACTGGTGGACGCCAAGATAAATCGCGTATTTCTTTGCCGCTTTTCTTACATGCTAAGCCAGATGTGGTGTTGTCGGAACGTTACACTGCTCATAGTTATTTAATGGAACGTTTACGTGAGCTAGGTGTTATCTAGCTATCGGAATCTTAGGTTATTGAGATGAACTTGTATTCATTTGTAATGAAACGCATTGCTCTATGAGTGATGCGTTTTTTATGGTTCGAATGGCATTGATGGAATAGTGAAATGGTTAATCCAATTTTCGTTGATAGCGCTTTTCCATACTGGCATTACCAAGTAAACCACCTTGATGTATATAGAGTAAGGTTTGGTTCGGGTTATGTTCACGCGATTGGTTGAAATGGTGGGTTAAGCATTGCCACATATAAGGATCGTATAACAGATCAAACTCAACGTTAGTTTGCTGTGTTAACGATTGCCACATTTGATAATCAGCGGAATATAACTTTCCAAATTGGTGTTTACGCCTTTCAGGGCTCGATAGAACAGTTGGATGGGATTGTTCACCTAAGCTTTTAAATTGCTGTATTAAGTATTCCTCTCCGCCAACACAGGCACAAGTCAGTACATTAATATTATACGGCGCAAGGTGTTTATTGAGGTAAAGAGCAGTGGTGCCGGTGCCAGAGGGGAGGGCGACGGTCAATTCGGCTGTTTCTTGTTCTTGCGCCCATTGTCGAATTTCTTGTGCTAATTGTTTGATACCGACTTCGGCGATAGGACTGCGTCCGCCTTCGGGTATAACTAAACATTCTTCAAATAAATATTGTTCATTAGGCATTCGAATCGTTTCAATATAATCGTGAGGAGGCAGCTTTGATCCTAACTGATTAATATCGATGACGGTTGCACCAAGTTCGAGAGCCGCTTGATAATTCCCAAGAGGATTTTGCTTAAGCCATTCTGGAATATGAGAGACATAAAATTCTAGCTTCCAGCCTTTAAGTTTGGCAAGAGCAGATAAGCTATATAACGAATTGGCTTGTGGTGAACCGTAGCCGATTAAAGTAGTGATATTCGGGTAATCGGCTTCAAGCAACGCCATAAATTTTCGGGCTTTATTTCCAGAAAATTCAGGGTGGAGTAGGTCATCCCGTTTAAGATAAAAAGGATAGCCATTAAAGGTGTGTTGGGTTACAGGGGTATTGGCAAGTTTCATGGAAGTTAGAGGCGCTAGATTGCTAACGCCTTTTCCGATTAACGTGTGCGGCTACCAGCGGGTTTGCCTTTTGGCTTACCTTTAAAACCACCTGTTTTACTTTGATCAATTGGTTTACGGTTCGCGCCAGCCGGTTTTTTATTACCCGTTGGTTTACTACTGTTTTTCGGGTCGTTATTGGTTGATTTATTGTTATTAGTCGATTTACTGTTGCCTTGTGGTCGTTCTCCCCCAAGGCCTGGTTGACCTTTTGCTCCCGTGTGGCGTGTTGCAAAGCGATGTGCACCATGACGCCCCGATTTACGGCGTTGTGCCGGCGTTAAGCTTTCGACCGCATCTTCAGCAGGGACTAAACAGTTTGGCTTATCTCCAATTAAATGTTTTTTACCCATGTTGATCAGAGCTTCACGAATCATTGGCCAGTTAGCGGGATCGTGATAGCGCAATAAACCCTTGTGCAAGCGACGTTGACGTTCACCTTTGGCTATGGTCACATCTTCACGTTGCTTGTATTTAACACGTTTAAGCGGGTTCGTTTCAGAATAATACATCGATGTGGCGTTACACATTGGCGATGGGTAGAAGTTCTGAACTTGATCGCATTCGTAATTGTTGCTCTTTAACCATAGGGCTAAGTTCAGCATGTCTTCATCTTCAGTGCCCGGGTGAGCGGAGATGAAGTAAGGGATTAAGTATTGTTTTTTACCTGCTTCTGCGCTGTACTTTTCAAACATTTGCTTGAACGTGTCATAAGTGCCCATACCCGGCTTCATCATTTTGTCTAATGGGCCTTTTTCGGTATGTTCTGGGGCGATTTTCAAATAGCCACCGACATGATGAGTCACGAGTTCTTTCACATATTCAGGAGACTGAATCGCGAGATCGTAACGCACGCCAGAAGCGATCATTACTTTCTTAATTCCCGGAACTTTACGTGCCGCGCGGTAAAGATCAATGGTGTGCTGGTGGTCGGTGTCCAATTTGTTACAAATACCAGGGAAGACACATGATGGGCGGCGGCAGTTTGCTTCCGCTTTTGGATCTGAGCATCCTAAACGGTACATGTTAGCCGTTGGGCCACCAAGATCAGAAATAGTACCTGTAAAGCCCGGTACTTTATCACGAATTTCTTCTAGCTCGTTCAAAATAGATTTTTGAGAACGGTTTTGAATAATGCGACCTTCATGTTCGGTAATGGAACAGAAAGAACAACCACCAAAACAGCCGCGCATGATATTGACGGAAGTTTTGATCATGTCATACGCTGGAATTTTTGCCTTACCATACATTGGATGCGGTACTCGTGCATAAGGCAAATCAAACACAAAATCCATTTCTTCAGTTGAAAGTGGAATAGGAGCTTGGTTAACCCATAATTCACGGTCACCATGTTTTTGCAATAAAGCACGCCCAGAATATGGGTTGGTTTCTAAGTGCATGACGCGACTTGCGTGAGCATACAAAATACGGTCATTCTTTAATTTTTCAAATGGCGGTAAACGAACAGCGGTGTGTTTTGAATCGTGACGTGGTTTGCGGTCAAGTTTAATCGGTTGAGGTTGGATCTCAATCACTTGTGCTTGTGCGTTTTGAGCATCTTCTGCTTGTTGATCTTTGGATTGTGTGTCGCAGTTCGATTCCACTTCGTAAGGGTTAATTGGTACAAATACCGCTTTGCTTGGCTTTTCAATTCGTGAAGAGTCAATAACGGTGTAGCCTTCTGGTACCGCAGGAAGGTTTACTGCCGTACCACGTATATTGGTCATTTCGCTGATGGGCTCTTGGTTGGCAAGGCGGTGTGCCACTTCAACCAAAGCACGTTCTGCGTTACCAAAAAGGAGAATGTCTGCTTTTGCATCAAAAATAACGGAGCGACGTACTTTGTCTGACCAATAATCGTAATGTGCGATACGACGAAGGCTGGCTTCAATGCCACCTAACACAATCGGTGTTTCTTTATAAGCTTCACGACAGCGTTGAGAATAAACCAGTACGGCACGGTCGGGGCGTTTGCCACCTTCGTTGTTTGGAGTGTAAGCGTCATCGTGGCGCAGTTTTTTATCTGAGGTATAGCGGTTGATCATGGAATCCATGTTACCGGCGGTGATACCAAAAAATAGGTTAGGTTGCCCCAGTGCCATGAAATCGTCTTTATTTTCCCATTTTGGTTGAGCGAGGATACCCACTCGAAAGCCTTGAGCTTCTAATAATCGGCCAATAATTGCCATACCAAAACTGGGGTGATCAACATAAGCATCACCGGTTACGATGATAATGTCACAGCTGTCCCATCCAAGGGCGTCCATTTCCTTACGGGTTGTTGGTAAGAAGGGAGCTGGTCCAAAGCACTCCGCCCAATATTTTGGATATTGGTCGATGGGTGTTGGCTTAGATGAAAGTGGGATGTCGCTGTACATAAATTGACCTCTAATTTGGGATGCCAAAGTATACAGACTTAGGCTCTGAACAACTAGGGTAAAAGCAAAACTATTTTCCTACTATGCCCTTATCTATATAGGGTTATACTTTTCTTACTTGAAGCAAAAGTTCTGCTGTCTGCGTTCACTCACTGCAGCTTTAATGACGATAAGTGATAGGTAGGTTTGAGTATTTTTATTCAGATTGTTTTTTATCTCTCTGTTATTGGCAAATAAATACGCTAGGCTCATTGAATTGAAAGTGTTGTCTATTTAAGCCGTGCTATTTTATTTTAGTTCAATTAAGGAGTTTATATGTCTAAGACTGTGGCTGTTATTCTGGCGGGAAGTGGTGTGTATGATGGATCGGAGATTAATGAGGTTGTATTAACGTTATTAGCGCTTGAAGAACAAGGCGTCGAGTATCAGTGTTTTGCTCCGGATATTGAGCAAGCTCATGTGGTGGACCATTTGTCTGGTGATGAGCAAAACCAAACGCGAAATGTATTGCAAGAAGCGGCGAGAATAGTTCGTGGCAATGTGAAGGATGTTGCAAAACTGCAAGTACAAGATCATGCCGCGTTGATCATGATCGGTGGTTTTGGCGTTGCGAAAAATTTATCATCGTTTGCTTTTAAAGGCCAAGATTTCGATATTCTACCTTGTATAAAGAAGAGCATGAAGGCGTTTACTGATTCGGGTAAACCTTCAGGCTACATGTGCATTGCACCTGTTCTTCTTCCTAGTGTTTTTGACGGTGTTAAGTGCACGATAGGGAACGATGTGGATATCGCTTCCGTCATTACCACATTGGGTGGTAAACATGTGGAGTGTGCAGTCGATGAGATTACGTTCGATGAAAAATATCGAATTGTGACGACACCTGCGTATATGCTTGCTGAAAATATTAAACAGGCAAAACTAGGCATTGATAAGTTGGTGACACGAGTTTGTTTATTAAGTGATGCAATTTAATCATATTAGACACCGCGTAAAAGGATAAAATAGATGAAAGGATTATGGCGGAGGTAAGGTCTACTTATATGAATTGTGAGCTTGGTGCTCATACTTATTACAGCGATTTTTAAAAGGTAGGCAAGGATGCGTTTTTTATTAATAGTATTGATGATGCTAACGATATCGGCGTGTTCTATGCCACCGGAAATAAAAGAAAACAAAGCCACAATAGAACGAGTTAAACATGTTCCTAACCTGCTGATTAAACATAATATCGAACATAAAAACTACCGTTTACATTATGTTAGTGCTGGTAAGAAAAATAAACCCAGTATTGTTTTTGTTCATGGTACACCGGGAGGGTGGGGGACATTTGCTACGTATTTTGAGCAATCAGAGCTACTTAAACATTTTCAATTTTTTTCAATTGATAGGCCGGGGTGGGGGCAGTCGACTTATCCTTCTGGTGACTTTCCAGTGAGTTTGTCGGAACAATCGAGATTGCTTGCACCGTTATTAAAAGAAATTGCCACGACAAGTCAACAAAAAGTCATTCTTGTTGGGCATTCTTATGGTGGTTCTTTAGTGCCAAAACTGGCAGCTGATTACCCTGAGTATGTTCGCGGAATATTGATTTTAGCTGGTGATGTTGGACCTAAGCTTGCACAAGCCCGTTGGTTTAATGTTGCTTTGCATTACATACCAAGCTTTTTGATTCCGGATCCTTGGTATGAATCGAACAAAGAGGTATTGGCGATAGCGCCTTCATTAGAAAAATCACAAGACCAATATCGTTCCATTACTCAGCCCATCACTTTCTTACAAGGCACTGACGATGAACTTGTTCGTCCTGATAATGCCAATTACGCTAAAACCTTATTTAAAAGGTCCAATCTTGAAGTGAAGTGGTTGAAAGATGCTGGGCATATCATTAATTTGACCAATGTGGCTGATGTCGTGGCAGCGATTAAAGCATTAGATAAGCGGAGCCTTTAAGTCACATTATAATCCAATTAACACAGTGGAAAACTCGTTTTTAGTGCGCCCTCAGGGAGCGTCTTGGCGTCACTTGTATATATTCGGCATGATTTTTCGTTGTCGTTTTGATAAAGTCCCGCCACTCAAATAATGGATGGTTAAGTTTTTATGTATTCCTACTTGTTAAGTGTTATTCCACCAATGTTGCTTGGTGCTCAATGTGTCTTATTGTTGATTTTACTGAAAGGGAATATATGCCCTGGTCAGCGTGGTCGTATTCATAAACAGTTACCTATTATTGCGATATTATGGCTCGCCATTAGTCCATTATTTTGGCCTCTTGCCTCGGTTTCTGTGCTTATCTTTGTCTTCTTCTCTCAAGTGAAAGTGAGTAAAACCCGTGAATCTGGACCTATTTGGTTATTGCAGTTGGCTCTTGGGTTCGCCATTGCGTTTATTCTTTTCTTTATTATTGGTTCAGAACGTCCACAAGGATTATTTATTCTTGCGGGCATGATGTTTCTTGGTGCAAGTTTTAGCCATGTTTTATTGTTATTGGCACGGACTCGGTTACAAGCTTTTCATCGTTTGTTACCTGTGGTTGGTATTGTGGCCGCGATGTTGGTTAGCCTTGCAATTTTGTGGCAGACCCAGTATTACAGTTTGAATTATCTTCATAAAATTATTTGGTCATTAGCGGGTTGTTTTATGCTTGTATTGGCGGGTATTGTGGGATCAACTTGGCACCTTTTTACCAACCAAACCATTCAAAAATTACCGCCAATTTGTGGGTTTATGATGAGCTTTGCAGCAATGGTGGGGTTTGCGGCTTTATTGTATTAGTCGTAAGTTATCCGAACCTTAGAGGAAAGGTGCTTTCACTAGCGCTTTGTTGTCTTTAGGATATAAAGATATTTTCTACTTTTTATTCTTAAATCACAGAAATGCTCGACAATGACATCTACGCTTAAAGAAACTCACTTGTTTTAATGAGAAGGTCATTATGGATTTAAGTAATGTAAAAAACTTAGACAGTGCCATTTTGCTTGGCATCGTAAATGAAAAACTGCGTTTAGAGTGCGAGAGCTTTGAAGAGTTGGTGAGTATGTATGAAATGGATACTGAAAGTCTGGTCGGAAAACTTCAAGGCTTAGGCTATCAGTATGATCCGCTAACCAATCAATTTAAGTCAAAATAGTGACTGAAGCGGTGAATTCGTCACTCAAAAACGCCTTGAGATTTTAAGTGACGAAGCAGAGTTATACCATTTTTATCCCATCTAAATGACTCTGGCACTGTTGTTTTGCGGTGCTGAAGAATGCTTGTAAATAGCGTTTTTCTTTTTCTGAATGCCTTGTGGCTGCAAATAATCTGCGCCATAAACCTTTCCCTAATGGTTTACTAACAATCAAGCCTTGGCGTGAAAACTCACTGATTGCCCAATTCGGCAGTGCTGCTACCCCAAGCCCGGCAGAAACCATTTGAACCAGCATTAAAGTATTGTCGGCTTGTTTCCATTTAGCCGGCTCCACCCCGGCAGGTTGTAGAAAATGTTTTACTACATCAAGTCTCTGTTTTTGAACAGGATAAGAAAGCATGGTGTAGGCTGCTAAATCTTCAGGTTGAATGAATTCTTTATCGGCTAATGGGTGATTAGTGGCAGTAATCAGACGCATTTCAAAATCAAATAATGATTCATAATGGATTTCTGAACGAGGCTGAATGTCTGAGGTAATAACCAGATCAAGCTCGCCAGCCACCAGTGCAGGTAATGGCTCAAAGCCAAATCCCGATGAGAAGTCTAATGTCACACTTGGCCAGGCAATTTGGTATTCCTTAAGTGCTGGCATCAACCACTGAAAGCACGAATGGCATTCGATTGCCATGTGTAGACGCCCATTGACATCTTCTTTTAGGCTCGCAATATCGTTCTCTGCCCGCGCTATTTTAGGTAAAACCTCATCGGCTAGCGTTAATAAAATGATGCCCTCGGAAGTGAATTTTATTGGGCGAGTTTTGCGCAGAAATAACTTCCCTCCCATGCGAGACTCGAGATCTTTAAGCTGGTGGGAAAGGGCAGACTGGGTTAAATGCAGCGTGGTTGCCGTCGCCGTTAACGATCCTGTATCTCGTAATACTGATAATGTCCGTAAATGCTTTATTTCTATCATTATCCACCCTCATGATGAAAAACGTTCCTTTAGAATTATTCATAACCTATCTAATTTCTGCACCCTTGTAAACGTCTAGATGTCTATTTGATGCTGGCGATGATGAATTAGATGAATAAAATTCATAATAATAGTGAATGAATAGACATTGCTCATGATGATGGAAAGGTGGATGCTTTAGCCACCTGGACTGCTTTTTAAAAGCGATTAGCCACTTCTAAGACAAGGATATCAACATGACATCACACCTCAGTAAAAATATTGGCAATAAAACCGTTACCCATGTTCTCGGCTACCCTCGTATTGGTGAAAAGCGTGAATTGAAATTCGCTCAAGAGCAGTATTGGAAAGGTGACATTAATCAAACTGAGTTAAAGCAAGTGGGCAGTGAACTGCGTCAACGCCATTGGAATGACCAAGCCTTGAGCGGGTTAAGCTATGTAACGGCAGGGGATTTTGCTTGGTATGATCACGTTCTTACCACGAGTTTATTGCTTGGTCATGTTCCTGCTCGCCATTCTAATGGTGGTGCCCCTGATTTAGATACGTTATTCAAGATCGCTCGTGGCCAATCTGCCGTTACGAGCCGCGCAAGTGCAGATGAAGCAGGCTGTGGTTGTGGATCCCGTCATGAAGAGGGCGAAGGCGTTGCCGCTTCAGATATGACGAAGTGGTTTAATACTAACTACCACTATATCGTTCCTGAATGTCGCCAAGACGATAGCTTCCAAGTGAGTTGGCCTCAGCTCTTTGATGAAGTAAAGCAAGCGATTCAAGCCGGTCATAATGTCAAACCCGTGTTGCTTGGCCCACTCAGTTATTTATACCTTGGTAAAGAAGTGAATGAAGAGGAAGTTGAAAATGGCTTTGACCGTTTATCTTTACTTGCTCGGATACTGCCTGCTTACCAAGCGATCCTTTCTACATTGTCGGAATTAGGTGTTGAATGGGTTCAAATAGACGAGCCTATTTTAAGCCTTGAATTAGACGAAAAATGGTCAAGCGCATTCAAGCCGGCTTATCATGCTCTTGCAAATAAAGAGCTGACAGGGGAGGTAAAGCTGCTTCTCACCACTTATTTTGACTCTGTTGCAGACAACTTAGTGAAGATTGTTGAATTGCCAGTGAATGGTTTGCACATCGATTTATCGGCATCGCCAGGGCAATTAGATGCAGTCAATGCGGCCGTTCCACAAGACTGGGTATTGTCTGTGGGGGTGATTAATGGCCGTAATGTTTGGCGTGCCGATCTGCAAGCTTGGCTTGAAAAGCTTCAACCGGTTAAAGCGCAACGTGGCGATAATCTATGGGTCGCAAGCTCATGCTCTTTGTTGCACAGCCCGATTGATTTAGAGCTTGAAACCGAACTGACGGAAGAAGTGAAGAGTTGGTTTGCTTTTGCTAAGCAGAAATTAAATGAAGTGAGCTTATTAGGCGCCGCATTAGATGGAAATGGCCACGCTGTGGAAGCATGTGCCAGTTATAGCCAACCAATCAAAGCACGTTTAACGGCGACTCATGTGAATAAGTCCCAAGTTCAACAACGCTTGAATGGCCTAACTAAAGTGTTAGGTGAGCGCAGTGCCGCTTACTCTGAGCGAGCACACCATCAAGCAGAAGTATTAGGCTTACCTTTACTGCCAACCACAACCATTGGTTCATTCCCTCAAACGGCTGAAATCCGACAACAACGCAGCGCTTTCCGTACAGGGCAGCTGAACCAAGCTGAATATGAACAAGCACTAAAAGGCCATATTCAAGAAGCAGTTAAGCGCCAAGAAGCATTGGATTTGGATGTATTAGTGCACGGTGAAGCGGAACGTAATGACATGGTGGAATACTTTGCAGAAAACTTAGCGGGTTTCCAAGTAAGTCGCTTTGGGTGGGTACAAAGTTATGGTTCTCGTTGTGTAAAACCGGCCATTGTTGTTGCTGATATTGAGCGGGAGAAGCCAATAACAGTTGATTGGTCTGTGTACGCCCAGTCGCTAACCTCTAAACAAATGAAAGGCATGTTAACTGGACCGGTAACGATTTTATGTTGGAGCTTTCCACGTGAAGACATTACTCGTAAGCAAATCGCACAACAGCTTGCTTTTGCATTACGTGATGAAGTGGATGATCTTCAAAACGCGGGTATTAATATTATTCAAATTGATGAGCCGGCTATCCGTGAAGGCTTACCCCTTAAAAAAAGTGAGCACAAAGAATATTTAGAGTGGGCAGTGCATGCATTTAAGATTTCGGCGGCCAGCGCTAAGCCGGAAACGCAGATCCATACCCATATGTGTTACAGCGAGTTTAATGAGATTATCGATTCAGTTGCCGCGCTTGATGCCGATGTGATCACCATTGAAACATCTCGTTCGAACATGGCATTGCTGAAAGCGTTTGAAGCGTTTAATTACCCCAATGAAATTGGACCAGGTGTGTATGACATCCACTCTCCAAACATTCCAAGTCAAGAGTGGATCGTGAGCCTACTAGAAACGGCTGCGAGAAAGATTCCTGTTGAACGTCTTTGGGTAAACCCAGATTGTGGTTTGAAAACACGTAATTGGGCTGAAACGGAAGCGTCTCTCCATAATATGGTTGAAGCAGCAAAAACTTTACGTCAACAATACCAAGCTTGATAGATTGAGCATCATCGGTGTAGATAGGCGCTTTACCATCGATTGAGGTGTTGGTGAGGTTGGGATTGATAAGAAAATCCCACGTACAGTTTAATAATTAAACGAGACGTGGGCTTTGGTGGTTATAACCTTATTTTTTGTTACCAGCTCCGTGTCTCCCGATAGCTTTTAAGTATGGCTACTAGCAAGGTCGGTGGCTGGTAAGTAATAGCTTCTGGTCAGTATAACTTCTGGTCTGTATAGCTACTTGAGAACCGTGGAATCACTAATGCCCGTTAAAGTATTGTCTTTCAAAAAGTCAATAAGCTCGGTCTGCATCTCAGTATGGCTGTCTATATCACTGAAATCACTTGCCGGTGCAACGGTGGTTGAATGGCTTGCTGTGTTACTGAATTGAATCCAGTTACGGGTACCATCAACAGTGGTATTACTTGCATTCGTTGCGGTTAAACCTAATGTTAATGCTAATGGCTCCGTCCCCGCGAAGGTATTTGCTACCATATTTGGGACAACGGCATCACCATCTACTTCACTGACGTATACGGGGAGAGCAAGGTCGATATAGCCAGCGGTATTGATAGGATCAATAGTATCTAAGACCGTTTGTGCAGCAAAAGAAAATTGAGTAAGTGTTGCTTCTTTTATGGCATCAGAGACATCTGATACATTACCGGCTTTAAGCACACCCACTTTAATAGTTGGCCCAAATGTTTTTGAGTTGATAAGCAGTGGTGCAATTTGGCTACCAGCGTTAGCAAATGCGCCAGAGCTAAATGCAAATAACTGATCCGCCTGGGTATCTCCGAGTGTTTCATTGGCAGCTGCAACCGCGGTAACACCAACTATTCCACCTAAAGAATGGCCAAAGAAGCGTGGTGCTTCAGTGAACTTTATTTTAGTGAATTCGCTAAAGGCAGGTGTTGCACCAAGGGTTGAATTAGCTTGCAGTGTCTTCGCTGTGACAGATAGGGCGGCACGCAGTCCGATAATATCTAGAATACTTTCACGAACGTTGTCGCGGGCAACGGGTAAATAAGTGAGGTTTATGTAAGCGGTTGGATCCACATTCGCTGAGCGGTCTTTATCCAATGAACGTGAGCCATGCAATGGATGATCAATCGCTATCACTGCAATGCCACTGGCAGCCATATTGGCGGCAAAGGCATAGGCATTCTCTTTAACTGAAGTGATTCCATGTTGATAAATGACGAGTGGAGTTGCAGCTGAACCTACTGCAGCTGTTTTTGGTGTAAATAATAAAAATGGCACGGCTTCTAACGATTTAATTTTAGGCACGGGGCTATATTGAGTGATGATTCGTTCACCATCCAATGCGTTACCTGCTGCATTTTTAAGGTTTAAACCAATAAGCTTTAATTGCTCTACAGACTCGGTCAGTTTTGAAGGGTCGATGCCTTTCTCAACAAGTTGCTGAATAATGTTACTGGCATCTACGCCATTGAGTGCATTTTTAATAATGGCAAGGCTAGGCATTGCAGATTCGAATGGTTGGCTATTCCAATTGTCGCCTTTTTCTAAGAAATACGGAAGATTCACGACACCTTTGGATACCGTTACTGCAGCGGCTGACGCTTGGGCACTTAATACTATTTGAGTGGCCCCTGTTGGATCAATGTAAGTCGAAAAGTTTTCATCGTTTGTTAACATATCAGCGTAATCGCTGCTGTCGCTGATACTCATAGTGTAAGCTGAGCTTAAATCAACATTATTTGGGTTGGCGCTGCCTTTCCAAATTGATGCTAGTCCAGCACCGCCTGTTAATTTAGAAGCTAGTCCTTGTGCAATAGCCGCTTTAGTGGCGTATAACGTGTCACCAACCGACTGGGTGGAGAACCATGTTGAATACACGATTTTAGTGGGATCTGTACCTGCTTGGGTAAAGATACCTTCGACACCTTTAATGACTTTTTGCAGTGAACTTAAGTCGCCAGTTTCAAATGTTTGCGTATTGGTTTTTAAAGCAGCGTAAGAGCCAGACATGCCCACAGGGTCACCGTCTTTATCTTTGATGTCGTCCGTTAATGCAATGATATAGTTGCTTTTTTCATGCAGTGGTTTAGTTAACACTATATTGACGGCGTTGCCTTGGGTGACCACTTGGAAGTCAGAACCTTGAGTGAGTATACCTTTTAAACTTGGGCTTCCTGTTAAACCATCAGTCAATTCGATAATCGACACACCAGATGTTAGCACACCGGTGTTAAAACCAACCCCTTTAAATGGAATAGAAATAGGTTGCGTTGTTGACCATCCATCCATTTGGCTTAATGCAGCTTTCGGATTACTAAGGGCATTATCGCCATCGGTTGGAATGTCTAACGTACCATCAACTTGGTTCATTAAAATAAACGTTGGTAGTGGAACATTTTTATTCGCACCTTGAAGCGTAAAATCGACTTTTGTGTCTTGGGCGAGTGAATCATTAATATAAGATTCGTATTTTGTGTTCGCCTCTGTACCTGAACTACTTTGCTCATCACCGCAAGCGGTTACTAATAATAGGGCAGAACATAGTGCGCTGAGTTTAAATATGTTTTTCTTCATAGCGATTATCCCTATGCTTAGTTGAAGGTGTAGTTAAGTTGAACTGCACTGATGTAGGCCGGCCCTTCAGAAGAGAAAATACTGGTCTGGCCAATGGCATTGGTTTCAGTAAATGATCCTTTTTTGCTTGATACCAAAGTGAAACCAGCATCAACAGACAGATTTGGCGACCAAATATAGGTTAAACCAGCGGAATACCAGTAACGATCAGAGTCTGGGATACTCAGTGTTGCTTTACCTGCTTGCTCATCGTAAGCAAAACCGGCGCGGAAAATCCAAGCTTCATTGGCTTGGTAAGTGGTACCGATGGCCCAGCGTTGGTTGTCTTCGTAATATTCTGTTTTCTGAAAACATGTTCCCGATGAACATTGATCGCTTGTGGCTCTGAGTTCTTGAAACTTACTGTAATTTGTCCACTGCCAGCTATAATGAATCGCCCATTGTTTATTTAATTGGTGGAAACCAGCGAGTTCGACAATATCAGGAAGCTCGATATCCAAATCAGCATTTACTTTTCCTGGTGACCCAAGTATTGAGCCTGAGTAGTCGGTGAAATCACCATCTTTAAATTTAAGATCGACGGCAGAACGATAAGAAGCAGAGAATCGGTTATTTTCATTCACTTCATACAAACCACCAACATTCCACCCATAACCCAAAGTATCACCTTCCATTTTGATTAATGAATCAGAAGGGTTGCCACCAGTAAATTGACTGAGTGAACCTTGAGTACGTTTTAATTCCGCTTGTGCATATACAAGGCTAACTCCAGCTCCAAGGCTAAAATGGTCGTTAATACGGTAAGCGATATTCGGGTTAATATTAAAAGAAACTAAAGAGGTTTTTCCCGCCATGTCACCGGCGTCGATATCGGTTGGGTAATCTGTTGTCACACCATAAGATGTGAACATCCCAATGCCCCAAGCCCATTGGTCATTAATGGGGCTCACATAATAAGCGGCAGGAACAACTTGAAAAGGTGCAACATCATTAGATTGCTGTCCACTTGTTTCATCATAAACATCTATTTCAGGATCGATGAAAGAAATGGCACCAGACAGTTGAGCTTTATCGAATAAAGTCATTACCGCGGGGTTTGCGGAGATTTCACTGGCATTATCACCAATCGCACCGTCGCCTGAAAATGCACGTCCAAGACCTGATGCTGAATGTTCAACTACTTGGAAACCAGCAGCATGGACTTGAGAAGCAAGAGCTATTGAGATCGCTAAAAATGAATATTGTGTTTTTTTCATAGTTATCCCTAACCTTATGTTTTTATTTTATGTTTTATTATTACGAGCAAAGTGTGAATGCTAGATTTTAGTATGGTTCATAGATGAGGTTAATCAAAAAATGTAACTGTATTCTATTCATGCGGTTAATTTAAAAAGAGTGAAGTAGAGCCATTGATCCATAATAAAGCCCACAAGCGAGTGGGCTTTATTAATATTCAACTAAAATGAGTTGTTGAGACCTTAGCTAATGAGCGCTAATGGCATTAAAAGGTATAGTTAAGCTGTACAGAACCGATGTAAGCTGGGCCTGATGAACTAAATTCTTGATCTGGTACACCATATTGAGCAAGTGGAGACGATTCCGAGAAGTTGCCAGATTTACCGTCAATATAAGCCAAGCCTGCATCCATGGTTAAGTTATCTGTCCACAAGTAGGTTAAACCTGCGGTATACCAGTAACGATCAGTATCTGGAATACTTAATGTTGCTTCACCTGCTTGTTCGTCATATGCAAAACCAGCACGTAGGATTAAATTATCGGTTGGTTGGTAAGTTGTACCAACTGACCAACGTTGGTTATCTTCATAATGTTCTTGTTTAGTAAAACAAGTTCCTGCTGTCGCAACACAGGCATTACCAGTGGCTGTTAAATCAGTAAATTTACTCCAATTAGTCCATTGCCAACTGTAGTGAACAGCCCATTGATTATTTAGTTGATGGAAGCCAGATAAAATAACGATATCTGGTAGTTCTACCTCAAGATCCGCATCACTCGTTGAACCAGGTTTACCAGTGAGGGCACCTGTACCATCCGTAAAATCACCATCTTCAAATTTAAGTTTGACTGCTGATTTATAAGAGGCAGAAAAACGGTTATCTTTATTCAATTCGTATAAAGCACCGATGTTCCAGCCATAACCAAAAGTATCCCCTTCCATTTTAATTAATGTGCCAGAGCTCGGCTGATTTAATGCTGTTGGACCGGCAATGCCTAGATTACGCTCAAGTTCAGCTTCTGCATAAACAAAGTTTAAGCCAGCACCAATACTGAATTGTTCATTAATACGATAAGCGATATTAGGGTTTATTTTGAAAGTAGTTAGTGAAGTGTGCCCTGACATGTCACCCGCTAAAAAGTTAGAAGGGTATTCTGTTGCTACACCGTAATCGGTGAACATTCCAATACCCCAAGCCCATTTGTCATTAATAGGGTTAACGTAATAAAAAGCAGGAACGACCTGAGAAGGGGCAATATCATCTGCTGAATCACCAAATGTATTATTTTTCACATCTATTTCAGGTTCGATAAAAGAAATGGCACCAGAAAATTGTTTTTTATCGAACAGCATCATAGAGGCAGCATTGGCCGACATTTCACTAGCGTTATCTCCAACGGCACCTGCGCCAGAAAATGCACGACCAAGACCGGATGCTGAATGTTCAACCACCTGAAACCCGGCTGCGTGAACTTGAGAAGCAAGAGCAATTGAAATTGCTAATAATGAATATTGTGTTTTTTTCATGATTATCCCTTACACATTATTTATATATCTAAAAGTTGCACAGTGAATATAATCGAGTGCTTGTTAATAGTTTTATTACTTAATGTGCTTTTTTTGTATTTAAATTTATTAAAAGTGTTACGTGGTTAATATAATTTTTAATTATCTTATTTATTTCGATTAATCAGGTATGACCAGTTTAACTTGATGATTTTATTAAAAATAATATTTAGTTTATTTTTTGAACGAAAAATGCTAGCAGTTATGTTTAGACAAAAGTCTAACTAGTTGTTAACTTTATGAGCATAAATTAGACAAAAGTATAACGGGTTAATTTATGTCGTGAATAATGTTTTGTCTATTTTTAAACTGAAAGGGAGTGACACAACCACGTCTTAAAGTGTGACAAATTAATAATAAAGTATAAAAAGTAAGCGAATCATTGGTGGTGGTTATTTAATTTCGGGAATTATACAAATTTCAATACTGACGTCTAGTTTTTATAAATTTAATATTAATGGCTGAAAAATGTGAAATAGCTCAACTATTACGATAAAGGCTATTATACTAGGTTGCTATAAATAACCTGATTTGGTTTGGCGCGCTCACTCGAGCTTATAAGACAAGATGCTAAAAAGCGTCACTTATGATTTGTTGCGCTTAATGAGCAGGTATCAATTGAGGTAAACATGCGTTTAGACAAATTTTTATGTGAGACATTGGGCGTAACCCGCCGTGAAGCGACCATTTTACTCCGTCGTGGTGAAGTCACGGTGGATGACAAGGTTATTAAAGTAGCATCGGTAAAAGTAACAGAGGCCTCTCGCGTTGAATGGCAAGAGCGTCATTTGCCGATGCCGGGTCCTCGTTATTTCATGCTTAATAAACCTGATGGATTTGTTTGTTCACATGAAGATAATACGAACCCTACGGCGTTCGCTTTACTTGATGAAGTCAATATAGATAAGCTTCATTTTGCTGGTCGTTTAGATGTTGATACTACGGGGCTTGTTTTGATCACTGATGATGGTCAATGGTCTCATAAAATAACGTCGCCAAAGCGTAAGTGTCAAAAAACCTACCGAGTGTGGCTAGAAAACCGAATTGAAGATGACTATGCCGAGCAGTTAGAGGCAGGAATTCAACTTCGTAGTGAAAAGGACTTAACACTTCCTGCTAAAATGGAAGTGGTTGATTTATCTCAAAATGAACTATTACTGACGATTTCAGAAGGTAAATATCATCAAGTGAAACGTATGTTTGCCGCATTAGGCAATAAAGTAGAGCGCTTACACCGTGAATCTATTAGCGCCATTATACTTGATGATGGTTTAGAGCCGGGTGAGTATCGCTCCTTGACTGCTGATGAAATTGAGTCGATACATTAAGGTGAACTATCATATCCACTTCGACTCGCCGTTGAAGTGGATATTTTAACTTTCATACTATTAGGCTTGTTTCACTTTTTTCTTCAACCTTTGAATGCGGCCTACATTCTTGATTATTCGATAAGTATTCGAGACTTAGTCATACCGTTTGTTGACTCAAACTATTTAGAATATAGGAACTGCTATGTCCCAAAATAAGTCTTATTCAGACAACAATAATTATTTTTTCTTGTATCTGATTTTGGGCTCCATCGGATTATTAACGCCTTTTGCGATAGATATGTACCTTCCGGCTATGCCTACAATCGCTAAAGATTTAATGGTAAACAATGGGGCAGTGCAGGGAACATTAACCGCTTATACGGCAGGGTTTGCGATTGGTCAGTTACTTCATGGGCCACTTTCAGACAGTTATGGTCGCCGTCCAGTATTGATGATTGGTATTATTTTCTTCGCTATTACCTCGGTTATTTGTGCGATAACGACAAGTATTGAAGCGTTACTTTACATGCGATTTGCTCAGGGCTTTGCTGGAGCTGCCGCGGCTGTGATTGTGCAAGCTATTGTAAGAGATATGTTTAACAAAGAAGATTTTGCTCGTGCAATGTCTTTTATTACATTGGTGATTACCATTTCGCCATTACTTGCTCCTCTTATTGGAGGGAATTTAGCGGTTTGGCTCGGTTGGCGCTCTATTTTTGCCGCTTTAGCATTGGTTTCTGTGATTGTTCTTATTGCGGTTATATTGAAAATCCCAGAAACACTGTCGACGGAAAATAAACAACCTTTACGATTTCGTACCACCATTAAAAATTACTATAGTTTATTTACCAACCCAGTTTCTTTTGGTTTGATTTTTTGTGGTGCTTTTTCTTTTGCTGGTATGTTTGCTTTTATTACCGCAGGTTCGTTTGTTTACATTGATATATACGGTGTAAAACCTGAACATTTTGGTTATTTATTTGCATTAAATGTTATCGGTATGGTGTTGATGACCAGTTTTAATGGTAAAGCTGTTCGTAAAATGGGTTCACATTGGATGCTACGCTTCGGGCTAGGGTGCCAAACTCTAGCTGGGGTAGCATTATTGGTTAGTTGGTTGTTTGATTTTGGCTTATGGGCCGTGGTAGTCAGTGTTATTTTGTTTGTCGGCACTATCTCGATTATTGGTAGTAATTCAATGGGGTTGTTATTAAGCAGTTACCCGCAAATGGCAGGGACAGCATCGTCACTTGCCGGTACATTGCGTTTTGGGACTGGCGCCATCGTGAGTGCGATTATCGCATTCTTACCAAGTGGCTATGTGTGGCCAATGGTTATTTCGATGTTTTTATGCTCGATGTTGTCGGTTAGTGCTTATTGGCTGCTTAGCCGTAACGCATGACCGATATTTACTTTATTAAAAAGTTTGTTAGAGAATTAAAGATGCAATATTCACTAGAGATTCAAAACGCAGTAAACGGTGCTCTATCCGAATTAAAGCAGCAACATGCAGCAGGAAAGCTTGCAGATACACCGATCACCAATACACATTTTCTTGCTCATTGGGTAACAAAAAGTATTAAAAGCCAATGTTTCAATTCTTGTGTAAAAGATGATTTACTCCGCTGGCAGAAAGCCAGTCGCAGTAAAGGCTCGGGCAGTGATTTATTAGGTATATTTGAACGTATTTCAGAGCTTTATCAACGCTTAGTCCCTATTGGTGAAGAACATGTGCCTATTCTAGATGTTCATATTGAAGCTTTTATGGATCATATGGAAAGTGTTGGATGGGAAGTGGTTAATGAATTTGAGTTGACAGAAAAGACGCAAGTTTTTGCTGATCAGCCAAACTCATTTGTACTATGTGCCAAGCAATGTGATGATTGCTTTGAGGGAAGTGACCTTGTTAAACCGATGAGCTTTTTTGTTCGTGGGAACCATACTGCATTTGTCTTAGAAGCATCGAACAATGGTTTTTTAGTGCATAAACAAACCGATTATAAATCGATTGTGAAATATCATGGTGAATATCGTATCTTTCCGAAAAATGAAGGTAATAAACTAGCGGAAATCCCATTTAAATTTAGTTAACCTAAATTCTGAATAAGAAGGTCTATTGCGTTGTTTTCATGGTTGAGATAAGCGTTTACGGATGTATTTTAATGGATGATGGAATGGTTGCGTTATTTGCAAAAGAAATACAAATCATTCGCTAAATGAATAATGCTAGCGTAAAAACCAAATTACTTTCTAGTCATGATCAATTAGTGTAAATTTCCAGTCTACGTTTCTGGGTAACGTGTGAGAGCTGAATGTTATATCTTAAAAACCTATGTAAAGGTTATGTCGACGGTGGTGTTTTTAGTCCGGTTTTACAAGGTGCTGAGTTATCATTAAAACGTGGTTCACAACTAGCTTTAATGGGGGAAAGTGGATCAGGGAAAAGCACACTATTGAATTTGATCGCAGGATTGGATGCTTGTGATTCCGGAGAAATTGTTTGTTCCGATTTTCCTATGCATAATGCACCGGAACGGCACCGAACAGCTTTTCGACGTAATCATATCGGATTGATTTTTCAGCAGTTTAATTTACTCACAACGTTAAATATTGCCGATAATATTCGTTTCTGCCGACAATTGAAGGGCTTGCCAGAAGATCCTAATCTGTGGCGACAGATTCTTTCCTCTCTTGATCTTATGCCTTTATTAGGCCGCTATCCTGAAGAAGTCTCTGGGGGGCAACAACAGCGCGCGGCTATTGCCCGAGCATTATATATGGAACCGTCATTGCTTCTAGCCGATGAACCCACAGGGAGCTTGGATGAAAAAAATGCTGAAGCCGTTATGCGTTTATTAACCAGTTTATCGAGCAAAATGGATTGTACGTTATTATTGGTTACTCATAGTGAAAGAGTCGCTAGCCATTTAGAAGGTTGTGTTCGTTTACAAGGGGGTGTGTTGAATGTTTTGGCCCGTAGTTAAAGCTCTACTTGGTCATTACCGTCGCCATCCGTTTCAAATTCTTTTGGTGTGGCTTGGCTTAACTTTGGGAATTTCCTTGTTTGTTGGTGTGCTGGCGATTAATTATCACGCCAAACAAAGTTATGCTCAAGGTGAAAAACTCTTTTCCAACCCATTGCCTTACCGAATTCAACCTAAGTTGACGAGTAATAAGATTCCTCAAGGGTTCTACGTACAGCTTCGTCGTAATGGTTTTAATCAATGTGTTCCATTTGATACCTACCGAGTGGTTGCTAAAGATGGTACCCAACTTAATATTGTTGGGTTTGACCCGATTGCAATGATGTCACTCCGTTCTGAAAAAAATGCAGATAGCGCCGATATGTTGGAACTAATGCGACCTCCTTATCCTGTTATGATCAGTGAACAACTATCAAGTTACTTAAATGTCGATGATGGGGATTATATTCCACTTGGTGCAGGTGAGCTCCTTGGCCCAATTAAAGTCGACGCTTCTGAAAGAATTACCGGTTCTCGACTTATTGCAGATATGTCTTTATTAAGAACGCTTAATCGTAGCTCTGGATTTGATATGGTCGCTTGTGCTGAAATGCCAGCGGATAAATTAGATAAATTACGAGCCTTTCTTCCTAATGGGATTTCTTTACATCGTAATACTCGCGTTGAACTTGGATCATTGACGAAAGCGTTCCATATGAATTTAACAGCAATGGGGATGCTTTCATTCTTAATTGGTTTGTTTATTTTTTATCAAGCAATGTCATTGTCGTTTACTCAAAGACAGCCATTAGTGGGCATTTTACGTCTGACAGGTGTTTCGGGGTGGCAATTAACGAAAGCACTATTAATTGAAATCTTTGGGTGGATTTTGGTTGGCTGGCTGAGTGGTACCGTATTAGGTTTAGCATTAGCAAACCGTTTAATGCCTTCGGTATCGGCGAGTTTAAGTGATTTGTATAACGCTGACGTAGGGCTTTCCATTGAGTGGCAATGGGAATGGAGTCAATACAGCTTATTAATGGCTATTTTGGGTTGTCTATTAGCCTGTTTTTGGCCATTAGTTCGTTTGGTGAAGTCTCAACCTATTCGCCTTGCTTCTCGTCTGTCATTAATACGTTTTGCAGGACGTGAGTTCACTTTACAAGCTTTGGTTGCTTGTGTTTGCATTGTGATTGCTGTGGCCTTGTATCAAGTACCAACTACGCAAGAACAAGGCTTTACGCTTATTGCTTTATTGTTAGTTAGTGTTGGTTTTATCATGCCTTACTTCTTATGGCGTTTATTCACTAGTTTTTCATTCACGATGCCTTGGGTAAAAGTCCGCTGGTTCTTTTCTGATATAGCTTCCAGTATGAGTTATCGAGGTATAGCTGCCATGGCGTTTATGTTAGCGCTAGCGACTAATATTGGTGTTGAAACGATGGTGGGGAGTTTTCGCCAAACGACCGATCAATGGCTTGTTCAACGATTATCCGCTGACTTGTACATTACTCCGACCGCGTCTTCAGCGGCAAGAATGGGGGAGTGGCTTCAATCACAAAATGAAGTGGATAGTGTTTGGTGGCGTTGGGAGAAATCATTACAGTCGGATAATGGCAGTATTCAGGTTGTAAGCTCTGGCGATTCAGATTCAGAGCGTCATGCATTAACCGTGAAGCTTGCTGTGCCGCAGTTTTGGTATAAGTTGCATAATGGTAAAGGGGTGATGATCAGTGAATCTATGTCGCTTAAGCAAAATTTACACCCTGGTGATCACATTATACTTCCTGAGCCTCTTGGTCATAATTGGCAAGTCCTTGGGGTTTATTACGATTATGGAAACCCGTATAACCAGGTGATCATTTCTCAGAAAAAATGGACACAATTATTCCGTGGAAGTGGGGATGTGGCGTTAGGGGTTTTATTAGGGCCAAATGAAAGCCCAGAAAATCTAATTCGTCGCATACAACAGCGTTTCAGTCTGTCTCAAAATCGTATTTACAATAATAATGCGATGCATACGCAAGCGATGATTGCGTTTGATCAAACGTTTAAAGTTGCCAATACTTTAGGGAAAATCACGTTATTTATTGCGGTGTTTGGTTTATTTGTGTCGACAGTGGCGGGTGAAGTTGCACGACAAAAGCAAGTTGCCTTATTACGTTGCTTAGGGATATCAGGTAAAGAATTAGTGATCCTTGGGGCTTTGCAGTTGCTAGTTATTGGATTGTTTACGGCGTTTATTGCTCTGCCTTTAGGCATTATATTGGCTCAACTTATGGTTGATGTTGTATTGAAAAACGCATTTGGTTGGACAATGCAAATTGAGCTTTTGCCTGAGCGTTATTTATTTACATTCGGATGGTCATTAATGGCTTTATTCGTTGCCGGTGCATGGCCCGTTTGGTTAATGGTTAAAACGACACCAATGAAGTTACTGAGGGATTCGCTTTGATTTCTAGGCTTAAGCATCCGGTGAAAAAATGGTTATTTCTAAGCCTATTTTTCCTCCTTATTTTAGGAGGTACTACTCAGCACTGGGAAAAGGATCTTGCTGCACAAGAGTTAGGCAATGGAACATTACCAGTAATCAAAGAAGGGGAAGGCAAGGCAGTCTATGAGCCAGTATTACCTGATATTACGATTAATGTTGGTAAAGATTTCAATGAACACCCCAATTACCATCATGAAGTTTGGCATTACAAGGCCAATGTAAAAGGGGATGATGGTCGGGAGTATGGCATACAGTGGACAATGTACCGAATTTCTAATGGCGATTACCAAGGCGTTGGTTGGAAAAACGCCCAAATTTATATCGCACAGGCAGTAGTATCGACGGAAGATCAATCATGGTCTCAGCAGCGGATTTCTCGTGGTGGAATCGGTCAAGCGGGCGTGTTAATGGATCCATTAAGAATGTGGATAGATGATTGGCTGTGGAAGTCGAATAACAATTTTTCTATGCCAAGCCAATTACAAGTGAAAGCCGATGACTTTTCGATTGATTTAACAAGTGCATCTTATGGGCCCTTTGTTCTCAATGGAGATAAAGGCTATAAGAAAACGCATGATTTACTCAGTACAGCTTCTTATTTTTTCAGCGCTCCTTTTCTTAAAACGAAAGGTGTGTTGATGTTAAATGGTAAAGAAGTCAACGTTCAAGGTCTGGCGTGGTTAGATAAAGAATGGGGAAATCATTTAATTGCATCGAATACGCTTCGATGGGATGCATTCTCTATTCATTTAAAAGATGGTCGGGCGCTAGCTTTAACACAATATCATCACCCTCAAAAAATACGTTACATTATTGGAACACTATCAAGTAAAGATGGTTCCGTCATTGATATTGACAATGACGACATCCATTTGTACCCATTAGAAACCTATCCACTTCTTAATGGGAAAATCTTGCCTTTAAGGTGGGTTATTGAGATACCTAAATATAAAATTAGCTTAATTACCCAATTTTATAATAAAGAAATGTGGTTACCCTATTGGGTTCCTTCTTGGGAAGGCCCCATATTGGTAACAGGAAGTCAAACTGGTGTAGGGTTCATACAACTAATGGGTTATTAAGTTATCAAATAATATAGAAATAAACCTATGCTGTTCAGTTTGTCTTTTTACTTTACATACATAGTATATGCTTATGTAATAAAGTATTGAACCCAAAAGTGTACACCACGGAAAAGCCGAGCTTTATACACTAAACAATCGATTTTTATACTTCAACTGACTTCGTTAACATCAGTCCATATTTTGTTAGCGCGTAAACGCTAAGTTAAGGAAAATGGTTATATGCGAGATACTTTAGTTAAATTTTTCAAAATGGAATCAGCCAGCGGTATCCTTCTTGTCATTGCGGCTGCAATTGCTATGTTTATTGCCAACTCATCATTCAATAATCTTTATCAGGATGCCTTACATTTCGATATTGCTGGCATGTCTGCTTCTCATTGGATTAATGATGGCCTTATGGCTGTATTTTTCTTATTGATTGGTTTAGAAGTTAAGCGGGAATTGTTAGTTGGGGCATTACGCTCCAAAGAAACGGCTTTATTTCCCGCGATTGCCGCCGTTGGTGGGATGCTTGCACCCGCTTTAGTATACTTAGTTTTTAATATGAATGATCCCGTTGCGGTGGGAGGTTGGGCTATTCCTGCTGCTACTGATATCGCCTTTGCTTTAGGAATTATGGCTCTACTTGGCAGCCGTGTACCAGTGAGCTTAAAAGTCTTCTTGCTAGCCCTTGCGATCATTGATGACTTAGGTGTCATTGTGATTATTGCTTTATTTTACTCAAGCGATTTATCAACGATTGCATTAGCAGTTGGCTTCATTGCGACAGCCACATTGTTCATTATGAATATGAAGAATGTGACGAAAATACATTGGTATTTAATTGTCGGCTTTATTTTGTGGGTTAGTGTTTTACAATCTGGTGTGCATGCTACTCTCGCGGGTGTACTGATTGGTTTTGCTATTCCGTTGGATGGAAATAAAGGGGCTAAATCACCATTGAAAACCCTTGAGCATGCTTTGCATCCATACGTTAATTTCTTAATTTTGCCTATTTTTGCTTTTGCAAATGCGGGTATTTCTTTAGAAGGTGTGTCATTAAGTGGTCTATCTTCAACGGTGCCAATGGGAATCGCGTTGGGCTTATTAATTGGTAAGCCGTTAGGAGTGTTTAGTTTTAGCTGGCTGTCGGTAAAGTGTGGAGTGGCTCAGCTACCTACAGGGGTTAACTTTAAGCATATATTTGCTGTCTCAGTGTTGTGCGGTATTGGTTTTACGATGTCGATATTTATCTCCTCTTTGGCATTCGTGGATGTTGATGCAGCGTTTGATACCTACTCTAGACTCGGTATCTTAATTGGTTCAACCACGGCGGCCATTTTGGGGTACATATTGTTGCATATGTTTTTACCAAAAGAAGCGAATGCTGAAACTGAAGCTTAGAAAAATATTGTTTTTTATAAGGCCACCTTCGGGTGGTCTTTTTGTTTCTGCTACTTGCGTTTCTTTTAAATTATCCGAATTTGAGATTAGTTGCCTATTAATCAGTGGGATCCGTTATTTATTGTGATGGGCCTTGCTTAAAGGATACAAATAACAGACAAAAAAAAGCCCAAATCAAAAGAGAAATGGGCATAAAACAATATAGGAGTTGTATATGAAAAAATTGCAGTTAGGTGTAGAAATTTTGGAGATACACAAGTGAGCTAATTGACGGCCTATAACTACACTTTTTTATCTTCTTGCTACGTATTATAGGACTGAGTTTTTTCAATTCAGTTCCCATCTTTTTAATAAAAATCTAAAATTTATTTTAATTCATTGATTTTTAAGCACTTTAAATTCCTGATATTTTTTAGGTTATCCATTTGTTGCAATTGTGATCACTACCACTTGTTTCAAGTTAATAACTCAAATAATATTCAAACAAGTGTTTAATACGAGCAATTGAAATGAGTTCTAAAAATACAACAAAAGCAAAGATTATGGATGTGGCAGAAGCTTTGTTCGCAGAACACGGCTTCAATGATACGTCACTACGCACCATAACAACGAAAGCCAATGTGAACTTAGCGTCTGTGAACTATCATTTTGGTGATAAGAAAACATTAGTTAGAGCGGTTTTAAACCGATATTTAGAAGCATTTATGCCTGAACTTGAAAAGTCTTTGATAAAGCTTAATAAACAAAGTAATTACCAGATGACCGAGGTGTTCAATACGCTAACACAGCCTCTATTATCTTTAGATAAAGTTCGTCCAAATGGTGCTAGTCGATTCATGCTATTAACGGGGCGGGGTTATACCGATGTTCAAGGACATCTTCGCTGGTTTATTACGACTCGTTATAGCAGTGTTTTGAATTTATTTACAGATTCTGTCAAAAAGGCAAACCCAGCTTTAGATGCAGAGACCTTATTTTGGCGTTTACACTTTACCTTGGGTACTTGTGTTTTCACTATGTCGTCGAGTAAGGCTTTGGCTGAAATCGCCTTTAATTCATACGGAAAAAAAGTAGATTCAGATGTTGTGATAAAACAACTTATCCCTTTCCTTGCGGCGGGTGTCGCAGCGGAAGCTTAGTATAAAATAATAATTAGAAAGTATAAATAACGCGAATATAAAAGGAATAGATTATGAGCTCTTTACGACAAAAATGGATTAGCGATCCAGCGTTTAAATGGTTTAAACAAGTTTTACCACCACTTTCAAGTACAGAGCGCGAAGCAATGGAAGCGGGAAGTGTATGGTGGGATGGCCAGCTTTTCTCTGGATCGCCGAATTGGCAAACCTTACATCACTATCCAAAACCACAGTTAACGACGGAAGAGCAATCATTCATTGATAACCAAGTGGTTACTCTACTTGAAATGTTAGACGACTATAAAACGGTCAATGAAGACCGTGATTTAACCCCAGAGGTATGGGAGTTCCTTCGTCGTGAAAAGTTCTTTGCATTAATTATTGGTAAAGAATACGGTGGTTTGAATTTTTCATCTCATGCTAACTCGACCATTGTGAGTAAAATTGCTACACGTAGTACGAGTGCAGCAGTTACGGTAATGGTACCTAACTCTTTAGGCCCAGGAGAGCTACTCTCGCACTATGGTACACAAGAACAGAAAAATTATTGGTTGCCCCGCTTATCCGACGGTACTGATATTCCATGTTTTGCATTGACAGGCCCAGAAGCTGGCTCTGATGCAGGTGGTATTCCTGATAAAGGTGTCGTTTGTAAGGGGATGCATAATGGTGAAGAGGTTCTAGGCATTCGTTTAAGCTGGAACAAACGTTATATTACACTTGCGCCAGTAGCAACCGTACTTGGACTCGCCTTTAAGCTAGACGATCCAGACCATTTATTGGGTGATAAGGAAAATCTTGGTATTACTTGTGCGTTAATTCCAGCTGATCATGAAGGTGTTGAAATTGGTGAGCGTCATGATCCGCTTGGACTCGCTTTCATGAATGGCCCAACTCGTGGTGAAGATATCTTCATTCCAATGGATTGGCTGATTGGTGGCGCAGATTATGCGGGTAAAGGTTGGCGAATGCTGGTGGAATGCTTATCAGCGGGTCGTGGCATTTCATTACCTGCATTAGGGACTGCAGTGGGACATTTAACCAGCCGTACTACCGGTGCCTATAGTTATGTTCGTAAGCAGTTTGGAATGTCTATTGGTAAGTTTGAAGGTGTTGCCGATTCTTTAGCTCGGATTGGTAGTATGACATATATGCTCGAGGCTGCTCGTACATTAACCACTACATCGCTTGATCTTGGTGAAAAACCGGGAATCATCACTGCCATTGCTAAATACCATATGACAGAAATGGCGCGTACTATTCTGAACGATTCAATGGATATTCATTCTGGTCGTGCAATTCAAACAGGCCCAATGAACTATTTGGCTAACCACTATTATGGTATTCCCGTTGCAATAACAGTGGAAGGTGCGAATATCTTAACGCGTAACCTGATGATTTTTGGTCAAGGTGCGACTCGTTGCCATCCATTTGTATTACCAGAAATGGAAGCAGCAGCGAATCCAGATGAGAAAGCTGGTGCAAAAGCTTTTGACGGTTTGTTGTTTAAACACATGAGTTATGCAATAAAAAATAGTTTAGGTGCATTTATTATGGCACTGACAGGCTCTCGTTTTGCAAAATCGCATACCTCTGGTCCAACGAAGCAATACTACCGAGATATGACTCGTTTAAGTAAAGCGTTGGCGGTGACAACGGACTTTGCCATGCTCACCTTGGGCGGTGAACTTAAACGCAAAGAAATGCTCTCTGCACGTTTAGGCGATACGCTTAGTTACTTATATTTAGGATCAGCCGTGCTAAAACGTTATGAAGATGAAGGTTGCCAGCAGGCGGATCTCGATTATGTTCATTATGCGATGAACCATTGTTTGAGCGAAGCCGCGCATGCGCTTTCAGAAGCGTATCGTAATCTTCCGAATCGTATTGCAGCGAATATTTTGAAAGTATTGGTTTTTCCATTAGGAAATCGTTTTAAAGCGCCATCTGATAAGCAAAAGTCTAAAGTAGCTGAAAGCTTAATGACTCCAGGTGCACATCGTGAACGTCTGACTCATCTTTGTTATATTGGTAAAGATGATGACGATAATGTTGGTTTGATTGAGCGTGCTTTTATTGCCATGTATGATATTCGTCACCTTGAACGTAAACTTATCAAAGCAATAAAAGACGGGAAACTTACAAAATCAGCGACGTTGCAAGAGCGTTTGGATTCAGCGCTTGAGCAGAAAATATTAACTGAAGACGAAGTGAAACAAATATTGACCGCTGATGAAATTCGTTATCGTTCAATCCAAGTTGATCATTTTAGCCATGATTTCAGTGAAATTCGGACTCATGGTCAAACAACAAAAGTAGGTAAAGCGTCAAAAAAGATTGATAGCGCTGCATAAATAAAGCGTGTAATCGTTGTAATAAAACGCCACAGATTGCTGTGGCGTTTTAGTTTATTTACGTTAAAGAGGTCTAACCACCACTCTGTATCTTAAAAAAAGAGAGAAATAAGATGCGAAACCTCTTATAAACTTTTATCCTACAGGGGTTTTTTAAAGGAAGCTGAATATGATCATCAAACCGAAAATCCGTGGATTTATCTGTACAACAACTCACCCGGTGGGTTGTGAAGCAAACGTAAAAGAACAAATTGCTTATACCAAAGCGCAAGGCCCAATTGCTAATGCACCAAAACGAGTATTAGTGGTTGGTTCTTCAAGTGGCTATGGCTTGTCATCTCGTATTGCAGCAGCATTTGGCGGCGGCGCATCAACCATTGGTGTGTTTTTTGAAAAGCCAGGCACAGAGAAAAAAACCGGCACAGCAGGTTGGTATAACTCAGCGGCTTTCGACAAGCTCGCTAAAGAAGAAGGCTTGTATTCTAAAAGCTTAAATGGTGATGCATTTTCAAATGAAGCCAAACAAAAAGCGATTGATTTAATCAAAGCCGATCTTGGTCAGATTGATATGGTGGTTTATTCACTAGCCTCACCTGTTCGTAAAATGCCGGAAACGGGTGAAGTCATTCGTTCAGCATTAAAGCCTATTGGTGAAACGTATACTGCAACGGCAGTGGACACCAATAAAGACATCATTATTGAAGCAAGTGTTGAACCTGCGACAGAGCAAGAAATTCAAGACACTATTACTGTTATGGGCGGTGAAGACTGGGAATTATGGATGTCAGCACTTTCTGAAGCAGATGTTTTAGCCGAAGGCTGTAAAACCGTTGCTTATAGCTATATCGGTACTGAATTAACCTGGCCGATATACTGGGATGGTGCGCTAGGTAAAGCGAAAATGGATCTAGACCGCGCGGCAGCTGCACTGAATGAGAAATTGTCTGAAATCAATGGTACAGCGAATGTTGCTGTTCTGAAAAGTGTGGTAACCCAGGCTAGTTCTGCTATTCCTGTTATGCCTCTTTATATCGCAATGGTATTTAAAAAAATGCGAGAAGAAGGGGTGCATGAAGGTTGTATGCAACAAATCTACCGCATGTTTACGCAACGTCTTTATAAAGAAGATGGTTCTGTTCCTGAAGTCGATGAGAAGAATCGTCTACGTTTGGATGATTGGGAACTGCGTGAAGATATTCAGCAACATTGTCGTAATCTATGGCCGCAAATTACCACTGAAAACTTGAAAGAGTTAACGGATTATGTTGAGTACAAAGAAGAATTTTTGAAACTGTTTGGCTTTGGTGTTGACGGTGTCGATTATGATGCTGATGTTAACCCAGAAGTAAACTTTGACGTTCAAGATATTTGATTCATGTAGTCAGATGATAAGTGATAAGTTTAAAAGGGCGCTCTTTGGAGCGTCTTTTTTTTGCTTGAGAATTGAGCACTTAGGGTTTATGTTTGAAGTATAAAGGTAGTGAGCGGAGTTGATAATATGGTAAAGGTTGGAACACTTTATTTTTATACTGGAAAAATGGGAGCAGGAAAGTCGACACACTCACTGAATCTTTCAAAAGAAAAAAATGCCGTTCATATTAGTGAGGATGAGTGGCTATCTGTATTGTACCCTGATCAAATTATAAATTTTGAAGACTACTTAATGTTTGCTTCAAGAATGAAACCTCTATTCTTCCAGCATATACAGAAAATTTTGACAACAGGAACCGATGTTGTGCTCGATTTTCCTGCCAACACTTATCAACAAAGAGAGTGGTTTAAGCAATTAATTGATAACGTTAAAGCGGAACACCAACTGATTTATATTGATGCTGATGATGAAGTTTGTTTAGAGCATATTAAGCATCGACGAATAGAACAACCTGAACGAGAAAAATTCGATAACGAAGCTATGTTTTATCATGTAAGTCAATATTTTGAAGCGCCTCAACCCCATGAAGGGTTTACTGTTTTAATCATACAGGTTAATTAATTTTTGCATCTTTTTTAAGGGAGATAACGTGCACTGGTTAGAGTTAAAGATAAAACCGCCGATTGTGGCGATCATTACTGTGATATTGATGTTCGTACTTGATCATTTCTTGTCTAGTGAAAGGTTAGGGCTAGGGCCATTACGTTGGAGTATTGTACTTTCGTTTATCATGGTTGGTTTAATGCTTGCAATAACTGGTGTGAAATTATTTTTTAAATCGGAAACGACTATTCACCCAGATTTAAAACATGCAACGAATAAACTTGTTACCACGGGTATATATCGGCTTTCACGTAATCCAATGTATTTAGGTATATTGCTGAACTTAATTGCGATTGCGGTATGGATGAACAACTGGCTATCCATCGGAGTATGTATTGGTTTTGCTCTGTATATCACTCAGTTTCAAATTAAACCAGAGGAACGGTTTCTACAGAATAAGTTTGGCCAAGAGTACCAAGATTATTGTCGGAAAGTACGTCGGTGGTTATAGATCGGATGCCTAGTGCACTTTTCTAAAGATAATTAACCTTACTAATACAACAATGCCAGCTGTAATCAATCAGCTGGCATTGTTTTAAAGCTAAAGTAAAAGGTTATTTAACTCAAAATAATGAGTAAAGTGCCAGCTAAAGTCATAAGAATATTGGCGATGGCGTATGTACCAGCATAACCAAGTGCAGGAATTGTGGATTTAGCATAATCATTTACTATGTCCATTGCTGGTGCACAAGTACGGGCTCCAATGATGGCACCAAATAGTAGCGCGCGGTTCATTTTTAACACATGAGCACCGAAGAGGTAAGCACACACGACAGGAACCACGCTGATAATAAAACTAACGCCAATAATTTTTATACCGACTTGCCCAAGGTACTCAAACATATTGCTACCTGCGCTTAGCCCTATTCCGACCATAAAGACCATAAGACCTAGATCTTTCACCATATTGAGTGCACCTTGCGGTACATAACCGAAAGTAGGGTGATTCGCTCTTAAAAAGCCCAATGTAATTCCTGCGATTAAGAGCCCAACTGCATTACCTAATCCAAAAGTAACTTGTCCAAAGGTCATGGTAATTAAGCCAAACAATAGGCCAATAATGAAAAAGCTACAGAAGGCTAATAAATCTGCTATCTGGCTATGGATAGAGATGAAACCAATACGTTCTGCAAGGCCTAATACTCGACTTTTTTCACCACTGACTTGTAGAATATCTCCTTTTGCAAGAACGATATTAAGATCCATTGGCATTTCAATTTGAGCGCGAACGACTCGACTAAGGAAACAGCCATACTCTGCAATGTTCAGATCTGATAATTTTTTTCCTGCGATGCTATCACTTTTTACCACGATCTCTTCTTCTGCAATACGTAAATCAAGAAGGTTCCGGTCGAAAACTTCTTTTCCATTTCGGAAACTAGGATCGAGTCGGGCATGGCTGTCTGGATAGCCAACCAAAGCAATTTCATCCCCAAGTTGTAAAATAGCGTCACCATCTGGATGGGCTAAGATACCATTACGACGAATACGTTCAATATAACAACCTGTTTGTCGGTAAATACCTAACTCTCTTAGGTTTTTTCCGTCCGCCCAATCAATCAGCTCTTGGCCGACTCGATAGGCTCGAATGATAGGGAGGTAAACTTTGCGTTGGCCAGCGCCACCTAATCCTCGCTCTTGTGCAATTCGTTGGGCTGAGTCACTTAAATTTTCTTTTTGAAGTTTCGGTAGTAATTTAGCAAACATGATCATACTGGTTAAGCCGATCAAATAAGAAAGCGCATAGCCGACAGAAAGGTTGTCTAAGATCATGGCTAACTGCATTCCATCAGGAATGGTGCCTAAACCTGAATTTAGCGCGTCTTGTGCACCGACTAATATAGGTGTAGAGGTCATGGACCCGGCCATAATGCCTGCGGTTAAGCCAAAATCTAATCCTAATACATGCCCAAGCCCATAAGTGAGGCTGATAGCGGTTACGAGAACGATCAGGCTTAAAAAGAAATAATGTTTCCCATCTCTGAAAAATATGCCAAAAAAATTAGGACCAGCTTCTATTCCAACACAATAAATGAATAGCATAAAACCAATGGTGAGAGCTTCGGCATTAAAATTAAACCCGAGGTGACCCATTAATAGGGCCGTAAGCAGTACTCCAATTGAATTGCCAAGTTGAAAGTTGCCAAATCGAATTTTCCCAATGGAAAGACCAATAGCAAGGACAACAAATAATAATAATATTGGGTTTTGGTTTAAGAGCGCAGCAACGTCTATATTCACGGTAATCTCAAGCGAAAAGGGTACACAACAAAATAAAAAGGAATAAGTATTGTCCAATCAGAGTGTTACTACCTGTATAGCACTGATATGTTTTAACAATGTTATTGGGCATACTATTCATTAAATGATTCATCGAATTTAGTTATACCGTTCTTACTTAAGCTGCACCTTTACAGAATATGGTTACTTCTCATAATAACGTAGTGTAATGGTAGGTTTTCTGCAACTTCAATTAATTGGATATCACTTTGTCGATCAATATTTACAAAGTGTATCGGATAAATAGAGAATAAATAAGAAAAATTATGACTTTTTGGTATTAAATTTTGGTGTGTTAATTTTGAGTAAGAAAAAGAACAAATATGGCTGATAAAATATGGACTCAGGAACAAAAACAGCCCCGATAGGGGGGCTGTTTAATTTACTCAAATCAAAGTGAGGGCTTAATCGTAAAGACCTAAGTTTGCTTTTGAATAGGCTTCAAATTCGGTGAAACCACCAACATGATTTTGGTCAACAAAAATTTGTGGTACCGTTTCCACGGGTTTACCAACTGTTTTTTCAAGATCAGCTTTACTAATGCCTTCAGCATGAATATCAACATAACGATAATTGAAATCATCACGTTGTTCTTTTAATTTATCGGCAAGATCTTTTGCACGGACACAAAATGGGCAACCAGGGCGACCAAAAATTACTACAAACATGGGTTTTCTCCTTATATTCTTTATGCTGCTCACTATGCCTTAAGATATCGATGATTTAAAGTTGATATGAGCTTTTATTTCAATAGAGAAAAGCTATTAATACTTGATTGTTTAAATTTACAACGGATTTACTTTATCGTATCGAGAATCTTTTAAGACATCTTTTACTCGTTTCAAATTCTCTCTAAAGCCTGAACCTCGGCGTAAAGTAAACCCTGTAGCAAGAACATCAATGATTGTCATTTGAACAATACGGCTTGCCATGGGCATATAGACATCGGTATCTTCCGGGACATCAAGTGTAATCGCTAGGTCGCTTGCCGCTTCAAGGGGGGAGTCTTTTGCTGTTATGGCAATGACCGTTGCTCCATTCTCGCGAGCAAGGTGTGCAATTTCAACTTGGCTTTTTGTCCGGCCAGTGTGTGAGATCAAAACCACCACGTCATTTTCTGTTGAATTAATACAACTCATTCGTTGCATAACAATATCGTCAAAATTCATGATTGGAATTTTGAAGCGGATAAATTTATTTTGAGCATCTTTTGCAACAGCGGAAGATGCCCCTAAACCGAAAAATGAAATACGTTTTGCTTGTGTGAGTAAGTCGACCGCTCGGTTGATTTGATAAGGGTCAATACTGTTTTTAGCCACATCCAAGCAAGCCATTGCTGACTCGAATATTTTATGCGTGTAAGCATCGGGGCCGTCTGATTCTTCAACGTTGCGATTAACGTATGGGGTGCCATTTGCAAGACTTTGAGCTAAATGCAATTTAAAGTCAGGAAACCCTTTAGTATCTAAGCGTCGGCAGAAGCGGTTAACGGTTGGTTCACTGACGTCTGCAATTTTGGCTAAGGTTGCAATACTTGAATGAATGGCGGTTTGGGGAGCCGCGATAATTACCTCAGCAACTTTCCGTTCGGATTTGCTAAAAATATCGAGATTTTTTTGAATTTTTTCTAATGTGTTCATACTGCTCTCACCAATGCTAACATTCAGGTTGTAAGAATGAGGTTGTCATCGCTATCACTAACTCATGGTATTTGAGCTAATATAATCTTATGACGTGCTAGGCAGAGTATAACCATGGTTGACTATGGATAGTGTATTGAAAGAGTTTTTTATTCTAAGAATATGACAAAGCTCAAAATTAATTACAGTTTTGACTTTTTTTGACAATAAGATGAGGGTTATCAGAGGTTAGTACAATATTTTACGAAATAAAATTTCAATATTGGGTGTTTTTTGTATGAAAATTAAATTTTTAAGCAAGCAGTCAATTATTGAGCTGCCTGCATAACCATAGAAGTGAAGCTAGAGTTGAAGAATTGTGGAGGTTAGTGTTTCTATTTTGGGTAACACGATAGGACTCGTTTTTGCAATTTTACGCTGTTCTTCAATCACAGAATGGAGTATGCCTTTATCGGTTAAAGGGTTAGCCAAAACAACCCTGAAAACGTTTGTTTCCATGCGGCCCCATTTTTCAGGAGTAAGCCGAGTCCTTGACACAAATGAGCGACCATTTTCTCGTTGTTTTTTTTGAATAAACTTAGTTAATTCATTAAGCAGTTGATGTAATTCTTCTTTTTCTTTAGCACTTGCGATGGCCAATGCTTTTTTGGTTTTTAAGGGGACATACCGATAGGTGAGTATGCATAACTCCGGTTTGGATATAAGTTCAAAGTCTTGTTGTTGCTCAATTAGATTTGCAAAAAACTTGGCTTTTTCGATACTTTGATCAATCAGTAGTTCGTAGCCTGGTCGGCTGATAATATGCATGCTTGAATAAACGAGCATTGCCATTCCAGAGCGTGATCCTTCTAGTGTATGAGCACCTAAATCCTTCGAACCTTTTCGTAAAATATATTCTGCATGATGTTCAATCGATGTCATTGCTGAAGGGTTTTTAAATAAAACCATTCCTGCGCCCATTGGAATGTACATTTGCTTATGTGCATCAATGGTTACGGAGTCAGCACGTTCAATGCCTTTGAGTAAATATCGGTGGTTATTTGACATCAAGGTAGCACCACCCCAAGCGGCATCAACATGAAAATGGCATTCTTCACGTTCTGCAATATCGGCAATTTTATCTAAGGGGTCAATGCTGCCTGTTTCTGTGGTACCTGCAACACCAATGATTGCAAAGGGTTTAATATTTTGTATTTTTAAATGACAGATAGTTTCTTCAAGTGCAATAGGACAAATCCGGTTTTGACTATCCGTTTTAACTGCAATTAAATTTTGTTGACCAATACCCAAAATATCGGCTGCTTTTTTTAGCGAATAATGACCACGTTCTGAGACTAATACCGCAATGCCTTTATAACCATAATGCATCATCGCATGATATAAGCCTTCTTTACCTACGCCTTGAAAGTCACCATCAGCCTTTAAAGCATTATTACGTGCAACCCAAAGGGCAGTGATATTGGCAATCGTGCCCCCAGAGCAAAATGCACCTAAAGAATGCTCTGCACTGTGCATCCAATGTTGATAGAAATCATCACCTTGTTGATAGATCAACCGGTGTAACATACCCAAGACTTGACGTTCTAGAGGCGTAAAGGCTTTGGAGGTTTCAATTTTTACTAAATTTTGATTTAGAGCGATCATTATTTTTGATAGAGGCATCAAAAAATAAGGTAACGCTGATGTCATATGCCCGATAAAACTCGGTGCAGATGTATGAACTGAGTGAGATACAACGGTATCTAAAAGGTGTTGGGTGTGCTCGGAGACAAATGTTGGGGTTTCTGGTATTGCAGAATTTAAAAAATCTTTCTCAATCTCAGATAACGGCTTTTCTTCGGCAACAATATGCTCTCTTAAAAATTCATTAAGATTTTGAGAAAGTTTTTGTTCAATATTTCCCAATGTGGAGTCGGGAGCTTCTGGCACGGTAAAAATGCGTAATAAGCTCTCAAAATTGACATCTACAATTTTGTCATCAGATCCCATAAAGCGGTTTTCTTCTTTAATTTTGATAATATTAAAACTTGAGCGAGCCAATTTATATGAAAATAGAGGTAAAGTCTCGCTCAATATTGAAAGGGAAAATAGAAAGGAATTATTACGGGCATTCCATTGCACTGGTTTTTGCGACGGTTTGGTTATACTTATCTAATGCCGGTTTAATGTTGCTTGGATGGCTTAGTAAGTCAGCAAATGCTGAACGTAATTCGTAGTTTTTTTCGTTAGGAGGCGATTGGCGATCATCAAACGTTGTTTTGGCAACTTGGCCTAATTTATCATCGCGCTGAGATAAGGTTTTAATTTCTGATTGTTCTAATTTTAGCCATGACTCGACCGACTGATCGATAGCCACTTTTGAAGGGTCATTAATGAGGTAGTAATCTACTGCTGCACGGTTTAATTCAAAATGATGGGTTCTTCCTGCTAAAAACCAGTCACCGACTTCTTTTAGATCAGGATGGGTCATCGTTGTAATAGCCACAAGATCTTGGTACCACATTAAAGAGGCATCAATATAAGCATCGTATTTTTTTGTTAAACACTGAGTATTAGTAATATTGTCTGCCAGTACGGAGCCACTGGAAAGTGAAAATAAAAGAGCAATGGCGAGTTTTTTCATTGTCAGTCCTTGAATAGAAGCCAATTAAGCCGAAGCATTGTAAACTTGCATGTCCGATAAGTCAGTCATTGCATTAAATAAAGCGTACTTTTGTGATCAAATCTACGCTTCTATCTATATATGAGAGAGGCTAATGGCCTAAAGATACGAAAAATAGCATCAAAACGGGTACTAATAAACTTAGAATAAAACCACTCACAATCGCTATTGGTACACATTTTACGCCACCAGTGCTTTGAATAACAGGAAGTGTAAAGTCCATCGCTGTTGCTCCAGCGTAACCAATAGAGGTACATGGATAGCGACGAATAAGCATTGGTATAGCAACTAACGCAACTAATTCACGTAGTAGCTCTAACATAAATGATGCGCCACCATAAATTGGGCCATAGGCATCCCCCATTAAAATTCCTGCTAGAGAGTACCACCCAAAACCAGACGACATGGCTAAGGCATTTGTTACCGGGATATCGAGAATGTATGCAGAAAGGATCCCCCCGCACCAAGAGGTGAGGATTATCACTAAGGCAATAAGCATTCCTCGTTTATTCAAAATAATTTGTTTCAGTGTTAATCCACTATTGCGTAGTTGAATACCAATGAAAAAAAGAAGTAAAAGAAGAATAGCTTCGCTTCCTTGGTTAACCCATGAAACTTCAAAAGATAGGAGTAAGCCTAATAGTAGGCCAGCACCAACTACTAAGATTAACTTTGCTGATTCAAGAGCCATTTTATGAATAGGAAGTGATGTGCCTTTTGCATTTGCTTGGACTGAAAAGTATTTATCGATAAAAGGGAGTACTGCCAGGTTACACAGTCCAATCGTTATAAAAAATGTTGATGTATAAAGTATGATGGTTTGTAAGTTAGCGCTTAGATTATCAAGCGCTGAAAGGCTCAAACCCATTAAAAATAGTATGACATATATAAGATAGGAAACCACTTTACTAATGCGGTGGAGCCAAGATTCATTGGATAGGCTAATGAAATAACCGATGATCAATGGCAAAAAGATCATGAATACGCCTGAATACATAAATACCTCGTATAATGAAGATAAAAACAATTATCATTTTTACAGTAATTTTCTTTAGGCTATTTTAATGATTAAAAGTAATAAAAATAGATAATCGTATGATTTTTTATAATTATTTTTCTACTGAGCATTAATTTATGTTGTAAATTAATCATGGTAGAGATAGTCGTTTTTGCTTTTTTTACTTCATGTTCGAATTTTTTTTTACCATTTGATGACATTTAGTAAATAATATTGCGATCAATATCGTAATTTTTCAGATATTTTCATCTTGTGATGTGAGCTGTGCACTTACTTAATTTTTATCATGAAGTATCATTTCTTATTGAAGTCACTTATAAAAATTTTAATTAATATAGTTTGTTTTTAGAGTCGATCTAACAATTAAACAAATTTAGTAACATGGAAGTCTATTATAAAAGTCATTTATGACGCTTGTGTCTTGATCGGGGGGTTAAACATAAGTATGGAGGTTACAAAATGGGTAGTAATTTGGAGCGGTCATTTTTTGAATATGTAACTAAGTTTGGTTCATTTCAAAAACGTTCAATGTTTGGTGGTATTGGACTGTTTAGTGAAGATGCAATGTACGCATTGATCTCGAATGGCACTATTTTTATTCGCGGTGGTGGAGATCTTGATCAAAGCTTAGAAGCAAAAAATTGTAAAAGATATAAGCATGTGAAGAAACAAACCGTCGCAACGGTTAACTATTTTGATATTACAAAGCTCTATACAGAAGGTGATGTTGCTTTAGATGGAATTATAGAAGCATCCATTGAATACTCTAAAAGAGAAAGAGCATTTCAGAAGTCAGAAGATAGTCGACGATTACGTGATTTACCTAACATGCAACTTACTCTAGAACGAATGGTTAAAAAATCAGGTGTGCCAGATGTCACTACTTTTCTTCAGATGGGACCAGAGGATGTATTTAAACGAGTAAAAGAAACCTATGGTAGTGATGTTGATATCCGTTTATTGTGGAAATTTGCAGGTGCAGTTGATGGATGCCATTGGAAACTTATTCAAGAGCCAAGAAGGCAAAAACTTTTATCCAATGTACATCATTAATACTTTTACTTAAAAAAACCTCGCAATCTTTGCGAGGTTTTTTTAATATTTACATAACGGTGATTCTTATTTAGAAATTAAAGCGGGTAGTTACCATTAATTGATCACCATAGATATAATTTAATTTACCTTCTAGGCCAATTGAAAATAGCTCTGTTGCGTGAAAACGGCCAGATATTGTACCGTATACATCATCAGTATCAGCATCATTGTTTATTTTGTAATAACCTAGCTTCCCTGCAATTTCAAATTGTGGGCCTAACCATTGTCTCACACCAATATTTACTTCCATACCTGCATCGTTATTATATTTTTTAGAGTCGTCATCAACCATTTTGAATAACATCTCACCGGTGATATCTGCCCAGTTATTTACTGGTGCATGAAAACCTAAACCAGCAGAAAGGTCATAGTCATTATCGAACTCAGAGTCGAGGGACAAAATAGCATGTGCATTTGGGTGGATAGATTTACTCACACCAGCACCAAAAGTCATTGGGCTTAAGCCGATACGAGCATCGATATAGTCATAATTAAAGTTGCTCATGGTTGATGGATTCGTATTATCGGCAGCAAATACCGAGCTTGAAGCAAGTAACAATCCTGTGAAAACAAGTGACTTATGCATGAAAGAAAACCCTTTTCTTAATACTGTCTATGGTGATTTATGAAGAATTGATGATTAGAAAATGAGGATTAAAGTGCTAATACAATCAGTTCTTTATTTGAATGGCTAGATTTTGTCAGAAGCAAGCTAAGATGTAAAATAACAAAGTTGTTCTTTGTATGAAATACTCGTCTTAAATATTGATAGTATGTTTACATAAGCTTGATAATTCGGTGTTATTTTGTCTATTAGGTATAGAATAATCTATAAAATATGTAGCGCTTTGCCATGACAAGTGAATTCAATTTACGTTAGACTGGCTCTTTTACCTGCAAGGATCGAAATGAATAATTATAAGAAGTATGCAGCCATTGGCGGTGCCGTCGCACTTGCTGCATGTTGGCCACTAGCCGTCGGTCAGTTTGCTGAATCAACTATAATAGATGCGGCTAAACAATTAGATAAAAAAGAAGTGAGCGTAGAAGTTGTAAACTACGATCGTGGCTATTTAAATGCGACAGCGCAGACTAAAATTACCATCGTTGATTCTGTCTTGAAGCAACAATTAGAACTTGATGGCCTTCCTACTACATTGATTTTAAATCACCAAATTCATCATGGATTATTTGGTGTTTCTTCTGATACCAAGACTGAGAATTATACGGAAATTCCTATTCTTATTCACTCTGTAACGTCTTTTCTTGGCTCAACTTCAGTTGAAGTGAAAAGTGAAAAAATGACGTTTAATTTTGCTCAGGATGCTAATTCGACATTAGCGTTTTCACCGGGAACTTTTAACGCCGATATTAGCCGTGATGGACAAGTCAAGTTTGACTACCAGTTAGACAGTTTTAATGGGCACTTCGCGAATGGTGAATCATTATTACTTAATAGTATTAGTGGCTCAGGCGATGGTAAAAAACAACAAGGTTTTTGGATTGGGCAACAAAACGTAGGTCTAGGTGAGATTAATATGCTCACACCAACAGGTGAAAGTGCGTTTAATATTAATCAGTTTAATTACCGTTTTAACACAAAAGAAAATGCATCTGAAGCTACCTTTAGTAGTCAACATCATGTGTCAATTGACAGCATTGAATTGGAAGACGACACCCTAACCGATCTAGGATTTGATATATCGTTTAAAGATATTGGCATGGAGGCATTTACACAACTATTAGAAACTTATCAGGCTAAAAGCCAAGCGTTAACGAGTGATGATGTGAAAGCGATTACAGACAATGTCGATTCTTTATTCGAAAAAGGATTTACGGTTTCTTTAAATAAAATGAAAGCGACTATACGTAAAGGTCATTTTGAAGGGGATTGGTCATTAACTGTCCCTAAGGGAGATAAAAAGGTTAGCCAAAACCCAATGGTGATTCTTTCGATGTTAGAAGGTGAAACAAACGCTTTTATTTCGAATGATATGGCGATTGAATTTCCTTTTATTCAAGCAGGGTTAGATAATCTGATTCAACAGGGCGTAATGCTACATAAAGCGGATGGCTACCATATTAATGGTGAGATAAAAGAAGGTAATGTTGAGTTTAAAAGTGGTAAGAAGATGCCTCTTTTTGCTCTACTTGCTCCATTATTTATGTAATCACTCTTTTGGAGTTGAGATGGAAGAGGCCGATTTGGCCTCTTTTTTTATGGTTTACTCAAAAAGGTGTTTTGAGGGATTAAGAAAAATGGTATTACTGTAGGAAAGTTGACATGGTTTATTCAAACCAAGATTATTCATTCTAGCAGGAGCAATATTCATCATGGAACCAATCTATAACTTCAGTGCTGGCCCAGCAAGTCTTCCAAAAGCAGTAATGAAACAAGCTCAAGAGGAGTTTATTAATTGGAATGGTCTTGGTACTTCCGTTATGGAAATCAGTCATCGTAGTAAACCTTTTCTTAAGGTCGCAGCAGAAGCTGAGCAAGATTTACGTGACTTACTGTCTATCCCAAATAATTATAAAGTTTTATTTTGTCAGGGTGGAGCTCGGGCACAATTTGCAGCGGTTCCTATGAACTTACTAGGCAGTGCAAAAACGGCTGATTACATTGATGGTGGTTACTGGGCAGCAAGCGCGGTTGAAGAAGCGCAAAAATACTGCGAAGCGAATGTTATTAATGCATCCACGACTATCGATGGTAAATCGGCTATTATTCCTGCTTCTGACTGGGTTTTGTCAGATGACTCTGCTTATGTCCATTTTTGCCCGAACGAAACCATTGATGGTATTGAAATTAATGATCTGCCTGTAACGGATAAGCCGATTGTGGCTGATATGTCATCAACGATTTTGTCTCGTGAAATTGATATATCAAAGTACGGTGTGATTTACGCTGGGGCACAAAAAAATATTGGTCCTGCAGGCCTTTGTATCGTGATTGTCCGTGATGATTTGTTAGATCTTGCTCATTCAGCACTTCCAAGCATTTTGAATTACAAAGTGCTATTTGAAAAAGAATCTATGTATAACACTCCACCTACATATGCATGGTATTTGTCTGGATTGGTTTTTAAATGGTTAAAATCGAATGGCGGTGTTGCTGCCATCGAGAAGGTAAACCGTGAGAAAGCAGCTACTTTATATCAATATATTGATCAATCTGAGTTTTATCGCAATAGTGTGCACTCGAATAATCGTTCGTTAATGAATGTTCCATTCCAACTTGCAAAACCTGAGCTGGACGCTTTGTTTTTAGAACAAGCAGAAGCCCGTGGTCTACAAGCCTTGAAAGGACACAGAGCGGTTGGCGGTATGAGAGCATCTATTTATAACGCTATGCCGTTAGAAGGTGTGCAAGCGTTGGTTGAATTCATGAAAGAGTTCGAACAAAAAAACGCCTGAAGTTCATTAAATAAGTAGGAACATAAATCGGTCGTTTAAATAAAACGAATCGTGATTAATACAGAAAAACGCCATGGTAACTTTTGACGGTGACCATGGCGCTTTTTCATTAAATCTAAACCTATAAGATCTTACAAGCGTTGATGTAAGCGATGGTATAAACCTTGCTGAGCCAGTAAATCGTGATGAGATCCTTGCTCAACAATTTTACCTTGCTCCATCAGACAAATGCTATCCATACGATCAAGACCCACTAAGCGATGAGTTACAAACACTACGGTTTTACCTTTAGAGTGTTGATTAAGCAATTGCATGATTTGGTTCTCTGTCTGCTTATCAAGGCCTTCAGTGGGTTCATCCAATAACAAAATAGGGGCATTGTGTAATAGTGCTCGGGCAATACCAACACGTCGTTTTTCACCTCCTGATAACTGACGGCCACCATCACCTAACCAAGTATCTAACCCTAATCCTTCATTTAAATATTCTAGACCAACTTGCTTTAAAATACTGAGCAGCTCGATATCATTTGCATCGGGTTTAGCTAAATGTAAGTTGTCTTTTAATGTGCCATTTAAAATGTCAACTCGTTGGCTGACAACCGAAATAGATTCGCGTAGGCCCTTTTCTGTCCACTGAGTGATTGGGCTATCACCAATATAGAGTTCACCTGATGTGACATCAAATTGGCGAGTTAGCAATTGAAGCAACGTGGATTTACCTGAACCAGTCTGGCCGACAATAGCCATCTTCTGCCCGGATTTTAACTCTAACGATACATCATCTAATGCCAACGTTTCACTGTCATAGTATTGGAAGGTTACATGGTTTAGTACTAAGTTGTATTCTTGAGTGTGTTCCACTCCAGATTTTGGAAAAACAATATCAGGTGTAGCATGTAAAATTTCATTTAAGCGTCTTGCTGATTCTAGGGTTTGCCCTAAATATTGGAATGCACCTGCAATTGGCATTAGTAGTTCAAAGCTTGCCATGGTAGCAAAAGCCATAAGTGCGACCATAGGGCCGGGTGGTTGGCCATTAACACCATCAGCGGCCATCCAAATGATCAGTACTAAGCTCCAGCCGTTTGCTAACAGTAATAGGGCGCTAGCAAGGCCTGTGTAATGAGCATTTTTAAACTGATTTTTCACCAACTTGTCTTGATGATCACTAATGGCTTGACGATATTTAGGTTCCGCGCCAAATAAAACTAATTCACTATGCCCTTGAACCCAATCTAGAGTTGCTATACGTAATTTTGCTTTATTTTGCGTGAGTGTTTCGCCATTTTGTTTGCCTAATTTATAAAAAATAACAGGCCAAAGTAATAATAAAGTAAGTAAAATAGCGCCAAGCGTTAATCCGATGGTGAGATCAAACCAAGCAAGTAAAAGCGTTAAAGATATGATACCAAATATGCCAACAATAATAGGGCTGACCAAGCGTAAATACACATGATCCATGGCATCTACATCGGCCACTAATCGGTTAAGTAAATCGGCATCACGCAGCTTGGACATACGACCAGGAATTAGTGGTGTTAACTTCTTAAAGAAGAAGATACGTAGATCCGCTAACAGTTTGAAGGTTGCATCGTGGCTGACAACACGCTCACCCCAGCGACCTGCTGTCCTTGCCATCGCAAAACCACGAACACCACCACCAGGCAGCATATAATTAAAGGTTTCACGAGCAATAGTCAAACCTGCAACAGATGCTGCCGCAATAAACCAACCTGACAACGTAAGTAGGCCAATGGAAGCGACTAATGTTGCAAGGGCAAGTAGCATACCAAGCGACAAACTAAACCAATGTTTCTTATACAGTCTGAGGTAAGGTGCTAATTCATGCATCTAAATTCCCCTTATTTTCACTATCAGATTCAATTTTTGTTGATAACATTTGGGCAAATAAACCTGATGCTTTTATGTCATTATAATGGCCAGATTGAACGATTTGACCTGACTGCATAACCAGAATATTGGCTACTTCTTTTAAATGACCGAGTTGGTGGGTAACCATCAACGTTGTTTTGCCAATCGTATTCACATTTAATGCTTTTACGACTAAGTTTTCACTGTGTGCATCAAGGCTTGCAGTGGGTTCGTCAAGTAGCCAAAATTGGCCATTTTGCAGCATAGCACGTGCTAATGCTAGGCGTTGAGCTTGTCCAACGGAAAGGCCACCAGAGCGATCGCTAATGTGATAATCCAAACCATGAGTTGCTGTAAATTCATCAGCAAAGGCATCTTTTAGTGCTTTTGTTACCTCAGGCTCTGAAAGGTTTTGCTGGCCTAATGTGACATTGTCATAAATGGTGCCATTGACCAACAGAGGATTCTGTCCAACCCAACTGATATTTTGACGCCAATTTTTTAAATCGAGCTCTTTAACTTCAACACCATTGATCGTGAGTGAACCTTGATACGGTAGGAAGCCTAAAATAGCATTAATTAAACTGGTTTTACCGGCACCACTTGGTCCAACTAATGCAGTGGTTTGATTGGCATGAATGGTGAATGAAATCGGGCCAACGAGCTTTATTTTTTCAGAGTTCTTGGTTTTCTCCGTGCTGAAAACTTCTAAATTTTGCGCAATAATAATGATTGATTCTGGTGTGGGTAATGGGGTATCACCGGATTTAGCAGCTTCGACATCGGCTTCTAAAAATTCTACTAAACTTTCAGCGGCGCCTAATGCCTGTGCTTTAGCATGGTAATAAGTGCCTAGATCGCGCAGTGGTTGGTAAAATTCTGGCGCTAAGATCAAGATGAAGAGGCCCGTAAATAGGGTAATACTTCCGCCATAATAACCAAAATTTAACTCGCCAATATAGCTGAAACCAAAGTATACAGCGGTAATCGCAATGGAAATAGAAGTAAAAAACTCTAAAACCGCAGAGGATAAAAATGCGATACGAAGTACATCCATGGTGCTTTTTCGTAACACTTCAGAAGCTCCGCGTAGTAGTTCTGTTTCCGATTCCGCTCGGTGAAATAGACGAATAGTTGTCATTGATTGTAATCGGTCATAAAAATGGCCAGATAAACGTTGCAGAGCTTTAAAGTTCTTTTTATTGGCATCAGCGGCTTTCATTCCAACTAAGGCCATAAATAAGGGAACAAGTGGTGCAGTGATTAAGAATATTAATCCAGCCGCCCAATTGAAAGGGAAAACGACGACAAGAATAATGAAAGGTAGTAATACGGCGAGTGACATTTGTGGTAAATAACGAGAGAAAAAATCTTGCATTTCTTCTACTTGTTCAAGTAGCAATGTCGCCCAAGTACCAGCAGGTTTACCTTTTATATAAGCTGGGCCTAAATCGCGTAATTTATCTAAAATTTGTTGGCGGATGTAAATGCGGACATATTCACCACAGCGATAACCGGTGATTTCTCGTCCCCAATTACATAAAGAGCGCCCTACAATCATTAATGCTAATCCCACAAATGAAGGAATAAGCTCATGCTTATCGACTTGTTCAATAATAATGTTGTGAAGAATAGAGGCGAGAAAACCGGCTTGTCCAAGTAGAAATAGCGTAGAAAGTACGCCTAAACCAATGGTGGAAAATAACCAGAATTTGGCAAGTTTACCTTGTTCTTTTAGCCATTTGTTTAAATGGCGTCGGTGTTGTTTATCCATGTAAGACTTCTTCCCAGCTGGATGTGAAAATGGACAGGATGATGTTGAGATTTACACTTAGTGACGTTAACAAGCTGTCGAATAGCGCTGAATGTTAAACTGGATTTGCTAAAATTTAAGAGGGCCACAAAACCCTCTTAAGTTATAACGAATTAGTTGTTTAAGCCATCTAAGTAACGTTCAGCATCTAATGCTGCCATGCAGCCTGTACCGGCTGATGTGATCGCCTGACGGTAATTGTGATCCATAACATCTCCCGCGGCAAAAATACCCTCAATGCTGGTTTGTGTGGCATTACCTTCAAGACCTGATTTGACGATAATGTAGCCATCTTTCATTTCAAGTTGGTCTTGAAATATATAGGTATTTGGCTGGTGGCCGATAGCAATAAAAGTACCCATAACATCAATTTGTTCAATATTATTTGATTGCGTGTCTTTGATACGAACGCCCGTTACGCCCATTTCATCTCCTACGACTTCTTCTAAAGTGCGATCAGTATGCAGAACGATATTACCGTTCGCGACTTTATCCATAAGGCGATTGATTAATATTTTTTCGGCGCGAAATGTATCTCGGCGGTGAATTAAATGAACTTCTGATGCGATATTGGATAAGTATAATGCCTCTTCAACCGCTGTATTACCGCCGCCCACTACAGCCACTTTTTGGTTACGATAAAAGAAACCATCACAAGTTGCACAAGCTGATACGCCTCGACCTTTAAAGGCCTCCTCTGATTCAAGGCCCAAATATTTAGCAGAAGCACCTGTTGAAATAATCAGAGCGTTACAAGTGAATTCGGTTGAATCACCTTTTAAGAGAAAAGGGCGTTGGCTAAAATCTACTTCATTTATATGGTCAAAAATCATTTCGGTTTCAAAGCGTTCTGCATGTTCTTTCATGCGGTCCATAAGCGCAGGACCCGTTAAACCTTCAGCATCGCCCGGCCAATTTTCAACTTCGGTCGTTGTGGTTAATTGACCTCCTTGTTGCATGCCGGTTACTAATACTGGTTTTAGATTTGCACGAGCAGCATAAACCGCTGCGGTATAGCCAGCAGGACCAGAACCAAGAATAAGTAAATTACAGTGCTTAACGTTGCTCATGGAAGCTCCATATTTGAATACGATGAAAGGTGAAAAAGTCGTGTTCGGATTGTAGGGAAAATGAAGGATTAAAGAAAGTAATAGATGTCATTTCATGATTTTTTAGCGTTTATCATCAATTAAAATACGAGTATAAAATAGTGTTTAGTGAAAAACTTTGCTTATAACTTTCATTTAATTACTTTAGCAGTTGTTTGAACTGGTTTGCTGGTTAAATTTAAGTTTAATAGTCTTTATTATTGGCATTTTATCAAATATATACCTTTGTAATTTGAATCAATGGCAGGATCTTCTAATCTTAATGTGTCATTAACATTAAGGGAGAATATCATGGAACGTTTAGCCTTAGATCGAATAGAGCATGATTTACAGCTTTTTCGTATAGAGACAGAGTTGTTGAAATCAATATTACCTAGCTTTGGATTTCTTCCACGAACTAATCATGCCGATGGCCAGTATCGTTTAAGACGCTATTCGGTGGTGAATTTACTGAACGGAAAAGTTCAGCCAAGTGATAAGCATGAATTTATGCAATCCAGTGATATTAATCATTTCCAAGGTGATGTTGTTAGACAATTTGAAGGGATAGAAAACGAAGTATTAGGCAGTGTTGGATTGCTGACTATGTGCCAAATTTTTGCTCAATCCAACCAGTTACCTAATGGTCAAGAAATAGAAATCCACCAAATGCGAGTCGTAAGTTTATTGGATGAAACTCCCGTTGCGCCAGAAGGGGTTCACCAAGATGGATTTGACTATATCGCTTTGATTGGAATTGCCCGTAATAATATCGTGGGGGGGGAGATTATGTTGTATAAAGATAATCATGAAGCCCCGTTCTTTCGTAAAGTCTTGGACGATGGTGACGTTGCTATTCTTGATGATCATCATTTTTGGCATAATGCTCAACCAATTAGATCGATTGAACAAGATAAAGAGGGCTATTTAGATATTATTGTTTTGACGGCTAAGGAAGGACGCAATGTTTAATTCAGTTTTCCCTATTAGTCTCATTCGAAAGGCTTTTCCTGCATTAAATCATGATTGGGAGGGGAACCCCGTTATTTTTTTTGATGGCCCTGGTGGATCGCAGGTCCCTGATACCGTGTTATCTGCGATGCATGCTTATTTGAGTCAGTATAATTCTAATCTTGGTGGTGCGTTTTATTCTAGCAAAGTTACGACGGATCTCATGGCCTTGGCTCGTTCTCATATATCGAATTTTATTCATGCTGAACAACCCGACAATATCGTTTTTGGCGCGAACATGACCAGTTTAACTTTCCAAATGAGCCGTACGATTGCTAGAGATTGGCAACCAGATGATGAGGTTATTGTGACGAAACTTGATCATTACGCCAATGTATCGAGTTGGCAGCAAGCGGCACAAGATAAAGGAGTATTAATTCATCAAATTAATGTTCGCTCTCCGGAATGTGATATTGATTATGAACAACTTGCTAATAAAATTAATAAAAAAACCAAGTTAATTGCAGTGACGATGGCTTCTAATACAACCGGAACAATTGTTGATATTAAGCGTGTTGTTGCGTTAGCAAAATCGGTTGGGGCGATGGTATACGTAGATGCCGTACACTATGCCCCACATTATTTAATTGATGTACAAGATCTAGGTTGTGATTTTCTGGTTTGTTCAGCTTATAAGTTTTTTGGTCCACATATTGGACTGATGTATATTGCACCTAAATGGCTTAATACTCTTACTCCTTATAAGGTTGAACCCGCGACTAATGTAGGGCCGGGGCGCTTTGAAACAGGGACACAGAGTTTTGAAGCTCTAGCTGGATTAATTGCCTGCATTGAGCACTTGGGAGCACTGGGCAGTGAGCACCAACCGTTAAGACAGCGTTTAGAGCAAAGTTTTCAACAATATCAAGATTATGAACATCAATTATCTGAATACTTTTTAGCACAGCTCCAACGCTTTCCTCAAGTTAAGCTTTATGGACACTCGAGTTCGCAGGTGGCGCGGACGCCAACTTTTGCTTTGAAAGTTGAAGGAAAGGATTCTCTGGACATCGCTCAAAAACTTGCGACATGTAATGTCTGTATTTGGAGTGGGCATTTTTATGCAAAAGGTCTAATTGAACAACTGCAGTGTGAGCATCTTGGCGGTTTATTACGAGTGGGCTTAATGCACTATAATACACCGGAGGAAATTGATGCATTTTTTGATTACTTTCGTCAATGCTTGGAGTAAGCCAGTGAATGATATAAAAATAATTTATTGAATCAAAGAGTTGAAATTCTTTGATTCAATAAGAGTCAATGATCATTGATCGAAGGTTATTTCATAAGAGGTGAATTTTCGAATATTAATAACGCCGGTATCTAAAATAAGGTATTGGCCTTTTATTCCTTTCAACACGCCAGATACGATAGGGTTTTTATCAAAGTTATGAGACGTGATTTTTACGGGGTGTTCGTCTACCGGGTAATGAATAGGAGTAATGTCATCGGATAATATTTGTATTGCATCCTCACCAAATTCCTGACGAATCGATTTAATAGTGGACTCGACAAGTGGTAAAAGTTCAGCGAATTTTTCTTCTAAAGCTATTGGTTTACCATCTTCTTTTAAGAGTGTGCGCCAGTTAGTCTTATCGGCAATATGCTTGGCTAATTCTACTTCTATTAACCCCGAGATATATCGTGTTTTTACTTTGAAAATAGGTAAACCTTGAGTGGCACCTTGATCAATCCATCGAGTTGGAATTTGTGTGTGGCGAGTTATACCTACTTTTATACTTGAAGTGTTTGATAAATATACAAAGTGATCAACCATACAATTGGCTTCACCCCATTTAGGTTCGCGGCAGGTGCCTTGATCGTAGTGGCAAGTCTCGGGCTTCATTATACACATATCGCAACTGGCGAGTTTTTTCATACAGATAAAACAGTGTCCTTGAGAGTAGCTTTTCTTCGTTTTTTTTCCGCAAGAAGAACAAAAAATATTGCCAGTGTGGTTTAGTGAAATGGTTTGACCAATGTAATGGTTCAACTCAATGAGTTGGTCACCAACAGGAAGTGAATATTGTACTTGACCATTTTGATCTGAATCTAAATTGGAATGCAGTTTTGAAAGATTTCCAGTAACAGTTAATGACATGCTTACACTCTTATTATTAATTTTGCGTAGTCTATCGAAATTTTGACTATGTTCATACCGCTGAGAAGCAAAGTCAGCGATCATAAAATAGAAATTGAATTTACATAGTCCCATGTCATTGTAAATTAAAATAATGTAAGGGGGTGAACCCCATCTATTTGAATCTATTCGTGCTATATCTATAATGATTCTAATTTAACGGTATTGATTTAAATGACATTTTATCAGCTAAGGTAATTTATGCGTACTCTCAACCTTACTCGCAATAAAGTCATCCTATTCATCATAATTATTAATATCTTACTGACTAGCTTATATGTCATTTTGGGTAAACAAAAAGCACTGGTGATCTCACCTGATCATTTTCAATATGTCGCTCATACGGATCAAGTTGTTGGGGGTAAAAGTACGGCTAAGTTAGTTCTATCGGAGCAATCCGCAATTCTTGATTGTGAATTACGTCTGAGCGTTTACCCGTGGCCATATTGTGAAGTGACAATCACTTTATCTGATGCTCTTACTAAGGGATTAGACTTATCTGGGTATCAATCGGTGTACTTAGATTTGGATTATCAAGGACCAGATGAGGGGGCTCAGAGAGTAAGGGTGTATATTCGAAATTTTGAACCTAATGTTTATAATCCCAAAGACGATAACACCTTAAAATATAATGGCATTGAGTATAAGCCTGGCTACGGAAAAGGTGGTCGAGAAGTGGGTTTTGATAAGTTTCAAGTATTAACATGGTGGTTATTTGATTATCACGTTGAGTTAGAGAATTCGGGCGTAAATGTTAATAATGTTCCTATGATCCAGATTGCTAGTGACTCCGGTTCAACGCTTGGGCATCATCAAATTAGAGTGAATAGCATTATCTTTAAAGGAAACTATATCCAGCCAGTATGGTTTGCTGCTTCATTACTGTTTATTTGGGTGTTTGCTGCGATTATATATCTGCTTTTACAATTGATTGGCTATCGTAAGCGGGTAAATAAAATGGAAAAACACACTAAGCACTTAGATAAGTTAAATGAAACATTGGCAAATAAATACAGTCAAGCTGCGCAAATTGCTTTAAAAGATGAATTAACAGGGGCAAGTAATCGACATGCCATCCGTGAATGGCTTGATAAGATGGCGAGAAAAGTACGTTGGAAGATTTCAAGTCTTTCGATTATTTACTTAGATATTGATCACTTTAAAGCGGTGAATGACCATTTTGGGCACCAAGTTGGTGACCATATTTTGCGTGAGTTCGTTGAATTAGTAGGATCGCAACTGAGGGACGGGGACCACCTTGTCCGCTGGGGTGGGGAGGAGTTTATTATATTTTGCCCTGATGTCACTTTGGATGTTGCAATTAATATTGCGGAAAGAGTATGCAAAGCGATTGAAGTACATCAATGGCAAGAAGTCGGAAGCGTGACGTGCAGTCTAGGTGTGGTTGAGATGTCGCCGTCAGAACGAATTACAGAGGTAATTGCAAGAGCAGATGAAGCGCTTTATAACGCTAAAAATAATGGTCGGAATCGAGTAGAAGTATCTGTTAAATTAGACTAGTTACTGGGACTGGATATCTAGCAACTTTTCGTTAAAAGCATGAATTAACGGGACGATTCAAAATAAATTATTGGTTTAATTGGGCCTAAAAACTTAGGCTTAGAATCTAAAATGTAAAGGTCGAGAAAAGCTTTAGCACGGGCAAATACTTCTCTTAAGCGAATTTGAAAGCCTGAATCATTTTCCGGCCCAGGAACCGCTAAGCATTGAGCATTAATGTGGTTATATTGAGCAATATATAAAGCACGTTCACAATGAAAATCTTGTGTAATAATAAGAAAGTTATCGGCGAGAAAGATTTCTCTTGCTCGAATAATCGAATCCAATGTACGAAATCCTGCGTAGTCTAAATAAATGGCGCTTTCATCCACCCCTGCTTTTAACAAATCACGTTTCATTGTCCATGGTTCATTATAAGAACGATGTGCGTTATCTCCACTTAAAAGGAAAGATTTTACTTTACCCATTTGATGTAGTTCTATTGCGGCGTCTATACGGTGAGAGTAATAAGTATTAAGTGTGTGACCAATGTACTTGCTAGTACCTAATACCATCGCAACGTCGTACTTAGGCACATTAGCTACATCATGGTAGATGGCGTCCTGAGTTTTCCAGCTGATGATTCTGTCGATACAAAGAATGACAAGTAAACACAGCAGAAATAGAAATAATAAAGCGATAAGGCTTCTAGTAAACCATTTTATCAGTGGGTGTTTGATTTTAGGGGGCAATATCATGGCTTCCATTGATTAATCTATAAATCTTTCAAGCCAGAAAGAACAATGGCCATTTCCCATTGGTTGTGTGTTATTAATCATTGAATTCCCCAAAATCCTTTATGTAAGTGACATTTGATAATACCAGTCAACCGATAAGGTGAAAAACAAAAAAGCCTTCTTTAATGCAAATATTAAAGAAGGCTTACTGTGTCTTGTCAAAACTGTACGTTTTCTAACCTAGAAAGCGGTTCGTTTATAACGACGATATTCTGGTTGCCAAAAACCATTCTCAATCGCAGCTTCAATCGCTTCATCGGTAATTGACAGTGCAACGCCTTGTTCAATCGCTTTTTTTGCAACAGCAAAGGCTATTTTCTTCGATACGGAATGAATTTCTTCTAAAGGTGGCAACAATGCACCTTTGCCTTTTATTGCCAGTGGTGAGCATTCCGCTAACGCACGACTAGATTCCATTAACATCTCGTCTGTAACTCGTGAAGCTGAAACCGCTAAGACACCTAAACCTATACCCGGGAAAATGTAGCTATTATTACATTGCGCAATAGGGTAATCCTTACCTTCAAACTTCACTGGAGCAAACGGGCTACCTGTTGCAATCAACGCTTTTCCATTTGTCCATTCGAAAATGTCTTGAGGTGTTCCTTCAACGCGGCTTGTTGGATTAGATAGGGGGAAAATAATTGGGCGTTCACAGTTTGCATGCATCGCTTCAATAACTTCTTGGCTAAATAATCCTGGAACACCTGATACACCGATAAGAACGGTTGGTTTGGCATTGTGCATAACATCTAACAATGAGAATCCTTGTTCTTCGCCTTTCCAGCCAGCAATGTGCTTATTCTTTTGAACGAGCCTTTGTTGGAAATCGAGTAAGTTTTTCATGCCCTCTTGTAATAGTCCCCATCGGTCTACCATGTATACTTGAGAGCGAGCTTTCTCTTCACTTAAGCCTTCAGAAATCATTTGAGCAATTATAGCTTCAGCAATACCACAACCTGCAGAACCAGCACCAACAAAAGTGATACGTTGTGCCGATAACTGACTTCCCGCAGCGTGACAAGCGGCAATCAGTGAACCAACAGTAACCGCTGCTGTTCCTTGAATATCGTCGTTAAAGCAACAGACTTTATTTTTGTAGCGCTCTAATAAAGGCATTGCATTTTTTTGTGCGAAATCTTCAAATTGAATTAATGCGTCAGGCCAGCGGCGTTTAATACCTTGCATAAAATCATCGACAAATTTGTCATACTCGGCACCAGTAATACGAGGATGACGCCAACCCATATACATAGGATCGGCAAGGCGTTGAGGGTTATTCGTTCCCACATCTAAAACAATAGGAAGAGTATAAGCAGGGCTAATACCACCACAAGCAGTATATAGGGCTAACTTTCCGATTGGGATTCCCATACCACCGATGCCTTGATCACCAAGGCCTAAAATACGTTCACCATCGGTTACTACGATGACTTTGACATTTTGGCTAGTGGCATTGTTGACTAGATCATCAATGCGGTCACGGTTTGGATAAGATATAAATAAGCCACGACCGCGGCGATAAATATTGGAGAAGTTCTCACAAGCTGCACCTACCGTAGGAGTGTAAATGATAGGCATCATTTCTGAGATGTGGTTTTGTACAAGACGGTAGAATAGCGTTTCATTTGTGTCTTGAATATTACGAAGATAAATGTGCTTATCCATATCGCTTTCGAAAGCTTTATATTGTAGATAAGCACGTTCAACTTGTTCTTGTATTGTCTCTGAGGCTTCTGGCAATAAGCCTTCTAAATTGAATTCTTTTCTTTCTTCAAAGGTAAAGCCACTACCTTTGTTGAGAAGAGGGGTAGCCATTAAAACTGGGCCAGCATAGGTGATGTATAAAGGACGTTTATCGTTATTCATTTTCGGACTCTTTTTCTTCGGCGAGCAAGATATCATTTATAGAGGATTTCTATTTGAGTATAGGTATATCATAAAATTATCACTAATATTGTAAACAATTTTGATTTAATGTTTGGCTTTAGCGCACAAAAAAATACCTAAGTTTAAACGACATAAATTGAAAATGTTATAATTACTATTATTTCAACTTTAAAATCAATTGTTTATATTTTTTCTTGTTATTATGTCGAATAATAAATTTGATATTAAATCGATTGTTATTGTATACAATATTGGTGTTTATAGTGTTTATAGATGAAATGATTTTAATCAATAAATAGTGTGAGATAAATCATAACTTTGAATTTTTTTGATAATATAGGGGAGACTCAGGAAATTTCTGTGATTTTAATCTAATAAAAATACAAAAAGCCAGATATTATCTGGCTTTTTGAGGGAGCTGATGACTAAACGATCAAGTCATATTCATTTCGTAGTACATCAATAATTTCTTGTTTAGGATTATTGCTTAAAATGACTTTTTTTCCGGTCACTTTTTCTGCAATATTGAGATAGGTTTTAGAAATCTTCATTATCTCTTCTTGAGGCAGAGAATTGTGTTTGGCAAGTGCAAAACGTTCATCCATACGGTTCTTGTTTAAAAGAATATCAGGATCAGGAAAATAGTTTAGTAAGAATTGACGAAAACCTTCTTTTGAGTTTTCAACGATATTACCAGCTTGGTATTCTGTCTTGTCCCAGATACGAGAAGAGTCTGGTGTCCCAACTTCATCCATATAAATCAGTCTTTCATTACCAGTTGCATCGTTAACGTATCCAAATTCAAACTTGGTATCGACAAAAATTTGATCAACTCTATCTAGAGCTTCACTAATCACTTTAAAGCCATCCTTTAAGAGTTTCTCATAATGAGTAATATCTTCTACTTTTGAAAAGTTAAACGCTTGAAAGCTTGCTTCAATATTATCTCTAGACACATTTACATCATCAGCTTCAGGGACATTGGGAATACCTTTCAAAATGCCTTTTGTTGATGGTGTAATAAGAAGTTCAGGTAATTTTTTATCTTTTTCTAATCCTTCGGGAAGATTAATGCCACAAAACTTACGTTCGCCTTTTTCATAAGCGCGCCACATTGAACCAGTAATATATTGGCGACAGATTGCCTCAATCATGATAGGTCTAGCTTTTTGAACGATCCAAATAAATGGATGAGGAATATCGAGAATATGACTATCTGCAAGTTGGTTGTCTTTGAATAATTGAAACCAATGATTTGAAATTGCATTTAATGCAGCACCTTTTCCTGGTACCCCATTTAACCCACCTTCACCATGCCAAATACAATCAAACGCCGAAATGCGATCACTGATTACCATAATGGCTAATGGTGCATTGTCAGCAACATTGTAACCCTTTTGTTTTATAAGGCGATGGCTGTCTTCTTCGGTTAGCCAATAGACAGAACGCACTTTTCCGCTATGCACAGGTTTATCAGTACGAATGGGAAGGTCGTCATTCACGGCTAGTACTTGGTTAGCAATGCTCATTTCCATATTCCTAATTGAGGCTAGGCTTAAAAACAGGTATGAAGGTTACATACCAGAAAGCGGCATAATAACAGAACACGGCTTATTTCTTCCAGTTAAAAAGCAAACGTTTGCTCTCTATTTTTATGAATCGAATTATTTACGTAATTTCACCATAACAATGGATCTACTTTGAAACGATTAATGCAGATTTCGTGTCAAGGTTTGGCGAATATGTTGATCCATAAAAAAGATTTCACAACTCACTTGTTTTGCTTTGAGCGTTAACTCATTTTTTTCTTCCTCTGTGAAATTATCACCAGAGACGATAGCACTAGCATTCTGTGCCTTGAGGGCTTTTAAAATGATGTCTTTCTCTGACATTGAAGTGGACGCTTTAATTTTAATTACTTTATTCGTATCAATACCAAAGGCTATGAGTTCAGAGGTAGTTGGCAGAGTTGCTTCTGAAGTAAAGAGTAACCAACTCGGGCGTTTAGAAAGCATAGATAAACGAGATAATAGTGGGCTGCTGGCTGAGAACATATCTTCATTGGAAGCAAGCGTAGCTGATGAATGATTAAGTAAAGCTGTATTGTGAGTAAACATAATTAACTGTCCATATATCCATACTGTATAAATAAACAGTATATCTAGTTTGGTGTTAGATCAAGTCATTTATTGAGCGATTTATGATTAACTGTGATTAATGTCACTTTTAATTTATGGTTTTTAAAAACTGATGTAATAATTGATTACTTATAAATCATTAAAAATTAATAGTTTATAAAAAATGCAGCATAAGATGTCTTGTTTTTCCATATATGACTACTTATTTTGTGCTGTTTTAATTATGCGTAGTTCTCAATTACACACTATTGTTATTTTGGGATTAAATTCATAGGAATAAAAAATGAATAAATATTTAGCAGAATGTTTTGGTACGTTTTGGCTAGTACTTGGTGGGTGCGGTACTGGCTGCAGCATTTCCTGATTTAGGTATTGGTTTTGTCGGTGTTTCACTTGCATTTGGTCTAACGGTCTTGACGATGGCTTTTGCTATTGGTCATATTTCAGGTTGTCACCTAAATCCAGCAGTATCTATTGGTTTATGGGCCGGTGGTCGCTTCCCAGCAAATCAACTTTTACCTTACATTATTGCTCAAGTTGTTGGTGGTATTATTGCCGGTGGCGTACTTTACGTGATTGCATCAGGCCAAGCTGGCTTTGATCTTGCGGCAGGTTTTGCATCAAACGGCTATGGTGAGCATTCACCTGGTGGTTTCTCAATGATGTCTGCACTTGTGACTGAAGTTGTGATGACTATGATGTTCTTGATTGTTATCCTTGGCTCAACCGATAAACGTGCTCCTGCCGGTTTTGCTCCAATCGCAATTGGTCTATGTTTGACTCTAATTCACTTGATCTCTATTCCTGTAACGAATACGTCAGTAAACCCTGCACGTAGTACAGCAGTAGCTATCTACGTTGGTGACTGGGCTACTGCTCAGCTTTGGTTGTTCTGGGTTGCACCGATTGTTGGTGCAATTTTAGGTGCTATAGCGTATCGCTTTATTGGTTGTGAAAAAGCTGAGAATGCCTAACACTATATACATCTATCGTTAAAATACGTTGACGATATATATTAAGCCAGTAGCGATAGCCGCTGGCTTTTTTGTGCTTATCTTTCTGGTTATTTTGTTAGCCTTAGACATTATTGAGTACGAATGTATCAATTACTATCCTCATGCCTTCCAACAATAGCGGTTATCTGCATTTAAAACATCGTTGTCTATAAAAATAAAATACATTAAGTGAATTTACACATAATGTTGGTTTTATTATGAAGTGGATTTAGGGTATTTAAGGGGGGTAAATAAGTATAAAAAAAGCCTGAAGATAAAACTTCAGGCTTTAGCAGTATTGAATCAATAAATAAACTTAATCGCGGTTTGTAATGCCAAGAATGCTTAGCAAGCTGATAAAGATATTATAAATAGAAACATAAAGCGTAATCGTTGCCGATATGTAGTTTGTTTCTCCACCGCGAATAATGCTTTGGGTTGTTAGCAGAATTGCACCTGTTGAGAATAGGATAAACATTCCGCTTAATGCTAGGTGGAACATCGGAATTTGAATAAAGAAGCTTGCAACCATCCCAATGATCAATACAACAGCACCAGCCATCATAACACCGTTTAAAACGGATAAATCACGCTTAGTGGTCAGTGCATAAGCAGAAGCCGCCATAAAAGATAGTGCTGTGCCACCAAGAGCGGTAATAATCACATCCCCCATGCCTTCCGCTACATACATACTTAGAATTGGGCCTAAGCTGTAACCTAAGAAGCCTGTGAATAAGAAAGTGAAAACGAGACCTAAGCTTGAGTTACGGTTTTTCTCTGTTAAATAAAGCAAGCCATAGAAACCTACTAGCATCAGAATCAGTCCCGGGCGAGGCAAGTTTAATGCCATGGATACACCGGCAACAACCGCAGACCAAAGCAAAGTCATAGACAATAAAAAGTAAGTGTTGCGTAACACTCGGTTTGTTTGTACAACGCTTTCGCTTCTTGCTGAGCGTGATGTTAATGGACTATTCATAGTTTCCCTCGTTAATAACACTTTACTTAAGGATACATAAATTACTTAAGTTATTCTTACTAAGTACATAAATTGAGTCAAAAGTTCACTTTTTCAAGAGGCACTTAAAAAATATGTTAGTAATGATTCTACTTAATTGTAGCCTGACTACGACGGTTAAGTTGTAACATCATATGTGTGCGATTGATGGCCCAGTTAAGAAAGTAAAGATCTTTGAAATAACAGATATTATTCTTTCATGGTAACCCAGTCTAAATTGATGCTGCTATCCATTGATTGGAGGAATGGTAGCATTCTTTCAAGTGCTTCGAGTTGGGATGCATCTTCGCAATAATCACGAAGTACATGGTTAATTTGCTCTACGTCATGATAGGCCGAGGTGATTTCTTGAACTTGTGAGTAGGGGACTCGTGCAAACAAAAATGCTTCACCTAATTTTTGTTTCCATTGCAGGTTAATTGGTTTGTTATTGCCGTCGACCTCAAACGCGAGATATTGAGTTTCTTCATTAACCAACCTTGATACCGAATAACATAACTGTGTTTCTTTTCTTTGAGTTAATTTCTTGCAGCTGGATTCTATCCAAGCCTTGCTGTTAAAGCGTGACGCAATTTTCGATTGCCCAAATAGTGGTAAGCCAAACAAGTCGATAATGTATTTTCCTTTTGACTCGTTGAGCAGTTTTTCTAAAGATTGTTGCCAAAATAGAGCTTGATGATGAGGGTTTGATACATCGACATTTAAGTATTCCATTAGCATAGTTTCATTTAATGCATCTGGAATAGATTGCAAAATGGCCACGATATTATCACCAATTTCAAGAGTAGAAGAGGGTTCAAGTACGTCAAATTTTGAAAGATGGCGTGTTTCTTTGGCGTTTAAAATGGCAAAACAGTGCTCTTTTAAAGCCTGTGGTAATAAATAATCTAGAGACTCATCGATATATGCATACAACTTGCTCGGGGTTACAGGGACGTCACAAGCCACTTTGAAAAATCCAGTTTCTTCATCGTAGCATTTGCTAGAAAGAAGGTACTGAATAAAAGCATCATCTTTAATTGTGCAAACATTAAGTATTAAAGTAATACGTTTTGTTTTTAATTTCATCCGTTTATAACCTATCCCTATTTTAAAGAGGCGTCATTTTAGGTGTTAGTAAAATGACTGACTAGGAAGTAACTGAAAAAGAAAGTAAAAATGAGAGGGATGTTTTGTTATAGCGGTTAGGATTTCATCATGGTTTCACTATATTGAATCAATAAGAGGGTAATTTTATAGGGTGATAAATGTCTGCTTATTCACACTTTTATTTTTTATATTCGCAATACTACATTGTGGTAATGCGATTACTCGCAAAATAGATGAATGAGTAAACTTATCTCTGTATATAGATATCAACAAAACTATTCTCTAGATGTTAATTAAACACATAAGGAAATATTCTATGTTTAAGTTAAAACATCTGGCGATTGTCATTGGTGCATTCTCTTCAGCTCATGCAATGGCGGAGATGAATATTCAGCCAGATCCAACAAACCCAATCGGTTATGTGGTTTCAAAAGCGGATATACTCGCTTCTGAGCAAGCGAAAACATCTGACCCAATGTATGATACTTGGGCGAAAGCCTTACAAACGCGGTTAAATTCTGTTGTTGAGGCAATTGTACCGGGGTCATCATCTAATCCTGAAAATGTAAAACGAGTTGAACGTGTTTTTTCTCAGTCTGACTGGGACTACATGACTCAAATGGCCGCGCCAGAGTACACATATACTCGCTTTTTAAGAGCGATAGGTAAATTTTCTGCTTTTTGTGGTGAGTACACAGATGGACGTGATTCTGACGCAATATGCAAAAAATCGATTGTGACCGCATTTGCTCATTTCTCTCAAGAAACGGGTGGTCATATTTCGAAAGAAAATACATCAGACAACCCATTAGCACTTGAAGAATGGCAGCAGGCCTTAGTTCATGTCCGTGAAATGGGGTGGGTAGAAGGACAAGCGGGTTATACGACAGGTTGTGGGCAAGATGATTGGCAAAATAAACGTTGGCCATGTGCGGTTGGCGAGGGTTATTTCGGTCGTGGTGCAAAACAACTTTCTTACCATTTTAACTACGGTGCTTTTTCTGAAGTCATGTATGACGGAGATGCGACCGTCTTACTTAATAATCCGGGATTGGTCGCTGATTCTTGGTTAAATCTTGCTTCTGCAATCTGGTTCTTCTTGACACCACAAGCGCCGAAGCCTGCGATGTTGCACGTAATTGATCGCACTTGGGTACCGTCTCAACGTGAATTAGATGCTGGTATTGGATACGGTTTTGGTACGACAATCAATATTATCAATGGTGGTATTGAATGTGGTGAACAGAATAAAAATAAAGGCCAACCAGTTAATCGCATACGTTACTGGGAAGGTTTAGCGGCTCATTTTCAAATTCCGATTGAAAACGATGAAACAAATACTTGTTGGCAGCAGACACCTTATGGCAGTTTAAATCTTAATGGTGCTACTAATGTGCTGTACACCAACTGGGACGGTAACTGGAAATATTATGCCGATCGCCCTGGTGGTTATTCCTTTGAATGTGAATTAGTTGGTTTTCAAACAGCTTATTCAGCTTTGGTTGAAGGTGATTACGAAAAATGTGTGACCAATTTTTATGGATCCCACGCAGGGTGGCCAGAAGTGAGAGTGGTGGATAATTTAGATCCGATCAATCCAGATCCTGTAGACCCACCAGTCGGCGGTATTGCTTCTTGGGAATCTAATAAAGTTTATACGGCTGGTAATCAAGTTGGTTATGAAGGTGGCATTTATGAGGCTCAATGGTGGACTCAGGGTGACTTACCGACGGCTGGCGGAGCATGGAAACCTGTTTCGATAACCACTCCTACTGAGCCCGTACCTGCACCAGAACCGCTTTCTGAACCAACACCAGATCCTATAACGAACCCAAGTGATTTCATTGAATGGGTAGCAGGGCAAACTCAAGCTGGTGTTGGTGATAAAGTGACCTATAACGGTAAATGTTTTATGGCTAAAAATGCTCCCGGTATATGGGAAACTCCAGTCGAATCGAATTGGTTTTGGGATGAGATTAGCTGTCAATAATGTGGTGAATAGATAGCGGTTAAGTGGTCAATCCTATTTGCTATAAAAAATAACCCCAAGGTTAATTATTTAACGATTGGGGGTTATTTCAATAGATTATATACGGTGTCTAATTGAATTAGAAGTTTGCACTGCGTGGAGTACGAGGGAATGGGATCACGTCACGAACGTTGCCCATGCCTGTTACGTAAGAAACCAACCGCTCGAAACCTAAGCCAAAACCAGCATGAGGCACAGTGCCGTAACGACGTAAGTCGCGATACCAAGACATATGTTCAGGATCGATGCCCATTGCAATCATACGAGCATCAAGCACATCTAAACGCTCTTCACGTTGAGCACCACCGATAATTTCACCAATACCTGGAGCCAGTACATCCATAGCTGCAACCGTTTTACCATCATCGTTTAAGCGCATGTAAAATGCTTTAATGTCTTTAGGGTAGTTTTTCACGATAACAGGCGCTTTGAAATGCTCTTCAGCAAGGTAACGTTCATGCTCAGAAGACATATCGATTCCCCATTCCACATCAAATTCAAACTTACGGCCTGAATCTTTTAGAATTTGGATAGCATCGGTGTAGTCTACTTGCGCAAAATCAGCGTTAACGAATTGCTCTAGACGAGTGATCGCTTCTTTATCAATGCGAGAAGCAAAGAATTCAAGGTCATCACGACGCTCTTCAAGAACTGCAGCAAATACGTATTTCAACATGTCTTCGGCTAATTTAGCTGCATCATCAAGATCCGCGAAAGCGATTTCTGGCTCAACCATCCAAAACTCTGCAAGGTGACGACTGGTGTTTGAATTTTCTGCGCGGAAAGTAGGGCCGAATGTATACACTTTGCTTAGTGCACAAGCATAAGCTTCTGCGTTAAGTTGACCAGATACCGTAAGGAATGTTTCCTTACCGAAGAAATCTTCATTGTAATCAACGTTGCCTTTGTCATCCAAAGGGAGGTTGTTATGGTCCAATGTTGATACTCGGAACATTTCACCAGCACCTTCAGCATCGGATGCGGTAATCAATGGAGCCGATGTCCAGAAGAAGCCTTGTTCATGATAAAAACGGTGAATCGCTTGAGATAAACAGTTACGAACACGGGCAACCGCGCCAATCACGTTAGTACGTGGGCGAAGGTGCGCCACTTCACGTAAATATTCAATAGAGTGGCGAGTTTTGGCCATCGGATAAGTATCAGCATCTTCAACCCAACCGACGACTTTTACAGCGGTAGCCGCCAGTTCAAAATCTTGGCCTTTTGCTGGCGATTCAACGATGATTCCTGTGACTTCAACAGAGCAACCTGTAGTCAGTTTTAGAACTTCATCATTATAATTATTTAACTCATTAGGGACCACGGCCTGAATCGGGTCGAAACAAGAGCCGTCATAAATGGCAAGGAAAGAGATTCCAGCTTTGGAATCACGACGTGAACGGATCCAGCCGCGTACAGTTACTTCACTGTCTACGGGTAATTTTCCGTTTAATACGTCTGTTACAGGCGCGTAAGTCATGTTATGTGTATTCTCCATTAAATGCTCTTTAGATTCAGAAGGGTAATTAGGCTTCTAGCCACCATTTCATAAGAAATTCCTGAAAATGGGATGAGCAAACTATTTTATAATTTACCTAGTTTTATTATTCGTCTAGCACTATGTGATGAAAAAATATTCAATGTATTTCATAGTGACAGGTAATGACATATTACCTGTCATAGTTTCTGCTTCAACCTTTATTGTGTGTTTCATGGCATTTTTAATCGATTGAATTTGAATTGATGTGATAGAAAGTAAAAATAATAGGAAAAGGAAAAGAAATGAACGTTTTGTGGGGTTACAATAACTCTAAATGACGCCATCTAATGAAACCAAAAGCTTAACGTTGAGAACATCGTATGAAAACCTATTCTACAGTATTGGCTTTATCTATTACCTCTTTGCTAATGGGGTGCTCAAGTATCGGCGGGGATCAAGTCTCAGTAGGATCCGCGACTGATGTGAATGAAAATATAACGTATCAAATTGATCCAATCACGAAAAGTCGAGATTTACAAACGGCTTCTTATTGGGCTAAGTGTGATGAAAAACTTGATGGTGTAGGTTACCGTTACCGAACCTCGGTTTATCAAGATGGTCGCGAGCAAACAGAATTATATGTTCGCTTGAAATCATCAAGAGGAACATATGGCATCCATAAAGCGTTTAATCAACAAGGTCAAAGTTATAAGGTTAAGACTTATCAACCTGAAATAAAATCGGACTCGGTGGTGTATGAGCATATTGGTATTATTTTTTCACCTGAACAACTTCATCAAGCAAGCCAAACACCGATAAATTTGCATCTAATTGGAAACAACAATAATTGTACGATTATTGTTGAACAACCGGTTAGCTTCGCTTTTGAAGAAAATTTAAAAGCATTACTTGCACAAAAATAACACTTTATTTTCAACAATAAGATTTACCTCGGTATTTATTCATAATTAGGAGATAACATGGGGATCACCCGTATTAACCCATGCGAACGTTGGTCTGATGTAACGGTTTATAATGGCATTGCTCATTTTGTTGAAGTGGCTGATTCAGACACAAAGGCTGATATTCGTGGTCAAGCGCAACAAATTTTTTCTCAAGCCGAATCAATGTTAGCCAGTATTGGGAGTGATAAAAGTCGAGTGTTATCTTGCACTATTTATATAACTAACTTTGCAAATTTTGATGCATTTAATGACGAATGGGAAGCTTGGTTTCCTGAAGGCTGTGCACCAAGTCGAGCTTGTGTAAAAGCGGAGTTAGTGAATCCTGAATTGTTGGTGGAAATTGCTTTTGTTGCCGCCGCGGGGGAGTAATAGCTGAACATATTGTAAATCTTCGATGTTACCAGCTTCATCGCGTGAATATCGAGCAACAAAAAGGGCACACTGGTTTAGTCCGGTGCACCCTTTTTAGGCGAGCTTGTTCTTGATTAGAAGCTAGTGCATATAGAATCTAAACGGTATAAAAAACAAGTCTAGTTTCTAATTTTTTATTATTAACAGATGACTTTAATCGCTAATCCACCTTGAGAGGTTTCTCGGTATTTCGCGTTCATATCTTTTCCAGTTTCAAGCATGGTTTCGATGACTTTATCTAAAGAAACTCGAGGTTCCGATGAACGACGCATTGCCATGCGAGTGGAGTTGATCGCTTTAACTGCAGCAATACCGTTACGTTCGATGCAAGGAACTTGAACTTGTCCTGCTACTGGATCGCAGGTTAAGCCTAAATTATGTTCCATGCCGATTTCTGCAGCCATGCAAACTTGTTCAGGACTACCACCAAGTAGTTCCGCAAGACCAGCCGCAGCCATTGAACATGCCACCCCAACTTCACCTTGGCAACCAACTTCAGCGCCAGAAATAGAAGCGTTTTGCTTATAGAGGCCACCAATAGCACCAGAAGCCGCAAAATAACGAATATAATCTTTTTCTGTCACCGTTTGGATGAACTTATCGTAATAGGCTAAAACGGCAGGAATAATGCCACAAGCACCATTGGTTGGTGCTGTCACAACGCGACCACCTGCTGCATTTTCTTCATTTACGGCAAACGCATACATGTTAACCCAATCGATAACCGCCATTGGATCGGTAGAGGTATTTGATGAAGTTAATAACTGTTGGCGTAAAGCTGAAGCGCGACGAGGTACACGTAGTGGGCCCGGTAAGATCCCTTCAGTATTCATGCCTTTTTCCATGCAGTCACGCATGGTTTTCCAGATATTAGCGAAATAAGTACGAACTTCATCTTGTGAATGTTGGGCTGCTTCATTTTTCATTACTAATGTGCTGATTGATAAACCATGTTCTTTACATAGGTTAACCAGCTCACTGGCTGAATTAAATGGGTAAGGAACTTGAATCGCTGATTCTACTTTCTTACCAAACTGTTCTTCATCGACAATGAAACCACCACCGATAGAATAGTAGGTTTTAGATACCACTACTTCCTCACCAATCCACGCATGAATAGTCATGCCATTTTCATGCAAAGAAAGATTGGTTTTTTGGAAGTTCATTCCGCCTTCTTTTGGGAAATCTACTGTATGGCAATGCATGCCTACAGGTAAGCGTTCTGTTTCTTCCACACGAGCAATAAAGCTCGGAATGGCGTCAATATCTACGTGTTCTGGCGTGTTTCCTGCCAGCCCCATAATGATTGCAATATCAGTATGGTGACCTTTCCCTGTCAGTGATAATGAACCGTAAACATCGACAGTAATTTTTGTAATATCACGTAATTTACCTTGACCTCGAAGGTCATCAATAAATTGTTTACCGGCTTTCATTGGTCCAACGGTATGAGAACTGGAAGGACCAACACCAATTTTGTAGATATCAAAAACACTGATCATGTTATTACCTCTGATAAGCCTCTTTCAATTAAGAGGCTTTGATTTTTGCTGTTACAACGTACGCCCATTTTCTTGATATTGTGCGTTTAGAGCATAACATCAATGCTTGGGGCATAGGTATAACAGCTTTATTATATTGTTTCTGAGATTTTGTAATGATTAGCTAAATTATAGTTTAAAAATCTATATAGACAGCGTCATATATCAAAAGGAGGCGTAGATTACAGAAGTAATCGCTGCAACACCACAAATTGCTGTAAAGATTTGTGCAAAAGCGCTTGTTTTGAACTTCGACATAGCTGGCACTTTACGCATTGCATAAATTGGCATGATAAATAGGATTGCCGCAATCATTGGCGCGCCCATTGATTCGATCATACCTAAGATGCTTGGGTTGATGATTGAAATGACCCAAGTTGTTAGCACAATAAACAATAATGAAACTTTGTTAACTTTTGTTTCAGTCATGTTTGAGCGTGATTTTACTAATCCAACAAGGCCTTCATGCGCCCCGAGGAAGTGACCAAAGTAACTTGAAGTGATTGCAGCGAAAGCAACAATTGGACCTAAGTAAGAAATCATTGGAGACGAGTGAATGTTCGCTAGGTAAGACAATACACTGATATTTTGGGCTTGTGCTTGGCCTAATTGTTCTGGTGTTAAAGACAAAACCACTGAGAATACGAAGAACATAACAAATGCCATTAGCATGGTTGCTGCGCCACCCGTAATCATATCGGTTTTTTTCACCGCGTTTTCACCATAAACACGACGTTGCTCTTTCGCGAACTGGCTAATAATAGGGCTATGGTTAAATGAGAACACGATAATAGGAATAGCAAGCCAGATGATTTTTGGCATTTCACCCCAGTTTGGCGTGACTTCTGTCATGGATGTGTTCCATTCAGGTATAAGGAAGATGGAAAGTGCAAGTAGAATGAAAACAAGAGGGTAAACCATCAGAGAGGTTACTTTTAACATCAATTCTTTACCAAAAATTACACCACAGGTCATTGCAGTGATTAAAGCACCAGATAATAACCAGCGAGGAATCGTTTCCAATCCAAGTTGATTAACTAGAAAAGAATCGACGGTATTGGTAATGCCGACACCGTAAATTAACACAATAGGGTAAATAGCAAAGAAATAAGCAAAAGTAATGATGGTTGCTCCTGTTTTGCCAAAGTGTTCTTCAACCGTATCTGTAATATCGGCATTAGGATTTTTTGCAGACAGAACGAAACGTGCTAACCCTTTATGCGCCAACCAAATCATAGGCATAGCGATGATTGCGAGGATAACGAGTGGCCAAAAGCCGCCAGCGCCAGCCTTAATTGGAAGAAAAAGAACACCAGCACCAACGGCTGTACCGAATAGTGATAGTACCCACGAAAAATCTTTATAATTCCATTTGCTTGAGGTCGCGGTCGCGCCTTGAGCAGTATTTAGTGTGTTAGTTTGCATTATTAAATTCTCTTAATTTTGGGAACAGGAAGAATTGTGGAGGATTATCCTTATTTCGCGTCACAAAAACAGGATCAAAATCAATTAATATCGCTAACTTTGCAGAGTTGTTGCATAACTTGCGCTGCGTCACGAAAATGAAACGAGTCAGATAAGAAAAACTAATTAAAATTAGTAATAAAACTATTCCGATTGATGGTTATTCAATCACTGTACTTTTATTGGACGTAATTTGGATACAGGGGAGTAGATAATTGGTTTGCATTGATGGGGTGATGTTAAAATGATGGTTTGTTTTTTGTTAACGTATGAACAAAAGAGTAAGCGGCATAACAAAGGATATACTCGAGTCACTTTAAGGTGCTGAAATGGGCACCTTGAAGTGACTTGGGTATAAACATTATTCATAATAAAAATTATCTAGGTGATATTAGGTCTCGCTGGTTATCTATAGTGTTTTTAGTGATAGCAGAGCAATGCAGTTGGATTTGTAATGCTTGAATAATTTGAGCGGTAACTCCCCAAATAAAATGCTTTTGATAGTTAATGGCAAAGATGTGATGTTGTATGCCTTTAATGCACATTTTTTTTGTGAAAAGGTTGGTGGGGTCAAATAGGTAAGAGGCAGGCACTTCAAATAGATAGTCAACTTCATTAGGATCAATTTGGTATTCATATCGTTCATCCACGATGGCAACGAAAGGCGTAATGTTAAAGCGGCTTATTGTTGTAAGCGCTGGTAGTTGCCCAATGACTTGTACTTGAGAAGGAGGTAAACCGATTTCTTCTTGCGCTTCCCGTAGAGCGGTGTGCGTTAAACTTAGGTCTAATGCTTCAAATTTTCCTCCAGGGAAACTGATTTGCCCTGGGTGATTTTTCAAATGAGATGCACGTTTTGTTAGGATAACCGATAACCCCTCTTTTCGATCAACGCATGGGATCAATACCGCGGCTTTCTTTAACGACTTAGTTTGCAGGTGCGCCACGCGACTTAAGCTTTCTGGCTGATAATAACTTGGAATATTCAATGAAAACTGCCGTAATAAATCTTGTTTATTCATGCACATTCCTTAACTATTCGGTTAACTACTAATACTCGAAAGTACAGGTAGGATTCGGCTGACTTTATCGAGAGTTTCTTGGTATTCAGATTCTGCATTACTGTCAGCCACAATACCGCCACCGGCCCATGCATACAAATTTTGTTGATATGAGATCAGTGTTCGAATTGTAATGTTGCTGTCCATATTTCCACAACGACTAGAGTAAACAATACTGCCACAGTAGAGATTACGACGATGAGGTTCGAGCTCTTCAATAATGGCCATCGCGCGAACTTTTGGAGCACCAGTGATGGAGCCTCCTGGAAAGCATGCTCGTAATAAGTCACTAGAGTTTTGATCTTTATTGAGTATAGCACGTATGGTGCTGACTAAATGATGTACAGCAGGGAAGCTTTCGACTTCAAATAAAGCTGGAACGGAGACACTGCCTGGTTTGGCAACGCGACCAATATCATTTCTTAGTAAATCAACAATCATTAAATTTTCTGCCTGATCTTTTTCGGCGTGCTTGAGTTCGTGAGCCAGGTGTTGATCTTCTGCTTTAGATTTTGATCTAGGGCGTGTTCCTTTAATGGGTTTTGTTTCAATCTTATTATGATTGAGTTGTAAAAAACGTTCTGGAGAAATACTAATAACTGCTAATTCATCTGTACGAAGAAAAGCGGAAAAAGGAGCATGATTAGCCGATTCTAATGCTTGATAAGCTTGCCATTCACTTCCTTGATAATGTGCTTTGAATCGTTGGGCTAAGTTTATTTGGTAGCAGTCACCTGATCGTAAATACTCTTGAATTACATTGAATTTTTCAATGTAACTGTCTTTTGACATGTTAGCCTGCCAATTAGACGTGAGCGAGAACTTTGATTCTGTAAGTTTAGAATGAATCCTAATCTGTTCATCCAACCATGCTTTATGTTGTTCAATATTGTTCCCAACAAAATGTGCTTGTTTTTTTTGATGATCAACGATTAATGCCCATTCATATATACCAAATGCCATGTCTGCTGTTGGAATATCTTGCTGAGCGGTGGTTGGTAAAAATTCTATTCTACGGCCTAAATCATAACTAAGATAACCGAGCGCTCCGCCAATAAAAGGCATGTCTTCAATGGAGTCTAAAGTCGGTAATAGCGTTTGTTGATAATGATGTAATAAAGAAAAAGGGTCATCTTGCGAGGTGATATTGATCGATTCAGGGCCGTCTATCGAGATGATTGTCGTATCACCATGAGTGACTAATCGGGCAATTGGTTTAGCGACCAATATATCAAAACGGTTATTGGGGTGCCCTTCAGCGGCTGAGCGCAATAACATAGACCAAGGTAGTTGGTGTATTGATGTAAAAAAGTGTTTAGCTAGATCATGAGAATAAGGGTGAGACTCAATTGAAAGTTCATTTTGATGAAAAGTAGTCTGTTTTTGAGTCATAAGAGAAATATTTTTATTATTCATTCTGTAATTTGTGACAAAGGTTCAATAGTTACGTGGCATCCATTGGGGAGCAAGAGTATCATAAATCACAATTAAGCAATGAAATAGTATAAGTAAAGTGAGTCGATAACAGATTGGTTTATTCAAATCCTGCTTCCCAAAAGGATTTGCTGATGACTTAAGGTGACAATGTCACGTATTAAGTTATTCCAACCTGTGTCCTAATTATTATAATGTATAGAGGCATGTATGACCGTCATTCGTAAGCAAGATGTGATCAGCAGTGTTGCTGACGCCCTTCAATATATTTCTTACTATCACCCACTGGATTTTATTCAAGCGCTTGAAAAGGCCTACCATAAAGAAGAAAGCCAAGCGGCTAAAGATGCAATCGCTCAAATTTTAATTAATTCACGTATGGCAGCAGAAGGGCATCGACCAATCTGCCAAGATACTGGGATTGTAACTTGTTTTGTGAATATTGGTATGGAAGTGAGTTGGGATGAAACCGATATGACGGTCCAGCAGATGGTCGATGAAGGTATTCGTCAAGCTTACACGAATCCAGAGAATCCATTGCGTGCCTCCGTATTGTCCGATCCTGCTGGCAAACGTATTAATACCAAAGATAATACTCCTGGTGTTGTTCATATCAATATGGTTCCGGGCAACAAAGTTGATATTCAAATCGCAGCTAAAGGTGGCGGCTCAGAAAATAAAACGAAAATGGTGATGCTAAATCCATCCGATGATGTCGCTGAGTGGGTTGAAAAAACGTTGCCATTGATGGGCGCGGGTTGGTGTCCTCCAGGTATGCTTGGTATCGGTATTGGTGGTACGGCAGAAAAAGCAGCGGTGTTAGCGAAAGAATCGTTAATGGAACACATTGATATTGCAGAGTTAATTGAACGTGGCCCTGAAACAACAGAAGAAAAATTGCGTGTTGATATTTTTAATCGAGTTAACCGCTTAGGTATTGGTGCACAAGGTCTTGGCGGCTTAACTACTGTGGTTGATGTAAAAATCAAGACCGCGCCAACGCATGCGGCTTCTAAGCCGGTGTGCTTAATTCCAAACTGTGCGGCGACTCGTCACGTTCATTTTACATTAGATGGCTCTGGCCCTGCAGATCTTACACCACCTAAACTCGAAGATTGGCCACAAATTACTTGGGAAGCTGGCGCGAATACTCGTCGAGTGAATCTTGATACTGTGACAAAAGAAGAAGTTCAAGAGTGGAAAACTGGTGATACGGTTTTATTAACAGGTAAAATTTTAACAGGTCGTGATGCGGCACATAAGCGTCTTCAAGGCATGCTTCAAAGCGGAGACGGATTACCTGAAGGAGTTGATCTAAAAGGTAAGTTTATTTATTACGTTGGTCCAGTGGATGCTGTTGGTGATGAAGTTGTAGGGCCCGCGGGGCCAACCACTTCGACTCGTATGGATAAGTTTACCGACATGATGCTTGATGAAACGGGCATTATGGGCATGATCGGTAAGGCTGAACGTGGACCAGACACCGTGGAATCAATTAGAAAGCACAAAGCTGTTTATTTGATGGCAGTGGGTGGTGCTGCTTACTTAGTAGCAAAAGCGATTAAAAAAGCGCGTGTTGTCGCTTTTGAAGATCTGGGGATGGAAGCCATCTACGAATTTGAAGTGGAAGATATGCCTGTAACGGTTGCCGTCGATTCAACAGGGGCAAATGCTCATCAAATTGGCCCTGATACTTGGAAAGTGAAAATTGCTGAGATGGAAGGGTAAGCAATCCGCAATATAAATGGATCTGTTTTAAGGGAGCCTATTTGGCTCCCTTTTTCATGATCTTCTTTAAATAAACCAAGTGATACGAAAGGTTACTTGGTACTAACATAGATATTTATGTGAATAAATCCCTGACTAATGGCGTGAAATTGATTATAGTTTGATGAGTAGAATAGATAACAGGCTGAATATTTAGGAGATTTTATGCCACGTTTTGTACAGATTTTGCAGATACTTATTGCTGTAATTGTCGGTGGTTATGTTGGTGTGCAAATGATTCTGCACGGTATTGCTATCTTCAACACCAGTAACAATTGGTTTGCAGTAATGACGGTTGTACTTGGTTTATTACTAGAACTATCATTATTCATTATTTATAAGTTGATAGAAGAAGATTAAAGCAATTTATACAATAAAAAATGTAATTTAAAGGCTTGTACCCATATGGTGATACAAGCCTTTTTGCTTTTTTGATGATCGGTATATGATTGATTACTTAGTTGAAGTGACTTAGCAGAACCCTGATTAATCTCAAATATGGTATTCTAAGGGCGATGTATTGTCGCTTGGAATGAGCATTATGGAGTGATAAATGAAAATTCAGCAAGAAGTAAATGATTTGGTCAAACGCAGTTTAGATCGCCACTTACGGTTAGCCGTAACGGGGCTTTCTCGTGCGGGTAAGACTGCCTTTATTACGTCATTAGTGAATCAACTTCTTAACAGCTCCACTCAAGAGAATCTTCCTTTATTTGAACCGAGCCGTAACAAACAACTGCTTGGCGCAAAACGCATCCCTCAAACCAATTTAATGGTTCCTAGATTCGATTATGATATTGCAATTGAACAGCTTTATTCTAACCCACCTCGTTGGCCTGAACCGACAAAAGATGTGAGTGAAATACGTCTTGCGATTCGCTTTAAGCCCAAAAGAGGTGCTCGACGTTTGCTAAAAAGCACTTCTACTTTGTATTTGGATATTGTTGACTATCCCGGGGAATGGTTGCTTGATTTACCTTTACTAGGCATGAGCTTTGAGCAATGGTCACAAAATCAAATGGAATTGCTTAAAGGCGAGAAAGCTGGCAGCCAATTACGTTCTCAACTTGCTAAAGATTGGTTGGTGAAACTCAATCACTTTAATTGTTTTGATGTTGCCAATGAAAACCGTGTTGCAGAGCTTGCTAAAGCGTATACGCAATATCTTCATGCGTGCAAAGAAAATGGATTGCATTGGGTTCAACCAGGTAGGTTTGTTTTACCCGGTGAACTAGAGGGAGCGCCTGTTTTACAATTTTTTCCGGTTGATTTAGAGCTAGGTGAACATGGAAAACTGACCAAAGAGGTTAAACGCGATTCGGGTTATGCTATGTTGCGGTCACGTTTTAATGAGTACAAAAAGAAAATTGTAAAAGCTTTCTATCAGGAACACTTTGCAACGTTTGATCGCCAAATTGTGTTAGTCGACTGCTTGCAACCGCTCAATTCTGGTCATGATTCTTTCATGGATATGAGCGGGGCGATCAACCAGTTGATGCAGAGTTTCAAATATGGGCGTAATTCTATTTTGAAGCGTTTGTTTTCGGCAAAAATTGATAAAGTGTTATTTGCTGCGACTAAGGCTGACCATGTTACGCCGGATCAACACGTTAACTTAGTGTCCTTATTGCAGCAGTTAGTGCATGAAGCGTGGCAGCATGTGTCATATGAAGGGATTGAAATGGAGTGTATGAGTTTGGCTTCTATCCAAGCAACGATGCCAGGGTTTGCTTCTGCCGGTGATACTACATTGCAAGCCATTAAAGGCACCACTTTAGAAGAAGAAACTATCACGTTATTTCCTGGTGAAGTGCCGCCTAAGTTACCTCTACAAGAGTACTGGCAGCAGCATGGCTTTGAGTTTTATCAATTTAGGCCATTAAAGATTCCACACGATCAAGCGTTGCCGCATATACGAATGGATAAAGCCTTGCAATTTTTATTGGGGGATAAATTACGATGAGTGAATATAAAAACAAAGTCATATTCTCGAGTGATAAACCTGAAACCCGTGACGATAAATTAAAGCAACAGCAAGATAGCCAGAAGAAACAAACTGGCCCTGAGTATGATAGAGAACAACAAGACACATTGAACACACTAGGCGCTAAAATTACGTTTGATTCTCAAGCTGAATTTGTGCCAATGACACAAGCCCAACAGATTGATGCCAATGACTCGAATACGTTAGAAGATGGTATGGTGAAGATCATTCGCCCAAAATCAAAAGCTCGGTGGTGGCTGGTAGGCGGTGTCGCATCATTTACCGGTTTATTAGGCTGGCAGAGTGTTCATAATGTGGTGCTTGCATACCAACAAGGTGATTGGTTGTCGTTAGGCTGGACGGGTTTTATTGCGGCCTTAGCCAGTATCGGTATTGTTTTTACGGTCAAAGAATTATGGAAATTACGCCGCTTACGTCGACAATTGAGCAGCCAAGAACAAGCTATAGACCTAATACATTCACACGGCACAGGGAAAGGCGTTCCTTTTTGTGAAAACCTTGCCGAACAAGCAGGCGTAACTTTAGAGCATGTTGGGTTTGATCGCTGGAAAAAAACAGTCAATGCCAACCATAACGATGCCGATGTGATCGAACTGTACGATTCCATGGTGATTGCTCAGCAAGACAAACAAGCAAAGAAAATAGTCGCAACATACTCTACAGAAGCCGCGGTGCTGGTGGCGGTGAGTCCATTAGCGATAGCCGACATGTTCTTAGTTGCTTGGCGTAATTTTAAAATGATAGATGAACTGGGTAAAATATACGGTGTTGAACTTGGGTATTGGTCACGGATTCGTTTATTGAAATTAGTGTTTATTAATATGGCGGCTGCCGGGGCAAGTGAATTGATAGCGGATGTCGGTATGAATGTCATGTCAATGAATGTGGCCGGTAAAATTTCCACGCGTGCGGCCCAAGGCATTGGCATAGGAATGTTAACAGGGCGTTTAGGGATTAAAGCGATGGCGTTGCTAAGGCCATTACCTTGGCGTAAAGAACAGGCAGTACGTTTGAGTGAAATCCGTAAGTTAATTGTTGGTCGTGTGGTTGGGAAATCAGAAGGTAAAGAACTCTAGAGGTTGTTGCTCCTTAATTTACGGATCATTGTAATTCCCCTTAAACCTTTATAAAAGTGGAGCTTATGTCATTTCCTCCTTGCCCAAACTGTCAATCTGAATTTATTTATCAAGATCAAGCCTATTTGGTGTGCCCTGAGTGCGCTTATGAATGGAACCCTGAAGAGGTTGAAGAAGATTTCGTTGTAACAGATGCGAATGGGGCATTATTAAGCCAAGGTGATAAAGTCACGATGATAAAAGATTTGAAAGTGAAAGGCAGCTCTCTTAACATTAAAATTGGCACTAAAGCCGTGATTAAACGCATTATTGAGGGTAAAGATCATCAGCTAGACTGTAAAGTAGACGGAGCTGGCGAAATATTAGTGACGGCAAAATATGTCAAGCGAACCTGAGTGTATACCCAAGAAAACTGGGAGGATATAGTGCTGTAACTGGAATTTTCTTGACGAAAGATCTCCCTTCGGACACACTACTGTCAACTTTTCGTGACACTTAAGGATGCATTGTGCGCTTAGAAGTCCTTTGCCAAGATCGACTCGGTCTTACTCGGGAATTATTGGATATTCTCGTTTCAAAAAATATTGATTTACGCGGCATTGAATTAAGCAGTCGTGGTATTGAAGCGGGTGATATGGGCGTAATTTACCTTAATTGTCCAGATGTCGAATTTGAAACGTTTAGCCGTTTAATGGCGCAGATTCGCCTTATCAATGGTGTTGCGGATGTTCGAAAAATTCCGTTTATGCCAAGTGAACGCGAAAGCACGGAATTGAATGCGATTTTAGATACTCTACCAGACCCCGTTATTTCAATTAACCTGAAAGGGGATATTGAAATGGCAAACTTCTGTTCGTTGGCTTTGTTTAAAGTTACGGTTAAAGAAATCCAGTCGTATAGCATTTTTCACTACATTCCTAAACTTCAATCCGCCCCTTGGTTTAAAGCACTCGCGAATGGTGATGTCAAACCGAAGCAAGGTAAGTTTGATGAAGGGCTATTGCGCTTTCGAGATAAAGTCACCATTGAAGGTTTGAATTATTTAATGGATGTTATGCCCGTTATTATTTATAGCGACGCAGGCGAACCCATTTTAGCCAGTGCGGTGATCATGCTCAAACCTATTGTGCATTCAGAAACCAAACTAACGGCGATACCTGATTATAATCCACTTGGTTTTGAGCATTTCGTTGGGGTGTCGAATCATCATCAACGTTTGATCTCACAAGCAAAAAAGCTGGCCATGTTAGACCAACCTTTATTAATTGAAGGGGAAACCGGCACTGGCAAAGAAATGTTAGCAAGAGCTTGTCATAACCGCTCCTTACGCTCTAATGAACCCTTCTTGGTATTAAGTTGTGCATCGATGCCTGATGATGTCGCAGAAACTGAATTATTTGGTAATGCACCGGGGGCATTCAACAACGATGTTGGACATAAAGGCATTTTCGAGCAAGCGGATAAAGGCACGGTTTTCTTAGATGAAATTGGTGAGATGAGTTCACACCTTCAGATTAAATTGCTGCGTTTCTTACAAGATGGATCATTTCGTCGTGTAGGTGAAGAAAATGAAATGCATGTTAATGTTCGTGTGATTGCTTCAACCAAGCAAACCTTGTCTCAATTGACACAAGAAGGCAGCTTTCGAGAAGATCTGTATTATCGCTTAAACGTACTAAACTTGAGTATTCCAGCGTTACGTGAAAGAAGCAGTGACATACTTCCTTTGGTCGATATGTTTGTTGCGAAATACGCACAGCAACTTGGATTAAAGGTGCCTAGTTACGGTCAAAACTTGATAGAGCAACTTACTCTTTACCCTTGGCCAGGTAATATTCGACAGCTTGAAAATTCGGTATTGCGTGCCATGACTCAGTTGGATGACGATGTTTTGACCTTCGAGCATTTTCAACTGCCAACATTGCAAGCAAGCCGTTCGGCATTTGATTCGCCAATCGATAACTTAAGCTTGGATGGCTCACTTGACGAGATGATGCATAAATACGAAGCTCAAATACTTGAGCGTTTATACCAGTCATTTCCATCAAGTCGTAAATTAGCCAAACGTTTAGAAGTGTCACATACGTCGATTGCCAATAAGCTGCGCGATTATGGAATTAGAAAGTCTTAGGAGCTTGTAATAGACATCAACGGTGCATCTCGATACATTCTTAATGGTGGTCATTTTGATATTCATGACCACCGAGTTCGCTTGATTAGAAAAGGTGATGACTTGTTACTGTCGAATTTCTATCAGGTAAATAAACGGCATTTAACGCCTTGGGAGCCCGTTCGTTCACCTTCTTTTTATACTCAATCTGGTTGGTTTGATCGTATCGAGAACATCGTAACCATGCATGTAAAACAAACGGGATTCAGTTTTATTATCCTTAACCGTCATGAAACCCAAGTGTTAGGGACGGTGAACTTTTCCAATGTATCTCGTTATCCGTTATATGCTTGTTATCTTGGTTATGCCTTAGCAGAAGATTCCCAGAAACAAGGTATTATGCAAACTACATTACCGGTATTAATACAATGGATGTTTCAGAATCAGAATATGCATAGAGTCATGGCTGCTTATATTCCCGATAATATTTCCAGCGAGAAAGTATTGTTGAAGCAAGGGTTTGTTCAAGAGGGGACGGCAAAAGATTATTTGTTGATTAATGGGAAGTGGCAAACACATCACCTTATGTCTTTTACTAACCCTCACTGGAAATCCGAATAAGGATGTCGTAATGGATAGGTTAAACAAACAACTCGCATTGCTTATAGAGTTAGATAAATTAAAAACCGTGTTACGTCGTACACGAGTTAAATCGGCAGATGGTCGTTTAGAAAATACAGCGGAACACAGCTGGCATGTGGCTTTAATGGCGTTATTAATGGAAGAGCATGCGAATAAACCCGTTGATATTAGTAAAGTGGTAAAAATGCTGCTGTTACATGACATTGTCGAGATTGATGCCGGAGATACCTTTGTTTACGATACAGAGGCTTCTCAAGTGCAAGAAGAAAATGAATTGAAAGCTGCGGAACGTTTGTTTGGCATGCTACCAGAAGAACAAGGGCAAGAACTGATGGGGATATGGCTTGAATTTGAAGCCGCGCAAAGCCCAGAGGCGAAATTTGCCAAAGCATTAGATCGGATTATTCCAATGCTTCTAAACTATTATAACCATGGGCAAAGTTGGCAAGAACATGGCGTAACAAAAACACAAGCCTTAACCATTAATGCTCGAATTGAATATGGCTCGGAAGCGTTATGGGATAAAGCCCAACAAATGGTGGCAGACGCCGTTGAAAAGGGCTGGTTGAAAGATCAATAAAATCCATAGCCTCTTATTTTTATACCCAATATTTATACCCGGCGTGAAGGGTATTATCACTACTTAAAGCGGGACACTATGTCGTATATACCTTTGGACGAATACCAAAGAAAGTGGATTTTCACTCATCAGTCTTTACCTATTCCAGAAGAAGACTTGGTACATATTAAACCTATTTCTCAACAACGTGCCGCGCATTTGTGGATCGAAAATATCAGCAAACAAAGCCCAGACTCCGAACGTTTAAGCCCGTCAGATTGGCCCAGCAAAGTGGGTTGTTGGAAAGATGAAGTGGATTGGTCTGTAGCATGGGAGGCCGATGAATCTGAATTACCACAAGACATCCTAGAACATCTTGATTGGCAAGATGATGTGACGGTGTATTTTTGTTATGAAAAATACAACATCATTGAAACCAAATGGGCGATCTTCAAAAAGCATTGGAAGAACTTTTTATTTTTTGATGATGGCCCTATTTTGATTGGTCGTAGACGCTCAGAAGTTCTGTGGTTCAATACCAACGGAACGGTAAAATTAGGGCATCGTACTTAATCAAAAAATAGCTAATACACGATCGCCACAAACTTATTTTTGAAGATAGTTTGTGGCGTTTTTGTATGCTTGTTCATCATAAATCACGGCCAATATTCGCCAAATACATTAGAGCCAACTAAAGTTATAAAACTTGAAATACCGTTAGTGTATCTTATTACAAAAGGAGAATAGATATGGCTACTAATCCAGTATGTTGGTTTGAGATTTACGTTAATAATCTGCAAAGAGCGAAAACATTTTATCAAGCTGTGTTGGATGTTGAACTTACACTTTTAAGTGATCCAACAGAAAACCAAGATATAGAGATGTTAGCTTTTCCATCGAATATGGAAGAATATGGTGCTACCGGAGCTTTAGTTAAAATGGTGGGCGTTTCTGCTGGTGGAAACAGTTCGTTAGTTTATTTTTCTTGCCAAGATTGTGCGATTGAAGGCGCGAGAATTGAAGGTGCTGGTGGAAAAATTGAGCAAGAAAAAATGCCAATAGGTGAGCATGGCTTTATTGTGGTTGCGATGGATAGCGAAGGTAATATGTTTGGATTGCATTCATTAAAATAGTGTAATTAAAATATAGTATGGATGCAGGTCTCAGAGTATTTTTATAAGTATTGTGTACGGTAATAGAAATCGTTAATTTGTGTAATTCAAGATAGTTGGTTTACTTCGACCAAATAACGAATGGGTAATTATGCACAATATTAAAATTCATCAACAAAATGATACCGAACAACTAAAAAATATTATTCGTTATTATCCATTCGCCACTTTAGTGATGGAGACAAAATCTGGTCTTGAAATTGATCATTTTCCAGTGATTATTAAACATCAAGATGGTGTGGATGTGCTGCAAGGGCATATTGCTAAAGCCAATTATCTTTGGAAGCACATTGAAGAAAATCATCAAGCTACTCTGATTTTTCACGGCCCTAATTGTTATATTTCCCCTAACTATTATCCAACCAAAAAAGAAAATGGCAAAGCCGTTCCTACTTGGAATTATGTTGTTGTTCATGTGAAAGGAACCATCAAGGCGATTCATGATAATGAATGGAAGCTGAGCTTGCTTGAATGCCTAACCACCCAGCATGAAGCCGAGCAAAGTGAACCGTGGTCGATGCATGATGCACCAACGGAATATATTGAAAAAATGCTTCCCGCTATTGTCGGTTTAGATATTCAGATTGAATCCATTCAGGGGAAATGGAAAGTTAGCCAAGATAAGCCAGAAGTAAATCAACAGGGCGTGATTGAAGGATTAAGTCATAGTGCTGACACTCAGTTACTTCAAATGGCTGAATTGGTTAAAAAGTTCAGTATTAAGTAAATGCTATATTTTATCTCTGCATAACTGAAATCAACTAGACTTATGATCTGCAAGACATTTTTTAAAACCTTTAGTGATAAGGTTTTATGACATCCTAAAAAGGATCATGCTATGGATTTTCAGCTCTATCAAAAGATTCTTAACGATAGCAGCCAACAAGTGATGAATGTGATGCTGCAAAGTGCCACCTATATTCAGTTATTGTTGGTTTTACTAGTCTTTGGTTTTTCCTTTCTTATCGCAAATATGATTCGTAAAAACATTCCAACCCTAGATAAGCTACCTAAAAATGAAACGGTTAATCCATTAAGAAATATGACGGGTAAAGTAGGCAATTTGATTTACCCATTACTTGCCATCTTTATCATGAATTTTACGGTAGAGATCAGTCAAAAATTATTGGGACATTCATGGTTGGTTAGCACGGCTTTAACCGTGGCATTGTTACTAGTTTGCAATCGAGTTATTCATGATAACGTTAAATCACGTTTTATTGCTGTTGTGTTTCGTTGGATTGGTTTACCACTATTATTCCTTCATCTGGTTAATTTACTTAACCCTTTAGTCAGTATTTTGGATTCGATTGAGGTCGTTCTCGGAGATATTTCAATCTCTATTTATGATGTGATAAGCGTGCTTTTATTTGGTTCAATTTTATTTTGGCTTGGTCGCTTATCCAATATTACGGGGAAAGAGTTAATTCGACGCCAAGAACATCTGGATTTTAGAACCAAAGAGGTTGCCGCAAAGTTATTTGAAGTCACTGTTTTTATCCTTATCTTTTTATTATTACTTCGAATCATGGGAATAAATCTAACAGCTCTTGCGGTATTTGGCGGTGCGCTTGGTGTTGGGTTAGGTTTTGGCTTACAAGCTATAGCATCTAATTTTATCTCGGGCATTATTATCCTGCTTGATAGATCCATTTCGGTGGATGACTACATTGAGTTAGAGGATGGCCGAACTGGGGTGGTCCGTGAACTGACTTTACGCTCAACGACATTAGAAACCTTCGATGGTAAGGACATCATGGTACCGAATGAAAAGTTCGTTACCGAAAGCTTTACTAACTGGACGCATAAGAATAAGAAGCAACGTTACCGTGTCGATTTTTCTGTGGCGTATGATTCTGATATTCGAAAACTAGTGGAGATCATTAAAGTTACTGTCGCTTCTCATGAACAAGTAATCAGTGGAGAAGGTGTGCCATTTGAGGAACAACCAGATTGTGAAATCGACAGCTTTGGCGATTCAGGTGTAAACATGTTTGTCGAGTTTTGGATGGATGGTATTGATGACGGTAAAAATCGAGTCGGTGGCGATCTTCTTTTAATGATTTTTGAAGCCATGCGTGACAATGGGTTTACTATTCCGTTCCCACAAAGGGAAGTAAGGATTATTCATCGAGAAGATTTGGGAACACAAAGTGATGGTTAATTAAAATCGTTCTTAATTCCTCTAAATTCTCGCCACTGTTTATAAATGCCTTATCGTTATTGATTAGGTTCTTGGGCTTCTAGGGGGGAGCTTTTAATGCTTATATTATGGTGTTTGTATTCATTTAGTTTATTCATCATAAAATCTATAAAACGTTGGCTGGCTAAACTAATAAAGCGTCTTGAGGGATAAACAAGAAAATATTTTAGCTCGTAGGGACCAACTTCTTTAAATAGCATCTCTAATTTTCCATTATTGATACTTTCTTGTGCGAAATGTAGAGGTATCATGGATATTCCACGCCCCATTAATGTTGCTTCTAAGCAAGTTTCAGGGTTGTTCACACATAAATTACCTTTGAGTGATAATATTTTTCCTTCTTCAAAAGGAACTTTGTTAAAAACACGACCGTTGGGATAACGAAATAATATGGAATTATGATTAGGTAATTCGTCGATCGTGATGGGGATAGCTGTATTTTCAATGTATTTGGGGCTCGCGAAAAAATGGACCTTCTCATTGAAAATATGCCTCGCAACCATTTCATTTTCGTTAAAGGCATCTTCAAGCATAAAGGCGAGATCAATATTATTTCGGATCATATTTTGTGGTTCAGCACTGACTATAATCTCGACGGTAATTTCAGGATTTTGATCCATAAAGTCAAAGATGATATGAGTGATCCAAATCAGTTCAGGAATGGGGAAAATTAATATCCCTCTCTGTCAGACTAGTTGTCGCGCTTAATATTCAACCATTAAACAGAGGGCGTGGAGTAACAATGAAACATTATTCAGCGCAAAGCAAAGAGTCGGCTCTTCAGAAGATGATGCCTCCAAATAATATAGCAATAGCCCAATTATCAATCGAGATGGGGATTGGTGAATCAACCTTGTATAATTGGCGAAAACAAGCAATTGATAAGGGGCATTTAGTGCCAGGTGATGGAAAGAATGCTGAGCAGTGGTCATCAGCAAATAAATTCTCAGTCGTGTTGGAAACAGCCTCTTTAAATCAAGCTGAGTTAGCGGAATATTGCCGAGGCAAAGGTCTTTATGTGGAACAAGTATCGGCTTGGCGAAATGCGTGTATAGATGCAAACGCTAACGTTAAAGAGCAAGAAAAAGCCTTCTCCACCGAAACAAAGAAAGATAAAAAACAGATCAATCAATTAGAAAAGGAGCTACGTCGAAAAGATAAGGCACTCGCTGAAACCGCAGCACTATTGGTGTTAAGAAAAAAAGCAAATGCGATCTGGGGGGAAGCCGAGGACGAATGATCCTCGACTCAGCTCGCATTCAAGCAGTTAAACTAGTTAATGAAGCTGTGAGTTCTGGTGCGCCAAAGTTTAAAGCTTGCCGTGAACTTGGGATCAGTGTCCGGACGTATCAACGTTGGACTGTTGACGGGAACATAAAAACAGATGGTAGACCAATATCTCAGCGCCCTGAGCCAAAAAATAAGCTATCAAAAGCAGAGAGAGATAACATATTAGCCATCGTTAATAGCGATGATTTTAAGAGCTTACCACCAAGCCAAATCGTCCCTACATTAGCAGATGAGGGTATTTATCTTGCTTCTGAATCAACATATTATCGTGTTCTTCATGAAGAAAAACAGCAAAACGCTCGCGGACGTAGTCAGATAAAAGAGAGAAAAGTACCGACGACACACTGTGCTACAGGGCCAAACCAAGTGTGGTGTTGGGATATTACTTGGTTACCAGGCCCCGCTAAAGGGCTGCATTTTTATTTATATTTGATACTCGATATATTTAGTCGAAAGATTGTTGGATGGGAAATTCATGATGACGAATCAGCAGAAAATGCATCAATATTAATTAAGAAAGCTCATTTAAAAGAAGGAGTTAAAGATAATCCTCTGGTACTGCATTCGGATAATGGAAGCCCAATGAAAGGCTCATCAATGCTTGAAACACTTTATAGTTTAGGTGTCGTGTCGTCTTTTAATCGTCCTAGGGTGAGCAATGATAATGCTTATGCTGAGTCGATATTTAAAACGTGTAAATATCGCCCTGACTATCCGTATAAAGGGTTTTCAACAATTGATGAGGCGCGTAGTTGGGTGTTGAAATTTAGCCACTGGTATAATTTTAACCACAAACATAGTGGCATCAAATACGTCAGCCCACATCAAAGGCATTCAGGATTAGCGGGTGACATATTGGCTAATAGAAAAGAAGTTTATCAAGGTGCTAAAGATGCTCACCCTGAGCGCTGGAGCGGTAATATCCGTAATTGGGATTTACCAAAAGAAGTGTACTTAAACCCTGAACAAAATAGTGTCAAGGCTGAGAGTGCATAACGTAGTGATCGCGACAACTAGTTTGACAAACACCGATATCCTTAAATGCCCTGAAACTTCAGATTCTTGTCCCGTTAACTCTGACATGGTTTGCTCAAGAGTGGCTAACATTTTGGTTGTTTTAATATAAAAATGATTACCAGAAGCAGTTAGAGTCATCGTTCTGCTTTGGCGATGAAACAGTTTAACTTTCAATTCATTTTCTAATGTTTGTAAACGGCGACTTAAGGTTGACTTTGGTAGGTTGAGTATATCGGCAGCTTCCACCAAACTACCTGTTTCCACAATACGGTGGAACAGCGCGATATCTTCCGTTTTCATAACATCCCTTAAAAATTGATCAGATTTTTTTATATTGATAGTTTTACATAAAAATCCCATCTATCAAGTTAAATTGGTTTCATTATATGGAACTAACAGTTCCTAATCATTCCGTATTTATCGACCAATATGATTGCTATCTTTGACTCATTCACCATTCGTATTTAAATTGATATATGGAATTAAGTTTATGACTTTATTGTCAAAGACCGTTTCACTTATTGTGTTTGCTATTACCTTGATGGGGTGTGGCGTTGAATCAATAGAAGTGATCACACCAACCGTTCGTCCCGTAAAACTCGTTGAGATTACTGATGTTAATGAGGATTGGATTCGTATGTTTCCAGCTAAAGTTGCAGCCACTAAACGAGCTGACCTCGCTTTTAGACTGTCTGGCCATCTTGTTGATTTCTCTCTATCCGAAGGTGATAAGGTAAAAAAGGACACAGTTTTAGCTCGGCTCGATAGCCGTGATGCCCGGAATACGCTTTTACATCGAGAGGCTGATTATGAACTTGCTGCTGCTGATTTTAAGCGTAAGGATAAGCTGTTGCGTCGTAATCTCATTTCACAATCTGATTACGATTTAGCTAAAGCGCAAATTAAAGCAGCTAGAGCTAATTTATTCAGTGCTCAAGATCAATTGAGCTATACCGAATTAAAAGCCCCTTACGATGGTATTGTTGCCAAAGTATTTATTGATCACTTTCAAATGGTGCAGGCAAATCAATCTATTTTGATTCTACAGAAAGACCATAATATTGATATTGTCATTCAGGTTCCTGAATCATTAATTAGCCATCTTCCTCGCTTTAATTCACAAGCAAAAATTCAAGCTAGCGTGCGCTTTGCCATAAGACCAGATTTAGAGTTTCCCGTTACGCTCAAAGAGAACGCTACTCAGGTAACACTCGGAACGCAAAGTTATGAAGTTGTGTTTACGCTTCCTCAACCTAAAAGTATCTCGGTTTTTCCTGGAATGAGCGCTGAATTAACCGTCGATATGTCATCGGCTAAATCTAATAGTGTGATAGCCGTATTGCCAGCCAGTGCCATTATGAAACGAGATAATGACAGTAAAAGTATTGTCTGGGTTTTCGACTCTGACAATCGCAAAGTCAATTCTCGAGTTGTCACATTAGGAAGAGTTACTGCGACTGGTGTTGAAATCATTCAGGGGGTGAAAGTGGGCGATAAAGTGGTTATTGCGGGGGTGGGAGCTTTAGTTGAGGATCTTAATGTTAAGCCACTGCGTAAGCAACGAGGTGTGTAAATTATGCTACTTATTTCAAAAATAAGACGGAGCTTAATAGATGAATTTTGCTGAATATTCTATTACCCATAAAGTCATAAGTTGGATGTTTACTTTCCTGCTGCTTATTGGTGGTACGGTCTCATTCTTTAAATTAGGTCAATTGGAGCTTCCTGAATTTACCATCAAACAAGCATTGGTCATTACTGCTTATCCCGGGGCTTCGCCAGAGCAGGTGGAAGAAGAGGTAACACTTCCTATCGAAGATGCTCTACAGCAGTTAGAAGGTGTTAAACATATTACGTCGGTGAACAGCGCAGGTTTGTCTCAAATAGAAATCGAAATGGCAGAGAACTTTGGCCCTGATGAACTCCCCCAGATATGGGACGAAGTACGCCGTAAAGTGAATGATAATTTAGGCGCTTTACCGCCGGGAACAATGAAACCAAAAGTTATTGATGATTTTGGTGACGTTTACGGCCTTTTATTGAATTTGACAGGTGAGGGTTACAGTGACCGAGAATTGCAAAATTATAGTGACTTTTTAAGACGAGAGTTAGTGTTAATAGAAGGAGTAAAAAAGGTCACTATTTCTGGAAAAGTCATGGATGAAGTGGTCGTTGAAATATCTCAGGAAAAGCTTAATGTGCTTGGATTAGATCGAGGTTATATCTATAGCATCATTCAACGCCAAAATGTGGTCTCAAATGCTGGAAGTGTCCGTGTAGGCGATAACCGTATCCGTATTCATCCTACTGGAGAGTTTGACAATATAGCCGAAATGAAACGTTTATTGATTAGCCCTCCTAATAGTTCGAAACTGATTTATCTGGGTGATATCGCTAATATTTATAAAGATACAGAAGAAAAGCCAGATAATATTTACCATTCTTTTGGTAAAAAATCTTTATCGATAGGGATCTCATTTTCAAGTGGCATTAACGTCGTTGATGTTGGAACAGCCGTTAATAATCGCATAATTGATCTTAGTAATGAATTACCGATAGGAATGATGCTAAATACAGTTTATGACCAGAGTAAAATGGTTGATGAAACCGTAAGTGGTTTTTTAATTAACTTAGCAGAATCGATTGGTATCGTTATTGTTGTATTACTAATTTTCATGGGGTTACGATCTGGCTTACTCATGGGGTTGGTACTATTACTTAGTATCCTTGGTACTTTTATTGTGATGAACGTTCTCAATATTGAGTTACAAATTATCTCATTAGGTGCATTAATTATTGCTCTCGGCATGTTAGTTGATAATGCCATTGTGGTAACCGAAGGAATATTGATTGGCATTAAGTTAGGCAAAAGTCGTTTTGAGACCGCTAAGCAAGTCATTTCACAAACTCAATGGCCGTTGTTGGGGGCGACTATCATTGCCATTATGGCATTTGCTCCGATAGGCTTAACGGATACCGCGACGGGAGAATTTTGCCGTTCTTTGTTTCAAGTGTTATTTATTTCACTGTTTATCAGTTGGATTGTCGCCATGACGTTAACGCCTTTTTTCTGTTATCTCCTCTTTAAAGATGGCGTTGCTGATGAACAAAGTGATGATGACCCTTATAAAGGGTTACTGTTTATTATTTTTCGTCAAATATTAAACCTGACAATGCGTTTTCGTTGGATAACATTAGGGCTGATTGTTCTCTCGTTGATAACCGCTATCATTGGATTCGGGAATGTGAAACAAGTATTTTTTCCCGCTTCAAATACACCAATATTTTTTGTTAACGTGTGGATGCCTGAAGGTTCCGATATAAAAGCAACCGAACAACATGTATCGCGACTTGAAGCCGATATTATTCAGCAACAAGCGGATCATAATATAGGCCTAGTGAATTTATCATCCGTTATTGGTCAAGGAGCACAACGATTTAATTTGTCCTATATGCCTGAAAAAGCCTATAGCGCTTATGGTCAGATCATTATCGAGATGATGGATTTAACGGCGCTTAATACGTTTATGCGTAAATTAGAACGAGAATTGATCGCTAAATATCCACAAGCTGAGTATCGTTTTAAATATATGGAAAATGGTCCTGCTCCAGCGGCTAAACTTGAAGCTCGTTTTTTTGGTGACGAACCTAAAGTGCTCCGTCAACTTGCAGCTCAAACGACATCTATATTTGACGCAGAGCCTACTGCGGTAAGTGTACGTCATAATTGGCGTAATCAAGTTACTCTCATTCGTCCACAAATTTCCTTGGCTCAAGCTAGAGAAACGGGCATAAGCAAACGGAATATTGATGATTCATTATTGGTGAATTTTAGCGGTAAACAAATTGGGATTTATCGCGAAGGTAGTCATTTATTGCCTATTATTGCAAGAGCGCCTGCCAGTGAAAGGCTGGACGCTGACAGTATATCGAAAGTACAAGTGTGGAGTTCGAACTACAATGTTTTTGTACCGCTCACACAAGTGGTATCGAGTTTTGATACAGAGTGGGAAAACCCATTGATCATGCGTCGAGACCGAAAACGTGTGATTACCGTTTTAGCTGATCCTGTGAATGGTCAAGATGAAACGTCTGATTCGGTGCTCAATAGAGTAAAAGCCGACATCGAAGCTATACCTTTACCGGCTGGTTATGAATTTGAGTGGGGAGGAGAGCGCGAAATATCTCTTGAAGCCGAAGCTGGGGTGTTTAGTTCTATTCCCCTCGGGTTTCTTGCCATGTTTATCATCACGATTGTGCTGTTTAACTCATTAAAACAAGCTGTGGTAATTTGGTTTACTGTGCCATTGGCCATGATTGGTGTGACATCTGGCCTGTTGTTATTTAACGCCCCATTTTCATTTATGGCAATGCTGGGAGTATTAAGCCTTAATGGCATGATCATTAAGAATGGCATTGTATTGGTTGATCAAATCAACGTAGAATTGAAGAAGGGAAAACCGCCTTTGCAAGCAGTGATGGACTCTACCATAAGCCGCGTTCGTCCCGTATTAATGGCGGCAATAACAACCATGCTCGGTATGCTCCCACTATTAAATGATGCTTTTTTTGGATCGATGGCCATTACCATTATCTTCGGTTTAGGTTTCGCATCAGTATTAACATTGATCGTGTTACCGGTGGCTTATACTTTAATGTTTCGTATTCCGTCATATCTTGAACAAAGAAAGGTGTGATTGATAGTCTAAGTGATTATTTTGATAGACAATTACTTCAAATGGCGGAGTTAGTTAGGAATATACAAAGTTAACAAGGTTGCAGTGCCGTTTTTGCGAATAATAGTGTCAACTAAGGGAAGGTTGGTTAGGTGGGGGGCGTTGATTGTAATTGTTTGAATATTATAGGATTTACTATATTCAAGTGTTTCATTCCTGAAACGAGGTAGGAGTTGTTCGGAATCTTTCGCATCAATGAAAGTTACGTGAAAGCGAGACCCCGCATCTTCTTCGCCTAGGCTAATGTGACGGTGAGGGGGAAGCTCATTTATGCCCCATTCGGTGTTAACGTAACTACTCAGTGGCGGATCGTGCCACTGAAATCACCGTACTTTACTCATGGTTGCAACTAGCTGTGTGGTGAACGGAATCTCCCATTTCTTTCCATCTTCTAAGTTAACTCGTTTAAGACGAGTTCGGAATCACCATTCATTGCCAACTAGCTATTAACTGCTGCCTAATGTCTGCAATTACAGGAAAGACCGATAGCAATAACAAAACGGACATAGACATGTTAAACCAAATTAGATAGTTATTGTTTTTCAGTGTTTGTTGTAGGAAAGAACCAAACAGTAGCCATATCCCTACGCATGGAAACGAAACGAGGAAAAAGGTTGTAGCAATGGTCAGGCTTTGGGTTGTGTATTGTTCTCCTATCGTTGTGAATGAAGAAATCGCACCAATAGCAACTACCCATGCTTTGGCATTAACCCATTGAAAGATTGCTCCTTTTAGAAAGCCCAGCGGCTTGGCTTTTTGAGCGCTACTATCTACTGAACCACTTCTGGATATAAGCCAGGCCAAGTAAAGCAAATAGGCTGTCCCAACAACCTTTATGATTAAACTCAGTTGTGGAAACAGTGTAAAAAGGTGGCCGAACCCCAAGCTGACAACCAGTAGCATAACAGTAAATCCGACACAAATGCCTGTCAGTAGAGGCAGGCTCTTTCGCACGCCAAAGTTTAGTCCTGATGTCATAACCATAATGTTATTGGGGCCAGGAGTAACTGAAGCAGAAATAGCAAATAGCGCTATAGAAACCATGTATTCGAATTTAATTTCCTCTTAATACTTGATGTCCGCTTTCATTTCATGAATTACGACAAATGAACAAGCATTTTAATGAACGAGTGTTTTTTATATTGAACGAACAAGCTCGAATTGTCAAAAAAAACGATCGTTTGATATAATGAACATAAATTTTATAACGAACCTATCCTATGAATAGAAATGAACCACCTATTGCACAAATTGCAGCTACGTTAAATTCGGAAAGAAGACGTTCAGGGCTAAGCATTGCTGAGGTTGCCAGACAGGCAAAAATTGCAAAATCGACTTTATCTCAACTGGAAAACGGAGTTGGGAACCCAAGCATCGAAACGCTATGGTCTATTTGTATCGTATTAGGTATCCCAGTATCACGCTTGCTTGAATCACCGAAACAGGAAACGAAAGTTATTCGCCATGGCGAAGGAGTAACAGTCGCTTCAAAGCGTAACAATTACCACGCTACTTTGCTTGCAGCATGTCCGCCTAATGTAAGTCGAGATATATACTGGATTGAAGTTGAACCTGGAGAACCCCATTACTCGGAACCACACAATCAAGGCGTAATCGAGCACGTTGTTATTGCTACAGGAAAGGCTCGACTTGGTTTGGTTTCAGAAAGTTATGAGCTTAATGAAGGTGATTATATTTCTTACCCTGGAGATTTGCCGCATTTGTTTGAGGCTTTACAAGAAGGAACAAGAGCAATGCTGATTTCTGAGTACCGATAAAACTACTACTTTACGAGAGTGTTAGACACAAAAATACATGCAATTTAATAGCATTTAATTTTAAATAACCTTAGTAGTTCTAGGATAATGTTGTGCAAATTTCTGTCCATTTCCTGTCATTTCAGCCACCAGAGCAAGTGGTGGCCGATTGTATTTTGCGATACCAGAAGTTATCTGAAGGATAGAATCCGCCTGAAACGCCTAAATGATTTCTGCCCCCAAAATCGTTTAGTGATCCAAGGTTTAATTCACTATGGAGGTCGTCATCCCGGAAATGAGGAACGAATTATCCAGGATCTTTCACATTAATAATACTCAGTGAAAGCGAGATTTCGTACCTTCTTCGCTTAAGTTTATGTGAGGGATGACGGGGAGATAAACTCATTTATTGTCCAAAAACAATTTACACACCCACCAAGAAAAACACTAATCACACTCCGTTACCATTAACATGACGGCTGGAATCACACCACCATCTGCAATCCTGCTGGAATCGAATCGCCAAACACTTTCTTCGATTCATCTTCCGTTAGCTCTTTCACTTCACTGACTAGGTCAATCCAAGTTGGTGTCGCGCGACTGGCTATGAGTTTTTCAATCACTTTGGCGCGAATATCTTGCGAAATATCGATACTACGATCACCGGTTTTACGGCCCATCATTACCGCGGCAAAGCCAATCATGGATTCTTGCTTCCAATCCAGTTCAAGCATTTTCAATAGCCATTGATTAACTTGCGCCGCAGGGACGATGTTGTGCTGGCTGCCGTATAATTGGCTTCGTGATGCTAAGCGACCAAGAGCCCACCAATGTGCTTGAACGTGCTCGGTACTTTTCTGTGCGCGGTTTAAATACCAGTTTGACAGCAAAACTTTATCTTCGTTATCCAAATGTTCCAGTGAGGCAGATAGACTCACCATGGCTTCATAACCATGTTCGCTGGCTTCTTTTCCTGTGCCTTTGTTGCGATGTGCGCCGGGGTGCAGGTATTTGGCAATATCAGCCAAGATGGATTCTTGTTGATTGTGGTTCAAACCGCCAGCAATACGGCGCCAGAAAATCCACCAATCTGACCATGTTTGATGCGATGGAAATTGAATACCTTGTTGGTATAACGCCCAAGTTTGTTCGATACGCCATTCATCTGTGGGGTCACCAAAACCGGGGCGCAGAGTAAAGCCTGCCAAGCGTAACCATTGCTTTTCATGATCGCTTGAGCGGCGACGACGTTTTTTACCTAATGAGAAGGTATCAAACAATTGACGTAGAGTTGGGAAGTCCCATTGGTCACGTTTGCCTAATTGTTTTTCTAAATCTTTGCTTAGCGTTTTAATGTGCTTGTCGTTGTCGGCTTTTTTATTGGCAGAGTAGGCGACAGTGATGAATTCTTTGGCTTGCTCTAAGTGAGGATGCGTTTGCGCTTGTTCAAATTCTTCATGCTTACGGGTATCAAATTCCAGTAACCAACGTTTGTTGTCATTTTGGGTGCTGACACATTCAATCTTGAGGGTGCCTACTTCGGTCAGTTGACAGGCGAGAATCACTTCAACTCTGTCTTTTTGATTCGCTTGTAAAGATTCGCGAGCTTGGTTGCCTTCTAATGTGGCAATGTAAGGAGGCAGGGGTTTAAAGTCGGCTCGTTCAAGGTTACGTTGAACATTAAGTAATAAACTATTTTTTGGGGGCGTTAACGTGCCATTGGCATCGATGAATACTTCTTGAGTAGAGGTTAATAGATCAATTTGAATGGGTTCGCCAAGGGTAAGTAAAAATTGACGACCGTGTAATCGTATTTCTTGTCCCGCTTCAGTGCCTTTTGCTAGAACGCACAAGGCTTTAGAGGCTGACGTGTTCTTTTGCTTTAAATGCAAAAAGTAAGAACGAGCAGAACCGCCACCAATTTTAAGTTGTGATCCATGACGAGCTTTAGCATAAGCGACTGCGCCAAAGGCGACGGATAAATCGGGATTAGGATTATCCAGTAACGTAATAGGTGAGCCATGCCACTGACTTAATAGCTCGACCATGCGGCTTTCAACCAATTCGCTATTAAATACGCCACCATTTAATAATAAGGCAGTGGGGGTTTTAGCATCGGATGAGTGGTTTTGAATAAATTCAGCAATATGGCGACTGATCGCGGCATCAGCAGCATAAGGTAAACCAAACTCGACCACCGCAGTACGGCGTTGTAATGGCATGTCTTGTTTGTCGGTGAGTGGAAAGAAGCCATCTAACACAATATTATGAATTTCTTTTTTACTGATTGGCGCGCTTTTTGTTCCACCAATTAAGCGTGAACCACTGCCTAGTATGGAAATTTTCGCTTGTTCAGGCGCGTCGGGGCGCAATAAGTCTTCTTTTACTTTACGCGTTTGTTGAATAAGCTTCATCAGCGAAGCCGCATTGAGCTTTTTGTTTTGGCTTAAACGTTGCTCGGCCAAATGCGCTAATGCTAAATCAATGTTATCTCCACCAAGCATTAGGTGATCACCTACCCCAATACGGTTGAGGAATAAGCTATCTTGTTGATGCTCGGCTGAAATTAAACTGAGATCGGTGGTGCCACCGCCCACATCACACACTAAAATAGATGGGATATATTGCAGTTGTTGTGATGCAGAATCGAGATGACGGCTGTACCAGTCGTAACATACCGCTTGCGGTTCTTCTAATAAATGAATGTTAGCCAAGCCGGCAAGTTTTGCGGTTTTTAAGGTAAGGTTGCGCGCGGTTTCATCAAAAGAAGCTGGAATCGTCACCACCACTTCTTGATCCGCCAGTTTATGGTTCGGACTGTGGTGATCCCAGCTTTGACGCATATGATTTAAGTAGCTTGCACTGGCAAGTAATGGAGAAACTTTTTCGACATTATCAGCCGCCGACCAAGGCAATATGTCCGATTCTCGATCAACGCCATCATGCGATAACCAACTTTTTGCACTAGAGACTTGTCGGCCTTCAATTTGAGAGCCCAATTCACGCGCCCACTCGCCAATGATCACTTGATCTAATTCACCTTCAACTGGCTGTGTATCCCAAGGTAAACTCATATCTGAGTTTTGAAATTGGCTGTTTGTAGGATGAAAACGAAAAGAGGGCAATAAAGGTTTACGCACAACTTCACCTGGGCCTACCAATTGATCTATTTTGAAAATATTGACAGCACTTTGCGTCAAATTATCTTCAATTTCACAATACGCTAAAACGCTGTTGGTGGTACCCAAATCGATACCGATTAAATAACGAGCATTGTTTTTGTGAGGTGAGGTCATGTTAATCCCTAATATATACACAAAAGGCATTGAATAGATGGTTGAGTTCGATTCAATGCCTTTGTTTTAGTGTGTGCTGTTAAATCTATGGTTATTGACGAACACTGAACTCAACATGCCATTTTTGACCGTTGTCTTTCGCGATGGCTTCTAGCTCTAATGTCCCAATCTCGGTAATGGTTGCGGTAAGATTAACCACCACCACGTCACCAATATTACGGCCGTTGCTAGCATCGAGTGTTACGTGGATTTCCGGTAATTCTTCGAGTTCTTCTGGCATCCAAAAATCAAGATGAGTGCCGACTTCGTCATCTCGACGTGTCGTTGAACCATAGAATTGGAATTGTACTGGTTGACCAATTACAAGCCCAAAGTCTTGATTTGAGAGTTCAACATGACTGCCTTCCTCCAATCCAAATGGTGCAACGCAAATCGCTTCCATTGGAGGAGCCATGCCTGGAATTGCCGGCATGGCGCTTTCAATTCCTACATAGTAACTGCTAGCGATACCACCACGAATACGTACACCGCTGTTACCCGTTGTAAGGTTATGACGCACGTAACCGTAATAGCTAGCACCACGAGCTACCGCAAGGTCCAGATCAACGCCCGTTAATTCAGTTATGGGTGTACTGTGACTTGTCGCCAACCATGAATTAATAATACCAAGTAGGCGCTCTGAAATGAGTTCTGACTTTAATACACCACCGTTGAACAGTACCTTGTTTGGTTTCACAAATTCAGTTTGTTCATCTTGGTTCTGACGAGATAAAAATGCCGCAATATGGCGTGTAATGCCAGCGTCTTGAGCATAAGGAAGTCCAAGCTGGGTCAAGGCACTACGCGCAGATTGAACGGGGTGTTCAGAAACGGCAACCTTAGGGAAGAAACCTTCGAGTAAGGTTTGTTCGACATCTTGTTGAGTTAATTCTGTTTTTAATGTGCTGCCGAGTAATTTTGAACCACGGCTGGGCACCACAATAGGAACGGAAGTTAAGGTTTTGTCGTTAAGTAGTGCTTCTTTAGCGTCACGGCAAAGGTGCGCCATGGCTTGAACTTGCCAAGGTTGAAGTTGTTTACCTTGTTGGGCTAAATTCATTTTTAAACGATAAGCCAGCGCTAAGTCCATGTTGTCGCCACCGAGTAGGATATGCTCACCCACGGCGATACGTTCAAGTGACAAATTCCCTTCTTGTTCGCTAACTGAAACCAAAGATAAATCGGTGGTACCACCACCAATATCGACGACTAAGACTAAATCACCCAGCTCCACTTGGTCACGCCACGCATCATGGTTGCTGTCAATCCAGCTGTAAAGCGCCGCTTGAGGCTCTTCAAGTAGGGTGATGTGATTAAAACCTGTGTTACGAGCGGCTTCTGCAGTTAATTCTTTTGCCGCAGGGTCAAATGAAGCCGGAATCGTAATGGTAACTTGTTGATCGCGTAACGGTGCGTCTTGGTGTACGTTATCCCAAGCGTCCATAAGGTGTTTTAAATAAAATTCAGTGGCTTTTAATGGCGATACTTTTTGCACTTCGTCATCACTGCCTTGTGGTAAAAAGGCACTACGACGATCCACACCGCCGTGGCATAACCAACTTTTTGCACTCGCAATAAGGCGCATGGGGGTTTTATTACCCATGTTACGAGCAATGCTGCCAACCAATGTTTTGGTGTTGCCTTGTAATTGAGACGGCTGTGACCACGGAAGTGTCATATGATCAATTGCAATCTCACTTTCATGGGCTTGATACAAAAACGAAGGCAGTTGATTTAGTGATTGAACTTGGCCTTGTGCCACCAATTGTGGAATCGGAAAGACTTTCACTGTTGGTGTTACGCTGTTTTCAGCACCGTTAAGACTGTCTGTGTGATTAAGAATAGTGCAGTAAGACACTACGCAGTGCGTGGTACCGAGATCGATACCAATGAAAAATTGACTTGAATCCATTACAGTTCTACCTCTGCTGGCGCAAGAACAGAAGCATCGTAGTTTTCAGACAGTTTTGGTAGGGTTACGCTGTCCGCTTTCCAACCTTTATGAATTAAGGTGCCGGTGAATGGTGCTTGTCCTGACACATTACCTGTTAAACGAATTTCTTGAGCATTAAAGCCCTCAGGTACACTTATGCGTGTTTCTTCCTCTTCATTACGAATATTGGAAAGCGTAAAATGGTCAGTGAGTACTTTTTGCCCACCAATGTGGATAACACGTGCCGCCGCACCCACTTCTTCATCGCTAAAGCCCGTTAAGTCTTCAGAAAGAAAATCTAATAAACGCGCTTCTTGTTGGAAAATAGACATTAGTTGCAGCGCAGAATCAGTTGGAGAGGTTTTCAGCTTAGATTCTACTTCAACAATCTTCTCTACTACTTTTTCTACTTCAACGACTTTCTCTACCTCGATGATTTTCTCAACAGGCTTTTCAATTTCGACGATTTTTTCTACTGGTTTTTCGATAATTTTTTCGACGGTTTGGGTTCTCATCGAAAGGAACAGGAAAAGTACGGTGGTGATGGCAAGAATGATATGTAATATATCGAAGCTTGTTGGAAATGCGGTTAAATCAAAAGTCATGATGGTTTCTCTATACTATCAAGGATTCATTAGCCAGATGTTTGGGCATATTTGAATTTCACAAGAATAAAATAAAAATTATTGCGATATTTTATCACAACACCGACAAAATCGATTGAAAATCCTTAACTGAACTATGCTTATGAATAATAAATAGCCAGTTAACCTTATAAAATACAGTGTTTTATAAGTTGCTTTGCATAAAAAGGCCAACTTTTTGTGGCAAAGGTAAGGTATATTTTGTTAGAAAAGCAGAAAAACAGGAAGTCTTTCTATATGAACATGTTTTTTAAAGTGATGAATCGCCATTTTGCTGCTTTATGTACTTTCTTTTTAGCATCGGCGATAACTATTTTGAGTGTGAGTTATGTTTATAAAATGCATATGCATTTAGCTCTTAATCAATTAGATAATATGGCAACTATGAATACAGATCGACTCTCGGAACTCGTTAACCGAGATTTAAATGATATCGGTGCTGGGGCGAACTTCTATCATTCTACGGAGCCAAGTGATTGGCACCAATTTGCTACTTTTTCTAAAGTGCTGCTTTCACATTCTGATAGTTTAATTGGTTTGCAGTGGATGGAGAAAGTCGCTGTGAATGACATTCCTGACCATATTGAAAAAGTTCGAAAAACCTTTCCTAGTTATCAGATTTATACCGTACCTAAAGATGAAGGACGAGTTGAAGGTTATGTATTAAAAGGGATGAGCCGATTTATATTGCTACCGATATTTTCCCTAGAACCGAAGCTAATATTAACATCTTAGGTTTTTATTCGTCGCGAGAGCGTTTTGGCAGGATTATTGAACATATTCTCACTCACGGTAAGCCAAATTTGTCCGATAAAATTCGATTACTACAAGATAGCTTAGACAATAAAATGCCTAAAGACGGTATGTTGGTTTATTACCCAGTGTTTGATACCTATGAACAAAATCTTCTCGGAGTTATGATCGGAGTTATACGATTAAGTCAGTACTTTGATAAGTTAGTTAATGAAATCAATAAGGACAATCAACTATCAATACAAATTTTAGATACTGGTTTTGATGCTGAAGATGATCCTATTTTATTTCAAAGCGCCGACTGGGAAAGTAATGAAGGTGATGTGATCGAAAAGTTTGTGCATCTATCTAATCGCAATTGGGTGGTGAAGTTTAAGAAAAAAGTAGCGATTAGCAAAAGTAATGAATTGGCTTTAATTAGCATGGCGAGTGCTGGGATAATAATCACCTTGTTATTAACATTCATTGTCAGTTTGGTCACTCGAGAAAAAGTTCGCTTGGGTATCATTCTTGATGAAAAAACCCGTGAATTACGCTTTTTGGTTGAGCATGATACTTTGACAGGATTGTACAATCGCAGAGCATTTAATGATCGTTTAGCTCAGTTATTAGACGCTAAAAAAGGATTTAGTTTGCTCTCTTTCGACATTGATAAATTTAAGCTTATTAATGATGTTTATGGGCATCCAGCCGGTGATGTTATTTTGCAACATGTTTCCTATGTCGTGTCTCAGTGTTTACAACACGATGATATGTTTACTCGAATAGGTGGAGATGAGTTCTGTATTTTCACTTATATTAACGATAACAAAAGCCTACAAGATTACTGTAATAAAATTTGCCAACGTGTTGCTCATTCAGAATATAAAATGAATGGGAAAATTATTCATTGCACAATTAGTATTGGGGCGTGTGTTTGGCTAGGCGAGTCGGCGGAAGAGTTACAGCATAATGCTGATGCTGCACTATACGAAAGTAAAAAAGGGGGTAGAAACACTGCAACAGTGTTTAATCGGTGATATTTGTAGCACTTGAGAAGTGAAGAGGGAATTTAGGGGTGAGAATAAAACCATTCTCCGCTAAAATCATTTTCTTTTTTTGAAGGTTTGAGTTAACGATGAATTATAACAGAGTCGTATGTTTCGATTTAGAAATGTGCTGCTGGAATAATGATGGAGTTGGAACGACGGGTGAGATCATTGAAGTAGGTCTGGCCGAAATCGATCTAAGCCAAGGTGAAATCGTTAAACGTGCTCAATATTATGTAAAACCAGAGCAAGATGAAATATCAGGTTTTTGTTTTGAGCTCACTGGTATTACGCCTAAAAAAATACAAAAACAAGGTCGTCCGTTAGAACAAGTCATTAAGTCTATGATTAAGAATTTTGGTGGGCCTAATAAGATTTATGCTTCTTGGGGACGAGATGATGAAATTCTTCATCAAGAATGCAAAAACAAAGGCTTAGAGTTTCCATTTAAAGAATTCTTAAATTTGGCCACACTTTACCGGATAAAATATCGCCTTAAAGATAATCGTATTGGACATAAAGCCGCTCAAGAGCGATTGAATATAGAGTGGGAAGGCCGCCAGCATTCGGGTTATGTAGATGCTTATAATCTTGCTAAATTGGCGCTTGTTATACTATAAAAGTGTCTCCTCAATAATAGTCGCTCTATCTATATAGATTTACTTAACCAAAGTTCAGGTTAGTTAGATATAAAAATGCTCGCCTCACAATTTAATTGGAGCGAGCATTTTATTTTCGTATTTACATTATTATGCTGCTATATCTTCAAATTCTTTATTTATTTCTTTCTTGTTACCAAGTAAACGTGACGTGATAGTACCTGCAGCCATTGAGCCACTTACATTCAGCGCTGTTCGTGCCATATCAATAAGAGGTTCGATTGAAATAAGTAATGCCGCAATCGTTACGGGTAAGCCCATTGCTGGAAGGACAATCAATGCCGCAAAAGTCGCACCACCACCCACACCAGCAATACCAAATGAGCTGATAGTAATAATAGCGACTAATGACAGAATAAAATTCACATCCATTGGATTAATGCCCACAGTTGGGGCAACCATTACCGCAAGCATGGCAGGATAAATCCCTGCACAGCCATTTTGACCGATGGTTGCACCGAAAGTTGCCGCTAAATTTGCAATGGCTGGTGGTACTTTCAATTTAGTAATTTGTGCTTCTACATTCAACGGGATAGTTGCCGCTGAACTACGAGAAGTAAAAGCAAAGGTGAGTACTGGCCAAATACGTTTAAAGTATTCAACAGGGCTCACACCAACAAGAGAAACCAAGAAGCCATGAACTAAAAACATAAGGAAGATCGCGCAATACGAAGCAACAATAAACCCAATTAAACTGAGTATGTCACCCAAGCTTGAGGTTGCCACGACCTTAGCCATTAATGCTGCAATACCATAAGGTGTTAAAGCAATTATCATACGAACAAGGCGCATTACAATAGATTGAACTGCATCAACAAAAGTACGAATTGGTGATTCAAGCTCTTGTTTTTCTCTCATTACATGACGAGCAGAGATCCCAACTAGAATACCAAAAATAACCACAGCAATGATCGATGTCGAACGTGATCCTGTTAAATCGGCAAATGGGTTGGTTGGAATAAAGCTTACCAACATTTGCGGAATGGTAAGATCGGCGACGCTACCTATACGAGTTTCAAGCACTGCCATACGTGCCGTTTCACGAACACCTTCAGAAAGCCCTGCAGCCGATAAACCAAAGACTTGTGTCACTGCGATACCGATTAATGCAGAGATCATTGTTGTGAAAAGAAGAACGCCAATGGTTAGCCCACTGATTTTTCCTAAAGAACCTGAACTATCGAGCTTAACCACCGCTGAAATCATGGAAATTAGTACTAATGGCATGATGACCATTTTTAATAGGCCAACATATCCACTACCAACAACATTTACCCAATCGAGAGTTTGCTTTATAACAGGGTTGCCTTCGCCATAAAAAATGTGGATCAGTAGCCCATAAGCACTACCAAAAATTAATCCAAGAAAAACAAGTCTAGATAGTGTGTTGGTTTTTCTTTGCTGAATAAAGAGAAAGAAAAGTATGCACACAAATATCGCTAAGTTCACGATAACAGCAAGTGACATGTTGGTATCCTTAAAATGTGGTTTTAAAAAAGAGAGGTGGATAGTTGAGATATAACTATTTTTATTATCAATAGAATAATAAGGGCAATTTACAAGTAACGAGGGGAATTACAAAGCCAAATAGGGTATGAAATATTACATTTAGTTATAAGAACGTTTAATGATGAAGCAAGTTGAACGTTGTAATGACAAAACAGAGATTGGAAGCCGATTTGTCATTACGGTATAGACGATATCTTAATCGATTAAGATAAGCCATATTCCGACACCAACCATTAGTGTGCCAGCGATGCGATTCAAAAATCGAACATTGTCACCTTTACTTAAAAAGATTCGGAGACTTTTTCCTCCAGTGGCATAAGCCATCATAGAGATAAACTCAGTAGCTAATATGATGCTAATTAAAACCATCATTTGATGGGGCACAGATTTATCAACATTGATAAAAGGGGGAAGCAGCGAGATCATAAATGCCCAACCTTTTGGATTGGCAATGGCGGTAATGAACCCTTGGCTCATCAATTGAAAGCGTTCGGTTGGTTGGTCTGGATTATTTAAGTTTAAAGACATTTTGCCTTTATTTCGCCACATATTTATGCCTATCCAAATGAGATAAGCCCCACCTATCCATTTCAGTACAATAAATAGATTTGGATAATTTAGCATGATAGCAGCCACACCAATAACGGCAGAAGTGGCAACCAATGCAACCCCTGCTAATTCACCTATCATCATCCACATGGTTTTTTTAATGCCAATACTCATCCCTAGAGTGATCGCCAGTGTCATGCACATACCTGGTGTGATAGAAACAAAAAAGAAGGTTGGAATAAAAGCAGAAAGCAAAGCGTAATCAAGCACGTTATTATTATTCAACAGAAAAAGGGGTTTCAGTTTAATCAAAATAATAAAGCTTAGAAAGCATAAAAACTCCTATTTGTTAGAAGATAATGAAAAAGAATAAAAAAATTATTAGTATAATCAATACAACGACATTACTATCCCGTAATATCGTACTTCTACAGCGTATGCAAAAACAGTAAATATTGAATGGTGTTTAATTTCAGTCGGATAGAGCGATGACAAATATTCAAATTAGAGCGGCTAGAAGGGAGGACTTAAGGCAACTAGATGAATTGATGTATCAGTTGCATGATCATCATCATAAAGCGTCCCCAGAATTTTTTAAAACGGCTTCTGATATTGAACAAGAGAAAAGCATTGCTCGCTATTTAGATGATCCTGAGTGTTTGCTTTATGTTGCAGTAGTCGGGGAAGCCAACATTATAGGTTTTATTTCTGGGCACTTTTGTGAGTTAATTTCAACCGTTAGTAAGCCGTTACCAATGGGTAATATTGATGAATTTTTTGTTGTTGAAAAATATCGTCAATCAGGCGTTGCACAATCATTATTTAAACATATTGAATCGATACTATTTGATTATGGAGTTCAACAGATCTTTGTTGAAGTGTGGGCGTTTAATCAAGTAGGTCAATCTTTCTATCAAAAAATGGGCTTTAATCCCCATATTCATTGGTTACGTAAGTCTCTTGTATAATTTGGCATTAAATACGCCTAGATTGGTGGGAATTTGAAATTTTTATTTATTGTATTTATCTCGGTGTTTTCAGCACTTTATTCATATGTTGCCTCAGCAGAAAAAGTCTTATTAGAAAAATTAGCCCCGAATATAAAAGGTGCACTTTGTTATATTCAAGCGGATGATCAAGTTGTATTTGTTGATGAACTATTAACCAAACGTTTGTCATTACCCGGTGGAACGATAGAAGATAATGAATCTCCGAAAGTGACAGCGAAACGGGAAACATGGGAAGAGACGGGAATTATAGTATCAGTATTAGAAGAACTCGTTCAGACGGAAACCGCTGTTGTTTATCATTGTCAGCCAGATTCTGGTGTTGTTGCTTTTTCTGCCCAAAATGCGAAAGGATACCATGTGCTACCTGGTTGGTATGCTCCGTCTTACGGGCTCGAGGTGAGTCAAGTTTATTTAGCCAATCCCAATTATATTTCGAAGAAAGAATATCGTTATCCTGAGCAATTTAAATCACAAGTTTTGAATCATGATGTGAATAACGCCCCCGTTTATTATATTGAATCGGCGGTAAGTGCGGCCCCTTTTTATCATCAAATTGAATTACCTAAAATTCAGTTATTACAAAGTTGGATAAATGAATTATCTCCGATGTTAAAACACAGTTTTTTAAACGTTATTCATGGCTTAAATTCAAGTTCAAGTTTCTATATTTTGTTGTTGTTGCTGCCTATCATATATTTTTTCTTAGGAGCTAATTTCACTGTAAAGCTGAACTTTTTAATGTTGATAAGTTTTACAATCGTTGCCTTATTGCAACTGGGTTTAAAATTCCCAAGACCTTATGCTTATGATCCTAATCTAAACTTAGGTAGTTTATCCGGTTTTGGTTCGCCAAGTTTGCGATCAACGGTGGCTGTTGTTTGGTCGAGTTATATTTATCATCATCTTACTAAGTCGTATAAAGAATTTGGAAGATATAAATATTTATTAAGTCTACTATTGATAATCTTAGCTCAAGGCTTTTCTAGTGTGGCATTAGGGTTGAACTTTAGTTCAGATGTTGTTTTTGGTTATGTTTTGGGTGCTTTTATTGTCTCTAATTTTATACGTATAGAGTCTTTGGGGTACACTCAACTGCCTGTAATATTAGGTGATTCAAAATTTTGGTGGGGCTGCTTTATTATCTTAGTTGTATTGTCTTGGTACACACATTCATTGTTATTTGGATACATATCTGCTGCCACATTAGGATTCACAATGTCCCTTGTTTTTTTAAAGAAGGACAAAATGGAAGGATGGGGAGGGTTGTCGATAAAGCTCCCTCTTACGTGGTGTTTAATATTGATGGTGTCGTATTTATATCAGCATACTTTATTGAGTAATACTTACAGTTCATCCACGAGCTATTTTTTACAGTGTAGTGCTTGGTTCGCGATGACATTTATTGTGTTTACCTTCGGACGAATAAAGCAATATACACATTGAAAAATATACGTATTGAAAAAGGGAAAATAATGACATCTAAAGCAGTGGTAGTATTCAGTGGTGGTCAAGACTCCACAACTTGTTTGGTTCAAGCATTAAAAAAATATGATGAAGTGCATGCTATTACTTTTGATTATGGGCAGCGACACAAACTTGAAATAGAAGTAGCTGAAAAACTGTGCAAACAATTAGGTGTGAAAGCCCATAAAGTGATGGATGTTGGTTTACTTAATGAACTGGCGATTAGCTCTCTCACGAGAGACGACATTCCTGTTTCTCATGAATTACAAGAAAATGGGTTACCTAACTCTTTTGTGCCTGGGCGTAATATATTATTTTTAACCCTCGCAGGTATTTATGCCTATCAGATTGGTGCTGAAAGCGTCATTACGGGAGTTTGTGAAACGGATTTTTCCGGTTACCCAGATTGTCGTGATCAGTTCGTAAAATCAATAAACAATGCGCTTATTTTAGGGATGGATAGAGAGTTTAGCATTGAAACACCATTGATGTGGCTCAATAAAGCGGAGACATGGGCTTTAGCAGATCAAAATGATGCTTTAGAGTTAATCAGGAATGAAACATTAACGTGCTACAACGGTATTATTGGTGATGGTTGTGGGGACTGTCCATCTTGTGATTTACGTAGAGTAGGGTTAATGGATTACTTGAATAATCGCAATGAAGTGATGAATGAATTAAAGCAGAAACAACAGAATAACTAATTGTTATCAAATAATTAATTATCGGTAGGCTGGTAGTCATAACTTTGCGTTTGGTAAAGACGAAAGAAACCCAATTATTGTCTTGGGTTTCTTTCGTTGAGTTTTATACAAATTTAAACAATTAAGATTTATAGATACAGTTTTGCTAAATCACTTGGTTCAACTTCTTTACCTTCTAACTGCTCATTCCAGTTAGTACCAATTAATACGCCATCTTCAGATAATGTGATTAACCAATCTTCAACAAAGATATCTAATGGAATTTCTAATACTTCGAAATCTGACCATTCTTCAACATTATGTTTTTGAGCATCTTCCTTTGACGACCAGAAAGGCATTACTTCACTTTCTTCAAATTCTGAAGAATCACAAGCTAGCCAACCATCTACATTTTTCAGTCCCCAAACTAATTTAGATTGCTTGGTTTCTTGCACGAAAAGCTCAAGGTTAGCTTCAATATCTGCGGTTAATTTTGACATGTTATGCTCTCTAAATTATAGGTTTCTAGGATTTAAGTTTCTGTATTTACAAATATCAATGATTAAAAGGTAGCTGTTAGTTAACCTGACAGGCAAATCCTTTTAAATAAAAACCTTCTGGGTAAGCACTATCAACAGGGTGGTCGGCGGCTTGGCCAAAACGTTCTATAAATTGCATGCGACGACCTGCATCTAATGCGGCATCGGCTAAAATTTTCTGAAATAAATTTTGTTCCATTAAGCCAGAACAAGAATAGGTTAATAAGGTTCCGCCAGGTTTTAAAATCTGCATCGCGAGCATGTTTATGTCTTTATAACCTCGACATGCGCCATTTAATTGTGCTTTAGATTCAGCAAATTTTGGTGGGTCCATAATAACGACATCAAATTTTTTCCCATTATCTCTGTATTCCCGTAATAATTTGAATACATCGGCATTAAGAAACTCGGCTTTGTTGGTATCAAATCCGTTTAGTTCTGCATTGGCTTTTGCATTATCTAGAGCAGGTTGAGATACGTCAGCATTAATCACGTGTGATGCGCCACCTTTTAGAGCGTAAAGCCCAAATCCACCTGTGTAAGAAAAACAATTCAGTACCGTTTTACCATCAACGTATTTCATTGATAATTGACGACTGTCGCGTTGGTCAAGATAAAAGCCTGTTTTGTGACCAGACTTAATATCGACTTGAATGTGAACGCCATTTTCTTCAATCACAACGACACCGGGTGGAGTATCACCATGAAGCACACCTTGGCGTTCTTTTAACCCTTCTTTCTTACGAACGGATACATCTGAACGTTCATAGATCGAACAGGTAGGATAAACGTGCTTTAAGGCATCCAATAAAGATTCACGTTGTACTTCTGCGCCTGCGCTAAGAAGTTGGCAGACAAGAAAATTTTGGTAACGGTCAATGGTAATGCCCGGTAAGCCATCTGACTCCCCTGCAATTAATCGATATCCAGTTAAACCACCTCGCGCAATGATTGATTTGCGCATTGCTTGTGCTTCTTTTAAGCGTTTGATGAAAAATTCTGTATTTATGTCTTCTTTTTCAAAGCTCCATACACGGGCTCTAATTTGTGATTGAGGTGAGTATGCTGCTTTTGCTAGCCACTGACCTTGATTTGAATATACATCCACTGTATCGCCTAGCTCGGGCTGGCCTTCGACTCTTTGAATACCACGAGAAAAAATCCAAGGATGACGACGTAGTAACGATTTTTCTCTACCTTTAACAAGATATATAGCTGATGACATAGTGTTTGAATGGCCTGAAAAGAAATGAACGTCTATTTTCATAGAATGTGCTTGGGAAAGCAAATTTAACCGTCAATATTGCTAAAATTGTTGTTTGTTTAATGAATGAAAATAAAATAGAAGGGCATTTTATGTCTACAGTTAATCGTTTGTTCATTGTTTCTGGCATGGTTCAAGGCGTTGGCTTCCGTTATCAAACCGCTCATCATGGATTAAGCTTTGGCGTAACAGGGTATGCTAAGAATTTAAATAATGGTGATGTTGAAGTATTGGTTTGTGGTGAAGATGATAAAGTGAAGGCCTTTCATTTATGGTTGAAAAAAGGCCCAAGAACCGCGTATGTAGATTCGGTGGTTGAGCAGCCAACGGATAAATCAATAAAAGATGATTTTATGATCTTATAAACATTTTGCCGGCTTAGGAAGCCCTGCCAGTTTTGTTGCTTGCTTTGCTGGACCTTTTCGAAATAGGGTAAACAGGTATTTACTGCTTCCTTTTTCAGGGCCATGTTCTTTTTCCATTGCTTTGACTAGCATACGAACTGCTGGCGAAGTATTAAATTCGAGATAAAATGTGCGTACGAAGCGAATCACTTCCCAGTGCGGTTCTGTTAATTCTATTCCTTCTTGCTCTGCGATGATAGGCACTAAACCTTCACTCCATTGAGTATGGTCTAATAAGTAACCTTCCGCGTCAGTGTCGATGTCATTACCTTGGTATTGATACATAGTTTGTCCTGTGCTCAAAGCGATGGCAGAGCGGCCGTTGTTGGAAAAGGTAAGAGTATATGATTCAAAAATTCTCGCCAAGTTAAAGTGATTTATTCGATGAATATTCAACCAATCACTTTGGTTATCGCTATCAATATACTTTAATTAAATTTGTTCAGCCCTAAAGCTAAAAAGGCGCTCATTATTGAGTGCCTTTTTGTGGTGATGGTTTCGGGTATATTTAGTTTAACTTTGATTGTTTATCGCGTAATGCCTGCTCTGCAATATTAAACTGTCGAACATCAATGCGGGCAAAACCATGGCATTGGTGACAAGCATGATGACTAATACCATCGATATATTCTAATTTGATTAATTCGCCTACAACAAATTGTTTGCACCAATCACAAGTGCCTCGTGCGTTTTCCATTTTGGTTTCCTGTACTGCTCAAAATTATTTTTATTACTTACGATGTAACGAAACGGAGTGTAGCCAACTAAAGAGGTACTTTCGAATCTTATTGGAAGATGAAATGTGTATTTCGTCACATATATAAGTAATTAAATCTAAGTAAACGATTGCTTGTATATTGGCCGTATTTTTGAATAGTAAAAAATGCAAATTATTTGCTAAGACGTTTTTTCTGTTCAGCGCCATCAATTGGACGATTGACCGAAATACGTCGACCTTTTTTTAAGCCCACCTCGTAATCCGCAGTGAAATTTTTCATTGCTTCTCGAAGTTGTTGTTTAAAAGTTTCGCGATCAATATTTTCAAATTCTTTATCAATGTAGTTATTGATCTTCTGAGCGGAATCATCATCAGGAGCAATAAGAGGTAATTTCTCAAGTGCGCCTTCAATCCAACCAGATAAAAATGAATTTACACGGCGGGTCACTTCGGCGCTGCCAGTACCAGTGCCTGAAAAACTATTACGGAATTGTCCAGTTTGTTCATTCATTTCACGATAAACAATATCAAAAGCAAACGCCGCAAAAATTGCGCGGTCGGCCTCACCAATGAATTCAACACGTTTTAAGCCTTTATGGTTGAGCAATACGGCCTCAACACCGAAACGAGTGTTGATACCACGGATAATCCGAAGAAGGTTTGAACTGATATTCGCAGGTAAAAGATGACTAGACTGTGTCTTACCCAATTTAATGAAATCAATATCGTCCTTATCCAAACCATATTTAAGCATGAGACGATGGGCCATTCTAATCGCTTGTGCCGCTTCATTGACATTAGCGGAATTCCCCAACTCTAAGCATTTGGCGATTTTTTTAAGGGCTTTTTGTTTATCCATTAATCTTCTAACTATAGTAAAGGCGAATAAATGAGCCGCGTATACTACCGTTTTTTGCGCTTATTAGAAAGAACAACCCTCAAACTAAAAGGGAATATTTATGAAGCATCACTGATTATGCGCAATCGTTAACTTTCTATTCCTAAGGTTATGACAAATGTTGTAAAGTGATGGTCATCAAACTTTATGATGGCTATACCCAAGTAACTTCAAGGTGCGAGTTTCAGCAAGAATAAAACAAGCTTTAGGCAAGGCAAATTGAATTCTGCATCTTGAAGTCACTTAGGTATATAAACATCCCAAGCTGAAGGGATCAGCGAAGCAGGGGCATGAGGCGCAATGTTACCAAATAGCGATACATCAAAAACAACACCAAGCACACTTCCACTTTTGAATCAGCGTTTTGACGTTGATCCTGTGGTGGGTGCTTATCTTTCTGAGCTATCAAAAGCTGGATTTAGTGGCGATATTGAACAAACCTATGCTAGCCGTTTAGCGGTAGCCACCGATAACAGTGTATATCAACAGCTTCCCCAAGCCGTTGTTTTGCCGAGGAACAATCACGATGTTCAGTTAATTGGGCAAGTTGGTTCACAGCGTAAATATGACAGTGTCACTTTTTCACCTAGAGGTGGGGGCACAGGAACCAACGGACAGTCATTGACTAAAGGTATTGTGGTCGACATGTCTCGCCATATGAATAAAGTCCTTGAAGTGAATGAACAAGAAGGTTGGGTAAGAGCTCAATCTGGTGTGGTAAAAGATCAGCTTAATGATGTGGTTCGTCCATATGGTTACTTTTTTTCTCCAGATCTATCAACCAGTAATCGTGCGACGCTTGGTGGTATGGTGAATACGGATGCTTCTGGTCAGGGGTCATTAAAGTATGGAAAAACCTCTGATCATGTTTTATCACTTCAGGCTGTATTTTCTGATGGTTCGATGTATGAAACGGATGGCTCGGATGAAGTGCCAGCATTAGGTACGATTGCAAGTAGAGCCTTAGCAGAAACGGAACGTGTATGCCGTGAAAACCGAGCGGCCATTGACGCTAAATTTCCACCATTAAATCGATTCTTAACGGGTTACGATCTAAAAAATGCGTTGTCATTTCAGGCATCCAAAGTATCGCAAACAGAAAATGATAAAGGTGAATTTAATTTAGCGCGTGTATTGTGTGGCGCAGAAGGTTCATTAGCGTTTATTACAGAAGCAAAATTGAACTTAACCCCGATACCGAAAGCCAGAACTCTGGTGAATGTTAAATACAATTCGTTTGATTCAGCACTACGTAGCGCTCCTTTGATGGTGGAAGCTCAAGCTTTATCCGTTGAAACTGTTGACTCCAAAGTTTTAAATTTAGCTAAACAAGATATTGTCTGGCATACCGTGAGTGATTTATTGACGGATGTCGAAGGCAAGGATATGCAAGGTATTAATATTATTGAATTTGCTGGCGAAAGTGAAAGTGAAGTCGCATTTTTAGTGAATGATCTTGTTGCTCAACTTGAGGTTAAATTGGAAACCGAAGAAGGCGGTATTATTGGTTTTCAAGTTTGTAATGATCTTGCCGGTATTAATAAAATCTACAATATGCGGAAAAAAGCGGTGGGTTTATTAGGGGGGGCTAAAGGTCGGGCCAAACCGATTGCGTTTGCAGAAGACACTTGTGTGCCGCCTGAAAATTTAGCCGACTTTATTGTTGAGTTTCGTGAGTTGCTAGACAGTAAATCACTCAACTATGGCATGTTTGGTCATGTTGATGCCGGGGTTTTACACGTAAGGCCTGCATTGGATCTATGTGATCCTGAACAAGAAAAGTTGATGCACCAAGTGTCGGATGAAGTGGTTAAACTGGTTGCTAAATATGGCGGTCTAATGTGGGGCGAGCATGGGAAAGGTTATCGCTCTGAATACGGACCTGAATTCTTTGGTGATGAGTTATTTTTACAATTACGCCGAGTTAAAGCGGCGTTTGATCCGCTTAATAAGATGAATCCAGGTAAAATTTGTACGCCATTAGACAGTCAAGATGAACTTGTTAAAGTGTCTGATACTAAGCGTGCAACATTTGATAGACAAATTCCAATCACGGTTCGTGACAGTTTTAGACAAGCGATGGAATGTAATGGTAATGGCTTGTGCTTTAATTACGATGTGAATTCACCAATGTGTCCTTCCATGAAAATCACAGCCGATCGTCGGCACTCACCGAAAGGACGGGCGGGGTTAGTGCGCGAATGGCTTCGTCAATTAACCGCTAATGGCATTGATATTCTTGATTTAGAACAACAAGCATTAAATGGCAACAGCTCGATAAAGTTGATGATTGACCGAGTTCGTCACAGTATGAAAAAGAAGAGTGAATATGATTTTTCACATGAAGTATTTGAAGCACTGAATGGCTGTTTAGCTTGTAAAGCCTGTGCTAGTCAATGCCCAATTAATGTTGATGTACCTTCGTTCCGGTCTCGTTTTTTAAATGTGTATTACACACGTTATCAGCGTCCTGTTAAAGATTATTTAGTGGCCAACATTGAAAGCTTCTTGCCGATAATGGCAAGTACGCCAAAATTAGTGAACGGTATACTAGGAATGTCATGGATTCAAGGTTTGACTAAACGCAGTATTGGTTACATTGATGCGCCATTGTTGTCAGTCCCTACACTTAAGAAAACCTTAGAAAATAATGACTGGGACAGCCGGTTTAGCTTATCTCAGTTGCAGTTATTATCTGATGAACAACGGCAAGATTATGTACTGATCGTCCAAGACCCGTTCACGAGTTTTTATGATGCTGACGTTGTATCCGATTTTGTCGAATTAGCCATTAAACTAGGTAAAAAACCGGTCGTATTGCCATTTAAACCGAATGGTAAGGCACAACATGTAAAAGGTTTTTTAAAGCAGTTTGCTCAAACAGCCACCTCAACAGCTGAATTTTTGAATACACTAGTAAAATTAAACATTCCAATGGTTGGCGTAGATCCGGCAACCGTACTTTGTTACCGCGATGAATATCGTGAAGTATTAGGTGAAAAAGCGGGGAGCTTTAAAGTGCTCAGTGTGCATGAATGGCTACAACCAAACTTACATCAATTTAAGTTTACGGCTGTGGCATCGCAGCAATCGTGGAATTTGTTTTCACATTGCACTGAGAAAACCAAACTGCCTAATTCAGAAAAAGAATGGGGGCAGATTTTTACTCATTTTGGTGCCACATTAAATACTATTCCTGTTGGCTGCTGTGGTATGGCGGGAACGTTTGGACATGAAGCGGATAAGTTTGAAATGTCTCAAGGAATTTATCAATTAAGCTGGCAGCCGAATATGAATCGTTTAGACAAGGAATACTGTCTTGCTACCGGTTATTCATGCCGTAGCCAAGTGAAGCGTTTTGAGGGAGTGAAACCAAAACACCCACTTCAAGCTTTATTAGCTATGGTGCAATAACTAGCTATGATGCAAGAATTAACTGTGGTGCAATATTTGAAACCATTTAAAGTAATGGTTTCAAATCAAAGCTAAATACAGCTGAAAGAGAAAAGCCCAATTTGTATTGAATTGGGCTTTTTACATAAAAGTCTTGTTATTTTAAAGTAACCGTTTTCTCATATTAAGCACGAGATTATATTCACTTAATGGCTGCTTGACTCAAAAGATAAAACTTTTTTCTCTATCTGTCTAAATATAAGAGTCAGGGTGCCGTTTACTAGTAAGTAAAACGCTCCAGCAATACCAAACACCGTCAAGGTATCATAAGTTTGCGCGTTAATACGTTGAGCATAGCCCATTAGGTCCATTATCGTTATGGTGCTGGCGAGTGATGTCCCTTTGAAAACCAGAATGACTTCATTGGAATAAGCTGGAATCGCTCTACGAATAGCGTAAGGAAGAAGTACACCCAGTGTGGTTTTGGTATTCATACCTAATGCTCTACAAGCTTGCCATTGACCGGATGGAATGGCATCAAATGCTCCTTTGAATAATTGGGTACTGTAAGCTGCTGTATTGAGTGCTAAGGCTAACATGGCGCAAAACCAAGGTTGGCTTAGCCAGTTCCAAGCCAGACTGTTGCGAAGCCATTCAAATTGTCCAGGGCCATAATAAATTAAAAAAATCTGAACAAGTAAAGGGGTGCCTGTGAATAGGGTAATGATTATTCGACTAAGCCAATGAATAACAGGGATACGGATAATTAGGGTTGTCGTCATTAATAATGATAAGGAACAGCCTACTAGTAAGGCCGCAATGGTTAACTCAAGACTGATTTGTAATCCATCTAAAAGTTGCCAAATATGTTGTTCATTCATAGTTTGGCTCCAATGGCAGCTTTTTTACGAGGCTTCTTTTTTTGTGTCATGGTGGTTTCTTGCAGTTGGTATTTTTTATTTATTTTGGCAATTATGCGTTGGGTAATTAACGTTATGATTAAATAAACCGCCGCTGCGGTCGCATACCAAGTAAAACTTTGATGCGTTGCAGCAGATGTTAATTGGGCTTGCTTTAATAGATCTGTCACGCCAATTAAAGAAACTAATGCAGTATCCTTAAGTAGCACCAACCATTGGTTAGTTAAACCCGGAAGAGCATGGCGAATAGCTTGTGGTAACACAATTCTTACAAAAGATCGGCTCTTACTTAAGCCTAAAGCACTTGCGGCTTCACTTTGCCCTTTTGGAACGGCTTTTAATGCCCCACGTAATGTCTGTGCAGCATACGAAGCAAAGATTAGCGAGAGGGCAATGACACCAGAAAGGAACGGGCTTATTTCGATATATTCGCCCGTGATATAAAACAATACTTGGCCAGAACCAAAGAAAATAAATAATACAACGAGAAGTTCAGGTAACCCTCTAATGATAGTGACTAAAGTGGTCGTAGGCCATGCAATGACTTTAAAGCGAGACATTTCACCGCTCGCGAAAAGAATGGATAACACTAAACCCACTACAAGGCTGCTGAAAGCGAGCTCAATAGTAAGCCAACTTGCTTGTATTAATGCTAGAGAGTAACCTGAAAATATCACTGAATCTTTTTCACTTAACTACTTATTCGTGCCGAAGTACTTATCAAAAATAGCTTGATATTGGCCATTTTCTTTAACGGTTTCTAGTGCTTTATTAAGTTGGTCAACAAGTGCTTGGTTGTCTTTATTGACGGCGATACCAAAACCATTACCAAAATATTGCTTATTAGTTACCGGTTCACCTACGTAAGCTAATGTGTCATCTTTCTTGAACCATTCTGCCACAACGGCAGTATCACCAAAGACACTATCAATACGTCCATTTTGCATATCAATGAAAGCATCTTGGTAGCTTGCGTAAGGGACAGAGGTGACACCAGTCATTTGATCAACAAGAAAGCTTTGATGGGTTGAGCCGTTTTGAACTCCAACACGCTTGCCTTTTAAATCGGCTTGATCGGAAACTTTACCTTTTACAGAAACAAATGCAGCAGCATTATCATAATAAGCGTTAGTGAAGCTTACTTGTTTCAAACGAGCATCAGTGATATCCATCGCTGAGATTGCAGCATCGTAACGTTTGAATTTTAGGGCTGGAATTAGACTATCAAATGCTTGATTCTGGAATGTACATTTTGCTTTGATTTCTTGGCAAAGTGCGTTAGCAAGATCGATATCAAAGCCTTTGATTTGGTTGTTGTCATCCATGTATTCAAATGGGGCATAGGTTGCTTCAGTGGCAAACTTAATTTCTTCTTGTGCAAAGGCGTGAGTAGAAGCAAGGCCAATTAAACTAGCAAGTAGAATTTTTTTCATTGTATAACTCCATTTATATTGGTGAAATTTCACTATTCATTAAATTGTGTATTATCAGTGTTTTAAATAATCTGCAAAAGCTTTTGATTTTGGGTGAATAAAGCTGGAATTGTCGCCATATTCAACAACATGACCTTTTTCCAAATAGAGCAGATGACTGGCGATTTTTTTCGCAAAATCGACCTCATGCGTTACGATGATTTGGGTAATGCCGGTTTTACTGAGTTCTTTAATAATGGTTACTATCTGTGAGGTGATTTCAGGATCAAGCGCTGCTGTTGGCTCATCAAAGAGCAAAACATCCGGTTTCATCATTAAAGCTCGAGCTATGGCAACACGTTGTTGTTGGCCTCCAGATAATTTTAAAGGCCAAGCATCAACTTTATCTGAAAGCTGCAAAGTGGTAAGAATTTTTAATGCTTCTTTTTTTGCTTGTGTTTTTGACATACCTAAAACTTTTACGGGGGCTTCAATTAAATTATCCATTACACTCATATGAGGCCATAGATTATATTGTTGGAAAACCATTCCGACTTTTTTTCGTAGTACTAGGCCATCTTTTTCAGAAATTGAATTGCTAAAATCAAAAGATTCGTTTGAAATGGTGAGCCGACCGCTATCAGGTACTTCTAATAAGTTTAAAACTCGAAGTAATGAGCTTTTTCCAGCACCACTTGGGCCAAGTAATACCAAGGTATCACCAGTCTCACAGGTAAAACTCACATCATGAAGAACCTGGTTGGTACCATAGAATTTATTGATTGCATTTATTTGAATAGTCATGCTTCCATTCTGCATTAATTGTCACTAGGTGGATATACTAAACAGCGGGGTATATTATGCAAGAAAAATGTAATTAAAAACGATAACTGAGTAGATATATCTAAATCTAGCCTTTAATTTAGCTCTGAAGTATTGGCGGCATCAATGATTATACAGCGCTCATTAACCTGTTATTATGCGCCGATTCAATCGATGAACCATTTGTGTTGTGAATTTCAATTTATTGGGTGAGGTTGATTGAAAATGCTGGCGATAAAAAAGCCGAAGGATAAATTAAATACTTCGGCTTAGATAATGATTTCTAGAAGGTTAGTTATTGATTTTCAGATAAAAATTTATCTTTTCTTTGATTGAAGCGTGTTACTAAGTCATCAATATCCGTTTGTTCATAAGGCTTTAAGCCGCTTGCGACCATTTTTTTTACGCCAGTTCCAACCACCATTCCATCTTCTTTAAAATCGAAGTTTAATGTCACAACACCACGTTTGTCGGTAATATCGAAAGTTGCACCTGTGTAAACTACCTCTGGATGAGAAAGATCTAAACGGCAGAATTCGATGTCCATGCTTTCATAAATAACTAATGGACGCTGGGCATTAATCATCATTTGTTTCTCTTCCATAAGAGGAACCATGATGTGAGGGAAATTCATACCAGAGAATTGAACATAATTTGTGACAACATGAGCGATAAAGTCTTGGTTTTTGCTGACTTCACCTTCGTGGTGCATCAGTAAGTATTCTTTGCCATTTGCATCAATGACAGCGCTGTTATGCTCGCCTTTTTCTTCGACTTTAAGATCAATCCCTTCGCTTACCATACCTGAAAAACGAAAGCTCATTTTTTGGCTAATGCCTTCTTTTTGTAATAAAACAGCAAAAAGAAGATCGCCAGGAACACAGAAGCGTTTATTGTCTTCATCGTGTATAGGGTTGAAATCGCCTGCTATCTTTTTTGCAAAATGGCTTGCTTGTTGGCGAGTAAATGAGAAAGCATTGTCTTGAGTTGAAAAATAAGGTGTTAGAAACATAATTCACTACTAGTAGAAAAAACAGCTGCGATTATATATGACAATTGCTTACAATTGGTCGGTCCTGTCAAAAAAAATGTAATAAAATTGATTTGTGTGCAAATAAACCGTTATCTGGGGGGCGATTTTTATCCTTTTTAGCCAGAACGTTCAATAGGGTAAATATTGCAATATAATTCTTTTTCAAATTGACGTTCGAGTGTTTCTCGCCAGTTTTTAGAGTCATTGATTGAGATAAGGTAAAAATTTTCTCTTGCGGTATCTGTGACAAAAGCAATACCAAACTGCATGAGTTCATAATGCGTATCATGCACAAAATCTAGGTTAAACCCATGTCGGCCGGTTAAGCGATTAATATCCCGACGAGTTAAGCTTACTCCTTGTTTCTCATTAAGGAATTTATCTTTTAACCACCCCGCAAATTCTTTGGCACTTACCATGGCGATTCTTCCTCGTCGTAAGACTTAACGCAAGCTAATAAATATTCTAGACAATGAATTCTGAGTTCACCAGTTTATGGTACTTTTCAATTGCGGTTGAATGCTGAAAGTTATTGAAATAATAAACAAGAACTACCTGTAGCATTACATAGGTAGACTGATCGTTTAGTTTTATTATTTATACTCATTATAAGACTCCAAAGAAGAGGCAACACATCTACATTATGTATGGATTTAATCTTGAATAATTATCTTTGTATTGTCGTTTGTTCTTTCAATTTCATTCAGTTTCTTTAAAATGAGCAACTCTAATTTGGATTGCAATTTTGATTTGTACCAAATTAATGAATTCATAAATGTTTATTTTATTAACTGATTGTTTTTAAAGTAATAATAAACTCATCATGTGCTACTTGGTATGTGGCACCACTGAAAATAGGATATATCATGCCTGTAATTACTCTTCCTGATGGCAGTACTCGCCAATTCGACAACGCTGTTTCAACAATGGATGTTGCTCTATCTATCGGTCCTGGTCTTGCAAAAGCAACCATCGCGGGTCGTGTAGATGGTAACCGTGTTGATGCGTGTGATCTGATTGAAAATGATGCGAGCTTAGAAATCATCACTGCTAAAGATGAAGATGGTTTAGAGATCATTCGTCACTCCTGTGCTCACTTGCTTGGTCATGCGATTAAGCAACTTTTTCCAGAAGCAAAAATGGCGATAGGTCCGACCATCGACCGTGGTTTTTATTACGATATTGATCTTGAGCACTCTTTAACTCAAGAAGATTTAGACGCGATTGAAAAGCGTATGAAAGAGCTTGCGAAAACTAAATATCAAGTCGTCAAGAAGAAAGTGAGTTGGCAAGAGGCTCGTGACGCTTTTGAAGCACGTGGTGAAAGTTACAAAATTGAAATTTTAGATGAAAATGTTGCGCGTGACGATCGTCCTGGCCTATATCATCATGAAGAATACATTGATATGTGTCGTGGCCCCCATGTTCCAAATATGAGCTTCTGCCAACATTTCACATTATTAAATGTTGCTGGTGCATATTGGCGTGGTAATAGCGATAATAAAATGTTGCAACGTATCTACGGCACCGCATTTTCGGATAAAAAGCAGCTTAAAGAGCATCTTGTTCGTTTAGAAGAAGCGGCGAAGCGTGACCACCGTAAAATTGGTAAGCATTTAGACTTGTTCCACATGCAGCAAGAAGCGCCAGGTATGGTGTTCTGGCATCATAATGGTTGGTCTATTTTCCGTGAGCTAGAAGTGTTCGTTCGTGAGAAACTGACTGAATACGATTACCAAGAAGTAAAAGGGCCATTAATGATGGACCGTGTTCTTTGGGAACGTTCTGGGCACTGGGATAAATACGCAGATGCAATGTTCACTACGTCTTCAGAAAATCGTGAGTATGCAATTAAACCAATGAACTGCCCAGGGCACGTACAAATCTTCAACCAAGGTTTGAAATCTTACCGTGATCTTCCACTTCGTATGGCGGAATTCGGTTCGTGCCATCGTAATGAACCATCTGGCGCCTTACACGGGATCATGCGTGTACGTGGCTTTACTCAAGATGATGCTCATATTTTCTGTACAGAAGAGCAAATTCAAGATGAAGTGAAGCAATGCATCAAGATGGTTTATGACGTATACAATACTTTTGGTTTTGAAAATATTGTTGTAAAACTTTCAACACGTCCAGAACAACGCGTCGGTAGCGATGAAATTTGGGATAAATCAGAAAGCGATCTAAAACTGGCTTTAGAATCTATGGATATTCCATATGAAATTCAAGAAGGTGAAGGGGCATTTTATGGCCCCAAAATCGAATTCACACTCCATGACTGTTTAGATCGTGCATGGCAATGTGGTACAGTTCAGCTAGATTTCAACTTACCAAATCGTCTAGGGGCAACTTATGTCGGTGAAAGTAACGAGCGTTTAGTTCCTGTTATGATTCACCGTGCAATTTTAGGTTCACTAGAGCGTTTCATCGGTATCTTGATCGAAGAATATGCTGGTTTTTTCCCAACTTGGTTGGCACCGGAACAGGCTGTCATCACGGGAATTACCGATAAACAGGCTGATTATGTGCAACAAGTTGCACAAAAATTGCAAAAATCTGGCTTTAAAGTAAAAGCGGACTTGAGAAATGAGAAGATTGGCTTTAAAATCCGCGAACATACTTTAAAGCGTGTGCCTTATATGCTTGTTTGTGGTGACCAAGAAATGGAAGCTGGCGAAATTGCAGTACGTACACGAAAAGGCAAGGATCTCGGTAAATTCAAAGTTGAAGATTTCATTTCTTATCTTCACGCCGATGTTTCAAGCCGTAAGCTCAATCTGGAGGAATAACCTATTAAAGGCGGAAGAAAAGGCCAACAACCGGCCAAGCAAAACCAGCATCGTTTAAACGATGAAATTCGCGGCGTTAAAGAAGTACGTTTAACAGGTGCAGACGGTGAACCCGTTGGTGTAGTATCTGTTGAAGACGCCCTAGAAGCAGCTGTTGAAGCTGGTATGGACTTGGTAGAAATCAGTCCAAACGCTGAACCACCAGTCTGTCGTGTGATGGACTATGGTAAATTCCTCTTTGAAAAGAGCAAAGCTGCTAAAGAGCAGAAGAAGAAGCAAAAACAGGTCCAGATTAAGGAAATAAAATTCCGTCCTGGGACTGATATCGGAGACTATCAGGTAAAACTACGCAACCTGACAGGTTTCCTTGAAGACGGCAACAAAGTGAAAGTAACTATTCGCTTCCGTGGCCGTGAAATGGCCCACCCTGACATTGGCGTGGACGTTCTAAACCGTTTGAAAGCGGACACTGATGAGTTAGCAGTGGTTGAGTCTTTCCCAACGCGTATAGAAGGTCGTCAAATGATCATGGTATTGGCGCCGAAGAAGAAGTAATTAAAGGCCTACAAGTAATGAGACCTCACTGCCTACTGTAATAGGTTAGGTAGAGAGGTTTTATTCGCCCTAATTACATATTATTAACCGATATGTTTATTAACACTGCGTTTATTGAAGCTATTTTTAGCACGTAGAACGATTAATACATAACAATGCGGAGTTATTCATCATGCCTAAGATGAAAACAAACCGAGGCGCTGCGAAGCGTTTCAAAAAAACTGGTGGCGGCTTTAAATTCAAGCACGCTACAAAACGTCACATCCTGACTAAACGTACTACTAAAAACAAGCGTCAGCTTCGTCCAAACTCACTTCTTCCTAAATGTGAAGTAGCTGGTGTTGTTCGTATGCTTCCATACGCTTAATTTTTTTAGTTTATTTATTAGTTTAGGAGAAGCATAATGCCTCGCGTAAAACGTGGTGTACAAGCTCGTGCACGTCATAAGAAAGTTCTAAAGCAAGCTAAAGGTTACTACGGAGCACGTTCACGTGTTTACCGCGTAGCTTTTCAAGCAGTTACTAAAGCTGGTCAATACGCATACCGTGACCGTCGCAATAAAAAGCGTACGTTCCGTCAATTGTGGATTGCTCGTATTAACGCTGCATCTCGTCAAAATGGTCTATCTTACAGCCGTTTCATTAACGGTCTTAAGAAAGCATCTATCGAGATCGATCGTAAGATCCTTGCTGATATCGCTGTATTCGACAAAGTTGCATTTGCAGTACTCGTTGAAAAAGCGAAATCTGCTCTTTAATTAGAACAGTAGAAGCTATATTGAAAAGGCAGACTGTAGTCTGCCTTTTTTTATACCTGAAAATCATATTCTCTATCTCATCATTCTTTTTTGCTGCAAATCAATATGATTGTGGCAATATGAGTCAGTGAGATCTTGTTCGCTGAAGTTATCGTTTTTATATCACTAAAAGTGAGACTTGAAGCAGGGGACACACTGAGACAAATGATGAAGAACAGTGTAATCTTTTTATCATCAAGAAACGACTGTAACCCTATGGTTGGTTTTTATTTATAGATATTGAGCTATTTAAGATAGCGATATTAGGTGCAGATGAATGAGAGCCTTGGTGTAGATTTACATTTCATAGAGTTGGTTTTAAATTAATCTTGAGTAGTTGCATGTTTTATATTAAATAAATATGAATGAATTTTTTGTTTAATATGGAAGAGTGATTTGTATTTTTTATAAATATGTTTAAGAGGAAATATGAAAAACAGACCTGAAATAACAATATCTTCGTTGGATTCAGAACGATTATATAAGTTGATTGATTCTTTACCAAAAAATGATCTAGTAGGTGTTGAGGAGTTGGAAGCTGAATTAGCCCGGGCTAATGTTGTTGACCCTACTGATATGCCTTCGACCATCGTGACGATGAACTCTACTGTAAGGTTTTCTGTAAAGTCATCAAATAGTGAGTTTGAACGGACTCTTGTATATCCTAAGGACGTTGGTGTGAGCGGGAGTACGGTCTCAATTTTAGCCCCTGTAGGGAGTGCTTTACTTGGCCTTTCTCAAGGTGATGAAATTAACTGGCCAAAACCAGATGGAGGAGTAATTGAAGTGAAAATTATGGATATTACTTATCAACCAGAGAGGGCGGGTGAGTTTCAACGGTAGTAAAATTAATAAAATGATCTAATTATTAGATTTTAATTAAACGCTCGATAACAATGTTAATTATATTTATTTTTCTATAAGTATAGATTATTTTAGGGGCATGTTTTGAGCGTTTTTATACAAGCATAAACATAAATTTATAAGTAATACATTTTTCTCATTAATTGAGAGGACGAGATAAGTGATTTTTATAGGTAATGCATTAATTATCGATTTGATTAAGTAAAATTACTCTATTCTGTGTGTTAATAGAAAATAACGTAAATGCTTTTTGGAAAGAGATAGTAAATTTTCAGAAGAAATTTGATACTAAACCATGTAATTCACGGTTTTATTCGCGTAACATGCGACAATTAAACCTAATACAGTACCTTATGACTTTAAATATAAAAAATATTATCGAGCCTGTGCCTCATCCAGAGCTAACATGTTCAACTTGCCATGCATGCTGTTGTCGGCTGGAAGTGATGATAATTACGGACACTGGTGTGCCTGAGGAACATATTGCTTATGATAAGTGGGGTGGTGAAACCATGCTTCGACTTGATGATGGCTGGTGTTCCGCTTTAGATCGTGAAACCTATATGTGTACTATTTATGAAAATCGCCCATGGATTTGTCGTGAGTTTGAGATGGGCTCGTATGAATGTAAAACGGAACGTTCAGAACAGATGTAAATTGGTCAGTATTGTTCATGGTTCATTGCAATCTTTTGATTAAAATAAGATTTTAATTTTAACATCGTTGTAAAGGTCGATGATGGGTTGAATTATATCGGGTTGGTTTAAAAGCATTCTCTGATAATGTTGAATTGTTTTATGCAAGTACTGCTGTGCAATGGTTTGTTGCTGTTTTGTATATGCATGCCAAATTTTGTCTCCCACCAAACTCACCTGCTTTAGTTGTGTGTTAATTCCTGTAGCAGAACCAGAACCATTCGCCGGAGTTTGGTTAGAAAGTAATATGACCTCGTAAAAGCGTTGATTTTCTTCGATGAGCGCTTCATCTAGCAAGAGTAGATCCAATGTTTTGAGTTCTTTTCGAACAGTATATTGCTGATAAACAGGGCAAATTAAAAAATCGATATTCAATAGGGTATATTTTTTATGTAATGCATTCATAAATGTTGTTATCAAATCCCCACCTACACCGGCAATAATGATCAGATGTTTTCCGTCATAATGATCTAATGGCAAATTGGTGATATCTAAACAGTGTGTATACCAGGTTGATTTGGGGTTAGGGTAAAATTGCTGTAATTGAATCGTTACGTTTTGAATCAGTTTAGGCACAATATCAACAAAATGAATATTATCTGCGGCTTGCCTTTCTAATAAAGTCGCGCCAAGAAAGCCATGATCGCAGCAACAATCCCAAATATGATCATAATCACCGGTTACCATTTCATCAATTTTCTTTAGTCTTTTGCTTAATTTCACGTGCAATTCATTCAGTTGGAAAACGTAGATATTGTAATAGGTTTACTTCAATATGCGAAGTTAAATGGTTTTTCAATTACATGTCTTATGATCATGACTTCACATATTTGTCATATCAATTTTTAATTGTCTCATCTACTATCATTAAGTTGTTAATTTTCATCGCAATGATTAAAGGGAAGTGCATGATAAAGCAAATTGGAAATACAGATATTTTACTTAAACATAAAGCAACCTGCCATTGTGGAACCGTTGAATTAGAATTGAGTTTGCCAAATGGCATTGAGAAACCTAGGCGTTGTGATTGTTCTTTTTGTCGTCGTCGAGGAGCAATAGCTGCATCGGTGAAATTAGATGGAATCCGTATTGTAAAAGGGCAAGAAGCTTTACGTTTGTATCAATTCAATACACGGACTGCAAAGCATTACTTTTGTTCGGTTTGTGGGATTTATACGCACCATCAAAGACGTTCAGATACATCTGAATATGGTTTTAATATTGGTTGCCTTGAAGGCGTTAATCCATTTGACTTGGGTGACGTTGTCACTAGTGATGGGGTGAACCACCCATCAGACCGGTTGAATGGTTAAAATAAGAGGTTTTATCATGAAAGTAAATTTACAAAACTCTAATGTAAACGCGTTCATATTAGGGTTATTTATATTCCTAGGTTTGAGCGTGTTAGGTTATCAATTAGGTAGCGCAGCGATTAAATATAAACAGTTTGAACGTAGCGTTATCGTCAAAGGGTTAGCTGAAAAAGAAATGACGGCTGATGTAGTGATTTGGCCGATTCAGTTTACTGCTGCGAATAATGACCTTGAGGGGTTGTATAATGATGTTGATCGTAATACGGAAAAAATAAAAGCTTTTTTATTATTGAAAGGTATATCTCCGGATTCCATCAGTTTTAGTACACCTTCCATTATAGATAAGTCAGCACAGCAATGGGGAAATGATGCAAGAGCAGAGTTTCGCTATTCAGCTACGCAATCGGTAACCGTGTACTCGAAGAATATCGAAATCGTCAGACACGTGATGTCTGAGCTTTCTGAACTTGGTAAACAAGGGATTGTTTTTACTGGTGATAGTTATGCATCTCAGCCTGAATATATTTTTAGCGATTTAAATAAAATTAAACCGGTAATGATTGAAGAAGCGACCAAAAATGCTCGTGTTGTCGCGCAAAAATTTGCTAAAGATTCAGATAGTCAATTAGGTAAAATCAAAAGTGCTTCACAGGGGCAATTTACCATCGCATCTCGTGATAAGAATACACCGTACATAAAGAAAATTAGAGTAGTATCAACAGTTCAATATTACTTGTCTGATTAATATTTTTTATGGTTGTGTATTAGAATAAAAATGATCTTGATGCACAGATCATGAGACTTCAGTTATTGATTGATTTGTAAATTGTAATGGTGTTGTCAAATTTTTGTCGTAAATATTTAACATTATTTCTCCATAGTATTCAGGCCCTTCATTATGGGAGAGCTTGAATTTAATAAAATATAGGGAAAATAATGAAATTCACAAGGACTGGTCTTACAACTGCACTTTTTTTATCTGGTTTATCTTTTGTGCCATCAGCATCTGCATTGAATATCGTTTTAACGAACGATGATAGTTGGGAAACCACCAACATTAAAACACTTAAGGCTGAGCTTATCAAAGCAGGGCACAGTGTGGTGATGTCTGCACCTTGTGGCCCACAAAGTGGCAAAGGGGGCTCGATGATTTTTATGAAAGCAACGCCGGTTGATGAAAGAGTCGGTGCTGATGGTTCAACAGAATATTGTGTAGGTGAAACTGACGGCGATTTGGCTTTTGACGATTATGTGGAAGGTACTCCCGTGATGGCTGCATTATATGGTATTGATGTGGCTGCTAAAAAAGTATGGGGACAAGCCCCTGATTTGGTGATTTCAGGGCCAAATGAAGGTAATAACTTAGGCTTTATGAATAATAACTCTGGAACTTTAGGCGCGACAATGGCTTCTTTGAGCCGAGGGATCCCTGCGATTGCGGTGAGTGATGGTAAGCATGCTTCAGAAGAAGGGCAAGCAAAATTAGTTGGCGCAGCGATTGTTGATATCGTTAAAAGTCTCGAAGAAAATCGTCCCGCTGGCCAACCTTTATTACCTGCTTATACTGGTTTAAATGTTAATACACCGGCTGATATGACCGCTCATCTGGGATATAAGTTTACCGATGTTGGTTGGAATGCCGGAGGAACGTCGCTTGGGTTTACCGATGATCTTGGTGCAGACCCTGTAATGAAAGCCTACATTGTAGAAAATATGATGACTTCCTATGGCATGGATCAAGCTACAGCGGAAGCCACATTTAGTGCGAATTTTGACGGTAAAGCCGGTATGGCTTTCGGACAAGGTGATGCAGGTGATAGTAATGAAAATTCTGAAGGGGTTGCAGTACAAGAAGGTTACATTACGATTAGTACCATTGACGGCAATGTTCAGGCTTCTCGCGCTAAAGTTGCGATCGTAGTGAAGGTCAACTGAACTTATCAGAACAAATTGATGGTTTAGTTGAATTGAACCTTACTCAAGGTGATTGTGGTTTAGATACATTTCATGCTTATGGTCAGTTGATGGTAGATAACGATACTCTTTATAGCTTAAATGTTATGACGACATTGACTTCGTTTCCGAATACTTGGGTGAAGATAGATTAGTTTGCTTTTGAAAAACTAGAGTAATTGATACTTAAGAGTCCGTACTGATTAATACGGACTCTTTTTATCAGTTAAATATTTTGAAAATATGGGCTTATCATTGAGGCGCTAATTGATACAACTTTCCAGAATCCGTTGAGAAATAAATCAAGCCTTGCCCATCGACAGTAATATCTCGCACCCTTTCATTTAAATCTTCAACCAAACGAATTTCTTCTTTAACCTGATTATTTTGGGTAAATGAAATCATATTAATGTGAGTTTTTGCGAGAGCGCCAATCAATAAATTGCCTTGCCATTGGGGGAAAGCCGCACCTGTATAAATGCTCGCAGAACTTGGTGCGATAGAAGGGATGTAAACCATAATAGGTGTTTCGACATCAGGCAATGTTTTAGCGTCGCCGACATTTAATGGCCCCCAGTATTCCTTACCGTGTGAAGTTTTTGCCCAACCATAGTTGAGTCCGGGTTTGATGATATTAATTTCATCACCCCCACGTGGACCATGTTCAACCTCCCATAATATTTTTCGGTTTGAATCGTAAACTAGCCCTTGTGGATTTCGATGGCCGTAACTCCATATCGCTTCATTGCCTGATTTCGTTTTAATAAATGGATTGTCTTGTGGTACCGAACCATCGATGTTTAAGCGCAAAATAGCCGCAGCTTGGTTATCCATATTTTGGCCGTTATCTCGATTACCGCGATCGCCTACGCCAAAGAATACATGGCCATTTTGATCAAAAGTAATACGACTGCCGAAATGCTTACTGCTGTCATCGGCAGAATCGGTCACCAATAAATCTTGCCACTGGGTAAGTGCTTTATTGGTTACGTCTAATTGAGCGCGAGCAAGTGTGGTTGCCGAATGGCCGTCTTGCAGCGGTTTTACGTAGGTAAAGTAAAACCAAGTTTGCTTATTTGAATCCGTATAACGAGCGACATCTAACAGACCGCCTTGACCAGAAACTTTGACATCAGGCAGCCCAGATATTTCAGATTTTTGTTTGGTTGTGAGGTCGAGTAGGTAAACATGGCCACTACGGTCTGTCATCAAGAGTTGATTCTCATTTACCCAATCCATTCCCCAAATAACACCTAAATTTTCCGCCAGTATTTGGGTGGTGTAACTTTGCTGGTTTTCAGGTGTTTCTTGAGCGCTAGCTATGGTAGAAAAAGTGGCAATCGAGCTAAATAGCAGTAGTGAAGAGTAACGTTTGCATTGAGACAGTAAAGGTAACATTGGCATAATTCTCTCGATGTTGAATGAGGTGAATATTCATACTTTGGACATTAAATACATAAAAATCGAGCATGAAATCGTAAAAAGGGATGACAAAGTGAATGAACAGAAAAATAAAGAAGGTATTTACACGATTTCAATTTGGCTTTAGCGGTGCGTTTCATTACTATATAGGGCTATTTTCATCGGCTTTTGTCATGCCAAATTTTGATCATGATGAACAAGGGTGCCATTTTGCATAACTTTTTGATGCGTGAACATGATTCGCGTGAAAGACGTTGAGCAAAATGGCAGAGATTAAGCCAATTAGGAACTGAACTATCCACAGGACTACCGAATGGTAGGTGAGGAAACAATGCAATTAGAACAAATCATTGCCAATGCAACGGCAGCAATAGAGCAGTCTGAATCTGTCGCGGTACTAGAAGATGTCCGTGTTCAAGTTTTGGGTAAGAAAGGGGAACTAACCCTTCAACTACAAAGCTTGGGTAAACTTCCACCGGAAGAGCGTCGTAGTGCTGGTCAAGAGATCAACAAAGCAAAAGGTCTGGTACAACAAGCGATCGCAGCTCGTAAAGAAGCACTACAGCGTGCCGAGCTTGAAGCCAAACTTGCCGCCGAAACCATTGATATTTCTCTGCCGGGTCGCCGTATTGAAAATGGCGGTTTACACCCAGTGACACGTACTGTTGAACGTATTGAACAGTTCTTTGGTGAGCTTGGTTTTAGCGTAGAAGCAGGCCCTGAAATTGAAGATGCTTTTCATAACTTTGATGCATTGAATATCGCACAAGATCACCCAGCACGTACTGATCACGATACCTTCTTCTTTAACCCAGACCTTATGCTACGTACCCATACCTCAGGTGTTCAGATCCGTACTATGGAAAATGGCAAACCACCATTCCGTTTCATTGCTCCGGGTCGTGTATATCGTAACGATTATGACCAAACGCACACGCCAATGTTCCACCAAGTGGAAGGCATGCTGGTGGATGAAAACGTTAACTTTGCTCAATTAAAAGGCATCTTGAACGATTTCCTATGCAATTTCTTTGAAGAAGAAGTACAAGTGCGTTTCCGTCCTTCTTACTTCCCATTCACCGAACCTTCAGCCGAAGTTGACGTAATGGGTAAAAATGGCAAATGGTTAGAAGTACTTGGTTGTGGCATGGTTCACCCTAACGTACTTCGCAGTGTTGGCATTGATCCTGAAAAATACTCGGGTTTCGCATTTGGTATGGGCGTAGAGCGCTTAACCATGTTGCGTTACGGCGTAAATGATTTACGTGCGTTCTTTGAAAACGATCTTCGTTTCCTTAAACAATTCAAGTAACCGAGAGGATTAATCACAATGAAATTCAACGAATCATGGCTTCGTGAGTGGGTTAACCCTGCGCGTTCTTATGGACAAATAGCAACTGACGAGTTAACACATCAAATTACAATGGCTGGCCTAGAAGTCGATGACGTACTTCCAGTTGCTGGCAGCTTTACTGGCGTAAAAGTGGGTAAAGTAGTGGAGTGTGGTCAACACCCTGATGCTGACAAATTACGAGTCACTAAAGTTGATGTTGGCGCAGAAGAATTATTAGACATCGTTTGTGGCGCATCTAACTGTCGCCAGGGCATTAACGTTGCTGTTGCGACGGTTGGTGCTGTTTTACCAGGCGATTTTAAAATCAAGAAAGCTAAACTACGTGGTCAGCCATCACACGGCATGCTGTGTTCATTTACCGAACTCGGTATCGACGTAGAATCTGATGGCATCATGGAGTTGGCAGACGATGCTGTTATCGGTACGGATTTCCGTGAATTTTTAGGCCTTGATGATGTCACTATTGATGTTGATCTAACCGCAAACCGCGCAGATTGTTTCAGCGTTCGTGGTATGGCTCGTGAAGTTGGCGTATTAAACCGCGCTGATGTTATAGAGCCTTCAGTTAATGCAATTACTCCTTCGATTGACGATACCGTTTCAATTGAAGTAAAAGCACCAGTTGCCTGTCCACGTTACCTTGGTCGCGTGATTAAAAATGTGAATGCCAAGGCGCAAACGCCACTTTGGATGCAAGAAAAACTGCGCCGTTGTGGTATTCGCTCTATTGATCCTGTGGTTGATATCACTAACTTCGTTCTATTAGAGCAAGGCCAACCAATGCACGCATTTGATCTTACTAAGATTGAAGGCGGTATTGTGGTTCGCATGGCTGAGCAAGACGAGAAGCTAACACTACTTGATGGTACCGAAGCGAAATTAAACGCAGATACTTTAGTGGTTGCAGATCACAATAAAGCATTGGCGATTGCAGGTATCTTCGGTGGTGAAAAATCTGGCGTAACTGCTGAAACTAAAGATGTATTACTTGAGTGTGCCTTCTTCGCACCGGATCATATCCGTGGTCGCGCACGTAGTTATGGCCTACATACTGATTCTTCTATGCGTTTTGAGCGTGGTGTCGATTACGCACTGCAAGCAAGTGCAATGGAACGTGCAACTGAGCTGCTTGTTGAAATCTGTGGCGGTGAAGTGGCGCCTGTTGTAACGGTTGAATCTGAAGCAGATTTACCTAAGCCAAACAAAGTCGCATTACGTCGTACTAAACTAGACAACCTATTAGGCCATCACATTGCCGATAGCGATGTGGTTGAGATCTTAGAGCGTCTAGGTATGACAGTTGAAGCGACTTCTCTTGAAAACGGTGCTGAAGGCTGGACAGCGGTTGCTCCGACATGGCGTTTTGACATCGCGATTGAGCAAGATTTGATTGAAGAAGTCGGCCGTATCTACGGTTACGACAACATTCCAAATCAAGCACCGGTTGCTGCGCTTAGCATGAACGATCACAAAGAAGCGAATCTGCCTCTTAAACGCGTACGTAATCTTTTAGTTGACCGTGGTTTCCAAGAAGCGATTACCTACAGCTTCGTTGAACCTGAACAACAAAAACTGATTGTACCGGGTGTTGAGCCGTTAATTCTACCGTTCCCAATTTCAGTAGAAATGTCAGCGATGCGTCTTGGTTTAATCCAAGGTCTATTAAACACCGTTGTTCACAACCAAAAACGTCAGCAACCACGCGTTCGTTTATTCGAATACGGTTTACGTTTTATTCCTTGTGAATCTGCTGAAAATGGCATGCGTCAAGAGCCTATGCTGGCAGGTGTAATCGCAGGTACTCGTAGCGAAGAACATTGGGATATCGAAACTAACACGGTTGATTTCTTTGATCTTAAAGGCGATTTAGAAGCGGTTCTTGAACTGACTTCAAATGAAATAGCGTACAGTTTCGAGCCTGTAAGTCATCCTGCGCTTCACCCAGGTCAATCAGCAGCGATTGTTGTTGATGGCGAACCTGTTGGTGTTATTGGTACGGTTCACCCAGAGCTTGAGCGTAAGTTTGGCTTAAATGGTCGTACTATCGTATTTGAAATTGAATGGTCAGCGATTGATTCACGTGTGATCCCAGAAGCAGTAAGCTTATCTAAATTCCCAGCTAACCGTCGTGATATTGCGGTTGTTGTGAAAGAAGACGTGGCAAGCGGCGATATTGTTAACGCATGTCTTGCTAACGGTGGTGAACTTCTGACTGGCGCGAAACTGTTTGATGTGTACCGTGGTAAAGGTGTGGAAGAAGGTAATAAGAGTTTAGCGATTGCGCTTAGCCTTCAATCAACTGAGCGTACATTAGAAGATGCGGATATCGCGGCTTCTGTTGATGCCATTGTTGCCGCGTTAAGTGATCAATTTGGTGCGTCATTACGTGATTAAACGATACCAGTAATTGAGCTGTATTTCTAATCCGCTGTGTTTCGACATGGCGGATTTTTTTATGTCATAACCATATAAAACATTATTAAATCAAAGGTTTTATTGATGTTTATGTAACTCATCTCTCAGTTAATTAGTTTTAAACACGGTATAAAAGTATGGCAATTTTCATTAGGACGTTGAATGACTGTTAGCATTATGTTTATCGAACAAAGAGTCGAGGACATGATGTGATCTTGCTGTCTTTGAATACGATTTTAAATACGGCTTATAAAAAAGAATAAGGATATCAGATGCAAAAAATGACCAAGACACTATTAGCGACGACAATTAGCCTATGCCTTGCAGCGCCTACTTTCGCTGCGCAAGTTCCAGCGGGGGTTGATTTAGCTGATAAACAAGAAGTAGTTCGAGGGAATGGTGATGAAGTGCCAACCCTTGATCCCAACATGTCTTCAGATACGGCAAGTTCACGTGTGATAGCGGATATGTTTGAAGGCTTAGTGACAGAAGATCTACATGGCAATATTATCCCAGCTTTAGCGAGTAAATGGGATGTCTCTGAAGATGGAAAACAATATACTTTTCATTTACGTGACGCGAAATGGTCAAATGGTGATCCTATCACCGCCAACGATTTTGTCTTCAGCTTAAAGCGTATTGTTGATCCTAAAACGGGCGCGCCTTACTCGTGGTACATCGCGATGGCAAGTATTGTTAATGGCGATGAAATTACCAAAGGAGAGAAACCTGTAGATTCATTAGGCGTTAAAGCTCTTGATGATAAAACCCTTCAAATAACGTTAACCAAGCCAGTACCATATTTTACTAAGATGCTGGCGCATGAAAGCACTTTTGCATTACCAGAACAAACAGTAAACCAATTTAAAGAATCATGGACAAAACCTGAGCATATTGTGGTCAGTGGGGCGTATAAACTTTCTGATTGGGTTATAAATGAAAAAGTCGTTTTAGAACGCAATAAGCAATATTGGAATGACAAAGAAACGGTCATTAATAAAGTAACCTATTTGCCTATTTCTGATGTGAATGCGGAGTACAACCGTTTCCGGACAGGGGAAATTGATATTACCAATGTGGTTCCATTAGAGCTTTATCAAACCATAAAGAAAGATCGACCTGATGAATTGCTCACCATGCCTTCACTAGGGACATACTACTACTTGTTTAATATGGAAAAAAAGCCATTTGATGATCCAAGAGTTCGCAAAGCGTTAGCGTATTCACTCGATCGTGATGTCATTGTTGAGCGAATTCTAGGGCAAGGTCAATTACCAGCTTATACCAATACACCTCCTGCAGTCGCAGGCTTTGAAGTACCGAAGCTTGAATGGGCAGATATGTCCCAACAAGAAAGAAACCAAAAGGCTAAAGCTTTATTAAAAGAGGCTGGATTTGATAAGGAGCACCCACTTAAATTTGACCTGGGATATAACACCAGTGAAGCGCATAAAAAGTTAGCGATCGTTGCAGCCTCTATGTGGAAGAAGAATTTGGGTGCAGAAGTTGAGATTGCTAATCAAGAGTGGAAGACGTTTTTACAAACGCTGTCATCGAAAAACTTCTCGGTTGCACGTTATGCTTGGATTGGTGACTACAATGAAGCTTCTACTTTCCTATCATACTTTGATTCTTCAGGTTTAAATTATGGTGGTTGGAGTAATGCCGACTATGATTCGGCACTAAAAATGGCGTCATTAGCAAAAACAGAAGATGAGCGTAAGAAACTTTATCAGCAAGCAGAGAAAATTTTTGCGAAAGAAATGCCTGCTATTCCGGTCTACTTTTATACCCGTTCTGTTTTGAAGAATAAAAATGTAGGTGGGTATAGCAAAGATAATGCTTCAGATCGTAGATATACAAGAGATCTGTATATTACGAAATAAGGCGGGCGAGTGTAATTTAATTTACAAACATTATGTATTCATTTGACTGATTTGTTTTTTGTATTTAATCAATCAGGACTTTAATTCTTATATTGTTTAAATATTAAATAAGTTATTGAAAAGAATATATAAAGTGAATTATCTATTTATGTAATATTGTAGGTGTTTGATTTTTTGAAAATAAAGAGTAATTCTAAAATATATGGCAACTTACTCTGCTAATAAAAAGAAAGATCGACACCGATTTTTAAGGGTTTGCAAGACTTAACAGATAAGCTGAATTCTCGTCGTGATAGGCTGAACAAAGGGAAGGCGTTTAAGCTATGAGGTAGGGTTATAACATGATAATGGAATTTTTTTATTATCGGTTTGTCTTACTACCTGACAGTAAACAACGTAAAAACCACTGAATTTAAGTGGTTGCTTTTATTGGTGAAGTTGGTATAAAAGCGAAGATTTTTTGCTGTAGTATGAATTTTTAATGAATTTAATACGAATTACTTAACGTTAACAATTAGATTATAATGTCGCTGTTGGTGTTATAGGTGATTTAATTCACTGGTTATGTGGAATTGTTTGGTAATAAATATATCTTGATAAGGATTTTATAGTTTAAATTGAAACCTATCATTAACAAACCAAACTTAGCATGATTAAAAAAATTTGGCGAAAATCATAAGGTTGGCATACACTTTCGATGTTATATTCAGCTTTAAGCTTGCTGACAATGTTAATGCTATAAATGCCACATAATCAGTGGTAATAAATGAGGGATGTTTTATGGCGCTCACTAAGGCCGATTTGGCTGAAAACCTGTTTGAAAAACTTGGTTACAGTAAACGTGATGCTAAGGATACTGTAGAAGTGTTTTTTGAAGAAATTCGTAAAGCATTAGAGAAGGGTGAACAGGTTAAATTGTCTGGTTTTGGTAACTTTGATCTTAGAGATAAAAGTGAACGACCAGGACGAAACCCTAAAACTGGTGAAGATATTCCAATTTCTGCACGTCGGGTTGTCACATTTAGACCTGGTCAGAAACTAAAAGCTCGTGTTGAGAATATTAAGATAGAAAAATAACACACGCTAAGGTTGGAACCAAAGAAGGTCACTACGGTGGCCTTTTTCTTTTTGTGTTTTAAACATAGGCTGGAAGGTGAGAATGCAAGATCAAGAATTTTGGCACAGCCGTTGGGCGGAAAATCGTATCGGTTTTCATTTAGATGATGTTAATCCGCTATTACCAAAGTATTGGTCACAGGTAATACCAACTAAAGATCAATCTGTTTTAGTTCCATTATGTGGGAAATCCGAAGATCTGGTTTGGTTGGCTGGTTATCATACGTCGGTGACGGGAGTTGAACTAAGCAATATCGCCGTTCGTTCATTCTTTGCCGAGCACTTTTATACCCCAATGGTAACCTCTTTAAACGGGCAGCATGAGCTATACCAATTTGATGAACTCTCGATTTACTCGGGTGATTTTTTTACCGCTCCACTGGATACCTACGATTTAGTTTATGATCGTGCGGCCTTAATTGCACTGCCTCCTGAACTACGGATATTGTACGCAGAGCGAATTCGTCGTTTACTCAATTCAAACGGTAAGATTTTATTAGTTGGATTGGACTATGTTCAGAATGAAATGCAAGGCCCTCCATTTAGTGTGCCTGAAGAGGAAGTTTTTCAACTTTTCTCGGGGATGACAATTACGCGTTTAAAGCGAGATGAAGCGAAAGAAAGCCACCCTAAGCGACAAAATGGTTTGTCTCGTTTTGCAGAAGAAGTGTGGTTGATTGAAAGTTAATCATCGAATCCGATTTGGATAATGAAGTTTTTTCATCCAAATCGGACATTTAAATTACGATAACTTTAAAAATGTGCTGTGATTTTACTGGCTGAGTTTATAGCATCCTTTATGGCCGATTCGATAGAGTCTCGATGAGTAAGAGTGACTCCTAAACGCCGACGGCCAGCAATTTCAGGTTTGCCAAATAAACGAACTTGAGTTTGTGGTTGGCAAAGCGCATCTGCAACACCATCAAAAGTAATGGATGACGATGTCCCTTCAGCGAGTATCACGGCTGAGGCGCATGGCCCATATTGAGTAATATTATTAACGGGTAATCCAGTAAAAGCTCGTACATGAAGTGCAAACTCAGAAAGATCTTGAGAAATCAGAGTGACCATCCCTGTATCATGAGGTCGTGGAGATACTTCACTAAAAATAACATTGTCTCCTTTCACAAATAACTCGACACCGAAAAGACCAAACCCACCTAAAGCATTAACGATTTTTTCTGCCATTGCTTCAGCAGAGCGTAGAGCGCTCTCTGACATCACTTGTGGCTGCCAAGACTCTCTATAGTCGCCATCTTCCTGTCGATGCCCAATAGGTGCACAGAAATGGACACCATCCATCGCTCTTACGGTTAATAATGTGATCTCGTAATCAAAGTCAACAAAACCTTCGACAATGACACGCCCAGCGCCTGCTCGGCCACCTTCTTGTGCATATTGCCATGCGGCATCAATATTGGCTTCCGTTTGAATGATACTTTGGCCTTTACCTGAAGAGCTCATTATGGGCTTTACAACGCATGGCATAGAGACAAAATCAATAGCCGACTTAAATTCTTCAAAGGTATCGCAGAATCGGTAAGGTGACGTTTCAATCGATAATTTTTCAGCTGCTAATCGACGAATACCTTCACGGTTCATTGTGAGTTTTGCTGCATTGGCAGTCGGGACAACGTTAAAACCTTCTTTCTCCAGTTCAACTAATGCATCGGTTGCTATCGCCTCAATCTCAGGAACGATATAGTCTGGTTTTTCAGTTTCAATGATGGTTTTAATCGCATCACCATCTAACATATCTACGGTGTAGCTACGGTGAGCGACTTGCATGGCAGGGGCATGACTATAACGATCTAAGGCGATAACTTCTAAGCCTAGTCGTTGACACTCTATAGCCACTTCTTTACCAAGTTCTCCTGAACCGAGTAAAAGGACTTTTGTAGCAGAGGAGGTGGTAGCCGTTCCAAACATTTGTGGTTCCTATCATGACGAAGATTGATTCCTATAGGAAGGATTTTACCTCTCAAGCAATCGTTTGCGCAATGATTTGTGGCGAGTTTTTATAACGGCTGAACGATTACCCACCAATAATATTGGTGGGTAATATTTTATAAGGAAATATAAGTAATGCTGATGTCGGGATCGATCGCCTCTAATGTTGATTGTGTTTCGGCAAGATGGCTTATTGTCCCTTGTGAGTGTTCTACTAATACAGCGTTATCAATATCCTTTAAAACGTTCCCAGAAAGAAGGAGTAAATTAATGGCGACTTGAAGTGGGGGTAAGCTTGGATTGAACGCTGCATTTTCAGCGTAGCTACCATTAAATATGCTGCCATTTTTTAGCATTAATGCCACGCCACTATGGTTTTGTGTATAAGGGGCATGGCTTATATTCATGGCTTTAAGCGCTGATTTAACCAGTAGTGACTCATCGTTTAATTGATAATCTTGGGAAGTTTTGCCCATTAATCGAGCGTCGATATTGAGATCTTTAGGGCCAAAGGATTCGGGTAAAAGATCTTGTAACGTATAAGCGGGGCGATTGGGCAGTTGAATGGCTAAATTTTCGATTCCATTTAGTTCATTCATAAACTGGCGACAGTGACCGCAAGGCGTGTAGTTTATCGTAATGTTTTTAAGGCCAGTTTCCCCCTTCATCCATGCATGGCTAATCGCCGATTGTTCTGCATGAACGGTTTGCCCTAATTGAACCCCTTGAATTTCTATATTGGCACCAAAATACACGGCGCCCGAATTACCTTCTGCGATAGCTCCAACATGGAAATCTGAAATAGAACAATAAGCACGAGCAGCGGCAAGGGGAAGCAGAGCAAGTTTGAATTCAGTATCTGATAATGCCGATTGTGCTAATAAGCCTGAGTATTGCTCGGCGGTGAAATGACCATTAAAGTGTTCATTTTCCATTATTGCACTGATTGAGTCGGCAACATCCGCTGGCAAGTGGTTAAGTAATTCAGAGTCGATTGGCTTCATAGTCGTGGTTCTCTTTAAAAAATTCTTCGTCATCAAAGGTGACCTGATTCACAATTAAAATGTAAGTTTAAATTTAATTTCATATTAAACCAACTATTGATCAAATTATGAGGCCTGCTCGATGAATTTGATAATTATCTTAACCAAAACATTATTTGTGTCTAAAAACTAAAAACTAAAAACTAAAAACTAGAAACTAGAAACTAGAAACTAGAAAGGAGCCATTATCGGCTCCTTCCTTACTAGATCCAAGTCACTTAAATACATATTGAATTGGGTTATCCGATAAAACCACCAATCCATAAACAAAAGGCAAAAAAGGCAGGAGCGAGTATTGACGTGATAATGCCACAAGTGACTAATGCTAAAGAACTAAATGCAGCATCTTCGGCATTTTTTTCCGCACTTGTTGCTGTACCTAATGCGTGTGAAACTGTCCCCATCGTTAATCCTCTAGCGATGGGGTGCGTTACCCCTAAAGCCGTGTAAATCGGGTAGGCAAACACGGATCCAAAGACACCAACGATTAAGACCAATATAGCGGCAATTGCGGGTTCTCCGCCCAAGCTTTTTCCTATTTCCATTGCGATTGGCGTCGTAACCGATTTCCCCATAAGACTGGCGACTAAAGTTTGATCTGTATGAAGTGCCACGGCAATTAAACCAGCAGAAAGCATCGACATGCAACTACCAACCCCGCACGCCAAGAAAATAATTTTCCAGTTCTGCCTTATTTGAGGGAGTTGCTCATAAAGAGGGTAAGCCAGCGCGACAACGGCGGGTTGCAGCAAAAAAGTCATCCAATCATTTTGTGCATAATACACGTCATAAGGGACATCCAACGCCATCAGGATAGGAATAATAATGACAATACTAAGCAATAATGGATTCGCTAAAGGGCTTTGCACTTTTTGGGCAAACCAACGTACAGCAAAAAAGACGGCGAACGTAAGGAGTAACCACATGATCATGACTCCTTATCTGTTTTAAGCGTTAGAATTTTTTGTAGGCCTAACGCGAGTACAACCAATACCAAGGTAGTGGCACCAACACTGCTGGCGAATATGGATAAAGCGTTATCCACCAGTAAAGGGAGGTGGTCCATTAGTCCAACACTGATAGGAACAAATAAAATAATCATATAACGAATGAAAAGTTGTGCGCCTGGTTTTACCCAGTCTACTTTTACAAGCCCTGAAACTAAGAGAGCAAAGAGGATTAACATGCCAAAAATGCTGCCGGGTACCGACAGTAAAAAAAAGTGTTGAATGGCATTTCCTGCCCATAAGCACAACATGATGAGTGCAAGAGAAAGGGCATAATTTAAAATTTTCTTAGGCAAGTTGAACTCCTTGGAGAACAAGCAAATAAAATAAGCGCTCAAAATGAGAGTGAGCGCACGGCTATTCGTTTTTATCGTTAAGAGATTAAAGATTCGACATATTGATAAACAGATTTCAATATGTCTATTTTTGCGGCATCACTTTCATATTCATAGGCTAAGTTTTCTAGGTTTAGCATGTATTCTTCAATATTGCTTTCATAATACTCTCGACAGTGTGCAAGCCACTTTTGTTGCTCGGTTTCAGAGAGAGTCCATGGAAAATGACGCGCACGATAACGAAAGAGTAACGGTTCAATGCGAGCATCTTTTACCGATAAATCTAAAGTTCCTAATTTTTCAGGCGCGGTTTCCCGAATAATATCAATCGTTGCTTTATCGGCAGGTGAGAAAAAACCACTGTATAGCTGTGTATCGACATTATTATCTTGGGCATATTCCCGTTCAATATTGTAGATGGCGATGAGCTTTTCCCTTATCTCTGGATGTGATTTTAAAATCGCGAGATTATCTAAACATTGTTTGCGATCAATACCGATTCGATCGGCATTTTCAGCGGTAAGCGTTTTGGCTGGCGCGAGAACAGGGCACTTATTAAGATGCACAAGTTTAAGAGGAACCGGAAGTTCATTAGGCGCGAGATCATCACGTTTGGTGTACATGCGTTGATGTAGAGTTTCAGCATCTAGCTCAATCAGTGGCGTTGGATCCATTGCCAGGTTAACGGTTATTACCGCATTGTTATTGGTAGGGTGCCAAGCCATAGGCACGATCCAACTAATATTGGAACACTGAACACCAAACATGCCAGAAACATGCACGAGTGGCGTCATGTTAACAATATCGACTAGTTCATTGAGTTTACGCTTGTGGCGCATACTTAATAAGTAGTTAAACAGTTTCGGTTGGGCTTGCTTGATTTTTTTGGCAAGTTCAATGGTAGCAATAACATCGGCCATCGCATCATGCGCATTAGCGTGTTCAATGCCATTGGCAACGGAAAGGTGCTCTAATTTAAAGCTTGGGAAGCCTTCATCATTTTCTGGCCAGTTAATCCCTTCAGGTCGCAGCGCATAGCAAGTACGCATAATATCCAGTAAATCCCAGCGTGAATTGCCATTTTGCCAAGACCAGGCATACGGATCGTAAAAATTGCGATAAAGCGTATAACGAGTGACCTCATCATCGAAACGAATACTGTTATAACCTAATGACGTGGTATTGGGCTTGGCGAGTTGCTCATGAATCTGACGAATAAATTCCGGTTCGGGTAGCCCTTTTTGCACGGTAAGTTGAGGCTTAATGCCCGTGATTAATGCCGCTTCTGGAGAAGGAAGATAATCGCTAGGAGGTTGGCAATAAATCACCAAAGGTTCGCCAATAATATTAAAATCCATATCGGTACGAACGCCAGCAAACTGACTTGGTCGGTCTTTTGCCGGATTAACACCCCATGTTTCATAATCGAGAAAGAAAAAGGTAGGGGCGTTGTCGTTACTCATACGGACTTCCAAAAAGTTATTGTCTTTAATATCGGTATATTACCCCTAACTACCGCGTAAATAAATGGCTTCCAGTTTTTCGACTCGTTTTTAATCTATGGTTAACGACTGTGTAACCGATAACGGCTACCTTCTTTAACTTGCTATGCTTTACCAACTTGTAGTTCTGAATGCCGTAACGAGCTTGGAAAGGTACGAAATAAACGTAATAACAGTTACTGCTGGTTATATAACCAGTGCTTTCGTTTTTCTACCATTACGCAGACTAACTGGCAAAGTGCCGTATTTTCCAACTTACATCAAAGTAATGGTCTAAATAGTCATTATTATACAGAGTGTTAAAACCTTATTGATGTATAGTAAAAAATTAAACAGGCAAACGGCTGTCAGGAAAGGCGGCACTTTGCCGTCTAATAAGCGTTATGTTCTTAGGATGGTACTGTGGTTACTCCAATAATAATTCTTTTAATTCTTTCTTCTCCGTTAGGTCTCGCCTTTGTTTATTCAAAATTCAGAGGGGGGGCTGTGGATATTAACAAGTATGCTTGTTGGGGCTTAGTGATCCGCACCAGCAGTTTTGGACACCGAGTTAAGTGAGTACAATCACTAACGAGGTGAACCATGACAAGCAAGAAAAAACGTATTATCCATTCCCCTGAATTTAAAGCAGAAGCCCTGAAGCTAGCAGAGAAAGTGGGAGTAGCTGCGGCAGCGAGACAACTGTCGTTACACGAATCCCAGATCTATGGTTGGCGTAAGTCAGCTAAGAGCGACACCAGCACCAGTCAGCGGGAAAAAGATCTAGCCGCTGAAGTTGCCAAACTCAAACGACAATTGGCTGAGCAAGCTGAAGAGCTAGATATAGTAAAAAAGGCCGCCACCTACTTCGCGAAAAACCTAAAGTAGATTGCTACGAATTTATGCTCGAACACCTGCTGTGCTTCAGAGTTGCCCGCATGGCTAAGGTGTTCGGTGTTTCACGAAGTGGGTTTTATTACTGGATTAAGCATCGCCACAAGGCCATCCAGCGCGAGGTAACTCGGCAAGAGCTTGATACGAAGGTCAAAGAGGCTTTTGATAATAGCAAAGGTCGTGATGGCTCAAGGCGCATCCAGAAAGAGCTGGCTGAGAACGGTGATAGCCGTAATGTTAAAACCATTGCCGCCAGTATGAAGCGGCAGGATTTAACGCCGAAAGCGGCACGTAAGTTTAAGTGTACGACGGACAGCAAACATAAAATGCCAGTTGCTCCGAACCTGCTGGCTCAGGATTTTAAGGCAGAGGCTCCGAATCAAAAGTGGGCGGGAGACATCACCTATGTTGCGACAAGCGAAGGCTGGCTGTATTTGGCGGTAATCATTGACCTTTATTCCAGGCAAGTAGTCGGTTGGTCTATGGATACCAGAATGACGGCAACTCTGGTTTGCGATGCGTTATCAATGGCCTTGTTCCGTCGAGGGTTCCCTGAGCAGGTTATCGTTCATAGTGACCGAGGTAGTCAGTACTGCTCAAAAGATTATCGAGACATCATAACTGCTTATAATCTAAAGCAAAGTATGAGTAGGAAAGGAAACTGCTGGGATAATGCTTGTGTTGAGAGCTTCTTCCATTCATTGAAAGTTGAAGCGATCCAGTATGAGCCGATCATGACGCGAGACGAGATGCGCCAAACGATCTTTGAATACATAGAGGTTGATTATAATCGGACAAGAAGGCACAGTGCTCTTGGGTATCTAAGCCCAGTTAACTTTGAAAATCAAAATGTCGCTTAATGAAGTGTCCAGTCTGGCTGGAGCAGATCATAGGTCTGGCATTTATATTTTTCTTTATTGGTCACATTGTAAAAACTGACGGAATGGTTGAAATGCTGCCTTCTTGGGTACCTTTCAAAGTTACGTTAATATATTTTACAGGCGCTCTCGAATTAATAGTTGGTCTTGCTCTTTTTAAACCTAGTCTCCAGCCGATCGCAGCAAAATTTGGTATTCTCATTTTTATATTGTTTTTTCCTGCAAATATTTACGCTGCGTTAAATAGTGTTGGGCTAGGTGGTCACCAATGGGGATCTCTTTATTTGCTAATACGTACGCCATTGCAAATCATATTAATTGCTTGGGCATATTTTTTGTGTGTAAAGAACATAACAAGGCATTTAAACGGAACTAAAACAGTTGGTTAGGTTTCGCTACGCTCCACATTATAACCAACAATTTTAGTCCGCTTAATGCGGCGTTATATCAATTTAGAGATAGGTGCAAAAAATAATGAAACTATATGAGAATGTAGTTATTGGAAACTTTCTTTATGGATTAGGCTACTCTGTTGGTACTAAGAAAGGCGGAAATGAGGTTCTGTCGGTCGTAAACCTGCTTCAACAAACGCCAGCAGACAAAGAGTTGGGCGATGTACTTTTAGAATTTCCTGGAGTTGTAAAACTCATAGAGTTTAAAAACAAAGCTGGCAGCTTAAAAAAAGAGATGCAAAGACACTCTCAATTAAAGTCGGCATTGGGAGAAGACCATGCAAATATTTCTTTGTCTAAGAGTATTCACTGGTATGTTGAAACTGAGCCTTTTAATGATCTTTGTGTAAATAATATCAAACCTTATCTGGATGCTTTTGATAGTAGTGTTAACGATAGTTTTACATTAGAAACTTTTATTGAAAAAATTGTAGACGATGTATTTAGTAACGATACCACTTTTAGCGATGATGACTTTAAGGACTATTTGAGTTTGGTTGATCTGCTCCAGCCAGACTGGACACTTCATTAAGCGACATTTTGCTGTTCAAAGTTAACAGGGCTTAGATACCCAAGAGCACTGTGCCTTCTTGTCCGATTATAATCAACCTCTATGTACTCGAAGATCGTTTGACGCATCTGGTCTCTCGTCATAATCGGCTCATATTGGATCGCTTCAACTTTCATCGAATGGAAGAAGCTCTCAACACAAGCATTGTCCCAGCAGTTTCCTTTCCTACTCATACTTTGCTTTAGATTATAAACAGTTATGAGGTCTCGATAATCTTTTGAGCAGTACTGACTACCTCGATCACTATGAACGATAACCTGCTCAGGAAATTCGCGACGGAACAAAGCCATTGATAGAGCATCACAGACCAGCGTAGCCGTCATTCTGGTATCCATAGACCATCCGATTACTTGTCTTGAGTAAAGGTCAATAATTACTGCCAAGTACAACCAGCCTTCGCTTGTCGCAACATAGGTGATGTCTCCCGCCCATTTTTCATTCGGAGCCGCTGCGTTAAAGTTCTGAGCCAGCAAGTTTGGAGCAACTGGCATTTGATGCTTGCTGTCTGTCGTGCACTTAAATTTACGTGCCGCTTTCGGCGTTAAATCTTGACGCTTCATACTGGCCGCAATGGTTTTCACATTGTGGTTATCACCGCTCTCAGACAGTTCTTTTTGGATTCGCCTTGAGCCATCTCGGCCTTTGCTGTTATCAAAAGCTTCTTTGACCTTTGTATCAAGCTCTTGGCGAACTGCCTCGCGTTGGCTAGCCTTATGGCGATGTTTAACCCAGTAATAAAACCCACTTCGGGATACCCCGAATACCTTAGCCATACGTACAATATTGAAGTACATCAGGTGTTCGAGCATAAATTCGTAGCAATTTACTTTAGATTTTTCGCGAAGTAGGTGGCGGCCTTTTTTACAATTTCTAGCTCTTCTGCTTGCTCAGCCAACTGCCTTTTGAGCTTGGCAACCTCTGCGGCTAGCTCTTGTTCTCGCTGACTAGTATTGGTGTCTTTCTTCGAGTTCTTCCGCCACCCGTAGATTTGAGATTCATGTAAAGAAAGCTGCCTTGCAGCCGCAGCTACTCCCACTCTCTCTGCTAGTTTTAGGGCTTCTGCTTTAAATTCAGGGGAATGTTTAATTCTAGTTTTCTTAGTTGTCATTGTTCACCTCGTTAGTGATTGTACTCACTTAACTCAGTGTCCAAAACAGCTGGAGCGGATCAGGTTGCTAGGTGCCAAGGTACAGGAGAGGTAGGAACTGGAGGTATAATCATCGCAGTTTCTGAGAGTGGAATTAAGTATTTCCAGTTTACGGACATTATGCAGCTCAGGTTACAACATAAAGAATATGTGAATGAGATAAAGAATCAATTTAATAAAAGTATAGAGGCTAAAAAAAGTCTTAATAGAACCAAAGGTTTCGATAGGGGGATAAGTCGATAATGGAGAGGTTAGATAAGTTATTTGATGCAGCTGCTAATTTGCTTGCTGCAAGTGAGAAAAATGAACAAAGATTTTTAAATGCAATCACGTCAATTGAAAAGGCTAACCGGAGTGTTAGTAGAGTTGAGTCAGAGACTAAAAGAGCAATAAAAGAGTCTACCCAAAATGCATCAAGTGAAATAGCGGATAAGGTTTCGGAGCAATTATTTAAAAAACTTGAAAATGCGCATGTTAAAGCAGAACAAGCAGCGTCCAGGTATGAGAAAGCAAGCAGATACTCGGTGTTAAAACTATCTTTCATTATGCTTATATTATTAATTTGTGTTGCAATTAGTATTTGGTTCCTATTTGTCAAAGATATTCCCACTATAAATGAGATTAACGAGTTAAGAAGTGAGAAAGCGCAACTTCAAGCTCAGATAGAGAAGCTTAATCAGTATGGTCACATCACGAGTTGTGATGGTAAATTGTGTGTTTCTGTAGATAAAAATGACAGCTATAAATCTAGTGATGGTAAGGTTATTTATTATGTAATAGCCCCTCGAGATAGTAAAAATTGATATAACAAATAAGGATAGGTGTCGCGCAGCCGACACCTTATCTGGGTGTTGAACAAGTCCGAAGCTGCTTATTATTGTAAATTGGTCTATATTATTTTTCGGTAGGCAATAGATTCTGTTTTCCTTCAGACATGCTTAACCCTGATAAAATTAAAGTGTAATATTATCAATCGGTTAATTCCTTATTTATTGTCTTTCTTTGATTGTCTCTCCTTTGTTTAGTGGTCGCCATTATCCTTATATTTTAGCCTTTCGGCTACCTCGTTCGACTGATCCCAACGCATGACATTTCATGCTGACAGCAAGGGCAAAGCCGAAAGGCTTTGCTCCGTACAACATTGGATTCAGCTAACGATGGGGCTAAATTAGGAATGAATAACAGCTGGATTTTCCGCCGTAATGTTCTGGCATTACCTCGTAAAAAACCATAATCCCTCACGCGTTGTAACCCTTTTGGAAGGACATGCTGCAATATCAACCATAAAAACTTGAGCACAGGTAAGGTTCTTTGCTTCCAACGTTGATCTTGCCCATTTTGATATCTAAATGTCACGTTTGAATCGGTAATTCTTATGATGTCTTTATCGGCTAAAACACCACGATACAAATAACGTGAAAGGTATTTTAAGGCGGGTAATCCATACCCAATATGCCGACAATCAACCACCCAGTGTGGTGGTATCTTGGTTGGTAATCTTAGATTTGGGTGTTGAGCAATCGCCTCGATTAACCGAGCTCGCCATACTTTAGCAAGCGCAAATTCATTAAAAAGATAGCGACAATTACCCTTGTGCCATTGATGTTTTTTCTGATCATAAGTGCCCGAAGGCACGATGATATGTAAATGAGGATGAAGATCGCGCTGGCGATTGTGAGTATGCAATACCGCAGTAAAACCGATGTCTCTTTTGTGTTGTCGCTTGGCAAAGTCTTTTAAAACAGATGCTGCTATTTTAAACATCATTGGATATAAAATATCACTGTGGTATTGAGCAATGACGCGTAATTGGTAAGGCAAGGTAAAGGTTGCCATAAAATAATGCACAGGCAGTAACTTACTTCTTTGTCGCGCTAACCAATCGGATGTGGTGGTGTGTTGACATTGAGGGCAATGCCGATGTCCACAGGACATCGGTACACGGTCGTCATGCTGGCAGCGTTGGCAAAACCACTGTGAACACCCTTGTTGAACCGTTCGGCAACGAAGCATAGCGTATATCGCACGTTTGGATTCATGCGATAATTGATTCTGATAGGCCGCTAAAAAGTCATCATGATGTTGTTTTAAAATATCAATAAGTATGCTCACTTTGACCTCCAATCAATCTCTAGCTTAGAAGACAAAAGATTGAGGGCCACAATGGTATCTTTCTGCTTTAGTGGGGTAAGTTGAGTGTATCTTGCCGTTGTATTTAAACTGGCATGCCCGAGTAAATGTTGAAGTGAACGAAGATCAAGTCCTTGCTCAAGTAGATGAGTAGCAAAGCAATGGCGTAATGAGTGAGGGCTAATATGCTTATGTATTCGGCAATCTCTTAATACTTGTTTGAGGGCTTTTTGTATTCCACCGCGATCCATTGGACTATTGCGACCATTTCCCAAACCGGGAAAGAGCAAAGTGGGATGACGGTGTGTTTTCCAATAGTTTCGTAATGCATTAAGTAGCGGTGTTGATAGGGGGATCAGGCGGTCTTTACCGCCTTTACCATCCCGAATATGTACTTGCATTCCAGCGCTATCAATATCATGCACCGTTAAGCCAAGGCCTTCACCTAACCGTAAACCCATACTGTATAGAGTGAAAAAGAAGACTTGATAGCGATATTGATGCGTGTTGTTCAATAATAGGTTGATTTGAGAAGGTGTAAGCATATCGGGTAACCGTTTTACTTGTGGTGGCTTAACAATGTTTAACCATTCCCATTGTTTTTCTATCGTATAACGATAGAAAAACTGCAAACCATTTCGATCCAGTTTAACAGTGCTCCATGAGTGGGATTTGATTAATGCTTCGAAGTACTGTTTTAGATCTTGCGTGGTTAAGGTATCGGGCGGGCAATCAAAATAGGCGGATATACGACGTAGCGCACGAGAATACGCATCAATGGTGGCAGGTCGCTTCCCTTGCAGTGTTAAATTGCTAAGATGTTGTTGATAAAGAGAATCAAAGTGAGCTTGTTGTTTGATGTTCATGATTTTACTCCTGCTAGGTATTACGATGTGGTAATACATTCAGGAATAAGTATGGTGTTTTAGCTGTTCTGCCGCGCAGCGGCTTCGTTCAACAAGTCATTTAAACGGAAAATTAACAGTTGGCTATCGCTTCGCGATTATAGCCAACCATTAATTTCCGCTTAATGAGGCGTTAGGTGTTTAATCATGGATTTGAAATCATTAGCAGAATTTAAAGATGTTACTCAACGTTTTCATTCATCTTATCATTTGGCAAATATTGCATTGTCAGATCTCTCTGAAAATCTTTTATCTAAGGATAATAAGAGCGCCTATGATGATTTTATTATTAGAGATAAAAATAGTAATGAAGTAATTTCTAAAGTTTCTTACTTTCATACTTTAAAAGGACTAAAGCACGATGGTCCTATTAGCCAGGTTATTGCACATGGTTTTCTAAACTGGATTTATGCGGCATGGAATGATAAGTACCGTGAACTTATATCTAAGGAGCTAGGAGTGAACTGCAATGAAGTCATGTGTAATGTGATGGGGGATATTAGAATTCTTCGAAATTCTATTTCTCATGACTTTGGTTTTATTGAAGCTGACTTAATAAAATTAACAGAGTTAACGTGGTTTCCTAAAGGACGAATTATTCTGATGAGTGAAGATATCGGTGTTTGTCAAACTAGTTGTCGCGATCACTACGTTATGCACTCTCAGCCTTGACACTATTTTGTTCAGGGTTTAAGTACACTTCTTTTGGTAAATCCCAATTACGGATATTACCGCTCCAGCGCTCAGGGTGAGCATCTTTAGCACCTTGATAAACTTCTTTTCTATTAGCCAATATGTCACCCGCTAATCCTGAATGCCTTTGATGTGGGCTGACGTATTTGATGCCACTATGTTTGTGGTTAAAATTATACCAGTGGCTAAATTTCAACACCCAACTACGCGCCTCATCAATTGTTGAAAACCCTTTATACGGATAGTCAGGGCGATATTTACACGTTTTAAATATCGACTCAGCATAAGCATTATCATTGCTCACCCTAGGACGATTAAAAGACGACACGACACCTAAACTATAAAGTGTTTCAAGCATTGATGAGCCTTTCATTGGGCTTCCATTATCCGAATGCAGTACCAGAGGATTATCTTTAACTCCTTCTTTTAAATGAGCTTTCTTAATTAATATTGATGCATTTTCTGCTGATTCGTCATCATGAATTTCCCATCCAACAATCTTTCGACTAAATATATCGAGTATCAAATATAAATAAAAATGCAGCCCTTTAGCGGGGCCTGGTAACCAAGTAATATCCCAACACCACACTTGGTTTGGCCCTGTAGCACAGTGTGTCGTCGGTACTTTTCTCTCTTTTATCTGACTACGTCCGCGAGCGTTTTGCTGTTTTTCTTCATGAAGAACACGATAATATGTTGATTCAGAAGCAAGATAAATACCCTCATCTGCTAATGTAGGGACGATTTGGCTTGGTGGTAAGCTCTTAAAATCATCGCTATTAACGATGGCTAATATGTTATCTCTCTCTGCTTTTGATAGCTTATTTTTTGGCTCAGGGCGCTGAGATATTGGTCTACCATCTGTTTTTATGTTCCCGTCAACAGTCCAACGTTGATACGTCCGGACACTGATCCCAAGTTCACGGCAAGCTTTAAACTTTGGCGCACCAGAACTCACAGCTTCATTAACTAGTTTAACTGCTTGAATGCGAGCTGAGTCGAGGATCATTCGTCCTCGGCTTCCCCCCAGATCGCATTTGCTTTTTTTCTTAACACCAATAGTGCTGCGGTTTCAGCGAGTGCCTTATCTTTTCGACGTAGCTCCTTTTCTAATTGATTGATCTGTTTTTTATCTTTCTTTGTTTCGGTGGAGAAGGCTTTTTCTTGCTCTTTAACGTTAGCGTTTGCATCTATACACGCATTTCGCCAAGCCGATACTTGTTCCACATAAAGACCTTTGCCTCGACAATATTCCGCTAACTCAGCTTGATTTAAAGAGGCTGTTTCCAACACGACTGAGAATTTATTTGCTGATGACCACTGCTCAGCATTCTTTCCATCACCTGGCACTAAATGCCCCTTATCAATTGCTTGTTTTCGCCAATTATACAAGGTTGATTCACCAATCCCCATCTCGATTGATAATTGGGCTATTGCTATATTATTTGGAGGCATCATCTTCTGAAGAGCCGACTCTTTGCTTTGCGCTGAATAATGTTTCATTGTTACTCCACGCCCTCTGTTTAATGGTTGAATATTAAGCGCGACAACTAGTCTGACAGAGAGGGATATGGATAAAATACAGATAAAGATAAATCAGATGGTTGTTTATATAAAAAACACCTAACAAATAAGGATAGGTGTCGCGTAGCCGACACCTTATCTGGGTGTTGAACAAGCACGAAGCTTCTTATTATTGTAAATTGGTCGATATTAGTTTTCAGGAGGTATTTGACTGTTCTTTTCTTTAGATAATTTAACCGTGATAAAATTAAAGCACGATATTATCAATCAGTTAATTCCTATTTGTTTTTTTGAGCGTTTACTCGCAACGTGCAGACGCGAAGCTGGCATAAGATTGGGTAGAATTTAATGCAACCAACCTCGCGTGTTCTCCTATTGCCGTAAGAGGTTAACGAATCATCAGCCAAGCGCCTGGTGCAATTACATCAACGTACACATCAGCTGCTACAGCTTTATCCATGAGAACTGAGACAGGTTCAATAAACAGGTCGTAAGTTGAATGATGGATGGGTAGGGTTCGCTCTGGTTGTAGCTGCTCAATTGCCATCATGGCATCGTTGGAATCCATGGCAATTTTCCCTAGAGGCCCATAAACACCTACGGCACCAATATGAGGAATAAACAAATCAATGTTCCCTAATGGTGTTAAAGCCGCTAGAACTGAATTGGTAATGAAAGAATCTCCGCTCCAGTAAACAGTTTTTTTATAGTCGTCTTTTACAAACTCAAGCCAATAACCGTTACCAGCACCGAGCAATGATAATACTTTTGGATTTTCACTATGGAATGCAGGTAGGGTCGTTACGCTAACTTTAAAGCCGTTCTCGCTTACTTGCCATGTATCGCCCCAGTCAAGCAATGTTTGTTTGCTAAACCCTAGCTCTGTCAGTAATTCTTTGTCTGCGCTTGGTGCAATAATTGGCAGTTCTTTATCTAGGTCACGGCGTGCAACTTGATCAAAATGATCCTCATGACTATGGCTTAATAAAATGAAATCCCATTCTTTCGGTGTTATGGCTGGTAATGATTGCATTCTTCTATGGTCCTTCACCATTGGCCCAACACTAAGATCAAAATTTTCATTAGGGTCGGCCATGCGATAGGCTTTTTCGCCTACACCTAAAGCCGGATCGGTAATAATTTGAATGTCGCCGAATTCAAATATGAGGGTAGAAGCACCTAGCCACTGGATATTTAATGTGGTGGCGTTGGTTGGTACTGCGCTTATGAGTAATGTGCTGGCAAATGCCAATTTAACTGTTTTCTTCATTTCTAACTCCTGTTTGTGGAATAAGGGCTAGACTAGCAAATCTCAATTGTTAAACTAGAGTGTTCAAAAATAACTAGTTGTTTGGAATTTATTGACAATATGACTCATATAGAAACGCTTCGAACATTTTGTTTAGCCGCAGAGCTTAATAGTTTTTCGGCTTCTGCCCGTCACTTAAATCTACCTCGAGCGACGGTTAGCCAGAGGGTGTCGCAACTGGAGGACGCAGTAGGTGTGCGGCTGTTTAAACGAACGACGCGCAAGATAGAACTATCGCATGAGGGGAAGATTCTGTATAAGGCAGCCAAAACATCGCTGGCAATACTTTATGGCACCGTTGATGAAATTCAGCAGGAACAGGAGCTTACTGGTAGCATTCGTTTATCTGTACCGGCTCTTATGCCCAATAATATGATGTCTGGTTGGATACAAGAGTTTTCCTCCGATAACCCCAGGGTCAGTATTGAAATTATTGCTTCCGATAGTGTGAGTGATTTGGCTTTTGATAATATTGATATTGCGATTAGGGGAAGAAAGGTTACCTCGGATAAGCTTGTTTGTCGTCTCTGGCAATCTGTACCCATGTATTTAGTCGCAACGCCAGACAGTCTGAAATTTAGATCGATTGATGATCCAATAATGGATCCTCTTGGTTGTTATAAGCCTATTGGCAACGCTAAACCGCGGCAATCACAAATCAGTTCAAATGATTTACTGACGACATTAAAGCTTTGCTTAGCAAGTTATCATGCTGCATATTTACCAGCATCAATGGTATCTCACCACCTAGACCAAGGCGACTTACAAACAATCGAAGGACTCTGTGAGCTTAGCAACCTGGATATATATTTGGTTTATGAAGCCGTGCCGCTTCTATCACCGACAGCAAGATCAATGGTGATGTTCCTGCAAGAAAAGATGACTAAGGCTGGCTAACCAAATGTAATATGAGAATAACCAGACGAAGCCGGAAGTGCTAATAACGCTAATATTACTAGCCCTGAGTTACATTGTTATTCTGAAAAACTATTTTTCCGTTATGGATAGCTTAGCTCTAATGAACTCACTGTGGTTAACGTATAGCAATTCAGCAACTTTTCGAATAACGGCTTCTTCGATGGGATCAAGGTGATCATCGGCGTAAGCCACTTGCCACATAGCCTGAATTAATTCAAAGCGTTGTTCTTGCTCTAAATTACGTAACTGGTCGGTAAACTCATAGACTGACGCTGAGCTTTCCGAGCGAACTTGAGCTTCATTCAATAATTCTTGAGCTTCGGTATTAGTGATATCAATCAGTTTCATTAGCATATGAACTTGTGCGTTTTTTTCTTGTTCGTCAACAATGTGATCGGCTTGTGATACTTGACAAAGTAGGGCGGCAATTGCGAGATCGGCATTACCTGAAGGATTTGAGGCGTTTTCAGCGCCTTCAGTTAGCTGATTAATGAAGGCTTTTAAAGATTGAATCATAAATATCTCGCTATTGATGGTTATTTATCACCATATAGTTAGCTTTATGGGCACAAAGTTCAAGTAAAGAAAGACGTCGCTATTTCCATTTGTGTTAAATTTAAGCATCTAATGGATAAGAAAAACTATTTTAAGGGATGTTTACAAAATCTATATCACTGATTTTCAGTCTGAATTATGATTGTCCGTTTGACGTTAGGGGGAGTTGTTATGGCTGAATTGGATCACACAGTATTACTGGCAATGGGCATCATCTTTTTGGGCGCGTTCGTGCAAAGCGCGATCGGTTTCGGTTTGGCCATTGTTGCCGCGCCATTATTGTTTTTAGTTTCTCCCGATTATGTGCCAGCGCCAATCGTTATGGTTGCCTTGTTTAATTCTCTTTTTAATGCTTATAAGTACAGAAACAATATTGCCATAGGTGGATTGAAAATGGCGATTTATGGACGAGTTCCCGGGTCAATTGCTGGTGGTGTTTTACTTTTGTATGTTTCGAGTGCAGCTTTATCGTTATGGCTTGGCGGCATGGTGCTACTGGCGGTATTAATTAGTTTGTTGCCATTACGTTTTGAACCAACCCCCAATCGAATGGCGGTCGCAGGTTTTTTCTCTGGGTTTATGGGAACAAGTTCAAGCATTGGTGGGCCACCGATGGCATTGATTTTACAACATCAAGATGCTTCATCGTTACGTGGTAACTTGGCGGCGTTTTTTGTGTTCAGTTCGATTATCTCTTTGATTGTCCAATATTTCATTGGTTATCTTACTTGGCAGCACTTTGTTATGACGCTGCCATTATTACCTATGGGGTGGCTGGGCTATGTTGCCGCTCAAGTGGTGGTGAAATATGTTTCTAAACAGTGGATACGGATTTTCACCTTGGTGCTTTGCTCTGCCAGTGGTTTAACCGCTATCTTCCGCGCCTTTTCTTAACTTTCTTCCCCATTTGGGGCTGTGCTATCATAGCCCCAATTTTCCGTTACTTTATTCATCGAACTTGATGTCATAGCCTATCGACTCACCTCATTGTGTTGAGAGCAGCATAGTGTTGATGCAGTATATTGTTGGTAGAAAATAGGTAACGTGCATTCAAATATCAAATTTAATAGGACTTGCTTTGACCCAGTCTCCGCCTAATCAACCCAATTCTTCTTCTCAAGATATGTCGTTTAGCCAAGGAAATAGCGCTCATAGCCTTCGCTTAGCTTTAAAAGACTGCATGATTCGTGATCGTTTTCGTTTGAGTAAACGTATTCATGGTGCGAGTAAAATTAAAAATTTAGATGCTAAAGCGAAAGTGTTTGATGAAATCGCCATGGACATAGCGAAATCCATGATGGTGGTGCAAAACCGCAGCTTGCATAAACCGCATATCGACTATCCAGAAATTCTGCCCGTTAGTCAAAAGCGTGATGATATTGCTGAAGCGATTGCCAACCATCAAGTGGTGATTATTGCTGGGGAAACTGGTTCAGGTAAAACTACGCAAATTCCAAAAATTTGTAGCGAACTTGGCCGAGGCCGCACAGGCTTAATTGGTCATACTCAGCCACGCCGACTGGCGGCGCGCTCGGTTGCCAATCGTATTGCGGAAGAAATGCAAACGCCATTGGGTGAGTTTGTGGGGTATAAAGTTCGATTTAACGACCAAATATCCGATAACACCCAAATCAAATTGATGACCGATGGTATTTTACTGGCGGAAATTCAGCACGATCGATTTTTAGATCAATATGACACCATCATTATCGATGAAGCGCATGAACGTAGCCTTAACATAGATTTTATTATGGGGTATTTGAAAGAATTACTGCCTAAACGTCCTGATCTTAAAATTATTATTACCTCGGCTACCATCGATCCTGAACGCTTTTCTAACCATTTTGATAAAGCACCAATTATTGAGGTGTCTGGTCGAACTTATCCGGTAGATGTGCGTTATCGTCCGCTTAATTCAGATGAAGCCGATCAAGACCATGATCAGCTAGAAGGTATCTTCCAAGCGGTCGATGAACTGTGTGATGAACCGGGTTTAGGCGACATTCTGATTTTTATGAATGGCGAACGTGAAATTCGCGATACGGCTGATGCCTTAACCAAACGAGCATTGAATAATCGCAGCATGCGAGATACTGAAGTGGTGCCTTTGTATGCACGCTTATCTTCAGCGGAACAGAACAAGATTTTCCAATCACATACGGGGCGACGGATTATTTTGGCAACCAATGTGGCCGAAACCTCGCTTACCGTTCCGGGTATTAAGTATGTGATTGACCCGGGTACGGCACGTATCAGCCGTTATAGTTATCGTACTAAAGTTCAGCGTTTGCCGATTGAAGCGATTTCACAAGCCAGTGCTAATCAACGAAAGGGGCGTTGTGGTCGTGTTAGTGATGGTATTTGTATTCGTTTGTATTCCGAAGACGATTTTAATTCACGTCCTGAGTTTACCGATCCGGAAATCATTCGCACCAACCTAGCTTCCGTTATTTTGCAAATGACCTCTCTGGGGTTAGGGGATATTGATGCTTTTCCCTTTGTTGAAGCGCCAGATAAACGCAACATTCAAGATGGTGTACGTCTACTAGAAGAGTTGGGCGCGATAAATCCAGATTCGACCGATCCGAAAAAACGTTTAACCACCACGGGTCGAAAATTGGCGAAGTTGCCAATCGATCCACGCCTAGCTCGGATGGTACTGGAATCGGTTAAGTATAATTGTTTGAAAGAAGTGATGATTATTGCCGCGGCATTGTCTATTCAAGATCCGCGCGAGCGTCCATCGGATAAACAACAAGCCTCTGATGAAAAGCACAAACGCTTCTTCCATGAAGATTCCGATTTCTTAACGTTTGTGAATCTATGGGATTACGTGAAAGAGCAGCAACAAGCGTTATCGAGTAATCAATTTCGTAACTTGTGCAAGAAAGACTACTTAAATTATTTGCGCGTGCGTGAGTGGCAAGATGTGTATTTTCAAATCCACCAAGCGATGCGTGAAATGAACACCAAGCTCAATTCAGATCCTGCTAACTACGAAGCCGTCCATAGTGCGCTGTTAGTCGGTTTACTCTCTCATATCGGTATGAGAGATGCGGAAAAGAGCGAGTATCAAGGTGCGCGTAATGCTCGCTTTCATATCTTCCCAGCCTCTGGTTTATTTAAGAAACAGCCTAAATGGATTATGTCGGCAGAGTTGGTGGAAACCTCCAAGCTTTGGGGACGCATCATTGCCAAGATTCAACCAGAATGGATTGAACCACTGGCGCCACATTTAATTAAACGTAGCTATAGTGAGCCGCATTGGTCGAAGAAACAAGCGGCCGTCATGGCGCACGAAAAAGTAATGTTATACGGCATTCCGATTGTGCCGAAACGTACTATCAATTATGGCTCGATTGATCCGACGCTTTCCCGTGAGATTTTTATTCGCAGTGCATTAGTGGAAGGCGACTGGGAAACCAAGCATCATTTCTTTAAGCAAAACCGTCAACTGTTAAAAGAAGTGGAAGAGCTTGAGCATAAGTCCCGGCGCCGTGATATTTTGGTCGATGATGATGAGTTGTTTGATTTCTATGATCAACGAGTCAGTACTGAAGTGGTGTCTGGACGTCATTTTGATGCATGGTGGAAAATGGCGCGTCAAACGGAACCTGAATTGCTGAACTTTGAAAAAGCCATGCTGTTTAGAAACGATGCCAGCCATGTGACGGATCTTGATTACCCAAATTTTTGGCATCAAAATGGCTTGAAGTTGAAACTAAGCTATCAATTTGAACCCGGGCAAGCGGCTGTTGATCAAGATCGGGATGGTGTGACGGTTCATATTCCATTACCGATTTTAAATCAAATTAGCCAAGACGGTTTTGATTGGCAAATCCCGGGGCTGCGCCATGAATTAGTGGTGAGTTTGATTAAATCTTTGCCCAAAACGCTACGCCGTAACTTTGTGCCTGCACCAAATTATGCGGATGCTTTTTTATCAAGGGTTAACGCAATGGAATTACCACTGCTGGACGCTTTAGAAAAAGAATTACGTCGTATAACTGGCGTTGAAATTAAACGAGAAGATTGGCAACTTGAACAAATCCCTGATCATTTAAAAGTGACGTTCCGCGCCGTTGATCACCGCAAACGTAAGCTCAAAGAACATTATGATTTGTATGAGCTGAAAGAAAGCTTAAAAGAGAAAGTGCAAGAAACATTATCTCAAGTGGCGGATGATGATATCGAGCAGCAAGGGTTGCATACGTGGAGCTTTGGTGAACTGCCAACCGTGTATCAACAAAAGCGTGGTGGATTTGAAGTTAAAGCTTATCCGGCTCTAGTGGACACCAAAGACAGTGTTGAAATTAAATTATTTGAAACAGAGCAAGAACAGCACCAAGCAATGAAAGCGGGGCAACGTCGCTTAATCTTGCTGAATGTGCCATCTCCGATTAAATATTTACACAGTAATTTGCCCAACAAATCCAAACTCGGCTTATATTTTAATCCATATGGAAGAGTGCTTGATCTTATAGACGATTGCATAGCCTGTGGGATTGATAAGCTGATCGAACAAAAAGGTGGTTTAGTATGGCAACCGGAACAATTTGAAGAACTGAAAGAGTATGTTAGGGCTGAACTAGGCGATACCGTGGTCGATATTGCTGAACAAGTGGAAACTATTCTCACTACCGCGTTTAGCATTAATAAAAAGCTCAAAGGTAAAGTCGATTTCACCATGGCGTTTGCGTTATCGGATATTAAAGCGCAAGTGGAAGGTCTAATATTTAAAGGCTTTGCTACCGAATGTGGGTGGAAACGCTTACCGGATATTTTGCGTTATATGAAAGCTATTGAACGTCGGATGGAAAAATTGCCGATAGATCCTAATAAAGACCGATTGCACATGTTGAAAGTTGAATCGGTAGTGAAGGACTATAAAGAGCTGCTTAATAAAATTCCAAAAGGCGTTGAAATACCGGATAAGATTAAAGAAATTCGTTGGATGATTGAAGAATTACGAGTGAGTTTCTTTGCTCAGCAGTTAGGCACGCCATACCCAGTGTCTGATAAAAGAATTAAAAATGCGATTGATGCCGGTTAAGCTTTTATGAATGTATATTTAATCAGATTGAGACTAATGATTATATTTTCTTCATTTAGTGTAAAGAAATGTTAGAACTCTTTGTTGTGATGGATTTTTTACTTGATTTTGGAGGCCATCTCACTAATCATGCAGTAACTATTTGATGCATGGATGCTAAGGGAGTGCTTAGTTTCTGTGAATGTTATAATCGAAGGATTCGAAGGTATTACGATGAAAAAAACACTTTTAGCTTTAGCTTTAATGGGAGCGGCATCACCGGCGCTTGCGGACTCATGGCTTTATGCCGGAGTGAATTACGGTAGTGCTGATTATTCAGGCTCAAGTGCTGATAGCGATGGCACTTATGGTTTAAATATCGGTACAGGTATTTTACCTTTTATTGGTGTTGAAGCTGGTTACTGGGATCTTGGTAAAGCACAAGGTTCTGATTTAACCACTGTGTATGCGGCAATTAAGCCAAGTATCAACGTCGGTCCATTAGAGTTTTATGGCAAGCTGGGCGCAAATAAATATGATGTTGGCGCGGGTGATCATTTTAAAGACGATGATGGTTATGACTTTATGTATGGCGCAGGGGTTGAGTACACAGTTTTAGATGGTATTCCTTTAGGCTCTTTATCTCTAGGTTTGGCTTATAACCATTTTGGATTCGACAAACTTGATGCCAACACTTATACATTAAGTGCAACCTTCCACTTCTTATAAGTATTAGCGATAAGCATTATACCGAAATAAGATAAAGTAAAGCCTCGATATGTATGTATCGAGGCTTTTTCTATTAGTCTTAATATGACTGTATGAGTCTTCAATAAGGGGTAATTAATGTCATCTAGTTTATCATCAGAGGATTTGATCCAGTTACAAAAAGCGAAGCAATTATTGGAAAACCCTGGTTTAGCCGCCAAAATGTCGAATGCAATTGGTTCGCCGATAGAGCACGGATTGAAGTTATTGCCACAAAGCTGGAACAGCGGTATTAATGATGTGACTCAAAAAGCGTTATTAAAGGCATCTGATGCAGCAATTTATACAATGAAAGGCACTTCTGTGAGCCTGGCTTCAAATCGTATGCATAAGTTAGGTGTTGCGCTAACTGGCGGTATGGGGGGCTTTTTTGGAATAGCGGGGATTGCTGTTGAGTTACCTATTTCGACCACAATCATGTTGCGCTCAATAGCAGATATTGCTCGTGCTGAAGGGGAGTCACTTGATATTCTAGATACAAAGTTAGCTTGTTTAGAAGTTTTTGCTCTGGGTGGTAGGAGTAAATACGATGATGGTGCTGAAAGTGGTTATTATGCCGTAAGAGCGGCGCTGGCTAAGTCGGTACTCGACGCTTCTGAATTTTTAGCAAAGAAAGCGATTACCGATCAAGGTTCACCTATTCTTGTTAAGTTCACTGCTGAAATAGCCAAACGTTTCGGTATTCAAGTGACAGAAAAAGCTGTCGCTCAAGCAGTACCTGCAATAGGTGCAGCTGGTGGTGCTATTATTAATACTATTTTTATCGGTCATTATCAGGATATGGCGACAGGACATTTTATTATCCGCCGTTTAGAGCGTTCTTATGGAAAAGAGAAAATTGAAGAGGAATATAGCAAGCTAATAAGCTAACAGTAATTTTGAACGGCTACACTGAAATGTTATCGCTAGTTTTATGAAATTGAATAAGGATTTTGATGAAACCCCAACAACTTGAACAGCAGTTAGTGGATTTACAAAAACAGGTAGCCACGATGCAAAGTGAGATTCAGTCATTAACTTCTCAAATTAAGCGCCTTCAAACCGCTGAGTTTTTAGAAGAGGAAAAGACGGTATTCCAACCAGTGAAAGACTCTCGCCCAAAGAATGAATGGTTAAAGGTTGCGCTCATTCTTGGTGGGATTTTATTATGGCTTCTCTTAGAGAAGAATCACTTATTGTAATACTAGAAACCCTATTACCATAACCGGCCACAGGGCTTCTCTTTCTCCGAATTAAGCTTCTCAGAATCAAACGTCTTAGAGTTAAGCTATGTTCATAAATATCTAGATTTGAGGTGAGCTTTGAAATGTTCAGCATTTAATGTCTCACCAGTGGCCTGTTTAACCAGTTCATTGGTTGAAAATTGACTTGCTTTCTTCCAAATATTCTCGTCTAACCAGGCAAAGATAAGACTTAAATCACCTGATTCAATAACTTCCGATACATTGACTTGCTTACGCATGCTTGCCATGAATTGAGCTGCGTACATTGCACCAAGGGTATAACTTGGGAAGTAGCCAAAAGCACCATCTGTCCAGTGAATATCCTGCATACAGCCATTTTGGAAGTTATTTTTTGTAGAAAGCCCAAGGTAAGCTTGCATTTTATGATCCCAAAGTTCTGGTACATCTTGGAAAGTAATGTCGCCATTCATTAAATCACGTTCAATTTCATAGCGTAAGATGACATGCGCAGGATATGTCAGCTCATCTGCATCAACGCGAATAAAACCTTTTTCAACACGAGTATAAAGCTTACGGAAGTTCTCAGTGCTAAAAGCAAGGTCTTGATGAGCATTAAATTGTTGACTTGCCATCCTTGATAGATGGTTGATGAACTCAGGGCTTCTACCTAGCTGCATTTCAAAAAATAGAGACTGAGATTCGTGGATACCCATCGAACGTGCTTCTCCAATCGGCAACCCTGCTAGTGCTTTTGGCAAGCCTTGTTCATAGCGAGCATGACCCGTTTCATGAATGGTGCCCATTAAAGACTGAATAAAATCATTTTCATCGTACCGAGTGGTAATACGAACATCCGTTGGTACACCGCCACAAAATGGGTGAACACTCTCATCTAAGCGCCCATGATTAAAGTCAAATTTTAAAAATTGCATAATTTGCAAACCAAGTGATTTTTGGCTGGTAGTGCTAAATGACCCTGTAGGTTGAAGAACACATTCTTGATCTTGTTTATCGATGACACGATCGACAAGGTTAGGTAACCACGATTTTACATCATTAAAAACAATATCCAGAGATTCTGTAGTGGTGCCCGGTTCATAGAGAGTTAACATTGCATCATATGGCGTTGAATTATTTGCTTCAGATCGTATTTGAGCTTCTTGTTGAGATAAATTTACTACTTCTTGCCAGTTTTTAGCGTAGCCATTCCAATCGTTCTGTTTGCGTTGAGTGCGCCAAGCATGCTCACACTTTGAACCGGCTAACGATTTTGCTTGAACTAAATCTTGAGGTAATACATTAGCGTGTTGCCAACGTTGTTTCATTTCACGTAAGCTGGCTTTTTCTAATGGGCTTAAGTGTTCTTGTTCTGCTTCATTGAACCAATCTGATAATTGTGGCTGGGTATTCAGTTGGTGCAATAATACGGATAGCTCAGCCATAGCATTCGAACGTGCTTCATTACCACCACTAGGCATTACCGCAGCTTGATCCCATCCTGAGATGGCGGCTAGATGGTTAAAATTTGCGATTTTTTGTGCGTGCTGCACCAGTTTTTGATAGTGGCTCATGGCATTCCTATGTAAAAAATGATGTGGAAGAATTAACCCTCTCATCTTCATTGTCAAAGATCAACTGTCCTTAGCGTCGAAAAGAGAAGGTAAATATACGGGAATTATAGAGGAATAATAATTCTAATTACTTGAAGCATAGAAAGCTTTCTTTCTTGATTATTCGCTGATATAACAAATGGATGTAATTTTTTATTCCAGATAGGGAAATCATGGACTTTTATATCATGAATGGCGGTGCATTTTTAATCGCAATCACAATACTGACGTTAACACCTGGTCTTGACACTGCGTTGGTTATTCGTAATACGACACGCAGTGGTGGTGTCGATGGGTGTATCACAAGCCTAGGTATTTGTTGTGGGCTATTTGTTCATGCAACATTATCAGCAATTGGTATCTCAGCTATTTTATTGCAATCGGCTGAATTGTTTCATGTGATGAAACTCGTTGGTGCCGCTTATTTGGTGTATTTAGGTGTCGCTGGGCTAATTGCAGTATGGAAAGGTCAGGGGCATTTGGATGTCACTAGTGGGGCAGTTGGCAAGCCTTTATCGGTAAAACGGTCTTTTCGTGAAGGTCTTTTGTCTAATGTTCTCAATCCTAAAACCGCTGTTTTCTACTTGGCATTTTTACCTCAATTTATTAATCCTGAGCATTCTCCTTTGCTACAGTCTTTATTTATGGCCTCTATTCATTTTGTCATTGCTATGCTCTGGCAGTGTGGGATTGCTACAATGGTGCATTCAGCAAAAAATTGGATTCAAAATTCGTCTATGATTAAATGGATGGAAGGGGTTACAGGTGTAGTACTCATCGCACTGGGGTTAAAGCTAGCATTAGACCAGAATTAATAACACTCAAACAGAGAAAATCACATATTTACTCAACAGTTTAGAGATAAATGACGCTTAGGAAACAAAACTTGAGTTAGGCTAAGGTACTTTACGGTATAGGTGTTATTAGTCTTATACTTATACTTAAGCTTTAGCAATAATGCTTTGATGAAGACGAGATAATATTAGAAGGGATAACATGACTAGACTCATTGCTATCGTAATTTTCATCGCTCTCGCCTATTTATTAATTCGTTATCAAGCGAATGCGAAACTTCAGAAGTGGGCCGTGATTTCATTATCAGGGGCATTTTTGATATACCTTATGTATGTGGTAATTAGTGAATTGATACGATAAATAGAAAAATGGGTAAAGCCGTTATTTTCTATTTTGGTTTAAATTTAGGATGAAAAATGTCAACCTCAATCAATAAGATTCATGTCAGTATTGCGATGGTCATCGGGATCATTCTGGGCTCCTCTGTTACGTATGCAGCATTAAAATCAAATACTCAACTCTCTACAACTTTGCAGGTTCAGTTGAGCCAAGAAAATGATGAATTGCAATCTGAAGTTCAGAAAATGCAAGAAGACTTAGATCAACAGAAACAAAGCTCGCTGCAAGCGTCTCAAGAACAACAAGATCAAATTGAATCTTTAACTCAAGAGCTTAGTCAGCTTAATGAGCAAAAGAAAAAAGTAGAAAAGACTTTAGTGGTTCAAAAAAAGAAAGCGGTTGAGTTGAAAACAGAAAAGAAAGAATTAGAAAAAACAGCTGAGCTTCAAAATGATTTATATGATAAATCTCATGAGTTGTTTGAGAAACAAACGGCGTTAGAAGCACAGGTGAATAAGCTTTCTATAACTTATGATAAGTTGGCCTCTCAAACTGAAAAGTTTACGAAAGAATGTAAATTATTTAAAGAAGGTACAAGTTGGGACCCTAAATCTGATTCTTGCGATAAAGAGAAGTTAGCAAAAGAGCAGCTTGGTAAATTAAGAACAAGCATTGCTAAGAATAAAAAAGACTTGGTAGATGTTAATGCATTAATAGAGAAGTTAGGTGTTAAGCCAGAATAAACAACTTTTTATTTTGTTATGAACCAATAAAGCCACCTAGTTAGGTGGCTTTATTGGTTCATAAAGATTGGAATGATTAATCTTTAAAGTTATTAAACTGGAAAGGTTGCTCGAGCTCAGATTGGCGTATAACGCTCATTGCTTGCTGTAAATCATCTCGTTTTTTACCTGTTACTCGGACTTTATCGCCTTGAATAGAAGCTTGAACTTTTAATTTTGCTTCTTTAATAATCTTAACGACTTTCTTTGCAACATCGGTTTCAATACCTTGTTTAAAGCTTGCTTCCTGAGTATGGGTTTTACCCGTTTGCTCCGCTTTTTTTAAATCTACGGCGTTGGCGTCAACCCCGCGTTTAGCCAGTTGACCACGTAGCATCGTCATCATCTGGCCCAATTGATAGTCATTTTCAGCCGAAAGTTTAACAATGTCATTTTTGAACTCAAAACTCGCTTCTACATTACGGAAATCAAAACGAGTGTCCAGTTCACGGTTCGCGTTTTCAGCAGCGTTACGTACTTCTACGCTATCTACTTCAGAAATTATGTCAAATGAAGGCATGGTTAGTTCATCTCCGATGTTTTTTTAATTTGATTCTTAATAGCATTCGCAAGCATATCAAGCATAGTGACGGTATCCTGCCAACTTAGGCATGGGTCGGTAATCGATTTACCATAGGTTAGGGCATTCAGATCGTTCATTGGCTGATTACCTTCTTCAATAAAGCTTTCTGCCATAATTCCTGCGATATAAGTTGAGCCAGACTCAATTTGTTGGCAGATATCTTTTGCAACTTCTAGTTGCTTGCGATGTTCTTTTTGGCAATTCGCATGACTAAAGTCGACCACTAAGCGAGGTGTCAACCCAACGTCATCGAGTTGACGACAGGCTAATGCAACGGAATCTGAATCAAAGTTAGGGCCAGTATCACCACCGCGCAGGATGGTATGCCCATAAGGATTACCTGAAGTGCGATAAACGGTCATGCGCCCATTTTTATCTGGTGAACAGAAGTAATGAGAAGCTTGCGCCGCTCGAATAGCATCAGTAGATATTTTTACGTTGCCATTGGTGCCGTTTTTAAATCCTACAGGGCATGAAAGTGCAGAAGCCATTTCACGGTGGATTTGTGATTCAGTCGTTCGAGCCCCGATTGCCCCCCAAGAAATAAGATCAGCAATGTATTGACCGGTGATCATATCCAAAAACTCAGTGGCTGTGGCTAAACCTAGTGTATTAATGTCTAGCAACAGTTTACGGGCTTTATTTAAGCCAGCTTCAAGAGCGTAGCTACCATCTAAGTTAGGATCAGTGATTAAACCTTTCCAGCCAACAATCGTACGAGGTTTTTCAAAATAAGTACGCATAACGATAAAAAGTTGATCTTGATACTGTGCTTGTAGCGCATTTAAACGTTGAGCGTAGTCAAGAGCGGCTTCTGTGTCATGAACAGAACATGGGCCGACGACGACAAGTAATCTTGAATCTTGTCCAGATAGAATTTTTTCAATTTGACGACGTGATTGTTCTATGTGATCTGCTACTTTTTCTGAAAGCGGGTGAGCGTTCATGAGCTCCAGAGGTGTTGGCATTGGGCCTAACGCTTGGGTACGTAACTCGTCTGTTTTTACTAAAGGCATTTTGTCTTCATTCTTAAAGATACACTGAGTTAAGATAACGGAAATAGGGTATGGAATAAACGCTCTAAGCTATTTTTATTGTGCTTTTTTCGTAGAAATGAATTGTTTTGTTCGAATATTAAACGTCTAAACGTTTTTATGCTTGTTTTGTTGGGTGGAACTCAGTATTTTCGGAGTAAGTAATTTTTGACATTATATGGAGTTACCATGTCTCAAAGCCATCAAGGAAAGATTCCTGCGAATGCGTTGCTTGGTGATGTATTACCATCGCCGGCCTCAACTTACATTGATAGTGCCTCTCACTTATTTGTTTCTTTAAGTGAATTAGTTAAAGAAAATATTTCCTACCACCCTGAGATTGGTCAGCATCTCAATACCCTTAGTGATACTGATAAAGTTAACCTTGATAGTTTATTAAATGGTCAAACCGTTGATGAGCACTTTGTGTCAACGCTTGTCTGTTTGATTGAGGCAGCGATTAAGCCTCAACATCAACATGTCCGAATTTGTTTATCAGATACCGATAGTTATTCTTATTCGGCTTTGATTGGTGGGAATATTGAAAACACTGAAATCAATCCTGCAATGGGGTTACGTGGTGTTGCTCGTTTTGCCTCTAATGAATATCAGCATTCTTTTGAATTAGAGTGTAAAGTGATTGCGGCTTTACGTGATAAAGGTGTGGATGTTGAAATCGTTGTTCCTTTTGTTCGTAGCCTTAGTGATGCTGCATTGATCATCGATCATCTTGCTATTCAGCGCTTACCGAGAGGCTTGAATGGTCTGAAAGTATTGTATTGTTGTGATGCGCCTGCTGCCGTGTTGATGGCGGATCGTTTATTACAGTATTTTGATGGGCTAGTCGTGAATACCAGTAATTTAACGCAATTAACATTAGGCGTTGATCAGCAAAATGAATCATTAAATTCATTATTTAATCCAGAACATGACGCGGTATTAATGTTAATTTCTCAGGCGGTAAAATCGGCGAATAATGCAAACAAACCTTGTGTTGTCTATTGCCAAAATCTCGCGCAATATCCCAAAGTTAAGGCTAACTTAGCTGAATTAGATCAAATACAGGTCCTTGCTGCGATTTAATGATATTTTTATGTGTTTAAGTCACAGAAAACCGAACATTGCTTCGGTTTTTTTTATGCTTATAGCAACTTCAATCAACTCATATTGACTTAAATATTAATAGCGAGTTAACTGGTCGGACTTGAGTGATATAAAGGATGGAAACATGGATATTTTAGCGGCTGCAAATCAACATCTTCATTATTTCGGTGAAAAATTAGTCCCGATGATAGGTTATTGCGAACCCGAAATTATTAAAATGACGGAAGAAACGGTTGAAATAAAAATCCCGTTAACTCAAGCAACTAAGAACCATTTACATAGCATGTATTTTGGTGCTCTTGCCGTTGGTGCGGATGCAGCCGGAGGATTTCTTGCGATCAGTAAATCAGAGCAAATGGGAACAAAAATATCGCTTGCTTTTAAAGCGGTGAAAGCTGAATTTCTTGCTCGTCCAGAAGCGGATGTTGTTTTTGTCTGTAACGATGGCAAGCTAATTGATCAAATGTTAGCTGAAACAATCGAAACCGGCCTGCGTGTGAACCAACCTGTGACCATAACAGCATTATGCCCAAGTTTACATGGTGATGAACCGATGGCGATTTTTGAACTTACATTATCGGTTAAAGTGGTGAGTTAACTTTTTAGCTAGCCTGATTGATAGCCGACTTAAGGCCAAATAAGCAGCACTAATGACGATGCTGCTTTTTTGTATGCGTCTAATTCTTCAAATAATGAATAGAGTCTCTATATACAAGAAAGCATTTTTATGAGAAAACAGAGGCCTAGAAGTTTATTTGAAACCTGCATATGACTTCATTTCTTATATAACTCGGATTGGTTATTTTTTGTTTACTCAATGGAATTGATTACATGACTTATATTCATCAAACTATTTCTGGCTTACAACAGACAAGCCCAGCACAATCAGAATTTTATCAAGCAGTTGAAGAGGTTTTAGAATCGTTAGAACCGATTCTAAACAGTAGCCCAATATATCAGCAACAAGCGATTATTCAGCGTTTAATTGAGCCTGAGCGTCAAATCATTTTTCGGGTTCCTTGGGTTGATGATAATGGTAATGTTCAGGTTAATAAAGGTTATCGAATCGAATTTAATTCCGCGCTTGGTCCATATAAAGGTGGCCTTCGCTTTCACCCTAGTGTTAATGCCGGCATTATCAAGTTTTTAGGATTTGAACAAATCTTTAAAAATGCATTAACAGGTTTACCTATTGGTGGGGGGAAAGGGGGAGCTAACTTTAATCCTAAAGGTAAATCTGATGGCGAAATAATGCGTTTCTGCCAATCATTTATGACTGAACTTTATCGCCATATAGGCCCGACAACCGATGTGCCAGCGGGTGATATTGGTGTTGGTGCTCGCGAGATCGGGTACTTATTTGGTCAATATAAACGACTTACTGGCCGATACGAAGGAGTGTTGACCGGGAAAAGTTTATTGTGGGGCGGCTCATTAGTTCGTAAAGAAGCGACAGGGTATGGCGCGGTGTATTTTGCAGATTATATGCTTAAAGCTCGCGGACAAAGCTTAGAAGGCCAGCGTTGTTTAATTTCAGGTGCGGGTAATGTTGCTATTTATGCAATGGAAAAACTCTATCAACTTGGCGCGTTACCGGTGAGCTGCAGTGATTCTTTGGGGACTATCTACCATTCAAATGGTATTGACTTAAATTTAGTGAAAGAAATCAAAGAGCGTTCAAGAGGCAGTCTTGAATTGTATTTGAATACACACCAAGATGCCGAATACATTCCTGTTTCTCATTACCCTAAAGACGGCCATGCGGTATGGCATTTAGAGGGGCAAGTTGCCTTTCCATGTGCCACACAAAATGAATTAACATTAACGGATGCTGAGGCATTACTGAGCAACGGTTGTATTGCCGTGTCAGAAGGCGCGAATATGCCTTCGACTCAAGATGCCGTAAATGCGTTCATTGATGCTAAAATTGCTTACGGGCCAGGGAAAGCTGCTAATGCGGGGGGCGTGGCAACCAGCCAATTAGAAATGGCGCAAAATGCTAGTATGCAAAGCTGGACATTTGAAGAAGTTGATCAAAAACTCCAACGTATAATGAAAAATATTTTTAATACCGCCAATGATACCGCAACGGAGTTTGGGCAGCCTGGTAATTTGGTTCTAGGCGCCAATATTGCCGGTTTTAAGCGAGTAGCTGATGCGATGATCGAGCAAGGTGTAGTGTGAGCTCAGTGGCTTGTTCTCGTTAATAAATAATAACGCAGGCAAGCCAGAATTATATCGAGTATAATCAGCCGGTCATTTACGTTAAGAATAAGAGATTTCATGGTTCATATTGGTCAAGTCAATACCCTTAAAGTTACTAAACAAGCCGATTTTGGTTATTTCCTTGATGCTGAGGATTATGGGTCAGTATTGCTGCCTAATAAGTTTGTGCTTGAAGGTGTCAATATTGGTGATGATGTTGATGTAATGCTGTATTTTGATTCGGACAACCAGTTGTGTGCGACCACAGAAAAACCACTTGCTCAGGTTGGTGAGTGGTCAATGATGCATGTTGTGGGCGTGAACAATGTGGGCGCATTTGTTGATTGGGGGATTGATAAAAAAGATTTATTAGTGCCTTTTAGTAACCAACGAGTGCCATTAACCGAAGGTCAAAACATACTGGTTTATGTGTATTCCGATAGTGCTTCTGGTCGTATTGTCGGTACCACTAAGTTTAATAAATTGTTGGATAAAACACCGGCTAATTTTGAAGTTAACCAACAAGTTGAACTGTTGATTGCTGAGCGTACAGACTTAGGTTTCAAAGCAATTATTAATGAAACGCATTGGGGCGTGATCTTCAAATCTGACGTTTTCGGTAAACTATTTGTCGGTAAGCGTTTGAAAGGGTATATAAAAGCGATTCGTGAAGATGGCCGTATTAACTTATCATTACAGAAAGTTGGTGTGGCTAAAATGGATGATTTGAGCGAAAAAGTCATGCATGTATTAGAAACCAAAGGTGGTTTTTTACCCTTAAGTGATAAGTCTACTCCAGAAGCTATTTTTACTGTTTTCCGCACCAGCAAAGGTACGTTTAAAAAAACCATTGGTGGGCTGTATAAACAAGGTAAAATTCGAATAGAGCAAGATGGTATTTATTTGGCTTAGCAGAGCATAATTTTCAAGAAAAACGCATAACTGAGAGGTTATGCGTTTTTTTGTGTAATAAATAATCTATGTTATTCAATATGATAAGGGTTTAAGGAATACAAAATGGGAAAATATTTATGGGCTGTCATTTTTGTGGTGATGCTTATTTGGTCGGCTATTGATCCCAAAGATCGTTTTACGTGGATGTTGGAAGTTTTCCCTGCGATTATTGGCGCCGGAATTTTATTGATTACTTATAAGCGTTTCAAATTAACGCCGTTACTCTATGTCTTTATTCTTGTGCATTGTGTGATTTTGATGGTAGGTGGTCATTACACTTATGCTGAAGTCCCATTTTTTGAACAATTATTTGGTGCGGCAAGAAATAATTACGACAAGCTAGGACATTTTGCTCAAGGTTTTGTGCCAGCACTTATCGCAAGAGAGTTATTATTACGGTTAGATATCGTTAATGGGCGAGGCTGGATGAATCTATTTGTAGTTTCAGTATGCTTAGCGTTTAGTGCTTTTTATGAGTTGATTGAATGGTGGGTCGCTGTCGCGACTGGTGAAAATGCAGAGGCTTTCTTAGGTACGCAAGGGTATGTGTGGGATACACAATCTGACATGGCATTTGCTTTAATTGGTGCTATATGTTGTTTAGCTCTACTGGCTAGGTGGCATGACCAACAATTAAAAAATGTTTAACAGCATGATTCATGGTCGATAGTTCTAGTGTAAACAACGGCGACATATAAATTAATCAAATGTGTTTTTATCAAAAAACACACATGGTTTCTTATGTTTACTATATTCTTATAGAATTAAGAACTCAGTTCCTATTAAACAATGGATGTAAATACGAGCTATGTACAAATACAGAAAAATACTGAAAGCGAAATATTGTGTTTATATACTTTGTTCAATGTTAGCGTCTCATGCTGCGCAAGCTCGCACATGGAATGAGATTGAACAAAGTGGAACATTAAAAGTTGGAATGACCGGTGATTACTCGCCCTTGTCTTTTTACAATAAATTAGGTGCTCTTGCAGGGTTCGATGTCGATATGACAAAGCGCCTAGCAAAGTCATTAAATTTAAAAATTGAATTTGTTCAAACAAGTTGGCCAATGATTGGTCATGATCTTGCCTCTGACAAATTTGATATTGCTGCCGGTGGTGTCACCTACACAGAGAAAAGAGCGAAACAGTTCTCTTTTTCTAGCTCGGTTGCTAAAAATGGTAAAATCATTCTTTCCCACTGCAGTGAAGCCGCAAGGTTTGAGACACTTGAAGATATTGATAATCCGAAGGTGAGAGTAATTGTTAACCCCGGCGGAACTAATGAAATTTATGTAAACACTCATATTAAACAAGCTAAAATTATTCGAACTAAAGATAACTTCGCTAATTTGCAAGGTATTCGAAATAAAACAGCAGACGTTATGATCACTGATTTAATTGAAGGACATTTTTATCAGCTACATGAGAAAGGTGTATTTTGTATTTCATCTTCAAGTGTATTGGATGGTACACGAAGTTATAAAGCTTATATGATGAAGAAAGAAAATACTGAATTACTCGAGAAAGTAAACCAATGGCTAGCCGGTGATAGCAAATCTGTGTTGGCAAATCAGTGGCAAATTATTCAATAATGTCACCTTTATATCGATACGCAGAAAAAGCGAGTTAACTCAACTCGCTTTTTACTAGAATAAAAGGCAGCCTAAAATAAGTTTTTATCCCGCACAAGTTCTCTTGGAAGTCCATTTTTAATACGGTTACCTACCCATTTACCTAAACCGATAACCGCGCCAGAAAATCCTACAATGACTTCACCTTTACCTGGCGTTGGTATGACTCCCACTGTCAAGTAGAGCGCAAAAATTCTACCCAATTATTTGGGGCATTTTGTCTTTAAAAAGAGATAGTGTTAACGCATTGCTCAAGCAAGCACTTTCGTCGGTTATCATGCTGGTATTCGTAGATTACTCATCCTAAAGTGAGCAGAGCTTACCGTACTTATTCCGTCGTGGCACCTGTCTGCAGTCTATGCTCGTGGTTCAATGGCCTTTAGGCTATTGCCATCCTAACGCCGTCGGAGTTTATGCCACACCCGATGCTTGATGCGTTGCGTTAACACTAATTCATAATTCATGCGGGTAACCTTGCAATACGTTGGCGAGGATCGATGGGCGGTATCCCAACTTCTCGTGTGATTGCCCAAATGAAGGCCACCATTTCTCTTGCAATTGCCGTGACCACCACACTACGATGCTTGCCTAAAAACATCAGCCGTTGATAACGTCGGCACAACCTTAGTTGTGCTTGCCAAGCAATGTCGATAATTTCTTTCGAAAGACCTTCTTGCCGAATTTGTAATTCCGATGAGATGTTGGCTTTATGTTTATAAGAGTGCGCCCCCTCAATCAATAAACGCCTTGCGCGCGAGTTACCACACTTAGTGATACTGCCTTGCCGCCGCTTTTGTCCACTTGAGCTTTCAGAAGGGACTAATCCAAGGTACGACATCAGTTTTCTTGGATGGTCAAATCGTCGCAAATCCCCAAGTTCGGCAATCGTTCCTAAGGCCACCAGTAAGCGAATGCCTCGCATGGCTTGAATTGCTTTGACTACAGGATAATAACGCCAATTTTTAACTTGGTGGATAAGTTCATTATCCAGTCGTTGTAGGCGTTGCATTCGTTCAGAGATGATTTGAATCATCTCTTGCAGCACAATTTGTTGGCTATGATGGGGAAGGACAAGTTCGGTGAGCCAACGTAAATGCTTTTTAGACCAATTATCTTTCACGACAGTATTGATGTTGTTGCGAAGAAAGAAGCCTTTAAGTTGAAGCTTGGCATCTTTTAAATCTTTCATTGCGGTTTCACGAGATCGCGATAAATCGCGAATAGCTTCATCTTCGGCTTCAGGCACATAAATTGTGCTGAGCTCATCGGCTCTAAATAATCTTGCCAACTTTGCCGCATCCCGTTTATCGGTTTTCACTCTATCGCCAGGCTTTTTAGGAATAAGCGAAGGAGCCACAATATAGCAGTGGTAACCAAGGCTGGTTAAAAGGCGATAAATCCAATATCCACATGGCCCTGCTTCATAAATGAAGTGAATAGTGGCTTTAGGGAATTGAGATTGAATTTTTTGAGCCAGTTTAATCAGCGCGGATTTTGAAGTATCAATACGGCCATATGAAATCGGGGTTTCACCCCGATTATCTTTTAAAAGTGCGGCTTGAGTGAAGGATTTATGGGTATCTAACCCAATAAAAAGAGTGGTATCGTTATTCATGCTAGCCTCCTAATTTAGTTCTTTAGCAAACTAATTATGGCTCTGGCTTCGCTAACCCACGAAACTGGAGGCTAGCACCTTCGTGGGAGTCATTATGTCTATATCTAAACGGACATCACGGCCCATAAACCACTCGCGAGCATCGTCAATGGGTAAATCCACTAACAGTGGGTTATCCCCCTTAGCTAAGGCCATGACGGCTTCATGTTGCCAGCGAAACATCGGCCCAGCTTTCTTTGATACTTTAAGTGTCTCTGCCAGTTTAATGCCTATTCGACTAAAACGAAGTTCTCCTATCATGCTGACCATTGCTGTTGGGAATAACCAAACTTCTTTATCTCGAATCCATACCTGGCTGTCGTTAGGTAGGTTAAGTGCCAGTGTTTGGTATAACTCATTAGTAATTTGATCAATTAATTTATCATTTGCTTTTTCGAATGGGAATTTGCCTAAACGTTTCTTTACTTCTGGTGGTGGCACGGAAGTATTCTTCTTTAATTTAGCGACAAAAAAACCTTCACTGTCGAAAACCTGGGGATAAATGTGTAAAAAACCATGCTCTGTTATGGCTTTCTCTGCATTTTCAAAAAGATCACCAAGTGGTATGAATTCAACCGCATCTCCAAAGGTTTCTTTTACGTGTAAGCAGACATTTTGGTTTTCTTGTAAGTTAAGTGTGCAGGTTGAATATACTAATGTACCTCCGGGTTTCAAGGCATGAAATGCACTTTCGATGAGATCTTTTTGAGTCGCTGAAATATCGTTAATTGATTCTAAATCCCAGTTAGACATTGCATCAGGATCTTTACGAACCGTCCCTTCACCAGAGCAGGGTGCATCTAATAATATGGTATCGAATTGCTCTGGCAACCAGCTCCCAAATACGCGGGCATCGAAATTGGTTAGAGCGGTATTATGAACACCACAGCGCTGTATATTGGCACTGAGTACTTTTACTCGGCTGGCTGCATATTCATTCGCGACTAAAGCCCCATGATTATTCATGGCTGCCGCAATTTGTGTTGTTTTTGAGCCGGGTGCTGCAGCCATATCCAGTACAACATTCATGAATTCATTATTTTTTAATAAAGCGGTGACTGGCAACATGGAGCTGGCTTCTTGGATGTAGAATAAACCTGACAGATGCTCGGCAGTATTACCTAAAGGGACGCTTTCATCTTCTCTATTAATCCAAAATCCTTCTTTGCACCAAGGAATCGCAGATAAATGCCATTGTTTATTTATGGCTAAGCTACAGAATTCTTCAACAGTTATTTTTAAGGTATTAACACGAATACTACGCCTTAGTGGTCTTTGACATGCTTCAATGAATTCATCCATCGATAAATGGCTTGGCATAGTGGATTCCACTAACTGTAAGAATGCTTCTGGCAGCTTAACATTTGGATGCAAAAGGGTAACCTCGATAACATGAAATTTGAAGGGCGAATTTTATGCTTAAAAGATAAAAAATGCAGCTAAATAGCTGCATTTTATTACTTCAATTAATTTTGGGGGATAGCGGTTTGCCATTTTAACCATTCCTGCTGGGGTTCTTTATTGAGTAGGAATGTTGTTTTTTCTGATGCTTTCGGTTGTAGTTGACCATCTTCCGGAGTAGAAAACGATATACCACCTCTTAATATACTGTCGACGGTACCAGCTTTCACATTTGCACCAGATAAACCGATACTCACATTTACACCAGACACATCCCAAAATACAGAGTTTTTACGAATTAAATAAGCGTATTTAGGCTGAACTTGAAAGGTAGTCACGACTCTATCGGCTAGGTTACCTAGTTCGACATTCGTGACTCGACCGACTTCAAAATCGCGATAAAGGATAGGCGTACCTATTTTCAATGAGTCTTTATTCAAGCTCTGTAAATAGAAAGTAGTACCGGCAGCAATATGTGGCTGAATCCCTAATGCAAACCGAGACTGTGGTTTACCTGAGACTGATGGCTCAACTTGAATATAAGGACTTAATAACGTATCCATATTCTTAGCGCCTGTTAAGCTTATTTCTGGTGTTACCACCCAAAAGTGACTGTTCTCTTTGGCTATATTATTGATATATTCTGGAAATACTCGTGCACTAATTTCGACATTTTTATTTTCAAAATTAGGATGGACTAGGGTGACTTCTCCCACTTGCACCCCTTGGTATTTGATTGGCATGCCTTTAACCACACTCTTATTGATGGGCGTTAATAGCGTAATTTGACGTCCAAACTGACGAGCTGACTTATAATCATCATATAAAATCCAGTTAGTATTCAATTTGTTTTCGACTCCCGCTAGGTTATCAAAAGAAATCCCGCCTTTAATTAGACTTGATAAAGGTGACGCTGTCACCGAAAGGCCGTTAATACCAGCATCCACTTTAATACCAGAGTGATTCCAAAAAACCGTTTTATCGCTAAGTAGATGTTTGTAACGGTTTTCAATTCTAATATCGATCTTTACACCACCATCAACAAGGTAAAATTTAGATACTTTACCCACTTCAAGGTTTCTATATAGGATAGGGCTACCAATTGAAACTGGAGGAAGATTGGCGGCATAAAGCGTTAAACGGGTTGAACCGGATGTTTCATACTTAGCCAATTCAGCGAGTGATTTACTTGGGTATAAATGGTATTTATCCTTTATTTTGTTGTCACCAAGACTATCAAAGCTAATTGAGCCGGCAAGAAGACGTTTAATTGGCGGCATTGAAAGACTAACTCCAGAGCTACTTAAGTTTGCGTCAACACTGCCTGAAATAAAAAATCGGCTTTGAGATTTGATTAAGTATAAGTATTGAGTGTCAATTTGAGCATCGAATTGAACTTGTTCGTTTTTCAATTGCACTTTGTTAACGGTTCCAACAGCAATGCCACGATACAGTATTTGTGTACCTTCTTCTAAACCATAGGTATCGTCAGCAAAAAGAGTGATAGACCTTGTCATATTGGTTGCTCGTAATAGATCATTATTACGAATGACTTGGAAATGTCTTGTTTTAGGTCCAACTCCCGGTACTACGGAAAGAAAATTGCCGCGGATGAAATTCGATACATTTTTCATTTCAGTAAGGGACAATTTGGGTTCTTCTAATACAAATTGAGTGCCACGGTTTAATCCATCTAGAAAAGCGGGTTGAATAGCGGCTGACGCTTCCACTGATTTTTTATCTTCGGTTAAGGTAACCGCGGTAATTTGTCCTACTTCAATTCCTTTATACATAATAGGTGCATTGGCTGAAAGGTTACTGTCTTCCGGTAGCTTCATGGTAATGCGGATCCCCCGACCTGCAGTTTTTATATCGGGGTATAGTTTGTAGCTTTTATTAGGTTCAATTTTTTCACCACCTTCAGGCGAATCAACAGCAATAGCGCCCATAAGAAGGGCATTTAGGCTGTCTAATTGAACATCGATACCATTGAAGCCAATACTGGCATTTACGCCACTAACATTCCAAAAGCGACTATCAGAATTAATAATATGCGAATAGTCACGTTTAATAGAAACTTGAATTTTGACCGAGCTGGAATCGGGCGCTAATGTAAAGTTGGTGACTTCTCCAATTGGAATTTTTCGAAACATGATTTTGGAACCAACAGAAACGGAGCCTAAATCTTTAGATGTTAAGGTTAAATTAAATCCATTTTGTCCTCTTATATCGAGAGGCTCTTCTTTTAGAGCGGTATAATTTGTGGAGAAGGCCTGTTTCTTTTCGGTAAGATCGCCACTTTCTGGCTGAATGGCAATGTAATTTCCGGAAACTAAAGCATCAAGGCCTGTGATGCCGCTTAAACTTGCTTGTGGTTTTACTAACCAAAAGCGAGTGTTAGCAGAGAGTAATTTTGTCGCTTTGGGATAAATATCCGCACTAACATAAATATCTTTTAAGTTATCAGATAACGTGATTTTTTTGACAATACCCACTTCTAAGCCTTGATAGCGTATTGTTGTGCGTCCTTCAATTAACCCTTGAGCGTTAGAAAAATGAATTTTTACTCGTTGCCCCATGTCGGTATACGTTTTATATCCGAGCCAGCCCGCAAGGCATAATGCAATGATAGGAAGTATCCACAAAGGGGAAATTCTGCGGTCTTTTTTTATTTTTATGTCATTGTTTGGCTGAGAATCATTTTTCATAACTGGGTTCATTTTTATTGTTGGTTGTAGGGGGATTATCCCAAATGAGTCGGGTGTCAAAACTTTCAGCTGCAAGCATGGTAAATACAACCACGCCAGCAAACGCTAGAGCCGCAGGTCCTGGTGAAAAGTCAAGAATTTGGTCTCGATCAACCAGTGCGATGGTAATTGAAATTACGAATAAATCTAAAATTGACCATTTCCCAATCCATTTTACAAATAGATATAGCTTCATTTTTTGGTAGTGATCATTTAATGATTTGAATTTAATACAAACTAAAATGTAAACCAAGCCGATTACTTTTGCTATAGGAACTAAGATACTGGCAACAAAAATAATAATAGCAATCTCATACATGTTACCTTTTACCAGTGAAACAACACCAGAGAAAATCGTGTCTTCATAACGCTTGCCGTTACTGAATATGACGGATATTTCGAGAAAGTTCGCAGGAATCAAAAAAATGGATGCACAGATTAAATACGCCCATGTTTTTTGGATTGAAAGAGGTTTTCTTGTTGGTATGCGATGTCCACAACGTTGGCATGTTTGAGTTTTAGGTTGAGACAAATGGCAGTGGCTACAGTGAACATCGACATCGGAGAAATAAAAATTTTCAGCCTTCATCCAAGCTTGCCAATACCGACGAACACTGACTCTAGATATTAAGACAATCGCTAATGTTTGCGATAAAACAATACAGACTAAACCCATTTTTGGGGTAATGGTTGAATATTCTTGAAGCTTAAAGAAAGCGACCGCGATACTAAGTAGAAATACATCTAGCATGAGCCAATGTTTTAGTTTTTGATAAACAGATAAAGACCATTTAAATACAGAAAAGTGTTGTTTTTTTAGGGCCCAGTGAGCTGTGATAATGGAAGTGAAGACGAGTAAAGGAACAACAACACTACAAAAAAAGACAAGCATGCCAAGTAAAATAAACCCTTCGTTTATTAAGGCATACGATCCAGTCATCAGATCGGCGGAAAAGTTAACGTTAATTAGCCTAATCGTAACAAATGGAAGAAATAAAGTAGGAATGAAGAAAAATAAACCGCTGATAGCCAAAATGAAATTTCGGCTCAAGCGTGTTTCTTTACTGCGATAGAGCAGAGTATCGCAACGTGGGCAGTGGGCATTATTACCGGTAGGTAAATGACCGGTCGAAATTTTCAAATCACACCCCGGGCAAATAACCGTGAGTTGTTCAGGATGAAATAATGTGGCTGTCAATGAGTCATTGATAGTATCAGGAGTGTCTTGACTCTTCTCAGTTTGCGCGCACATATACCATCCTTATGATTAAATTGTTGTAGTAACAGAAGAGGCTGAATTTCCGTATAACGTTTGATAAAGCCCTTTTTGTTGAACCAATTCACCATGTGTTCCAGTTTGAATAACTTGTCCATCTTCTAATACGTAGATTAAATCAGCTTGTTGAACGGCAGAAAGACGGTGAGCGACAATTAAGGTGGTTCTTCCGGTCAAAAATCGATCCATTGCTTTATGAAGTTTTGACTCTGTTGCTGTGTCTAACGCAGATGTGGCTTCATCCAAAATGACAAATTTAGGATCAGATAATAGCATTCTAGCGATAGATAACCGTTGTCTTTGTCCACCGGATAACCGAACACCTTGTCGACCGACTTGAGTATCTAAGCCTTCTGATAACTGGCTGATAACATCATCAAGCTGAGCAATCTTAAGGACATTCCACAGTTCATCATCAGTATGTTGACCACCAAGTGTTAGATTTTGTCTTAAGGTGTCATTAAATAAAATAGGTTGTTGCAGTACAACCGATGTTTTCTCTCGAAGCAGCTCAAAGCCAATATCATCCGTATTAATATTATTAAATAGGATTTGCCCTGATTGAGGTCTATACATGCCTATCAATAATTGAATTAATGTGGATTTTCCTCCACCACTTGCGCCAACTAAGGCCACTTTTTTTCCTGCTGGCAGGGTTAAGTTTAAATCATTTAAGACTAAAGACTCATCATTGTAGGCGAAATTTAAATTCTTTACTTTAATATCAACAGCTTGATCCTTCTTAAAAGGAGAGTTCTGACAAGGTGAACGGTATTCTTCATCCATGACTAATAAATTATTAATACGCTGTAATGCCGCTTTAGCGCTATAGAATGAGAATTGTACACCCAATAGTTCTTGCACAGGTCCCAGCATAAACCATAGATAACCAAATACAGCGAAAATTTGCCCGATGGTGAGATCGCTAAACAATACCATTAGCATTGCTACGGCCCGAAATAATTCAAACCCCAATAGGAATAAAAGGAAAGAAAGCCTGCCAGCCGCTTCCGATTGCCAAGCAAATTTATCGGCATCATATCTAATATCATTGGCTTGTTGTTTTAATGACTCTAAATATATTCGTTCTTTATTCGCCGCGCGTAATTGATAAATGCCATCGAGAACTTCGATTAATTTATTTTGAAAACGCTCAAAAGACTGATTCTCTTTTTGTTTTAGATGTTTAACTTTGCTGCCTAATTTACGAGAGAAATAAATGACAAGAGGATTAACGAGTAAAATGAACAGACCAAGTCGCCACTCCAACCAAAGTAAAACAATTGCGGTACCTAAAACGGTTAGAAAGCTAATAATAAATTTACTGAGTGTAGTGCCGATGAACTTATCGATTGTTTCAATATCAGTGATAATATGTGAATTTATCCCACCACTTCCTTGTGTTTCATATTGCTGAATGCTGATTAAGCCGAGCTTATCAATCATTCGGCACCGGATCTTGTAAGTGATTGTTTTTGAAACAAGAGTAAATTGTCGGCTTTGTAAAATATTAAGGATCTGGCTAACCGCACGCATTAGTACAATTAATAAAAATGCTAAAGCAATGTAACCTGTAGGTGTTTGTAATGCTTCGGGTAGTATATGATTCATTGAATCGATGCCACTAGCAGGCTTGTTGAGCAATACTTCATCAACCATTAAAGGCATCATTAAAGGGATTGGAACACTGACAAATGTAGCGATAATAGCCACGATATTCGCGAAGATAAGTTTGCCTTTATGCTCTTTTATTTGAGAAATAAACCAGCTTTTATTGATAGTTTGAGAGTGATTGTTATCCATTGGCGATAATGATTCCTATTTGCAGAGCTTAGTATTGTACGTAAATTGAAAAAAGATGGAAGAAACACATGAGTTTAAAGATGTATCAGAGAATCACAGCCCAAGTGAATGCGTTAATTGAATCAGAACCTGACTTGATTGCTAACTTAGCGAATATTAGTGCTTTATTGAAATTAGAACTAGAAGACATTAATTGGGTTGGTTTTTATCTGTTGAAAAATGACGAATTAGTTTTAGGGCCATTTCAAGGTAATCCTGCTTGTGTTCGCATACCGGTTGGACGGGGAGTTTGTGGTACGGCAATATCAGAAAATAGGGTGCAACGTATTGAAGATGTGCATCAATTTGAAGGGCATATTGCCTGTGACGCGCAGAGTAATTCTGAATTGGTTATCCCTTTTTCAGTCAATAATCAACTCGTTGGTGTGATTGATATTGATAGCCCAACTATTGGACGATTCTCTGAAGTTGATGAAAAAGGGATGGTGGAATTGATGAAACAAGTTGAATTAGTGCTTCAAACACACATTTAGCGGTGTTATTTTACATGAGTTGGTGGTTTTTCCTTTCCATCTCACTATAATGGCCTGAATTATTTATATGAACACCCGTGCGTAAATGTGACGCACCAACCAGGAACCCTCATGGAAAACACTGAAAAGTTAAAGAACAGCAAAGAAGTCATTGCCTATATTGCTGAACGTTTCCCACAATGCTTTACTTTAGAAGGCGAAGCAAAGCCTTTAAAAATTGGTATCTTTCAAGATCTTGCTGAGCGTCTAACAGACGATGAAAAAGTCAGTAAAACCCAATTACGTGCAGCTTTACGTCAATATACGTCATCTTGGCGTTATCTTCATGGAGTGAAACTTGGTGCCACCCGTGTTGACCTTGATGGTAACCCATCTGGTGAATTAGAAGCTGAACATGTTGAACATGCTCAAGCAACATTGGCTGAAAGTAAGGCCCGTGTTCAAGCTCGTCGTAAAGAACAAGCTGATAAAAATCGTGAAGAACGAGCGGCTAAGGCAAAAGCAAAAGCGACGCCAAAAGCCCCTCGTAAGCCAAAAGCAGAAGCTAAAAAACCTGCAGCAAAAGTTGCGCAGATTGAAACTCGTGAGTTGAAATCTGATGAGATTCTCATTGGTAAAGATATCAATGTGAATATGGGCCAAGGCAATATGGCTGCAACGATTGTTGAAATTAATAAGGACGACGTACGTGTCCGCCTTGCAAACGGCTTACAAATGGTCGTAAAAGCGGAGCATTTACGCGTATAACAGGGATATTCCTACGCATGAATTGCCGATTTAAAGTATCATTACTTGCTGCTAGCTTAACGCTAGCGGCACATTCAGTTTTTGCAGCACAAGCGACGATCAGTGAGTCTCAAATACCGACTCTTACTCCGGAAGCTCAGCATGCAATAGCCAGCCAGCGTGTTGCTAATCGTTTTACACGATCTCATTATAAGCACTTTAATTTAGACGATGCCTTTTCTAAAGGTATTTTTGACCGTTATCTAGAATCTCTGGATTACAATAAAAATATTTTTACCCAAAGTGACATTGATAAGTTTAAACCTTTCGAGACTGAAATAGATGACCAGTTGAAATCTGGTGATACTAAGGCTGCGTTTGATATGTTTAACCTTTCAATGAAGCGTCGATACGAACGTTTTTCGTATGCGTTGACTTTACTTGATCATGAAATTAAGTTCGATGCAGATGAAAGCATGGAATTAGATCGCTCGAAATCGGCTTGGCCTAAAAATATTTCAGAAGTCGATGAGCTGTGGCGTCAACGTGTCAAATATGATGCACTAAATCTTAAATTGACAGGCAAGAAGTGGCCCGAAATTAAAGAGTTGCTGACTAAGCGCTACAACAATGCCATTAAACGTATTACTCAAGCGCATAGTGAAGATGCATTTCAAATTTATATGAATGCTTTTGCTCGTCAAATAGATCCTCATACTAGTTATTTATCGCCAAGATCAGCTGATGAATTCCAAGCCGAAATGAGCTTATCGCTTGAAGGCATTGGGGCAGTACTGCAATCAGAAGATGATTATACGATTATTCGCTCTTTAGTAACGGGTGGACCTGCGGCGACATCCAAAGAATTGACTGAAGGCGATAAAATTATTGGTGTTGGTCAAGATGGTAAGAAAATAGTTGATATCATCGGTATGCGACTAGATGATGTCGTGCAATTGATTAAGGGACCTAAAGGGACCAAGGTTAACTTGCAAATATTACCGGCGGGTAAAAATGCAAAAAGTCACGTTGTCACAATTGTGCGTGATAAAATTCGTTTAGAAGACCGAGCCGTTAAGTCTAAAGTCATCGAAAAAGAAGGCAAAAAAATTGGTGTACTTGAAGTGCCTAGTTTTTATGTAGGACTTTCAAAAGATACCGCAAAACTATTAGCAGAATTTAATAAAGATAATGTTGATGGTGTGGTGGTGGACTTACGAAACAATGGTGGCGGTGCATTAACCGAAGCGATAGGATTATCGGGATTGTTTATTAAACAAGGTCCAGTCGTTCAAGTTCGTGATAGTTATGATCGTGTTAATGTTGATAGTGATACTGACGGTATTGAAAATTATTCAGGTCCATTAACGGTATTGATTAATCGATACAGCGCTTCTGCTTCTGAAATTTATGCTGCGGCAATGCAAGATTATGATCGTGCAATTATTTTGGGTGAAAATTCATACGGTAAAGGTTCTGTGCAGCAACATCGTTCATTAACCCATATCTATGATACTTTTGATCAAGAGCTCGGTTATGTTCAGTACACGATCCAAAAATTCTATCGAATTAGTGGTGGTAGTACCCAAATGAAAGGCGTCTCTCCTGATATAGCTTTCCCATCGGCGATTGCGGCTGAAGATACAGGAGAAAGTGTAGAAGATAATGCATTGCCTTGGGACCAAATTCCTGCCGCAAAATATCAACAAGTCGAATCTGATTCGAAACATCAAGATCAGATCATTCAGCTTGCTAAAGAGCATGTTAATCGTATTGCGAATGATGTCGAGTTCAAGTTTATTGATCAAGATATTAAGAGATATCAACTTGAAAAAGATGATACGACTATTTCGCTCAATGAAAAACATAGAGAGTTAGAAGCAGATAAAGCGGATCAAGAAGCATTAAATCGCATCAATAAACGACAAAAATTAGCTAAAAAGCCGGTATTTAAAGCTTTAGATGATGTACCTAAAGATTATGAAGCACCGGATGCTTATTTAGATGAAGCGGTCTCAATTACGGCTGATTTATCTAAAATTTAGTATTAATTGTATGTTTATAAAATAAAATGAGGCCATTGAGCCTCATTTTTTATTGAAGAACAGCCTAAAACTGCTAAGCACTTGCCATTTCATTTTGCGGCTCACCTCACATAGAACTATGCTTTAGTTTATATAAAAACAGTTTATATAAGTAAGTTATGGATCTAGGGGAGGCGTAATGAAGAGTTTAGTCATGTTATTAAGCTGCTTAACGCTAGGAGCTTCTGCATTTGAAACACCTAAGAAATATGATATGCAATTGTTTGATCTTCCTTTTCTTATTGGACAATGGAAAGTAATTAACCCTTCACCAGAGACGATTCCTGATGATTTTTTGTCGATCAGTTTAAGCCTTGAATCTAACTATTTATTTGATATTCGTATTGAACGTAAAGATCGAACGATTGATTCTTGGCAGGGTGAATACAAGGCAGATAGACAAGATATTATTCTAGGCATTAACTCGGAAACACCTCAGCATTACACTTATGATGTGAATGCTAATCAACTGTATTTGAATGGTGTGGCTTTTCAAAAAGTGCAGCCTCAGTACTTATCTGGATTTTGGAAAAGCACGGAAGTGAAAGGACAAGATGTAGTATCCAGTCTTGTTTCTAATATCGATTTAACCTTATACCCGAATTTCTATTTCTCAATACAGTCTTATAACGCCAAAGGACGGCATAAATATAGAGATGGAATTTATTATATAGAGGATAATTTTATTTACTTTGTATATAACGATGGAGAGCAGAGTTCACAATATATTATCGATTCAAATCGTTTGGTTTTATCGAGTAGTGAGACGGACATGCATATCACTTTTCAGAGAAGCAGACTGAAATAGTGTGTGATTCTTAGGCATTTATTTTAATTTTGTACGGTATAGTAGGATTTTCATAGTCAGGTAATGGGAAATTCTGGTTGTATGTGTAAGAATAAATTTTATTTTCAGCCTTGTTTAAAATGTTAACCTCGAAGAGGCAGGGTTTTAAACAAGTTTGAGTGAAAGTAACGAGTTTATTAACTTTTCAACGTCAATAGCTCGTTCGAATGATGATTAAAAAGGATTGATAATGAGTCAGCAGCTGCAAGCTAAGTACCGCAAAGATTACACCTCACCAGAATTTATGATTACTGATATTGATTTAACCTTTGATCTTTTAGATGAAGATACAAAGATAACAGCCATATCAAAAGTAGTTAAACAAGGAACGAATTCAACATTAAGTTTAGATGGCGAGCACATGGAATTATTAAGTGTTCATATTAATGAAGAGCAATGGTCTGAATATGAAGTAACGCCATCACATTTATACATTCATGGCCTGCCTGAACAATTTGAATTACAGATTGTAACTAAGGTTAATCCTTCAAAAAATACGGCATTGGAAGGTTTATATAAATCAGGTGGTGCATTTTGTACGCAATGTGAGGCGGAAGGATTTCGACGTATTACTTACTTTTTAGATCGTCCAGATGTATTGGCTAAATACACAACAACGGTTATTGCGGATAAAGCAGAGAATCCTTATTTGTTAAGTAATGGTAATCGTATTGATAGTGGTGAATTAGAAGGGGGCCGCCATTGGGTAAAATGGATGGACCCACATCCAAAACCTTCTTATTTATTTGCCGTTGTCGCAGGGCAATTTGATGTGCTAAGAGATCAATTTGTGACTAAGTCTGGCCGAACAGTTGATCTTGAGATTTTTGTTGATCAAGGTAACTTGGATCGTGCTCCTCATGCAATGTCCTCGTTAATTAATGCAATGACATGGGATGAAGAGCGTTTTGGTTTTGAATATGATCTTGATATTTATATGGTTGTTGCCGTAGATTTTTTCAATATGGGAGCAATGGAGAACAAAGGTCTTAATATCTTTAACTCAAAATACGTTTTAGCAAATGACCAAACGGCGACTGATACCGATTATCTTGGTATTGAAGCGGTAATTGGGCATGAGTATTTTCATAATTGGACTGGAAATAGAATCACTTGCCGTGATTGGTTTCAATTAAGTTTAAAAGAAGGTTTAACGGTATTTAGAGATCAAGAGTTTTCATCGGATCTTGGTTCACGAGCTGTTAACCGGATTAATAATGTTCGTATTATTCGTGGTCCTCAGTTTTCAGAAGATGCTAGCCCAATGTCACATCCAATTCGACCAGAAAAAGTAATAGAAATGAATAATTTCTATACCTTAACGGTTTATGAAAAGGGCAGCGAAGTTATCCGCATGATCCATACGCTATTAGGTGAAGAAAATTTCCAAAAAGGTATGCAACTGTATGTTGAGCGTCATGATGGAACGGCCGCGACATGTGATGATTTTGTTGTGGCGATGGAAGATGCATCTGAAGTCGATTTAACGCAATTCCGTTTATGGTATAGCCAGTCTGGTACACCATTAGTTAAAGCTAAAACAGAATATAATCAAAGTGATAATACCTTTATTCTTGAATTAGAACAGACAACTGAGCCAACGTTAGATCAACCTGAAAAACAAGCCCTTCATATACCAATGAATGTAGAATTGTATTCTAAAAGTGGCAGCGTACTCCCATTGATTATTGACGGTGAAAGTATTGATAGCGTATTAGATTTTAAACAAGAATCTCAACGTTTTATTTTTGAAAATATCAATGAAGAGCCTGTTATTTCTTTATTAAGAGAGTTTTCTGCGCCGGTCAAACTCGAATACGATTATTCTGATTCTGATTTAATGTTCCTAATGGTGAATGCAAAAAATGAATTTGCACGTTGGGATGCAGGGCAGAATCTTATTGCTAAATACCTTCGTCGTAACATCACTTTATACCAAGCGAATCAAGATTTCGTCTTACCGGAAAATGTATTGGATGCTTTTAAAGGCATTCTACTCAGCGAGGTACTTGAACCTGCTTTTATTGCTGAGATGCTGACATTACCAAGCCAAAATGAAGTTGCTGGATGGTTTAAACCTGTTGATGTAGATGCTATCGCAGAAGCTTTAGGTTTTATGAAAAAAACGATTGCGGCAGAATTGTCGGATGAATTGACGGCGATGTACCATACATTAAAACAAGAAAATTATTCGGTTGATCATCCCTCTATTGGTCAGCGATCATTGCGTAATATCTGTCTATCTTATCTTGCAACGACTGAGAATGGTGACGCTTTGGTTGTCTCTCAATATCAATCAGCGACGAATATGACAGATACCATTGCCGCAATGAATTCAGCAAATCAAGCTCAACTTTCTTGCCGTGAAAAACTGATGAGTACATTTAGTGAAAAATGGACTCATGATGGTTTGGTTATGGATAAATGGTTTATGCTACAAGGTACGAATCCGGCAAAAGATGTTCTTTCTGTGATTAAAGAAACGATGTCTCACTCTGCATTTAGTTTAAAAAATCCGAATAGAACCCGCAGTTTGATTGGCGCGTTCTTTAATCAGAATCCAGTTAATTTCCATTCAATAGATGGTTCAGGGTATCAGTTTGCCAGTGAAATTCTGGTTACTTTAAACGAGAGTAATCCTCAAATTGCTTCACGGATGATTGATCCTCTTTTAAAGTATCGTCAATTTGATGAGACTAGACAAAACTTAATACGAACAGAATTAGAAAAGCTTTCTAAACTGGATAATTTAGCGAAAGATCTTTATGAAAAAATTGCGAAAGCACTCGAAGCATAAGTCTAAACGTAGAAAATTATGAATAAGAATAAAACAGCCTTCGGGCTGTTTTTTTATACGTCATTTTTAAATTCAATGATTTAATCCAAAAAATGACGTACAAAAAAACACTTAACAATCAATTAATCAGCTAATTGATTGGTCATATTTTATTAATACAGTCGTTTCATTCTTACATTTATTCTTTTGAAGTACTTCCAATAAGTACCTGAGTCACATATTCGACTTTTATCCTGTTTATCAAACGGAAAGGATTTAACTTTCTATCAATACTACTCTTACAATATGTATACTTTATAACGTGACTCGAGCAGGTGCTCTTGTCGATTATCTATGTACCCATTTTGTGGAGTGTAAAGATGCCATCTAGTGAAAAAGTGGTTCCTGTTTTACTTGAAAAAGTATATCAATTAATCCAGGAAAAGTTAGAACCAAAAACCAAACCCTTAGTCAGTAAGTTAGCAGAACATCTATACAGTAATATTTCGCAGGATGATCTTTTTCAAAGGAATGAATCGGATCTATATGGTGCTGTTGTGAGTTTATGGCAGCATATTTTAGAAAAAGACTCGGATATGATTTCAGTCCGAGTCTTTAACCCCACGTTAAGCCGTCAAGGTTGGCAATCTACTCATACAATTGTCGAAGTTGTTGTGCCAGATTCTGCATTTTTAGTTGATTCAATCAAAATGGCATTATCGAGATTAGACTTAACGAGTCACTTCATGGCTAATGCTCCAACTTTAGTGGAAAGAAAAGAAAAAGAAATTGTCGGTATCGGTGTTTGTCAAACTAGTTGTCGCGATCACTACGTTATGCACTCTCAGCCTTGACACTATTTTGTTCAGGGTTTAAGTACACTTCTTTTGGTAAATCCCAATTACGGATATTACCGCTCCAGCGCTCAGGGTGAGCATCTTTAGCACCTTGATAAACTTCTTTTCTATTAGCCAATATGTCACCCGCTAATCCTGAATGCCTTTGATGTGGGCTGACGTATTTGATGCCACTATGTTTGTGGTTAAAATTATACCAGTGGCTAAATTTCAACACCCAACTACGCGCCTCATCAATTGTTGAAAACCCTTTATACGGATAGTCAGGGCGATATTTACACGTTTTAAATATCGACTCAGCATAAGCATTATCATTGCTCACCCTAGGACGATTAAAAGACGACACGACACCTAAACTATAAAGTGTTTCAAGCATTGATGAGCCTTTCATTGGGCTTCCATTATCCGAATGCAGTACCAGAGGATTATCTTTAACTCCTTCTTTTAAATGAGCTTTCTTAATTAATATTGATGCATTTTCTGCTGATTCGTCATCATGAATTTCCCATCCAACAATCTTTCGACTAAATATATCGAGTATCAAATATAAATAAAAATGCAGCCCTTTAGCGGGGCCTGGTAACCAAGTAATATCCCAACACCACACTTGGTTTGGCCCTGTAGCACAGTGTGTCGTCGGTACTTTTCTCTCTTTTATCTGACTACGTCCGCGAGCGTTTTGCTGTTTTTCTTCATGAAGAACACGATAATATGTTGATTCAGAAGCAAGATAAATACCCTCATCTGCTAATGTAGGGACGATTTGGCTTGGTGGTAAGCTCTTAAAATCATCGCTATTAACGATGGCTAATATGTTATCTCTCTCTGCTTTTGATAGCTTATTTTTTGGCTCAGGGCGCTGAGATATTGGTCTACCATCTGTTTTTATGTTCCCGTCAACAGTCCAACGTTGATACGTCCGGACACTGATCCCAAGTTCACGGCAAGCTTTAAACTTTGGCGCACCAGAACTCACAGCTTCATTAACTAGTTTAACTGCTTGAATGCGAGCTGAGTCGAGGATCATTCGTCCTCGGCTTCCCCCCAGATCGCATTTGCTTTTTTTCTTAACACCAATAGTGCTGCGGTTTCAGCGAGTGCCTTATCTTTTCGACGTAGCTCCTTTTCTAATTGATTGATCTGTTTTTTATCTTTCTTTGTTTCGGTGGAGAAGGCTTTTTCTTGCTCTTTAACGTTAGCGTTTGCATCTATACACGCATTTCGCCAAGCCGATACTTGTTCCACATAAAGACCTTTGCCTCGACAATATTCCGCTAACTCAGCTTGATTTAAAGAGGCTGTTTCCAACACGACTGAGAATTTATTTGCTGATGACCACTGCTCAGCATTCTTTCCATCACCTGGCACTAAATGCCCCTTATCAATTGCTTGTTTTCGCCAATTATACAAGGTTGATTCACCAATCCCCATCTCGATTGATAATTGGGCTATTGCTATATTATTTGGAGGCATCATCTTCTGAAGAGCCGACTCTTTGCTTTGCGCTGAATAATGTTTCATTGTTACTCCACGCCCTCTGTTTAATGGTTGAATATTAAGCGCGACAACTAGTCTGACAGAGAGGGGTATCAATACTGGCAGAGGTGACATGCAATCGTTATTTCATATTGAGATTGATCGTATTAATGATAAAGATCGGATGGCTGAGCTCAAACAAGAACTATTAAGCGTTCTTAAAGATACGCGCTTAGTAGTTGAGGATTGGCAACCGATGACCGATAAACTACATTCGGTTATTGCTGATACAGAAAAAAATATTAAAAATATTCCTGTTGAACCTGAAAGGTTAGAAGAAGATTTAGCATTTTTAAAATGGCTAGGTGAACATAACTTCACTTTCATGGGGTATAGAGAATTTGATTTAAAAGCAAGAGCTGGTGATCTTGAGCTGAAACCTGCTGCAGATTCCAAACCATTAGGTTTATTGACTCAGTCGAACAGAGTAAGGTCATATAAATTATCAGAATTGGTTGAATCGGCTCGTATTGAAGCTCAAAAGCCAGAACTATTCGTATTGACGAAAGGCAGCACAGCATCAACGATTCATCGTCCAGCTCACACCGATTATGTCGGCATTAAAAAATTTGATACGAAAGGTAATGTCATTGGTGAACACCGATTCATTGGTTTATACACCTCAGCAGTTTACAACCAAAGCGTTCAAAGTATTCCACTGATCCGTGACAAAGTGATGCGTATTCTTAATGCCAGTGGCTACTTAAAAGGTTCTTATTCTTGGAAGGCTTTACATAATATTTTAGAAAACTATCCAAGAGATGAATTACTTCAAGCCAAAGAAACGGAATTACTTGAAGTAGGGATGGGAGTCGTGCAAATGCAAGATCGCGATCTTCTGCGTTTATTTGTTCGTAAAGACCCATTTGGCCGTTTTCTAAGTTGCATGGTCTATGTGACCAAAGAACGTTACAACACAGAGCTTCGGTTTAAGACCCAACAAATTCTAAAACGTTACTTTAATAGTGATCAAGAGGTTGAATTTACAACTTATTTCTCTGAAAGCCCATTAGCCAGAACACATTACATTGTTCGAGTGGATAATAATAATCAAGAAATTAATGTTAAATCGATAGAGAGAAATCTAATGGAAGCATCTTCATCTTGGGATGACCGATTAACTCAAGCCATTATGAGCAGCTTTGGTGAAAACAAAGGAACAACCTTAGCGAAAGCTTATAAAAATGCTTTCCCGCGTTCTTATAAAGAAGATACTTTAGCCGGTGGAACAGCGGTTGCTGATATTGAACTGCTTGAATCTTTAAATGATGATAATAAATTAGGCATGTTATTTTATCGTCCACAAGAGGAAAGAGCAGATTCCAAAGCGGTAAGATTAAAACTTTATCATCGTGATGAACCGATTCATCTTTCGGATGTTATGCCAATGCTTGAAAATCTTGGTTTAAGAGTGATCGGTGAGTCGCCTTATGAGATCCAAAAATCGGATGGAACGGTTTATTGGATCCTTGATTTCTCCATGTTGCATCGTGGCAATCAGAAAGTGGATCTTCGAGAAGCTCGTGATCGTTTCCAGCAAGCATTTGCGGCAATATGGTCTGGGAATTTAGAAAGTGATGGTTTTAACCGATTGATTCTATCGGCTGGATTAGGGGGGAGAGAGGTCACGATTCTTCGAAGTTATGCGCGTTATATGCGTCAAGTTGGTTTTCCATTTAGTCAGCAATACATTGAAGATACGTTGTCTAATCATCCAGAATTAGCTCAAATTTTAGTGAGCCTATTTGTGAAACGCTTTGATCCAAGTGTAAAAGCCAGAGAAAAAGCGGAAGATAAACTGGTCAAATCGATCAAAGAAAAGTTAGAAAAAGTAGAAAGCTTGGATGATGACCGAATTATTCGACGCTATATGGAAATGATCCGGGCGACTATCCGGACTAACTTCTATCAAACTGACGTAGAAGGTAATGCGAAACCTTGGTTAGCCTTGAAGCTTCAGCCAAGAAATATCCCCGAGATCCCTGCACCTGTTCCGGAGTTTGAAATTTTTGTTTATGCGCCCGATATTGAAGGTGTTCATTTACGAGCCGGTAAAGTTGCTCGTGGTGGATTACGTTGGTCGGACCGTCAAGAAGATTTCCGTACTGAAATATTAGGTTTGGTTAAAGCTCAACAAGTAAAAAACACCGTGATTGTTCCTGTTGGAGCGAAAGGTGGTTTTGTTTGTAAGCGTCAACAGAATTTCACGACCCGTGATGAAATTTTTGCAGAAGGACAACGCTGTTATCAACGATTTATCCGAGCATTGCTAGATGTATCCGATAATATTATTGAAGGCAAAGTGGTTCCACCTAAAAATGTGGTTCGTCATGATGTTGATGATGCTTATTTAGTGGTGGCGGCTGACAAAGGAACGGCAACGTTCTCGGATTTGGCGAACTCAGTCTCTGCAGAATATAATTTCTGGTTAGGGGATGCATTTGCTTCTGGTGGCTCAAATGGTTATGACCATAAAGCCATGGGTATCACAGCAAAAGGTGGCTGGGAGTCGGTAAAACGCCATTTCCGAGAAATGGGAATTAATACACAAACCACTGATTTTACTTGTATTGCTATTGGTGATATGGCGGGGGATGTTTTTGGTAATGGTATGCTGTTATCTAAACATATTCGTCTTCAAGCCGCATTTAATCACATGAATATTTTCATTGATCCAAATCCAGATTCTGCGGTTAGTTGGAAAGAAAGAGAACGCTTATTTAAATTACCAAGATCAAGTTGGGAAGATTACGATCAAAGTTTAATCTCGCAAGGAGGTGGGATCTTCTCAAGACGATCAAAGTCGATCACTTTAACGCCAGAAATACAGAAAATGCTTTCAACTCAAAAACAATCTGTAACACCAACAGAGTTGATGAAAATGATATTGACCATGCAAGTTGACTTGCTATGGAATGGTGGTATCGGTACTTACATTAAGTCTTCTTCTGAAAATAATACCGATGTTGGTGATAGAGCGAACGACAGCCTGCGTATTAATGGATCTGAATTAAAAGCTAAGGTAGTGGGTGAAGGTGGTAACCTTGGAATGACTCAGCTGGGCCGTATTGAATATGCTTTAACTGGCGGACGAGTGAATACCGACTTTGTTGATAACGTGGGAGGCGTAGATTGTTCTGATAATGAAGTTAACATAAAGATCTTTCTTAATACGCTTGTTGCTAACGGTGATCTTACGCTCAAGCAACGTAATGAAATACTCAATAGTATGGAAGATGAAGTTGGCGAGATTGTATTAGAAGATGCTTATTGCCAATCTGAATCTATTTCGGTTAGCGAGCATCAAGGTACGGCGCAAGTGAAGGAGCAAATTCGATTTATCCACACTTTAGAAAAGTTAGGTAAATTGGATCGTAGTTTAGAATACATTCCTGATGATGAAACCTTACTTGAACGAGAGAAGAAAGGGGAAGGTTTAACTCGTCCAGAGCTGTCAGTATTGATCGCTTACGCTAAAATGGTGTTAAAAGAACAACTGGCATGTGATGAAATTGCTAACGATCCCTTTAATGCTAAGTTACTCGTTCAATATTTCCCAGAAAGGTTACGCTGTAACTATTCTGAATTTATGATTCAACATCCACTTCGCCAAGAAATCATAGCAACTTCTCTTGCTAATCAAATGGTTAATGAGATGGGGTGTAATTTCGTAACGAGATTACAAGATGAAACAGGGGCAAGCGTTATTGATATTACCAATGCCTATGTGGCATCTCGTGTGATCTTTGATGCTGAGAAAATGTTTAATGATATTCGAAGTTTGGATAACATTGCGACGGCTAGTGTTCAATATGAGCTTTTAATGTCTGTTCGTCGAATATTACGTCGTTCAACTCGTTGGTTATTACGCAATCGTATGATGAAGTTGAATGTTAATGAGATCATTACTCATTATCTTGAAGATGTTCAGGTCATTCAAAATGGTATGGATGTTTTCTTAGTTAAAAACGAAGTTAAAGAGCACAACCAACAGGCGAATGATTGGATTAAGCAAGGTGTTACCGAAGAACTTGCGAAAAAAGTATCCCGATTAACCAGCTTATATTCGACATTGGATATTTCTTCCGTAGCGGCTGAGTGTGGGGTTGATATTGATAAAACAGCTAAGATGTACTTTACACTTGGAGATCGCCTGTCATTGCATTGGTTCTTGAACCAAATAAACAATCAACCGATTGATAATCACTGGCAAGCGCTTGCAAGAGCGACATTCCGTGAAGATCTTGATTGGCAGCAACGGCAATTAACTTTACAAGTGCTATCTTGTGCATGCCAAGATAATAAAAACTGGTCAGTAGAAGGTAGTTTAGAGCTGTGGATGGATACCAACAAGATCTCGCTTGAACGCTGGGAAAGCATACTTAATGAGTTTAAAGTTGGTTCTGCCCATGAGTTTGCGAAATTTTCAGTTGCATTAAGAGAGCTTGTTTTGTTGAATCTAAATTGTGCTGCAAATCAGTAGTTAACTAAAATAGCCGCCTCGGATTGCGGCTAGTATAATTCCTGATAGAAAGGTATACTTTGCCCCAATTTTTGGGGCTTTTTTGATCTAATTTTGGGAGGAAGTATGCTTTATCGTCTAGCTAGAACAGGCTTATTTAAATTCAGTGCAGAGACCGCACATGAATTAGCTATTAAGAATTTAAAAAGGCTTAATGGCACACCACTTGACTTTTTCTTCCGCCAAAATCTACCCACTCGTTCTGTTGAAGTGATGGGGTTAACCTTTAAAAATCCTGTTGGACTTGCTGCCGGTATGGATAAAAATGGAGAATGTATTGATGCATTTGGAGCAATGGGGTTTGGTTTTTTAGAAATTGGTACTGTGACACCACGTCCTCAACCAGGTAATGATAAGCCGCGTTGTTTCCGAATTGTTGAGGCGGAAGGCATCATCAATCGTATGGGATTTAATAATGATGGTGTTGATCAACTGATTGAAAATGTAAAACAATCTACTTTTGATGGCATCCTTGGGATTAACATAGGTAAAAATAAAGATACCCCAATAGAAAAGGGTACTGAAGATTATTTAATTTGTATGGAAAAAGTGTATCCATACGCGGGTTATATTGCAGCCAATATTTCGTCACCGAACACTCCGGGACTTAGAACACTTCAATATGGTGAAGCATTAGATGAATTACTTTCTGCTTTGAAAGATAAGCAAACAGAACTCGCTGAGCAATATGGGAAATATGTTCCATTGGCTTTAAAAATTGCACCGGATCTTAGTGATGACGAAATTATTCAAATTTGTCATTCACTGAAGAAATACGAAATTGATGGTGTTATTGCAACCAATACAACGTTAGACCGTTCTTTAGTTGATGGAATGAAAAATGCCAATGAAATGGGGGGTCTCAGTGGTCGTCCCGTGCAGTCTAAAAGTACTGAAGTGATTCGTCAGTTGTATAAAGAACTTGGTGATGACATTCCGATCATAGGAGTTGGCGGTATTGATTCTTATGTCTCAGCAAAAGAAAAAATGATGGCAGGGGCAAAACTAGTCCAAGTTTATTCTGGATTTATTTATCATGGTCCTGGTTTGGTTAAAGAAATCGTAAAAAATATATAAAAAACAGATCGAGTTAACAATTTCAGCCTGAAAAAGAGGAAAAAGTTTTCCTCTTTTTTTTTATCTATTCGTTTGTACAATCAAGGTACATCTAATCGATAGAAGGAAGCGAAGTGATTTTTTCGCTTTAATTTTAAGAGGCTGAACCCATGCTTAAACCGAGTGATACATGGAAATGGTATTACGATGAAACCAACAAGTCCCTTATGCTGGATCTTGGGCTGGACATGGTTTTTAGCGTAAATTTACCTGAAAAATTATTAATCAATAGTGCATTTCAAGAGAATCAATTTTCTGTAGATGATGCATCTAGTTACCATAAATTCAAACAACAAGTTGATAGTCTCCCTCTATCTGAGCCACGTAAAGCTGAGCTTTCACTTAATAGTGTTGCAGCAAGACGTTTTCACAAGCCGGTACAGCCAAAGAGTTGGTTCTTTTCGTGTCAAGGCGGTGATTTTACACCTAGAGAAGGTGAGATTGTGCATTTGAGAAACTGCTTCTCTGAAGGGCACTTCATGGTGGTTGAAGTTGGTGAGAGTGCGAGTATTTGTGTTTCTGTCTCTTTACGTGATTTCAGTTTAACAGAATCCAAGTCGTTGAAATTTGGCGAGCCGATTAAAGTCATGCATGACCGCTTTGCTAAAGCTAATATTCATACCACTATTGAAACTTATGCCATGGTGGGTTAATAGCCTATACATCAGCATAAAGATAAAAGTTCGTTCCTTGTTGTTCTTTCCGTCGGCCTTGTTGCCGACATTTTTTTGTCTTCAATATAACCCGATAACGGTGTTTGTCAAACTAGTTGTCGCGATCACTACGTTATGCACTCTCAGCCTTGACACTATTTTGTTCAGGGTTTAAGTACACTTCTTTTGGTAAATCCCAATTACGGATATTACCGCTCCAGCGCTCAGGGTGAGCATCTTTAGCACCTTGATAAACTTCTTTTCTATTAGCCAATATGTCACCCGCTAATCCTGAATGCCTTTGATGTGGGCTGACGTATTTGATGCCACTATGTTTGTGGTTAAAATTATACCAGTGGCTAAATTTCAACACCCAACTACGCGCCTCATCAATTGTTGAAAACCCTTTATACGGATAGTCAGGGCGATATTTACACGTTTTAAATATCGACTCAGCATAAGCATTATCATTGCTCACCCTAGGACGATTAAAAGACGACACGACACCTAAACTATAAAGTGTTTCAAGCATTGATGAGCCTTTCATTGGGCTTCCATTATCCGAATGCAGTACCAGAGGATTATCTTTAACTCCTTCTTTTAAATGAGCTTTCTTAATTAATATTGATGCATTTTCTGCTGATTCGTCATCATGAATTTCCCATCCAACAATCTTTCGACTAAATATATCGAGTATCAAATATAAATAAAAATGCAGCCCTTTAGCGGGGCCTGGTAACCAAGTAATATCCCAACACCACACTTGGTTTGGCCCTGTAGCACAGTGTGTCGTCGGTACTTTTCTCTCTTTTATCTGACTACGTCCGCGAGCGTTTTGCTGTTTTTCTTCATGAAGAACACGATAATATGTTGATTCAGAAGCAAGATAAATACCCTCATCTGCTAATGTAGGGACGATTTGGCTTGGTGGTAAGCTCTTAAAATCATCGCTATTAACGATGGCTAATATGTTATCTCTCTCTGCTTTTGATAGCTTATTTTTTGGCTCAGGGCGCTGAGATATTGGTCTACCATCTGTTTTTATGTTCCCGTCAACAGTCCAACGTTGATACGTCCGGACACTGATCCCAAGTTCACGGCAAGCTTTAAACTTTGGCGCACCAGAACTCACAGCTTCATTAACTAGTTTAACTGCTTGAATGCGAGCTGAGTCGAGGATCATTCGTCCTCGGCTTCCCCCCAGATCGCATTTGCTTTTTTTCTTAACACCAATAGTGCTGCGGTTTCAGCGAGTGCCTTATCTTTTCGACGTAGCTCCTTTTCTAATTGATTGATCTGTTTTTTATCTTTCTTTGTTTCGGTGGAGAAGGCTTTTTCTTGCTCTTTAACGTTAGCGTTTGCATCTATACACGCATTTCGCCAAGCCGATACTTGTTCCACATAAAGACCTTTGCCTCGACAATATTCCGCTAACTCAGCTTGATTTAAAGAGGCTGTTTCCAACACGACTGAGAATTTATTTGCTGATGACCACTGCTCAGCATTCTTTCCATCACCTGGCACTAAATGCCCCTTATCAATTGCTTGTTTTCGCCAATTATACAAGGTTGATTCACCAATCCCCATCTCGATTGATAATTGGGCTATTGCTATATTATTTGGAGGCATCATCTTCTGAAGAGCCGACTCTTTGCTTTGCGCTGAATAATGTTTCATTGTTACTCCACGCCCTCTGTTTAATGGTTGAATATTAAGCGCGACAACTAGTCTGACAGAGAGGGATAACGTTAATTCCTTCCTTTAATACTTCTGCTTTTTTCTTTCTATTTAAAGCTAATAGGGCAGTTCCCGTAAGTGCCTAAAAATAGAATGTGAAAATAAGTCATAAAATAATCATTTATTAATTAAAAAATAACCTCATTTCATTAGCATTTTTTCCTTATATAGACCTTATAATTCCTCTTTTCTCGCCATCTTGTAATAAATTTACACTGTAAAGATTCTCATGGTATAGTCCAGATTTCGATGGGCGCAAGTGTGAATAAGTATTCACTATCATTGTTTGGGCTTATTGGTTAATATTCCGTTTTTGCATATAATCGTTTTTCATGTTTAATCGAAACAATCCAGTAGTGAAAACTAAAAAATGAAGTTAATTCGCTTGGATTGAAGAGAAAGGGAGTAAATGAGCTAGCTTAGAGATATTTGTTTATTGAAAAGCTTGCTTTAATGGTGTGGGTGGTCGCATAACGGTGTGCTTTCGTTATATAATCGCGATCCATTTATTACGGTACTGAAAGTTATAATGAATCAATATTTAGCGATAACCTCGAACGGACTTGAAAACCTTCTAGCGGATGAGCTCAAGCAGTTAGGGATTACCGATGCTAAGCCAGTGCAGGCTGGTGTGCGTTTTACAGCCACAAATGCACAAGCCTATCGTTGTTGTTTATGGAGCCGTTTGGCTTCACGTTTTGTTTTAATTCTCTCTGAATTTTACTGCAATGATGATATGGACCTTTATTTATCAGCATCGGCTGTGAATTGGGCTTCTCATTTCTCTGTAGATAAACGATTGATTGTTGATTTCAATGGTACAAACCAAGAGATTCGTAATAGCCAATACGGCGCCATGAAAGTTAAAGATGCGATTGTTGATAGCTTCACTAAAAAAGACTTAGGTCGACCTGAGATCAGTAAAGATCAACCCGATCTTCGCATCCATGTCCGTTTACATCGTGATAGAGCAATACTCGGTATTGATATTGTTGGCTTAGGATTACATCAGCGTGGCTACCGAACTCAAGCTGGGGCTGCTCCTTTACGTGAAACACTGGCTTGCGCAATTATTACTCGAAGTGGGTGGGATGGCTCGCAAGTATTATTGGATCCTATGTGTGGTTCAGGTACCTTATTAATTGAGGCCGCATTAATGGCCGCTAATGTTGCCCCTGGTATTCAACGTTCTAAGTGGGCTTTTGAAGCATTACATAGTTTTGAAGCCGATGTTTGGGCTGAAATAAAAGCTGAAGCGAGTGTTCAGGGTCGTAAAGGCGTTAAGTCTTTAGAAGCGAATCGCTTCTTTGGTATTGATAATGATCAGAGGGTGCTTCAAGCCGCTAAAGATAATGCTAGGCGAGCAGGTTTGGGTGATGCTATCCAATTTAAGTTGGCTGATGCGGCTAAACTAGAAAAACCTCAAGGGTTTGATACTGGCATTATTATTTGTAATCCACCATATGGTGAGCGCTTAGGAACTGAACCGGGTTTGATTGCCTTGTATACTGCTTTTGGTGCGCAATTAAAGAGTGAGTTTGCAGGAAGCCATGCATCTATTTTCTCTTCAAGCGAAGAGCTGCTTAGCTGTTTACGCATGCGTGCTGATAAACAATATAAACTAAGCAATGGTGCGTTACCGTGTCACCAAAAAAATTATTCTATTACTGCTCGTGTGAATCCAAATGGTGAAACAATACGCCATTCTGAAAAGGAAGAAGCACAAATCGCACCAGACTTTGCCAATAGGGTCAAAAAGAATCTTGCTAAAATAGGTAAGTGGGCGAAACGCGAGCAACTCGATTGTTACCGTGTTTATGACGCCGACCTTCCTAATTATAATGTAGCAATTGATTTATACCTTGATCATGTAGTGATTCAAGAGTATGCCGCGCCTAAAACGATTCCTGAAGATGTCGCCAAACGTCGTTTGACCGATATTATTAGAGCGACCATTCAAGTTTTAAACGTGGATGCAAATAAGGTTGTGCTTAAAACTCGGGAAAAGCAGAAGGGGAAACGTCAATATCAAAAATTATCTCAAGATTCTGAATACCTTGAAGTGAATGAGTATGGCGTAAAACTACTGGTTAACCTGCAAGATTATCTTGATACTGGCTTATTTTTAGACCATAAATTGACCCGTCGTCGCTTAGGTGAGATGTCTTCAGGTAAAGATTTCTTAAATCTATTTGCGTATACCGGTAGTGCTAGTGTTCATGCTGCTGCGGGTGGAGCCAAATCGACAACGACGGTGGATATGTCGAATACTTATCTGCAATGGGCTCAGCGTAACATGGAGCTGAATGGCTTTGTTGGTGAGCATCATCAATATGAACAAGCGGATTGTTTACAGTGGTTAAAGCATGAAGATCGTACGTTTGATTTGATTTTCATTGATCCACCAACGTTTTCTAATTCAAAAAGAATGGAGCAAACATTTGATATTCAGCGTGATCACCTGATGTTGATGGAGAATTTAAAGCGTTTGATGAGAAAAGATGCTGTGGTTATTTTCTCGAATAATAAACGTTTGTTTAAAATGGATCTCGACGGCCTAGAACAATTAGGCTTACAAGCGGAAAATATCTCATCAAAAACCCTACCAATGGATTTTGCTCGTAATAAGCATATTCATAACTGTTGGGTTATTACACACCGCTAATAGAATAAAGTGTTAGCAAGGAATGTTGATATGTTGAAACTGTATTCCACTGTAGGTTGCCATTTATGTGAAATGGCATTTGAGCAGTTATCTAGTCTCAATCTTCAATCGCAAGTGGACGTTATCGATATCGCCTTTGACGACGAATTATTTAACCGTTACGGGGTCACAATACCAGTGATTTCACTTAAAGAAACGGACAAAAAGCACCAGATACAACCGGAAGAGTTGTTCTGGCCATTTAATATCAAAGAATTACAAGTGTGGTTAAAACAAAATGGCATTGATTACCCTTCATAACGCTCAATTGGCTTTTGGCGATCATCCTTTATTGGATAAAGCGGACTTTGCATTACAACAGAATGAAAGAGTATGCCTTGTAGGCCGTAATGGCGCAGGTAAATCGACCATGATGAAAGTCCTTGCGGGTGAAATCATTATGGATGATGGTAAAATTCAAGTCACACAAGATGTTGTGGTGTCTCGTCTAGAACAAGATCCACCACGTAATGCAGAAGGTACAGTATACGACTATGTTGCTGAAGGCCTTGCTGAAGTGGGGGAACTTCTTAAGCAGTATCAACATCAGTTAGATATTATGGCGGAAGATCCATCAGAAAAAAACATCAATCATTTATCTCGTATTCAAGAGCAATTGGATCACAATAATGGATGGCGTTTGGAAGAACGTATTAAAAATATACTGACATCGTTATCGCTTGATGAACATACACTGCTGACGAGTTTGTCTGGTGGTTGGCAACGTAAAGCGGCATTAGCACGAGCATTAGTATGCGACCCGGATGTATTGCTTCTCGATGAACCGACTAACCACCTTGATGTGACGACTATTGAATGGTTGGAATGCTTTTTGAAAGATTTCAGAGGTTCAATAATTTTTATTTCGCATGACAGAGCTTTTATTCAGTCAATGGCGACTCGTATTCTGGATTTAGATCGCGGTAAATTAAGTTCTTACCCTGGTAACTATGAACAATACCTGATCGATAAGGAAGAAGCATTACGCGTTGAAGAAATGCAAAATGCGGAATTTGATAAGAAACTGGCTCAAGAAGAAGTTTGGATTCGTCAAGGAATAAAAGCTCGTCGGACTCGTAATGAAGGACGTGTAAGGGCACTTAAAAAATTACGTGAAGAACGTTCTGATCGTCGTGAAGTACAAGGTAAAGCCAATATTCAAATTGATGAATCTAATCGTTCAGGTAAGATTATTTTTGAAGCTGAAAATCTATGTTACTCCATTGATGGTAAAACGATTGTCGATGATTTCAGCTTCAATATTATGCGCGGTGATCGAATTGCCTTAATTGGTCCAAATGGTTGTGGCAAGAGTACATTATTAAAATTATTACTTGGCCAGTTGCAACCTGACTCAGGTCGCTTACATTGTGGAACGAAGTTAGAAGTGGCTTATTTCGATCAATATCGCGAAATACTTGATCCTGAGAAAACGGTTATGGATAACCTAGCTGATGGTAAGCAAGAAGTGACTGTTGGTGGTCGAACTCGTCATGCATTAGGCTATCTCCAAGATTTCTTATTTGAACCTAAAAGGGCTCGTACTCCGGTTAAAGCATTATCCGGTGGTGAGAAAAACCGTTTGCTTCTTGCTCGATTATTTTTAAAATCAAATAATTTATTGATTCTAGATGAACCAACGAATGATTTAGATATCGAAACATTGGAACTTTTAGAAGAAATTCTTGCCAACTATCAGGGTACTTTATTATTAGTCAGTCATGACCGTCAGTTTGTCGACAATACCGTGATGAGTAGTTGGATTTTTGAAGGCAATGGTAAAATTGAAGAGTTTGTTGGTGGTTATCATGATGCGCAAGAACAACGCGCACAAGTTTTGCAATCTCGTGGTCTGAATGTGGCTGATGATATTGTGAAGCCAACAGAAAAAGTAACAGAGGAAGTGCCTAAACCTCAACCTGTCGAGAGTAAACCTAAAAAATTGTCTTATAAACTGCAGAGAGAATTAGAGTCTTTACCGCAGTTATTAGAAAAATTAGAAGCTGAAGTTGATGAGCTTCAAGAAAAGGTTAACCAACCTGACTTTTTTAACCAGAGTAGTGACGACACTCAAGCAGTATTAAACCGCTTGAACGCTACTGAACAAGAATTAGAAACTGCATTTGCTCGGTGGGAAGAACTTGAGTCTATGCAGGCCTAACGGATTAGATGTGAATGCCAAATAAAATATTTAAGTTAAGTGTTATTACTGCTTCATTATTAGCAACAAATTCAGTGACGGCTGCAATTTATAAAATTGTACCTGTTAACTCTAATGTGGATGCAAAGCAGACGTTTTCGAGCACGATAAGTGATTCATCGATAGAATCAGATACAAATCCATTAGGGTGTTTTGCAGACACTGTAAGCTGTTCTGATTCGAATTACTTACTTGGTGGAGATAGTCGACAAGGTTCCGATGGTTTTTCTTATCGTGATGAAGTGCCTTTTCGTATCGATAATCATTTTTCTTATTTAGATTATAATGATTTAAAAAGTTATTGTTATAACCAGTTAGGTTATTCTACTTGTGAGAGCTGGGCAAATCAGCAGTGGTTTGGTGGTCAATCAAGTAACGATACTGATGTTTGTGATACTAGCTTACAAGGGGGGTTATGTCATGAAAGACGAGCTTTTAATCAAGGTTACAATGGCCGAAATGCCGTTGCATTAATTAATGGGAGTGAAATCTCTGCGCCAGTTGAAAGTAGCTATACACCTCCTGGTGGTTCATTAATTACGGACTCTTCGAACAGCGTAGTTAATAAAGTACTTGCCGATGGCACGCCAATTGGTATTGCAAGCAGTGGTTATTATAGTGTTGGTAGTAATGAGCTTTTAACCTATCGTCAGCGTGGTTTTTATGGCACAACATACTTACTGCCGAAACAAGATGGTGCTTCAATAGTAAAACAAATGGGGCGTACCTTTGCGTTTGACTCCTTTGAATACCCTAAAGATAGTGGTTCTATTTATGTCGTTGGTTCAGCATCGATTGCACCTTTTAATAATAATGATGATAACAAAAATTATTTTGGTGACTTAAGCAAATGTACAGAGACCACTAATTATCCAAATCCAGTATTACTAGCCGATTGTCAAAACTTTGCTTTCGCTACACAAGCTTATGTTTGGGATACCGCTGACGCTAATGGTGCATCAGGAGCTGCTGTTTCAGAATGGTCAGGACAGGCTACATCGGAACCTAACCGCGATGATGCCAGTGCTCAAAGTAGTGCCCGAACATCGGTCATTGCTGAAACGAGCAATAGCTTATATGGAGATAAACCGGTACTTGGTGGGTTTAATACTTATCGTGATGATGATAGCTTATTGATGCAGGCTGCTATTTTTTATCCAGCATCATCATTTGACCCGTCAAAAGAAAACCAATGGCAGACAGCCTTTGTTAGAGGCGCTGAAATTAAGCAAGGTGATGATTATATTTACAGCAACAGCTTGGTTAAAGACATTAATAATCACTTGATTGCAATTGGAGAAGCCAAACGTAGCGGGCGTTACCCTGAGAATGGTGCTGCTAATAATCGCTTGTTCTATACGGACGCCTCAAAAGGTAGCCCAACATCGCCACCAACGGCTGTTTATTTATCGGGTGATATTTTCTTCAAAGGTGCGGGTGGTGAAGCGAATGCCATCAACAACTATAATGAAGTGGTAGGCTCCATTGATGCTGAAGATGATCGTGAAGTTAATGGTAAAGAACGTCGTCGTCGTGGCTTTATCGATCCGTTAAATTTATCTGGATACAATACTGAGCGTTTTGCTATCTTTCAAGGTAAGTCATGGTGGCTTGATAACTTAACCAATGATGGTGATGTATCGGGTAATAACAACCAATATCGCATTGTAAATGCGACAGGTATTAATGACGATGGTGTTATTTCTGCGACAGCTAACTTTTGTCAAGGTGGGTATGATTATGTTTCTCATAATTCATATTGTGGAGATGGGGCTGGCGTCGAGAAGTTGGTTGCCGTTAAGTTAATCCCTATTCCTGGCGCGACTTCTTCGGATATTCAAATAAGAAAAGCAGGTGATGCACCAGTTGAAAGATCGGGAGGGGGTAGCCTAGGTTATTTTGCTTTGACTATACTTGGCTTAATTGGTTTCAGACGAAGAAAAAACAAAATGTAAGATTGAACCGAGGCTCACAAAATTGAGCTTCGGTTTTTTTTTATCTTGAGAAAACCTCAAAGATGATCGATGCTTTACTTGTGGTGTAATAAAAGTGCCACAGATAGTCGTTTTCGTAAAATTTAAGAAAGAGGACTGAACTATGAAGAGACAGAAACGCGATCGCCTAGAAAGAGCGCAATCTCAAGGCTATAAAGCGGGTCTAAATGGGAGATCGATGGATGACTGTCCATTCCAGCAGATGGATGCAAAATCGAATTGGTTAGGCGGATGGCGAGATGCTAGAGAAGATCGCCAATCTGGACTTATAAAGTAAGATGTTTTTAATTTAGGCTCCAATTTGGGGCCTTTTATTTCAACATATGACGCACTATAACTAAATAACCATAAGAAAATAAATCAGCAAATAAGCTGATTTATTAAATCATATAAACAAATTCTAGAAAGAAGAAGTATCTTGGAAAAGACCTACTTTCAAATCTTTTGCTACATAAATTTCTTTTCCATCAACAAGGACTCGACCATCAGCAAGGCCCATAACCAAGCGACGATTTACCACACGCTTTATATTAATTTCATACGTTACTTTTTTAGCTGTTGGTAGGATTTGGCCTGTAAATTTAACTTCACCCACACCTAAAGCGCGGCCTTTACCTTCACCGCCAACCCAGCCTAAAAAGAAACCTACCAGTTGCCACATAGCATCAAGGCCTAGACAGCCAGGCATAACAGGATCACCAGGGAAGTGACAATCAAAAAACCATAGATCAGGAGTAATATCTAACTCTGCAACAATGATGCCTTTACCAAACTGACCTGTACCATCTTCATCAGTAATATTGACAATGCGATCCATCATAAGCATGTTAGGGGCTGGAAGTTGAGGACGACCAGGTCCAAACAATTCACCTTGGCTCGAAGCTAAAAGATCTTCACGAGTATATGAGTTACGTTTGTTTTGCATTATTTTTTCACTCCAGAAATAGTCTGTGTATCTTAGAGAACACGTGTAAGCTAAACAAGTCCGATCAGTGAATACCTATGATGTTTTTGATCTTATTCAAAAAACCACAAGGACTTAATTCATGTTTATCGAAATGCTCGATTCTCTCAGAAATTTTCTTCAAAATAGTTTCATCTTCGTCACCACGGAATGCTTTACCGAAAATGAGAGGAAGAGCTTCATCAACAGACTCTACTGACCATAGATGAAATTGTTCACTTTTCAAAGCTTGTACAACATCTTGATGTAAGGATAAATGTTTCAAATTAGATTTTGGAAGAACAACACCTTGTTGGCCTGTTAATCCGTGGTGCTGGCAAACATTGAAGAAACCTTCAATTTTTTCATTTAATCCTCCAACAGCTTGAACTCGACCAAACTGATCGACGGCCCCTGTAACCGCAATAGCTTGATTGATAGGGTATTCAGATAGGGCGCTGACTAATGAACATAGCTCAGCTAGCGATGCGCTATCACCATCCACTTCGGAATAAGATTGTTCAAAGACAATAGAGGCAGCAAAAGGTAATGGATCATCAAGATTTAATGCACTGCCAAGAAATGCTTGCATAATCATCATACCTTTCGCGTGTAAATTACCGCCTAACTCAGCTTTACGTTCAACGTCGGCTATATCGCCATCACCAAAGTGAATAACACAAGAGATACGAGCTGGCTCACCATAAGTGACAGGGTGACCAGGTATTTCTATCACGGTTAAGCCATTGACTTGTCCAACACGTTCACCTTGAGTTTCAATAATTACCTGACCCTCCAAAATATCGTCTAACGCTCTCAATGGCAGGTATGATTGACGATAATTTTTATGGTCTAAGGCTTGTTGTATATGTATAGCAGAAATATCGTTATGATTAGACTCAATGCTAGCTTCAGTCAGTAAACTCTTATGCCAAATTAAACATAAAGGCATACGCTCTTGATCTTCAGTTTCCCGAGCACCTTGAATTAAAAAAGATTCCCAAGCTTGTATGTTTTGTAAGCTTGGCAATTTATCATTTTGTATAATCCCTTTTACATAACCCAAATATTGCTTAAAGGATTGATCGCTAATTTTTAATTCAAGCTCAACTTCACCGAATAAACACATTTGACTCCGAATATCCGCATCAAACATATCAAGATCCGCTAATTGCATACGATCACCTACAATAACTAATTTAATATCATAGTATTTTTGGGGGGCGGAAGTGATTTGTCGGGGATCGGAGCTTAGTGGGGAGCAGGAGTCACCAAGAATCGCTGACTTTAATTTTGGCCAAGCTCTAGGATTAGCTAAAATTAAATTTGCTGAAATAATAAGGTAACCACGATCTGCTTTATCAAGTAAACCATCAGTAATGCTAACAATCTCTCCATTTTTAACTTGATATTGGCCAAATAAATCTTTGGGTTCAATAGAGTCACTGGTGATGACTGGAACTCGATCAATATGGTTTGAATGGATTAAATTTTGGTAACTTTGTTCTATTACCTGTCTATAAATGAAATTATCAGGGGCATTAATTACAAGAAAACGTGGGAAACTTTTTAATTGATCAAATCGAATGATTGACGACAGTAGTCTCGGCTGTAAATCGAGAAAAGAGAGTGGTTGTATTGCATCTACATGAGATAGCACATCTTCAAATTGATTAAAATTAGGGATTGCTGAATGCCAAGACTCTTTGATCATTATAAAAGTGTTCACTATGTGGTTAGAAGCTAAGAAGTATATAGAAAAATGTCCTAATCTTATACCTGTTTATAGGCCCACGTGGTTAAAGAATACTCAAGTAAACTGACGTGGGAGAAAATAGAGCTAATCTTAGATAGCTAAAATATAATGAAATAGTTGAGTTAACACTTGACTTTAGTTACACTGTCACTAGAAATTGTCAATAGGGAAGACGAATGAAGTATCAACAGCTTGAGAATTTAGAATGTGGTTGGAAATGGCAATATCTAATACGTAAATGGAAGGATGGCGCATCGATCACTCGATACCGAGATAGTAGTGAATCTTCAGCTGCTGTTGACGGTCTAAAAAAACTAGAACATCAACCTACCCAAGTGATTGAATGGATAGATGAACACATTAATCCAGAGCTAGATAACAAGCTTAAACAAGCTATTAGAGCTAAGCGTAAGCGACATTTCAATGCCGAACACACTCATACGAAAAAGAAATCGATCGATTTAGATTATGCAGTATGGGAAAAGCTTTCAGAACGGGCACAAGAATTAGGCTGCACATTGTCTGAAGCGATTGAATATTTAGTTTCTGAGGCATCTCGTAGTGAAATAGCGAGCAAAAAAGTGAATAGCATCAAGGCAGATTTGAGTAAGCTACTCGATTTTTAAACCTAAAATAAATTTAGGCTCTCTTGATAATTCGTGACTGAGCTTCCGTTTTTATGCACTTAATTTGGTTTAGGATAAGTTACAAGCTATTGTTGTGTACAATTATGTTCACACAATAAACTTAACTTATTACTAATGCGATGGAGTACACATGAAAAAACTCACATTCTTTACGCTTTGTTTACTACTTTCCTCAACGGCTTTTGCAGCAGATATTGCTGCTGGTAAAGAAAAAACCATGCTGTGCGCATCCTGTCATGGAGCCGATGGCATCGCTGTTATTCCTGGTTACCCTAATCTTAAAGGACAAGATGCAGCGTATATTGAGAAATCCATTAAAGCTTATAAAAGCGGAGCGAGAAAAGACCCCGTGATGTCACCTATGGCTGCAACAATTAATGATGCAGATATTAAAGATATTGCTGCATATTTTGAAAGTTTAAAATAAAAATTACAGTATTCAACGTGATACTTCTCTACAAAAACATTTCTACTTTCAAAAGCTTTGAATATTTCGCTAGAGCGCAGCTTAAGTCACATTCGCTTGGCTTAGTGCTTGCTCTGTACCAAAAAAGACCGCTCAATGGCGGTCAATTTATTATCATTTAAATATGACTGAAAAAAATCCATCCACCAACACCTATCAGTGTAGTGCCTCCAAATATCTCAGCTCTAGTGCCTAAAACGGCTCCTAAAGCTTGTCCTAGCATTATACCAATAGTTACCATAATGCAGGTTGCAGTTCCTATCAGTGCCGAGGCTATCCATATATTTACATTGATAAATGCCAAGCTTACACCAACAGTCATAGCATCAATGCTCGTACCAACAGCAGTGAATAGTACCTTGAACATAGATGGTTTTATTAACTTTTCATCTCCTAATTGACTCGGTTTTAGCCCCTCATAAATCATATGAGATCCTAAGCCAACTAATAGAATAAGTGCTATCCAATGATCCCAAAGGTCAACATAGGGAGAGGCGCTTCTACCTATAAGCCATCCTATCAGAGGAGTTATAGCTTCGACTGTACCAAAAATTAACCCCATTCTCAGGGCTTCGGATATTCGGGGATTTTTGAGGCTAGCGCCTTTACCTACTGCTGCTGCAAATGCATCGGTAGACATAGCAAAGGCTAGTAATAAAAGGGTAATTATGCTCACTTTATAATAATTTCCGGTCAGGCAGTTAAAACCACGATATATCCACACGCCCGACCAACAGGCATGAATATATCAATGGTCTCGCCAACCAAAAGGCGTTCGTACCATGGTCATTTGACCAAGTATGTTGACACGAACACTTTCGCAATTGAAAGTAGGCTACTCCCCAAGGAGGCGCAAATTTATCAAATGTGATTATCTCTTACAAGAAATTCTTGGTAACGATTTTTTAGCCTGAAGTCATTATTAACGCCAAATGAGTCTTATATACATTGCATGTATAGATAATATTAAACACAACCAATTCTTCAATCGGCGTGTTGAATCTACAGAGATAATTTAACTTTGATAAGAAGTGGCAATACTAAATGGGACCAACATTAATAGTGCGCATTATGTATATTATGTTAAATATAAGTGTGATTTGTATTTTACCTGAATAATGTGTGCCCTATACAACAAACTAATTACTTAAAATTAAAGTAATTAGTTTATTTGTATCCGTTTCAATGATAAAAGCGTTTTTATTTTCTAGATTGATAATAGAAAGATGTAATTCTTGTGATGTCGATAGATGTGTTCTTTCTAATTTTATCCCCTGTGAACTTAGCCAAATCGATTTTGTTATTTGATTTTCATTTTCCATTTTATTTTTAATAATTTGTAACGTAATTTTTAATTCTGAAGATGATACTTGATTAAATAAAATTGAGTAATCTGTTTCCAGATCTTTGAATTGGCATATTTGTTCTTTTTTACAGCTTATCTTTGTACTTATCTCCTCTCTATGCTCAATAGTTCGCCATGTAAATGCACTAACTAAAACAATGAAGATGAGCGTTATTTGTACAAGTCTTGCCTTTGTAAGTTTTTCTGCTGCCATTCCTTCACTTTCCTATGTAACTGACTTCAAATTATTAAGTAATAAGCCTGTATAACCTATTGGTATCTCAGGTATAGTGGGCAACGAAAATGTTGCTTTTATTTAAAGCTATTGTTACCAGTTTTAGAAACTAACTTTGGTAATCTGTGTTTGGGTGACATTACAACACTATTTTAGTGTTGATGCTATGTAGTTAATTATAAAGATTGGAAGCATTCAAGATGAGCCAAGAACATCAGCTTGAGCATAATTATAACTACACGGTCGTACGTCAATTTGCCTTAGTTACCATACTTTGGGGAATTGTAGGTATGAGCGTTGGGGTATTAATTGCTGCTCAATTAGTCTGGCCACAGCTTAACTTTGATACGCCGTGGTTGACGTACAGCCGTTTACGTCCATTACATACAAATGCGGTAATATTTGCATTCGGGGTAAGTGCCCTATTTACCTCTTCATACTATGTTGTACAACGAACTTGTAAAACCCGCCTTTTCGGTGGGCTGTTAGTTCCTTTCACCTTTTGGGGATGGCAAGCGATTATTTTGTCTGCAATCATCACCCTACCTTTAGGATATACAACAAGTAAAGAGTATGCAGAATTAGAATGGCCGATTGATATCGCTATTGCTATTGTGTGGGTAGCTTATGCTACTGTTTTCTTTGGTACTTTGATCAAAAGAAATACCTCTCATATTTATGTTGCAAACTGGTTCTTTGGCGGGTTTATCTTAACCGTTGCGGTTTTGCATATTGTAAATAGTATGGCCATACCGGTTTCTTTAGGAAAGTCTTACTCCATTTACTCTGGTGCAGTTGATGCAATGGTACAATGGTGGTACGGCCATAATGCGGTAGGTTTCCTATTAACGGCAGGTTTCTTGGGTATGATGTACTATTTTGTGCCTAAGCAAGCAGAGCGTCCGGTTTATTCATATCGTTTATCGATTGTCCATTTTTGGGGGTTGATTTCTCTATATATTTGGGCTGGCCCTCACCATTTACACTATACAGCCCTTCCTGATTGGACGCAGTCTGTTGGTATGGTGATGTCTATACTCCTATTTGTACCTTCTTGGGGTGGTATGATTAACGGTATTATGACCCTTTCTGGTGCTTGGCATAAACTGCGTTACGATCCAATCTTACGCTTCTTAATTGTTTCTTTGTCTTTCTACGGTATGTCTACCTTTGAAGGCCCAATGATGGCAATTAAAACAGTAAACGCCTTATCTCATTATACTGATTGGACCATTGGTCATGTGCATTCTGGTGCTTTAGGTTGGGTTGCTATGGTCACCATTGGTTCGCTTTACCACTTGATTCCAAAATTGTTCGGTCAAGAACGGATGTACTCTATTAAGTTAATTAATGTGCACTTCTGGCTTGCAACCATTGGTACGGTTTTGTATATCGTGGCTATGTGGATTTCAGGTGTTATGCAAGGATTGATGTGGCGTGCAGTGAATTCTGATGGAACATTAACATACAGTTTTGTTGAGACAGTTGAAGCTTCTCATCCATTCTATTTAGTCCGTTTCATTGGTGGTGTGATTATTGTCTCTGGTATGTGGTTGATGGCATATAATACATATAAAACAGTAACTTCACCTAAGAGTAGCCTTAAAGCTATTTCTCAACCGGCTTTATAGGAGGCTATAGTATGAGTTCTAATAAGAATCGCCATTCAATAGTCGAAAAAAACGTTGGATTATTGGCTATATTAATGGTTTTTGGTATTAGTTTAGGGGCATTGGTGGAAATTACTCCGCTTATCTTCCAAAAACAAACAACTGAACCTGTTGAAGATCTGAAACCTTATACTGCATTGCAGATGGAAGGACGCGATCTTTATATAAAAGAAGGCTGTCATGTTTGCCACAGCCAAATGATCCGTCCATTCCGCTCTGAAACTGAACGTTACGGACACTATTCAGTTGCGGGTGAATCGGTTTGGGAGCATCCATTTTTATGGGGTTCTAAGCGTACCGGTCCGGATCTTGCTCGTGTTGGTGGTCGTTATTCCGATGAATGGCACCGAGTGCACTTAATTGACCCTCGTGAAGTGGTTCCAGAATCGATAATGCCGGGTTATCCGTGGTTAGCTGAAAATAAACTAACGGGTGAATATACTGCTCAAAAGCTTCGTCTTTTCCGTGATTCATTTGGCGTACCATATACCGATGAACAAATCGCTAACGCTAAGTCTGATGTAGAAGGTAAAACAGAGCTTGATGCTTTGGTTGCCTATCTACAATCGCTTGGCCATGCCATGAAATAAGAGATGATAATATGGATATTATAACCCTTCATAGTATTTGGACCTTAGTATTGTTTATCAGTTTTTGTGGTGTTTTGTGGTGGGCCTGCGGCAAGAATCGCCAATCTCGTTTTGATGAAGCGGCGAATCTGATTTTTGATGATGAGCCGGAAGAATCGAGTAAAGAACAAAAACAGGGAGGAATGAAGTAATGACTACATTCTGGAGTGTCTGGGTAACAGTAATTACACTAGGTACCATTTTTGGTATTTTAGCCATACTGATCTGGTGTTTAAAAGATAAGATGGGAGTTGAAGAAGGTGCTGATATGGGTCATGAATACGATGGTATTCGTGAACTGAATAACCCGCTTCCCAAATGGTGGACTTATTTATTTTTCGCGGCGTTTGCCTTCTCGGCGGTATATCTTACTTTATATCCTGGCTTAGGTAACTTTCCTGGTCTTTTAGGTTGGACTAGTTCTCCACAACAAGTAAAATCTGTGGCAGAAATGAATGCTTCTATTAAAAGTGCTCAAGAAAACAGACAACTTGATGAATATTCAAAAGAGCTAGATGATGCCAATAAATTTTATGGTGAATCTTTCAAACGCTTAGCGAATAACGAGGCTGGGACTGGCTATAAAACAATACCCGAGATCGCAGCTGACCCTGCAGCATTGAGAGTTGGGCAGAATCTGTTTCTACAAAACTGTTCTCAATGCCATGGCTCTGATGCCCGTGGGCAAAAAGGTTTCCCTAACTTAACGGATAATGCTTGGTTGTATGGTGGTGAACCTGAAGCCATTCTAACCACGATTCGTCATGGTCGGGTTGGGGCTATGCCAGCTTGGGGAGAGACGTTTGGTGAAGATGGTGTGCACGAAGTTGTTAGCTACGTTCTGAATTTATCTGGACGTAAAGTCAATTCTCGTGAGGCTGCGGCAGGTAAAGTTCGCTTTGCTGCTTGTGCTGCTTGTCATGGGACCGACGGTAAAGGTAACCCAGCCTTTGGTGCGCCAGATCTTACTGACAATGATTGGTTATTCGGTGATTCTCGTGCCGATGTGACAGAAACGGTAATGTATGGTCGCCAAGGCGTTATGCCTGCGTGGGGAAATATTTTAGGTGAAGATAAAATCCACCTTGTTGCTTCCTATGTCTGGAGCCTCAGTAACCAAAGGTCACCTGAATCAGCTAACTAATTCTTAGTTTATGGTTTAACAGCCCCTTATGGGGCTGTTTTTTCTTCTATGTTATAAATTTTTAACTTGTGAGAATGTTATGAAAAAGCCTTGGTATAAACAGTTTTGGCCGTGGTTTCTTATTTTCCTCCCGATGTGTGCGGTCACTGGTAGCTTCATCACCCTTGGGATTTTCGCTCAAAATAGTGTGAATCTTGTTTCTGAAGATTACTATAAAGAAGGTAAAGGTATTAATGTTGATCTAACTAAAATACATGTTGCTAAAGGTTTTCAATTAAAAGCGACTGTGGTTTCGACTAGCACTGGGCTTCTTTTTCATTTAGATAAAGGTAAACTGCCTATTTATCCTGCTTTGCAAGTAAGCTTTACCCACCGTACTTTGCCTGATAGAGACTTCGAACGTACCATCAGCTCTGATGCAAATGGAAACTATCGAATTACTTTAGATGCACCTTTAAATGGACCTTGGTTCATCAAGTTTGAGCCTCATAATAAAGAGTGGATGATTCAAGGTAAGGTTGGTTTTCCTACTGACACTCCAACCATTTTATTGGATTAAGGGATTTTTTATAAATGTATCAATCATCGACGCAACAAGCGTGCTATCACTGTGGTGATGTTGTACCAGCTAAAGCTAGCTTTACCGTTGATATTCTAGGGCAGCAACGAGAAATGTGTTGTCTAGGATGCCAATCTGTCGCACAAACCATTGTCGAAAGTGGTCTAGATTCCTATTATCAATACCGAACATCTCCTGCGGAAAAAGTTGACCTTATTCCCGAGCAACTTCAAAAACTTATTCATTACGATAACATTGAAGTGCAGCAAGAATTTGTTAGGAATGATGATAATCTATCCGAGGTGACACTGTCACTCGATGGGGTCTCTTGTGCTGCCTGTGCATGGCTTATTGAAAAACAATTACATGCTGTTAAGGGTGTAATACTTATACGGGTAAATATCACAACTAACCGAGCCATATTAAAGTGGAATACTGAACAAACACGATTAAGTGATTTATTGCGTTCCATTCATCAATTAGGTTATAAAGCCGCCCCTTTCGAGCCTAACCAGCATGAAGAAGCGTATCACCAAATGATGAAGCAATATCTCTACCGCTTAGGCGTTGCAGGTCTTGCTACTATGCAAGTTATGATGCTAGCTATTGCTCTTTATTTTGAAGTTTTTTCAGACCTTGATACTGAATTCAAACAATACCTTCGCGTCGTCAGTTTAATTTTTGCAACACCAGTCTTGCTGTATTCTGCTCAGCCATTTTATTTGAATGCTTGGCGAAGTATCAAAGGCCGAACGCTTGGTATGGATGTTCCCGTTTCTATTGCCTTGATCTTTGCTTATGTTTCAAGTGTATGGGCAACACTGACAGGAACCGGCGAAGTCTTTTTTGAATCCATTTCTATGTTTACTTTCTTTTTATTGGTTGGTCGATTTCTTGAGATGCGTGCTAGGCGTAAGGCCGCTACCGCCAGCGCGAACCTTTTAAAACTAGTGCCAGCAATGGCTAGAATGAACAATGGTGAGCAAGTCCCAGTTCGAAGCTTAAAAATTGGCGATACCATTCAAGTTCTCCCTGGGGAACATATTCCTGCGGATGGAAAAGTGATTATAGGTTCGACGCAAGTCGACGAATCCATGCTAACGGGTGAGTCTATCCCGGTCTTTAAGCAACAATATGATTTTGTGTATGCAGGAACAATGAATGTAGGTGAATCTTTTGAATTAAAAGTCACCAGCCATAAAGCTGATTCTGTCATTTCTAATATTGTTCGCCTACAAGATGAAGCGCAATTATCGAAACCTAAAATTGCTGAAATAGCCGATTATGTCGCAAAATATTTTGTCGTTATTATTTTAATTATCGCTGCTGGTACTTGGTGGTATTGGCATCTACACCAACCAGACTCTGCATTTTGGATTATGCTCTCCGTTTTAGTTGCAACGTGTCCATGCGCCCTTTCATTAGCGACACCCACTGCTGTCACTTGTTCTACATCTCGGCTCGGTACATTAGGTATCTTATTACGTAAGGGACATGTATTTGAAACCTTATGCAAAATAAATCATATCGTACTAGATAAAACCGGTACCTTAACAGAAGGCAATATTGAAATTAGTCAATGTAGGGTATACGAAGGTTCAGAAATGAGTCAGTCTGAATGTTTCTCAGTTGCAGCAAGCTTAGAAAAACATGCTAACCATCCCATTGCAAATGCATTTTCCTCATACTATTCAGATAAAATAGTTATTAATAATGTGAAAAATGTTATTGGCTCAGGCTTAAGTGGCGAATATCAAAACAAAATTTGGAAAATTGGTACATTAAGTTTTGTAACCAAACATCCAAAGGAAACGGATGAGGCTTCAACCATTTATTTATCGTGTGATGACTCGCTAGTAGCCTGTTTTGAATACGTAGATCCGATCAGATCTGAAAGCCCTAATTTCATTAATAAACTTAAAGAAAAAGGCTTAAAAATTACGATACTAACGGGGGACTCTTTGCACAGCACCCAAAAGGTGGCCAATAAACTTGGTATTGAGGATTATCGATGTCAACTAAAACCTGCTGATAAATTACATTACTTAAATGAACTCAACCACACTTATATCACTTTAATGATTGGAGATGGTATTAATGATGCCCCTACTTTAGCTGGTGCTCATTTATCCGTTGCAATGGGTAGTGGTTCGGATGTAGCTAAGGCGTCGGCTGATATGGTGTTACTTGGTGACAAATTAAATAAAATACTTGAGGCAAGAAAACTAGCTCTACATACTAGACGTATTATTCGTCAGAATTTAGCTTGGGCACTTGGGTATAATGCATTAATTTTACCTTTAGCAGTAATGGGCTTTATCGCCCCATATTTTGCAGTTATAGGCATGTCCGCAAGCTCAATTATTGTGGTGACCAACTCTTTGAGGTTATTGAAATAGATGGAAAGCTTATATTTACTCATTCCTATCGCTATTATCTTTGTTTGTATAGCGGTTGCAGTATTTATTTGGGCGGTTAAAACAGAACAGTTTGATGATCTTGATCGGCAAGGACACAGTATTTTATTTGATGATAATGACGAGATAAAAACCAAGATTGAGAAAAAGGAAAAGCAATGACGAATGATTGGTTTGCTGCTTTTCTAATTGGATTATTAGGTGCAGGCCATTGCATGGGAATGTGTGGTGGTATTGCCAGTCTAATGAATATAGGCGAAATGTCGTCTAAGCGCTTATGGCTTAACCCCATCTTGTATAATGTAGGGCGCATTATTAGCTATACTTTGATTGGTGGTATTGTTGGTTCAACAATCTCAACCATAGCTGAATATTCAGGTGTAAATGCCCCACTAAATTGGCTTCGTCTTATTTCCTCTATTTTTATGATAATCTTGGCTTTATACATTGGTCAATGGTGGGCAGGGTTACTTTATATTGAGAAAACAGGGCAGCACATCTGGAAGTATATCTCTCCATTAGGGAAAAAGTTATTACCAATTAAGCATCCTTTTTATGCGATTCCTTTTGGTTTTATTTGGGGATGGTTACCCTGTGGGCTTGTCTATTCAATGTTAACTTGGTCTGCTGCCTCTGGCGGCGCCCCCCAAGGCGCTTTAATTATGTTTTCTTTTGGTTTAGGCACACTCCCTTTAATGCTATCCATTGGGTTAAGTACCACCAAACTAAATCAGTGGATAAAATCCATACTCTTTAGGCGCATTGGTGCAACCTTACTTTTGTTTTATGCCTTATTCCAGTTGTATCAAGGAGTTGTTAGATTAATGTGATGGTTATGTCTTAGACCTCCATTTACTACTGTCCTTTAGAGGTATGAACTGCTAAAATATTGATGTATATCAATTATAACTCATCGGTAATTTATGATTTCAGATAATGCGAAAATAAAACGTGCCCAGTCTGGCGGATGTGCTATCCATTGCCAAGACTGTAGCATAAGTCAATTATGCATTCCTTTTACATTGAATGATTCTGAATTGGATCAACTTGATGAAATAATTGAACGTAAAAAACCTATTCAGAAAGGACAAGAAATATTTAAGGCTGGTGATGAACTTAAATCTTTGTATGCTATTCGTTCTGGAACAATAAAAAGCTACACCATCACAGAGCAAGGCGATGAACAAATTACCGCTTTCCATCTTGCTGGTGATTTAATTGGTTTCGATGCTATAAATAACAGTTCACACCCTAGTTTTGCCCAAGCTTTAGAGACCTCAATGGTTTGTGAGATTCCTTATGAAACCTTGGATGAGCTTTCTGGGAAAATGCCAAAACTTCGTCAGCAAATCATGCGTTTGATGAGCAATGAAATAAAAGGCGACCAAAACATGATTCTACTCCTTTCTAAAAAGAATGCCGAGGAACGTTTAGCCGCATTTTTATTCAGTCTTTCTACGCGCTTTTCTCAGCGAGGGTTTTCACCCAGAGAGTTTCGTTTAACGATGACTCGTGGGGATATCGGTAATTACTTAGGCCTTACAGTTGAAACCATTAGCCGTTTGCTTGGTCGTTTTCAAAAAAGTGAAATTTTGAGTGTGAAAGGAAAGTATATTACGATTAACGATCATGATGCTTTACAGAAACTTGCCGGTGTCGTAGACGACTAATCACTGTTAATTCAAATAATTAAAAGCCGCTATTGTGATGATAGCGGCTTTTTTCTTTCTGAAATATTGGTTAGGTCACTAAAAATACTCTTCATATTCAGCTACAGTAATAGATAAAGTGATCTTCTGATTTAACGCAAATGTAGGGAGTTTCTATGAACGAATATAAAAATATTTTAGTCGTTGCAGATGTTAATAATGTTGAGCAATCGGCACTGGCTCGTGCCTTTCAAATTGTTCGAGATCTCCCCGATCCAGCATCAATTACTTTTTTCTTGTCTATTTATGATTTTTCATACGATATGACATCAATGCTTTCTTCTGATGAGCGCGATGCGATGCGTAAAGGTGTAATTCATCAGCGTGAAGCATGGATGCGTGAAGTGGCAGAGCCCTATCTAAAAAGTGACATTGAATTAAATATAAAAGTCGTGTGGCACCATAGACCATACGAAGCCATTATCGCAGAAGTATTTTCCGGTGAGCATGATATTTTGATTAAAGCCACTCGAAAACACGATGTATTAGAATCGGTATTCTTTACGCCAACAGATTGGCATTTATTACGTAAGTGCCCTTGCCCTGTATTGCTCGTTAAAAATCACGATTGGCCAGTAAATGGCAATATTATTGCGTCAGTACATGTTGGCTCTGAAAATACGACTCACACAGCACTGAATGAAAGTATGGTAAAGCAAGGTTTGAATTTTTCAAATCAACTGAATGCTGAACTATTTCTAGTTAATTCTTATCCAGTGACTCCGGCTAACGTAACGGTCGAATTACCTGAATTTGACCCTACGTCATATACCGATGCAGTAAGAGGTTTTCATTTAACGGCAATGAAGGCATTAAGACAAAAGTATGGTATCGATGAAGAACACACTCGTGTCAATGAAGGGTTACCGGAAGATATTATCCCGAAAGCCTCTAAAGAGCTTGACGCAGGCTTAGTGATTTTAGGCACAACAGGCAGAACCGGCCTTTCAGCGGTTTTTATTGGTAATACAGCAGAGCATGTAATTGATAAAATAAATTGTGATGTACTAGCATTGAAGCCAGCCGGTTTTATCAGCCCACTTGACCCAAACTAATCGATGAAGAATTAGTGATCGTTTGGTATAAAAGAGCAACCAACTGTGTTGCTCTTTTGTTTTTTGTCCGTATGATACGGCATTTATTTATCCGCATCTTCACGATGATTGATGCAGTAAGCATTAAAACATACCAATTATCACGATTTGCTATTTTGGTATCAGTTAAGGTTAAAGACAATGAATGTGAATCAAAGCACCATTACCGAATCCAAGCAACAAGCACACAAGAAAGCTGAACAATATAATTTTAACAAACTTCAAAAGCGGATTCGTCGTAATACTGGTCAAGCTATCGCTGATTTCAATATGATTGAAGATGGTGATCGTATCATGGTGTGTTTATCTGGTGGGAAAGATAGCTTTACTATGCTTGAAATTCTAATGAGCTTGAAAAAGAGTGCTCCTGTGAATTTTGAATTGATAGCGGTAAATTTGGATCAAAAACAACCAGGTTTTCCTGAACATATTCTCCCTACTTACCTTGAGTCTTTAGGTGTTGAATACAAAATTGTAGAAGAAGATACCTATTCAATTGTTTTGGATAAAATACCGGAAGGTAAAACAACATGTTCATTATGTTCTCGTTTACGCCGTGGTATTTTGTATCGTACTGCAAAAGAAATTGGGGCAACAAAGATAGCGCTTGGGCATCATCGTGATGATATTTTAGAAACATTATTCTTAAATATGTTCCATGGTGGAAAAATGAAAGCAATGCCACCAAAACTGGTTTCAGATAATGGTGAGCATGTTGTTATACGCCCATTAGCGTATTGTCGAGAGAAAGACATAATTAAATTTTCGGCGATGCGTGAGTACCCTATCATTCCATGTAATCTATGTGGATCGCAGCCTAATCTACAGCGTCAAAATATTAAACAAATGCTCAACGACTGGGATAAGCGTTTTCCTGGGCGTATTGAAACCATGTTCAAAGCGGTTCAAAACGTGGTGCCAAGCCATTTGGCTGATTATAACCTGTTTGATTTCAAATCAATTGATCGTAGTTCTGGCGTGATTAATGGTGGTGATATTGGGTTTGACAAAGAAGAGATGCCAACACCGCTACCTTCAGAGGGTGCAATGGAGTTTGATCCTAACTTACAATTAGATGTGACTAATCTATAACATCATTTTTTACTAAAAAGCCAAATTTTTTTGCTCATTCGCCGTTTAAAAGTTTGGCTTTTTATTTTTAGATTTAACTTGGCTATTTCTTACGTTTATTTTCCAAGTAGTGGTAGTACTCTAAACGTAGTTTGAGGGAAATCTAATACCGCCCCTTCTTTTAAATCAACCAGCTTGATCAACCCCTTTCCATTTTCGATATTGATCGATGCCCCATTAGAAACGGTAATTGAACCATTTCTAATAGACCTAAATTCTAAGGTCAGCCCGATAACTTCTGGTGAAAACCAACTTGAAAACATGCCACCCAGATCATCAAGCATTTTACTCATTTGAGGTAAAAGTGCTTTAATTTGAGTATAGGTAACTTGGCCTTGTAATGGCTTATTCGTCATCACTACCATTGAAAAATCGCAGAGTTTACCTTTCTCAGTATCAACATAAACAAGAGGTCCGACTTGGCGTAAATTGTTGTCAATAGGAACGACAAGCTCTTGGCTGTCAGGAATAGTAAACTCTTCATAATGTTCATCCTTTTCCATCCAAGCTTTATCAATATTGCAAATTCGAGAGGTTTCTTGTTCTTGAAAGAAAAATGCCACCTTTACATCTGGGTGTCCTTCTTTAAGGTTGTTTTTCATTTGAGTATAAAGTTTAGAATAATTAAATCGATACTGTTGCGCACTAACTTGCCCTGATAATAAACATGCAGTCAGTCCAAAGAGCCACCAATTGATCTTACTACCTATCATTGAGTCACCCAATAATCAGAGTTATGTTGAATCATGCTCTGTAAATCATCAACATAATCTTGACCACGTTCAGAGTAGCCTAATAAACCATTGGTTAGTGCGATTGCTGCATCTTCAGATTTTAAATTCTTACCTTCTTCAGTTAGTTTTGCTCGAATTTTACGCAATTTTTCATAAGCTGCATTGCGATTAACATTCATAAAATAGGCATGAATGGACTCTTGAGGCGAATCAAATTTTGCCACTTCATGAGTTGCACCTTCTACACGTTGTAATGGCACTAAGCCACACCCTTCGCTATAACACCACTGTCCAAAGAAATTATTGCCTTCTTTAGCAAAACGAGAAGTCCCCCATGCAGATTCATTTGCAGCTTGAGTCAATACTAATGATGGAGGAAGAACATCAACACGTAATAACATTTCATTTAGCCAAGCGTCATCAACACCACTTTCAGGCAATGCATAGTTGTAAGCATTTGATAAACGTAAAGCAATATTGAGCTGCTTACCATCTATTGTTTCTTTATCTGAAAGTAATGTTTTCATTTCAAGTAGCTGTGTACGTTCAGACTCGACACGCTTATTTTCTTTTTGCATTCCCGGCCATAATGCCGCAAAGAATTTTTCTTTCTTTGTGTTTAAATCAACTGCATCAACCTTCTGTGTCATTTCTTTCTTTTCTGGCTGAGGTTCTTTTACCATGTGATTTTGCACATAGTAAAATGTCCAGCAAGCTAAAACTACAGAAACAATTATAAATTTTTTCATCATGCGTCAAATACCTGAGACTGAGTTTTTTTACTATTCAGTGAGTTACCACCTGAATGGGTTACTTTTAATCGAATACCAAACATATCTCGATAAATAATGCCTTTGATATGAAAGTAAAATGGTAAAACGAAAATGAGGCCAATACCATAAAACAAAGCAGCGGCAAAAAACATCAGTAAAACTAATGCATAAACGGCTGTAATAGTTAGTATTTTTTTATTTACCCCACGTAGTGATAAAAGCAATGAACGCATTGGAGTGATACGCTTTTCACAAATTAATAGAACGGCATTACTGAATGCCATCGATAGATATAATGATAAGAAAGGTAACACCATTCCTGCAATACCTTGAAGCATTAATGCCATTAAAGTCATTAACATGATAGGAATTGTAAATTGAAAGCCTTTCAATATATGACGAATTTGAGTTTTGAATCCTGTGGCATGGCTCATCGCCATTAAACAAACGCCAGCAAACAATGGCGCGCTAATCACTTCATAGCTAAAGTTCGCGATCAAAACTGATTCAATAATATTTTGGACTTGTGCTGATTCAGCCGATTCTTCAAATATTTTAAAAATCACACTTGGATCGCCTAATTGCATTTTTAACGCGACAACAAAAATAGTAATTTGTAAAACGATAAGTAAGACGATTGTTGGTGAGAATGACAAAAAGTTTTTGATCGTCAATTGCCACGCTTCTTTAAGGATGTTGTTAGCCTTTAGTTCATATTGGCCAGATAACGCCGATTCAATGTTGCCACCAACATTAAATTCTTTTTCTAAATTGTCATTCATTTATTGGGATTCCAAACATCGTCAAATTTGCGTAATGAGGGAACATTATACTCATGAAGTATAAAGATGCGAGTTTACGGTATTTTAAATATGTCTAAATTTGTAAAATGCTTTTATTTTCAACATATTAATTTCTATATTGGATTCTTTTTTGTATCTATCCTCTTTATAACGGATAATTGAGCCATTGATTAAAAACAATGCCTGCTATTTATTGTTAAAAATGACTATGAATTACGGCTCATGACGACTATGATCCGCCCTCAATTTTTTGTGTGTAACAGCGCTTTCTATACTTTGGAGAAATACAGAAATTGGATGTTGAACAATCACAAGGCTCAACTGTCATTCAATTGACGGGTATAAGCAAAAGCTTCGATGGTAAGACTATCATCGAACATCTAGATTTAAGTGTAAAACATGGTGAATTTCTTACTATTCTTGGCCCTTCTGGCTGTGGTAAAACAACGGTCTTAAGAATGATAGCTGGGTTTGAAACTGTCGATTCCGGCTGTATTCTACTTGCTAATAATGACGTCACCAAACATCCCCCAGAGAAAAGACACGTCAATACAGTATTTCAAAGTTATGCACTCTTTCCTCATATGAGCGTATTTGAAAATGTTGCTTTTGGTTTACGAATGCAAAAAGTTGCACAGACTGAAATTGATACTAGAGTGTATGAAGTTTTAAAAATGGTTCGATTAGATACCATGGCGCAACGTAAGCCACATCAATTATCAGGCGGGCAACAACAACGTATTGCTATTGCACGCGCCGTTGTTAATAAGCCAAAGGTACTGTTACTTGATGAATCACTTTCTGCGCTGGATTACAAACTTAGAAAGCAAATGCAACTTGAGTTGAAACAACTGCAGCGCCAACTTGGTATTACCTTTATATTCGTAACTCATGATCAAGAAGAAGCATTGTCCATGTCCGATCGTATTATTGTAATGCGTGATGGGGTAATTGAACAAGATGGCTCACCTCGTGAAATTTATGAAGAACCAAGTAATTTATTTGTAGCCAGTTTTATCGGTGAAATTAACGTGTTTGAAGCTAAAGTCGTTCACCGACAAGATAGCAAGACTATTGTGGCCGAAATAGAAGGGATAGAATCAACGGTACACTACAAAAAACCGGTTGAAAGTGGCCAGCGTCTTAATGTGATGCTTCGCCCAGAAGATATTCGTATTGAAGAAATTAAAGAATCAGAAAATTTTGGCATTGTTGGTCATGTTACTGAACGAACCTATAAAGGCATGACGTTAGATTCCGTTGTCGAATTAGAATCAGGTATGCGAGTAATGGTCAGTGAATTTTTTAATGAAGATGACCCTGATGTGGATCATTCGATTGGTCAGAAAGTCTCTATCACTTGGGTCGAAAGCTGGGAGGTTGTACTGCCTTATGATAATAGCGTAGCCACAATAACTACAACAGTTAATGAGTAACGAGATGAAGAAGTTCAACCTGCAAAGTAGCATTGTACTCTTAATTGTATTTTGGTTAATGTTGTTTGTTTTCATTCCAAATTTGATGATCATTGTCACCAGTTTTCTCACCCGTGATGAAGCAAACCTGATTGAGTTGACATTCACATTAAGTAATTACACTCGATTACTCGACCCCCTGTATGCCAAAGTTATGCTTCATTCTCTTTATATGGCGATTGTTGCAACGGGTTTATGTTTAATTATAGGCTACCCTTTTGCTTATATTGTCGCAAAAATGCCACCTAAAATGCGCCCTATTATGCTGTTTTTAATCATTGTGCCTTTTTGGACAAATTCACTGATTCGGACATACGGTTTAAAAATTGTTTTAGGTACACAAGGCATATTAAATAAAAGCTTTATGGCAATTGGCCTTACTGATCACCCCATTCGTATTATGTATAGCGAAACTGCCGTGATGATTGGCTTAGTTTACATATTACTTCCATTCATGATTCTGCCTCTATATTCTGCTTTGGAAAAGTTGGATCGCTCATACATAGAAGCGGCACGAGATCTTGGTGCAAATAAAATTCAAACGCTACTAAAGGTCACTTTACCTTTAACAATGCCCGGAATTATTGGAGGTTGTTTACTAGTATTGCTTCCCGCTTTAGGGATGTTCTACGTGTCTGATTTATTAGGTGGTGCGAAAAATTTATTAATTGGTAACGTAATAAAGAGCCAAGTTTTGAATGCTCGGGATTGGCCATTTGGAGCCTCAACGAGCATTGCACTTACATTGGTAATGGCATTAATGATTTATGCTTATTATCGTGCAGGTAAGTTTATGAATAAGAAAGCGGAACTAGACTAATGAAGAAACCTATTGGTGCGAACATTGCCAAATCTAGCTTCATGAGTTTGGTATATTTATTTCTATATTTACCCATTATTGTCTTAATTGTGAACTCCTTTAATGCTAGTAAATTTGGTATTAAATGGGATGGTTTTACGACAAAGTGGTATTCAGCATTATTTAATAATGACAGCCTTATTCAAGCGGCCGGTCATTCGATTACTATTGCCATTTTATCTTCAACTGCGGCAACTGTTATCGGTAGCTTAACTGCCGTTGCTTTATTTCGTTATAAATTTAAAGTAAAACCTGCTGTTAATGGTTTATTGTTTGTAGTCATGATGTCGCCAGATATTGTTATGGCTATTTCACTATTAGCTTTGTTTTTGGTAGTTGGATTTCAGTTAGGTTTGATTACCCTATTGATTTCACACATTACATTTTGTTTACCTTTCGTCGTCGTCACAGTTTATAGCCGATTAAAAGGATTTGATGTCAAAATGTTAGAGGCGGCGAAAGACTTGGGGGCAAGCGAATGGACGATTCTTAAAAGAATCATATTTCCTTTAGCAAAACCTGCCATAGCTGCAGGTTGGTTACTCAGCTTTACCCTATCCCTTGATGATGTGATTATTAGCTCATTTGTGACCGGGCCAAGTTATGAGATCCTACCTTTGAAAATTTACTCTATGGTTAAAGTGGGTATATCACCAGAGGTGAATGCTTTGGCAACAGTAATGTTAGTTGTATCATTGATGCTAGTTATTCTTTCACTGCTACTCGCTAGAGACCGAATTAAGTAAATTCCAGCTTGTTTCGTCAGCTATTACGTCATCAAGCAGATAGAGACGAGCACCTTACAAATCATAAAACATCTTGATTTGTTATATGGAATAAAATTGATAAATGGTTTAAAAATGGATTTATCTGTCTATACTTCACACTATTTTGAAAATGATACTAATAACACCATTCAAACTGGGAGTCACCAATGAAAACATGGTCTAAGTTCCTTGTAGGAGCAACGCTTGCCACCTCTTTAACAGCAAGTTATGTTCAAGCTAACGACAAAGAACTCTATTTCTATAATTGGTCTGAGTATATTCCAAGTGAAGTACTTCAAGATTTTACAAAAGAAACGGGAATCAAAGTTATTTATTCAACTTATGAATCCAATGAATCCATGTATGCCAAGCTGAAAACCCAAGGTAAAGGTTATGATCTTGTTGTGCCTTCAACATATTTCATTTCAAAAATGCGTAAAGAAGGCATGCTAAGGGAAATAGATAAATCAAAGTTATCTCACTTTGCTGATTTGGATCCAAATTATTTAAACAAACCATTTGATCCAAATAATAATTACTCTATTCCTTATGTTTGGGGGGCAACGGGAATCGGTATCAACACCGATATGTTAGACAGATCTAGCATCGATAAATGGGATGATTTATGGGATCCTAAATGGGTTGGACAGTTAATGATGATGGACGACCCTCGAGAGGTATTCCAAATTGCCTTAACTAAATTAGGTTACTCTGGAAATACACAAGATCCTACGCAAATCAAAGAAGCCTATGAAGAACTAAAAAAATTAATGCCTAACGTATTAGTTTTTAATTCAGACTTTCCAGCTAATCCATACTTAGCCGGTGAAACCTCTTTGGGTATGCTATGGAATGGCTCGGCTTATGCTGCTCGTAAAGAAGGCGCTCCTATTCATATTATTTGGCCAGAAAAAGGTACTATATTTTGGATGGATAGCTTAGCGATCCCTTCGGGGGCTAAAAATGTGGATGCCGCTTATAAGATGATTGATTTCTTATTGCGCCCAGAAAACGCAGCTAAAATAGCTGTAGAAATTGGCTACCCTACACCAGTGAAAACCGCATATCCATTATTACCAAAAGATTTTTCTAACGATGACAACGTGTTCCCACCACAGAAAATATTGGACTCAGGTGAGTGGCAAGATGATGTTGGTGAAGCAAATGTTCTTTATGACGAATACTTTCAAAAGCTAAAGGTCAACATGTAATTCTATTCATGACCAATTATAAAACCCGCCACTTTTATTCATAAGCTGGCGGGTTTTATTTATAGTTTATACAAAGGCTTCCATATGCTCATGAAAGGAGTTCATTAACCAATTTAGGCACTTCTATACTGGCTTTACCATATCTTTTTTCTAAAAACTCACTTTGTACTGCACTTGGCTCTAAATTAATTTCGATGGTATGAGCACCATGCATTTTGGCATCGTGAACAAAACCAGCAGCAGGGTATACAACCCCTGATGTGCCAATAGACACAAACAGGTCGGCTTGTTCAATAATTGAATATATCTCTGCCATTTGTAGTGGCATTTCTCCAAACCAAACGATATGGGGACGTAAAGGATTTGGGATTTGACAACAATGGCATAAGTCTTCTACAGAAAGCCCTTCAATATGTTCGATAACTTGATTCGATTCAGGGCAACGTACTTTTAATAGCTCACCATGCATATGAATAATCCGTTCACTACCCGCTCGCTCATGTAGATTATCGATATTCTGTGTAATCACCGTCACTTTTCCATCTAACTTTTTCTCAAGCTCAGCTAGGGCAATATGTGCAGAGTTAGGTGCAAGACCGGGTTCATGTAAGCTAGCTCTTCGTTGATTATAAAATTCTTGAACTAATTTAGGATTTTCAATATAACCTTCAGGTGTCGCGACATCTTCAATTTTATGGTTTTCCCATAATCCATCTTGAGATCGAAAAGTTTGAATACCAGATTCGGCCGAAATGCCCGCACCAGTTAGTATTACAATATTTTGATAAGGAAAATGCATTCTAAGTCCTTTTATCATTTCATTTTATGTAGATGGATACCAAGCATGTTGATTTAACTCTTTCCTATAGACTTAATTTACCTTTTTTAAGCCCCATTTAATATTTCAAATTAAAAACTTATGGGTGAGATCGAAATTTGTAGCCATAATGAAATAAGTAAAGGATTATCTTAATACTGATTTAATTGCTTGTGGTTACCAGTCCAATGTCTTAAGTGCCACCCCAGTATAAAGGATGTGATAATGAAAACTTCAAGCTGCTATCAATCAACTTAGTATTGTATACTCGTTTACAAAAATAAGTCCATTCAACCATTTATAAGTGAAGTTTATGGGTCATACCATTCGAATAATGTTTATTCTGTTGATATTTGTCTCTCTATCTGCAAAGGCAGAATGGGAACCAAACAATCAATCCCAAATCCCGAAAGTAACACCAGCAGCTCAAAGAGTAGCCGAACAGGTTAATAAATTACCCGATCCTCTTTTCATGATTGAAGCTGATCATTCTCAGGTGGATGAACTATTATCCACCACCCTTTATCAAATTGATCTAGGCATTAAAGGGTTTGAGCAATCTTTAAAAAGCTATCGTACTTTGGGTGACCAGCGCTCTTGGTTCAGTGTTCAAGAATATTATTTGACGATGCATAGCTATAGCCAATCAAAACAAGATTTACTAAAATTAGCTCAAGCTCGTATTTATAATAAACTGACTGGATTTGGCCCTTATGGTGTAACTCAATTTAAGACCGAACTGCACTTAACTGAGTTGAATGCTCAATATTTGGTTTACTATCAAATACAGAGTTTTAAAGCCTTTATTAAAGACTTAACAATATCTCCTGTTCCAGTTATAGCAATGGTTGTGAAGTTATTTCTTATATACTTACTATTGTCTTGGTGGCTAAGAAATAGCAATGATATTATTCGACATTTTCGGAAAAATAAATTAGAAACTGCCTCTGCCCCTTCCATTTGGATCCGATTAATTTGGTATGTCAGTAAAGCAAACCGCCCTATTGCTTGGCTCATTGCGATTACAGTTTCCTTGGACATTTTATCAACACTCCAAAGTCTACAACACGTTAAATTCCTAGATATCTTTACCTGGTGGATTCTTGGTGGCTCAATAGCGGTTAAATTTATACTGGAGTTTGCTTATCGAAATAGTCGCTCTACCACCAAAGATATTACCGCCATACGTTTATCCACCATTCGCTATTACGTCTGGAGTGTCATTGGCGCAGGCGTTATTTTACAAATGGCTGAGACTACCATTGGTGAAGGGACGATTTATCACTGGATATCCAGCTTATTGTTTCTTTGGTTCATTTTTGTTTCTGTATTGGTACTACGAAAATGGAAACCGTATGTTTTCAGTGAGACAAATATAAGTCTTGAAATGCCAGTTTGGGCATCCTGGGCGGTAAGTAAAAAGAACTCTTTTGGTTTGTCGACAATTGCAACCGCAATTATGACTTTCTGGTTAATCACTAGAAACATAAAACAATTTGTGATCACCAATTTGTCTCAATATGCTTTTTTTAGCCAAGCACTGGCTTATCTATTCAGAATTGAAGTAGCCAAACAAAGTGATAATGGTGCACCAATACGAATCTAGTGAAATTGAAAGGTGATGACATATATAACTATGTTTTACCGGGCAAAGAAGATAGTGCATTAATTGGGTATGCGACGGAAGAAATTAAAGAGTTATCCCGCTACATTTTATCTGACAGCCCAGCCATGTGTGTCGTTTCTGGAGAGCGTGGTATTGGCACCACAACCCTAGTAAAGCAAATACTATATCGTGTGAACAATGCTGAAGCTATTTACTTGAATTGCCCAAATTCTGGATATTCTGACTTAGTATCAGAACTTGCGGTTCAAATAGGGTTAGATGCACAAGCTAGCGATATACAAGTACTGGCTTACCTTCGTAAAAGTGAAGTCAATTATCTTATTGCCGTTGATAATGCCCAACGTTTAGTCAAACCTATGGTTGGCGGTCTTACTGGATTAATGAAATTTACCAATTTAATGCGACGCTCTAAAAAGAACCATAGAATCTTATTAGCCATAGAGAAATCAAGCTGGCGTTTTGTCGATAGAGCAAGAGGTGAACGCTTATTGTTTGATTTGGTCACTTTTATGCCTCGTTGGTCTGAAGCACAAATTTCCGAGCTATTAAACTCTCGATTAAACCAAAATGTTGATAATCCAGTATCCTTTGATGACCTTTCTTTACCAAAGCAATGGGATCAAGATGATGTATCAGAAGAAGAACGTGCCCAACGAGGTTTCTATCGAATACTTTGGCATTATGCTGATGGAAATCCAACCGTTGCGCTTCGCTTCTTCAGGCTCTCTTTACGCCGTGATCAAAAAACCGAAAAAGTGGTGGTGCGTTTGTTCCAAGCGCCTCAAGCTGATGAATTGGAAAAAATGCCGAAACCAATGCTTGCTATATTACGCTCTATTGTTCAACTAGAGATGTCGACCCCTGAAGATCTATCTGAATGTACCCAACTCACCATTCCTGAGGTGATTGGTACCCTACGTTATTTTGAAAGCCGTGGGTACATTGAGTGGACCGGAGATAAAGCAAGAATTTCAGAACATTGGTATCGTTTCATTACCAATGCCTTACACCGCCAACATTTATTGGTAAAATAATATGAAAAAGATTTTATCCTTTTTATTGCTCATAACATTTAGCATCAATGTCTTTGCCAGCGTTGAAGACACCTCAGCTCACTTAGAAAATATCAGTCAATTTACCAGCCTTATTCGCTGGGGTGGTGTTGTATTTTCTTTTGTGATCATTTTAGCTTCTTGGATTTTATTACGTTTCACCAATAAGTTAGTTGAAACCTTTAGCTCCCAATTTGTGCAATACCGAATGGTGCTCCAAAAGCTTCAATCTTTCTTTCAATTTTTTGTTTATATGAGCGCGGGCCTTGTTGTTTTTATGGTCAGCTTTAGAATAAATGATCAAATTCTTACTTTAATTGGAGGAACATTAGCAGTTTCGATAGGCTTTGCATTGAAAGACCTTGCAGCGTCTTTTATTGCGGGTTTAACCGTTATGATTGATCGTCCATTTCAAGTTGGTGACCGCGTCACTTTTGAAGGTAACTATGGAGATATAATCACAATTGGATTGCGTTCTGTCCGGATGAGAACACCGACAGATGACATCATTACCATTCCCAATAATAAATTTTTAAGTGAAGTCACGATGAGTGGGAACTATGGTGCACTTGATATGCAGTGCGTTATCCCCTTTTATATTGGCATGGATCAAGATATTGACTTAGCTCGTAATTTAATTCAAGAAGCCGCCTCTTCAAGCCGTTACATCCACTTACCTAAACCTGTCGTAGTATTGGTTAGCCAAGATATTGCTGATAACTACCTTGCCATAAAGCTTACGTGTAAAGCTTATGTTGTGGATACAGCGTATGAAAAATTATTTGAGACTGATATTACCTTACGAGTAATGAAAGAGTTTAGAAAAAATAATATCCATCCGCCTATGATTGCCGTTCGTACCACTATGCAGCCATAGAGTTTCTTCGTGATATTTGTGTATTAAAAGGTATAATTATCCTATTGGCTCTTTAAAACAGTAGTATTTGCTTGCTACTGTTTTTTATTGGAATATTTTTATGTCTCGCACCATCGTTTACACATATAAAGACGAACAAAAGACACTACCGTTCAGCTATCGTGATTTTCATTCCATCCATGAGGCGGTTGCATCTCATGAAGGTATTGATATTCGCGATTACTTGAAAATGGAGCAATCAATTGAAGCCATTTCAGATACTAAAACCGTGCGTGAGTATCGAGATGCGCATTTTAAAAAGCTAGGATTTGGTAAGATAACATTAATACCGAAGGAAAATATTGGGATAGGCCAAAAAAAGAAATCATGACCAATATACATAGTAAATATGAATAATAAAAAGGGCTCACTTTACAATGAGCCCTTTTACCTATAACTCTGATACTATTTAATTAATATTCAAAAAAGCAGCACCTCGTACACCACCAGAGTCACCGTGTTTGGCTTTTAAAATCGTAGGTATTTTTCCAACGGAAAGCAGATACTTTGGAATTCGTTTTGGCATTTCTTCGTAAATTAAATCGAAATTGGATAAACCACCGCCAAGAACTACCACATTAGGATCAAAGGCAGTAAAAATATTCCCTAAACAAATCGCAAGAAGCTCCATGAATCGATCAACGTGTTCAACCGCTTTCTCTTCACCGCTCTGATGGTTGGTAATTATATCGATCGCTTTTATGTGTTCACCATAATAATGTTGGTATAACTGCTCGAAGCCTCGACCTGAAAGGTAATTATCAATGCAGCCTTTTTTATCACAACCACAGTCAAATAAAGGCGCATTAATTCCTTCTTTGCTGTCATTTAAATAAAACCAACCATCAATCGGCATACGTGTATGCCCTATTTCACCAGCAACATGACTTCGGCCTGATACCACATGGCCATTAATAACAATGCCACCACCAAATCCAGTCCCTAGAATTAACCCTAATATCGATTCTTTGCCTTGATGCTCTTCATCCCAAGCCTCTGACAAAGCGAAACAGTTGGCATCATTTTCGACTCTAACAGGGCGACCAACTAATGCTTCTAAATCGTCACGAAGTTTTTTACCTTTTGCTGCTGGAACGTTCGAGGTTAAAACGGCCCCATCATCAACACTTTCCATCCCAGGAATACCAATACCAATTGTCCCCTTAATGC